>CAMCGZ010000017.1 GCA_945874535.1 Bdellovibrio sp. ZAP7
CTTTGCCCGAGGGTGCGATCCCGGGTGGAATGGGAACCGCAGGCACTCAGGAGCACCATCAGACCGACCATCGATAACAATGAAAACGATTTCATATTCCTCTCCCTCTTCTACTCTCACCCATGAAGAAAGCAGGGAGTGTGCCAAGGGGCGTGAGATCCTGCAGGCTTGATTCTGTTAGGAAAATCAATGTTTTCGGTTGGAGAAGGATGTCGAGGCTTTTCGAGGGTGTCCATTCCTTTTACAGTGGGAACATGGGGCGCATGAATCGCGAAGAACAAAAAAGGGTCATTCTAGATCTCTATTCGCGGTATCACGATGTTTCGTACTTGGAGTGGGATCCCCTCTCGGTGATCCGGGAATTCCGGGGAACTCCCGACCAGGAATACGTCGCACTGGTTTCAGCTCTTTTTGCGTTCGGGGGGGTGAAGCAGATCATTGCCTCAGTTCGCCAGGCGGTGGGGCGAATGAAGCTGGTGGAGTCACCCGGGGTCTTGAACCAGAGTGAGGAGACACTGACTTCAGTCCTTCGGGGCTTTCGCCACCGGATTTATGTGGATCGGGACCTCATTCACCTGACCCTGCTCTATCAGCGATCCTGTCTGGTATACGGAAGCCTGAAACAGCAATTTCTTCATCATCACCGGCAAGAGGATGACACCATCGAGGCAGGGCTCCGGGGTGTGATTGCCGAGTACCGGAAATGGTCCGAAGCGCTCCATCACATTCCCGGTCCGCACTTCGGGCACATGTTGAATTCTCCCGAGGGCGGGAGCACCTGCAAGCGCTGGCTCATGTTTTTGAAGTGGATGATCCGGCCGGATGACGGAATCGATCTGGGACTCTGGGCTGGTGAACCCTCGCTGGCTCCTAGGCAACTCATGATTCCACTCGACACCCACCTGTTCAAGATTTCAAAAAAACTCGGGCTCACTCGCAAGAAAACCGCCAACTGGATGACAGCCCTGGAAGTCACGCGGAACTTGGCCCGAATTGATCCTGAAGACCCCACTCGATTTGATTTCGCCCTCTGTCGTTTTGGAATGCTGAACTATCGAGGACTGTTGGCAAAATCCTCCGTCCTCCCGTAAACTGGGAAGAGAAAAAGTCGAAAGGAATTCGACGCTTTTGGTGGAATGATTCAATTACGGAACAGGGGCAAAATGGCCCTGCTTCTGCTGATGTGGGCGGTTGCAGGGTGTGGTCGAATGTGGCCGGGAAATTTTTCCGGTTCTTCGTCTTCTGTTCAGCCTACGCCTTCGGGTCCGACCGCAACTTTGAGTGTGGTGGCTGGCGAGTTCATTGCAGGGACTTCTGAGCAGGCGACCCTGAATGTGACCTTGCTCGATGCCTCCGGTAATCCGATGGCCGGGATCACGCCCACGCTCGATATTTCCGGAGTGGGAAATGTCCAGAGCTGCGGGAGTACCTCCCCGATCGGGTCCACTTCGTGCACCATCACTTCCACTACTGTTGGAATCAAGGCAGTGACCGTGACCACGCCGCAGGTGAACTCGAACACGGTGAATGTGACCGGTCTTCCGGGTGAAACCTTCCGGTATGTCTGGAATGCGCAGACCGACGCCACACTCCCCTTGGTGAGCGGCCGGCCCTACAATTTCACAGTTTATTGGGGAGACGGGACTTCGAGCGAGATCACGAGCGCTGTCGATTCCGATCGCACCCACACCTATGCGAGCGCGGGCTTGAAGACCATCACCCTGAGCGGAACCTATGATCAGTTCCAGTTCGCCACCCACCCTGAGAGGGTGATGGATGTCACGCGCTGGGGAACCACAGTCTGGTACTCGATGAGCGCCATGTTCAAGAATGCAGTGAATTTGAATTCATTTACAGCGACCGACACACCCGACACCAGCGCTGTCACCCAATTTTCAGAGGTGTTCATGGGGGCCATCTTGTTCAACGGAGACGTGACCGAGTGGAACACCAACTCAGCGACGCACATGCAGAGGATGTTCAAGGGAGCGGTGGCTTTCAATCGGGATATCAGTGAATTGCCGGGTGGGATCTGGAATGTTTCCGGAGTTCTGGATTTTTCTGAAATGTTCAGCGCATCCATCAGCGATTTCACTGTCCTGAATACCCCGGTCTACACTCCGATGGTCTTCAATCAAAATATTTCCGCTTGGGGAATGAATAGCGCAATCAATACTGAAAAGATGTTTGCAGGGTGTGAATCCTTCAATCAGAATCTGAACGGTTGGTTCACCGGGAATATCACCGATATGTCCTTCATGTTCATGCATGCCAAGGCCTTCAATTCCGATATGAGTGCCTGGGACGTTTCTCGAGTGATTAGCTTCGAAGGCATGTTCCAGGGAGCGACAGATTTCAACGGAAATATCAGCACCTGGAATACCGCTTCAGCGACGACATTCAGGCGGATGTTTGCCCAGGCTTCGGTATTCAATCAGGACATCCGGAATTGGAGTACCGGTTCCGTTCAGAGTTTGTACGAGACTTTTTACGGGGCTGCTCAATTTGATCAGCAAATTGGAATCTGGGACACATCTTCTAATCGGAGCCTTTATCGTACCTTCGCCAATGCGACCGCATTCGCTCGGAGTCTGAATAATTGGAATACGAGCGCGGTGACGAGCATGGCGGGCACTTTTCTCGGGGCGACCAATTTTAACAACGGAGGAGATCCATTTAATTGGAACACTTCGAATGTCACCACAACCTCCAATATGTTCGGAGGAGCCATTGTTTTCAATCAACCGATGGTGGCAGTGGGGGGGGTGTGGAACTTTGCGAGTACGACCAGCATGGAGGAGATGTTTCAAAATGCCTCTGCTTTCAACCAAGACCTGAGTAGTTGGAACACATCAAATGTCAACAATATGATTCGGATGTTCAATGGGGCAATCGCATTCAACCAGAATCTCAGTCCTTGGCACGTGTCTGAAGTGTTATCAATGGCCGGAATGTTTCAGGATGCCAGTACCTTCAATCAGGGGCAGTCGTCTTGCGGGGTTCCTGATTTGGGTGTTCGAGACTTGATTTGGAATACCCAGAAGCTGACTAATCTATCGCGCATGTTCGAGGGTGCGATTTGCTTCAATCAGCGCCTTCCGTTCAACACCAGTACTGTGACCAACATGACTTTTATGTTCTATAATGCCACCGCGTTTGATCATGATATCGCGATGTGGGATGTGAGCGCCGTCACGGATGCCCGAGCATTTCATGGAGGAACCAACGCCCCGGGCTGGGTGAATACCGAGCGACCGTTCTTTCAGCCAGGAGCGGGGAGCCGGCGGCTGTTCCTGACTTCCACCATCCGGAATGGAAACCTGGGCGGAGTTGCGGGGGCGGATGCGGTTTGTGCTATCGATTCGAACAAGCCCATGACCGGAAACTACCGTGCCCTTCTCGTTGCACTGGGGCAGCGCTCGGTTCAGTTGCCGGGGGGGCCGCTCAATTGGCCATTGATGCCATTCATGCAATACACAAGAAGCGATGGAACCTTGATTGGTGTCACGGGCGCCACCGCTGTTTTTCCACCCATCGGGTTCACAAATCCCATCACACCTGTAGCCAATTCATTCTGGACCGGGATGGATGTCGCTTATTCAAAGATTGAAAACTGCAGTGATTGGACCGAAGGGGGAGTGGGGGGAGGCGGGACATTAAGCGGTGAGAGCGCCATCACGTCTGTCCCTGAAACCTGCGACCAATTCAAGTCACTTTTGTGTGTTGAAGAGTAAATGGTGCCTAGGACTGGATTCGAACCAGCACGCTTTTGGCGCTCGCCCCTGAAACGAGTGCGTCTACCAATTCCGCCACCTAGGCACAGCGACTCATATAAATGAGCACACTCAGGGTGAATTGATCAGGAAGTGGTGGGTAGGGACGGAATCGAACCGCCGACACATGCCTTTTCAGGGCATTGCTCTACCGACTGAGCTACCTACCCAAAGCCGGATTCCGGATCAAAACGGAACCCTAGAGTTATGCCAGATCCCGGCATTAGGCAAGGGGCGAATCATTCGGTGGATGAATTTTTGGAAGGATGGAGTCGGCCCACACGCCGCAGGAGCGGGGAACCGATAGATGAGCTGAGGTTTTCGTCTGGATTCCCGCCTCGGAGGGAAGCACCTTCCTTGCCCTCGACAAAGGGCTCGATCGACTCGGGGATCTCGATCACGGGCTTCTTGAACAGATTCTCCTCGCTCAACTCCTCGCTCCCCGGAATGGGAGCGGCAGAAGTCCAGGAAGTGCTGATGCCGACCAGTAGGGCGATTATCCGAGTAAAGCGGTCAAAGCGAATGGGTTTCATGATTTCACTCCGTGTTCTGTATTGGGTATTCGTTGACTCTTTCGGTAGGAAATTGGGAAATCTTGACCCGCATCCGGCAAAAACTTCCCGGATGCCGGAGTTTGTGGGGGATCAGATTTTGACATCGTCAAAAATCTGCCCAAAAAAGGCATATTTCTGACTTTTTTTAGGGTTGTCGGTTGACAATCAGGGGTGCGAAACCATTTAATCCTGCAGAATCGAAACTTTTGGTTTAACCCAATGAAACCTGAGGAGGTCAATGCCATGGAAGTACGTCCGCTGCACGATCGAGTGCTCGTTAAAAGATTCGTTGAAGAAGAAAAGTCAAAAGGCGGGATCATCATTCCCGACACTGCAAAAGAGAAGCCAATCCAGGGCGAGATCATCGCTGTTGGAACCGGCCGCGTGACTGATGACGGGAAAGTACGTCCCCTCGAAGTCAAAAAAGGCGACAAGGTCCTGTTCGGGAAGTACTCCGGAACCGAGATCAAGATCGAAGGCGAAGAATTCCTGATGATGCGCGAGGAAGACATCCTCGGAATCATCCAATAATCATCCCCCAACATAGGAGACTCAAATGTCAGCTAAAGAACTGAAATTCTCTCAAGAAGCACGTAACTCCATCCTGAACGGCGTGAACATCCTCGCCGACGCAGTGAAGGTGACCCTCGGACCGAAAGGTCGCAACGTGGTGATCGAAAAATCTTTCGGCGCCCCGAACATCACCAAGGACGGCGTGACCGTTGCCAAAGAAATCGAACTTTCCGACAAGTTCGAGAACATGGGCGCCCAGATGGTCCGGGAAGTCGCTTCCAAGACCAATGACGACGCCGGCGACGGCACCACCACTGCTACCGTTCTGGCCCAGGCCATTTTCCGCGAAGGCGCGAAGATCGTTGCTGCCGGACTGAACCCGATGGACGTCAAGCGCGGGATCGACAAGGCCGTGGAAGCCGTGATCGCAGAGCTCAAGAAGCTCGCAAAGCCGATCAAGGACCAAAAAGAGATCGCCCAGGTTGGAACCATCTCCGCCAACAACGACCCGAACATCGGCAAGATCATCGCTGAAGCGATGGAAAAAGTCGGCAAAGAAGGCGTGATCACCGTTGAAGAGTCCAAGACCTCCGAAACCACCCTCGATGTGGTCGAAGGCATGCAGTTCGACCGTGGTTACCTCTCTCCTTACTTCGTCACCAACCCTGACAAGATGGAAGCCATCCTCGACAATCCCTTCATCCTGATCTACGACAAGAAAATCAGCAGCATGAAGGATCTCCTCCCCACTCTCGAAAAAGTGGTGCAGAAGAACAAGCCTCTCATGATCATCGCAGAAGAAGTGGAAGGCGAAGCCCTCGCCACTCTCGTGGTGAACAAGCTCCGTGGCACCATCCATGTGTGTGCTGTGAAAGCTCCGGGCTTCGGCGATCGCCGTAAGGAAATGCTCCAGGACCTCGCTGTTCTGACCGGTGGAACCGTGATCTCTGAAGATCTCGGACACAAGCTCGAGCAAGTCCGTCTGGAAGACCTCGGCCAGGCTCGCAAGATCACTGTCGATAAAGACAACACCACCATTGTGGACGGTGCAGGCAAGAAAGGCGAAGTCGAGACCCGCGTCAAGACCATCCGCGCCCAGATCGCTGAAACCACTTCCGACTACGATCGTGAGAAGCTCCAAGAGCGTCTTGCAAAGCTCCACGGTGGCGTAGCTGTCATCAATGTGGGTGCTGCGACCGAAGTCGAAATGAAAGAGAAGAAGGCCCGCGTGGAAGACGCCCTGAATGCAACCCGTGCAGCGGTTGAAGAAGGCATCGTTCCCGGCGGCGGAACCGCTCTGCTCCGTGCTTCCAAGGTCCTCGAGACCCTGAAAGGCACCAATGCCGAGCAGCAAGCCGGTATCGCCATCGTGAAGCGCGCAATCGAAGAGCCGCTCCGCCAGATCTCCTTCAACGCAGGTCTCGAAGGCTCTATCGTGGTCGACAAGGTGACCAACAACACCAACCCTGCTTGGGGCTTCAACGCTCTCACTGAGACCTACGAAGATCTCCTCGCCGCAGGTGTGATCGATCCTGCCAAGGTGAGCCGTTGTGCTCTCCAGAACGCCGCTTCGGTTGCGAGTCTGATGCTCACCACCGAAACCCTGATCGCCGAGAAGCCGAAAAAAGACATGCCGGCTATGCCAGGCGGCCACGGCGGCATGGACGGAATGATGTGATCTGCGCCTGAGCGCAAATCATTTAGAAAAATGAATGAGCCGCCCGGGACCGATGGTTCCGGGCGGTTTCTTTTTACGGGGTCCGATTCATTCGGTCATTTGAAGATACTGGTTTCTTCCACCGAGATAGATGAGTCCCCAGGTGTATCGATCGCTGATCCGGATCATCTTCGGTCCAAGGGTGGCTGCGAGCTCGTTCCCCTCGAGGCAGGCATTCAAAAGGAGATTCGGGATCTTGTTCATCAGTGCCCGGTCGAGCACCCGCTTCGGGTAGAATCGGACGACGCTGAACCCGGTATCGTAAGGGACGAGTCGTTTTCCAAGGCTTTCCTTTTCGGGGTCCGCCTCCTGACCCTCTTCAGGCCTTGAAAAGGCGTCGTAGATGGGGCGCTTCACCAATGCGTTGGTGAGATAGTCCGTGGTGGTTCGTGTGGCAAAGTCCCGGACCGGTCCTGCATTCGACACCACCACCCTCTTGATGATCGGACTGGTCACCAGGATGCTCAGGTTGTTGGCCAGAAGGTCCGAATACATCAGTCTTCTTTTTTCGGGGTCGCTCAGCAGGTGATTGCCGGATAGCTCCTGGGTCACGATTCCCGCTGCAGCGACCGTGTTCGAAGACACGAGGTTGTCGAGGAGAAAGGTTTTTCCGGTCCGGCTTTTCGACATGATCTCGAGACAGTTCACGGCGACTCCCCGGTCAAGGCGGGGATTTTTATCACGCTGGATCCTGAGGCCGGGGCGGTCCTTCTCGAGCTTCTTCAGCAGGGCTTCGCTTTCTCCCGGAGTCAGGTCCCATCCGCTCTTCGATTCGAAGCGAAGGGACTTCGTCTTCGGGTCAAAGACCGCCTGCCCGGATTCCTTGATGATCCGGACTCCATCGGCGCCGGGAGCTTTCAGACTCAAGAATCCGTCTTTACCCCGAATCACCCGGTCGCCTTTCACAAAGTGAATCTCGTCGAGTGTGTCGATGTAATAGGAGTAGGACTGTCCGGCTTCGATCTCCTTGAGGACTCGCCGGTCCAGGCCCTTCAGATCGGCCGTGATCGGCGTCAGATCGAGTGCAAGCGGAGTTTCGTCACTGAGATGCTTCTCGAGTATGGATCGGAAGTCGCAGTCAATCGCAATGGCACCTGCACCCGGAGTCAGCAGGAGTGCGGCGATCATCAGACTGTGTTTTCCGGAAAACAGCACGCCGGAGCCTCCTCACTTCATTTCACGAAGGAGTTCACCCAGCATGACCGGACTGAACACGTAGGTTTCCGAGCAGAAGTCACAATCGATTTCAAAATCCTTGTTTTCAGCAAGCATGGACTCGAGCTCTTCCACCCCGATCAATGTGAGTGAGCGTTTCACCCGATCGAGACTGCAAGGGCATTTGAGAGATAGAGGCTGTTCCTCGAGGAGTTGAAACGACTGGTTCTCGAGCAAGTAAGAGAGGAGCCGGGTGGGAGTGCTCCGGATTTCCGAGCTCGAATCGAAGTGGTGGAGTTTTTTCAGATGTTCTTCAATCAGGCTGATGTCGGCTTCGGTGGCGCCCGGCATGGCCTGGATCAGGAATCCCTCGGCGATGGTGATCCGGTCGTTCTCCATGAAGACTTCAATCCCTACCGCTGAATTCACCTGCTCCGACTGGAGCCAGTAAAAGGTCAGGTCTTTGGCCAGGTGTCCGGTCAGCAGCGGCACGGTACCGATATAGGGTTGTGCGTCGTCGTGTTTGGTTCTGAGGACAGAAAGGAGTCCGATTCCCCAGGGGCCGATGTTCCGCGCGAGTTGGATATCGGCCGGGGCCCGCTCCAGCACGTAGCCTCGCACTTCGCCTGTGGAATTGGCGTCGATGATGGTCTGGTGGGACCAGCCCGAGGACTGGATATTCAGGTTCACCTTCTCGCCCGATTTGCAGTAGGAGGAGAGGATCAAGCCCGCAACGATCGCTTCGGCCAGCGCTTTACGTCCGGTGGGAGTGAGGTTGTGACGGTCGGCCAAATGATTTGAAATCTCCGTCGCACTGACTGCGACAGCGCGAATCGTTCCGGTGCCGGAAAGGCATTTGACCCACTTGTCGGTTGCCGATTGGAATGCGATAGCCATGAACGAAAGCTCCTAGAAGGTGAGTCCCGTGTGCACGGTGAATGAGGCGAAGGCTCCGCCCAATGATTGTAAATTGCCTTTCGAATCCCTTTTCGAGGAGTCGAACATGTTGTGATACATGAGTTTGGCCCCGAAAAACACACGGTTGCTGATCATCAGATCGATACCGGTGCCGAGCTGCATGCCGAAGAGCAAGCCACTCACCGTCGCGGAATCAGCCAAGGTGAACGAAGGATTGAAGAATCCGAGGCCGACCGAGGCGAACGGCACGAGCTGGTCGAAATACATCAGATTGGCTCTCAATCCGGCAGCGAGATTCCATGCGGAAAAATTCCCGCTCGAATGGGAGTGGTATGCAAAGTGGGTCTCGAATGAGAACAGGTCGCTGACCCCGTAGGTATAGTTGAGCTCGGGCCCGATCGCATTCTCGTAAGTGTTGGCCAGATTCCCAAGCAGAAAGAACTGACCGACCCCGATCGACAGATTGTGGGTGTCTGGCGCGAACGGCCCCTTGCCGTAGTCCGGCTGGATGTCGCGCTTTTTCTTTTCTGGCAGGTCCCGGGAGGATCGCGAGTAAGTGAGAGACTCGCGGGAGAAGCGGGTTGCCGCAGTGGAATCTTGAGAAACCGAACACACTCCGATCGTGCTCGAGATGAACAACAGGATGACTCTAAAGCCCGCGTTAACGCGCATGATTAGAGTGTATTCGGTGTCTCGAAAGAAGCAAAGCCTCAAACCGGAATCTCAGTAAAACCCGGTATTTTGGCGGACATCTGGGAGAATCAGACCGTCAGGGAGCTGACGATTGCTGATTCAGCCGATCACTGATTCATCAAAGGAGCGTTATTGATGTTGGCAGAAGCGTTTGCTGCGTTGGCAGCGGCTTCAGCTTCGATCGAAGCGAGTTCGCCCTTGAGCTTTTCTGCGATGAAGCCGGAGAAAGAGCCATCGCCGGAGCGGATGATGGTCTTCAGCAGGTTCACAGAAGGCTGGGTCTTCGCTTTGCGCTCAGATTCATACAGCAGCTGGGTCAGGGTAGCTGCGGTGATGTCGTTCTTGGTCTTGTTGTCGATCACGCGGATTTCTTCGCCGGCGCGGATCATTTTCGCGATCTCATCGAGAGTCACATAGCTGGACTCATGAGTGTCGTACAGTTTGCGGTTTTGGTAGCGCTTGATTACTTTTGCTTCTTTCATACTGCCCCCTACCTCTTGAATTCCGAGGTTGTTAGCTGACGTTATTGTTTCCACTTCGATCGGGGATGCCTGCTCCAGAAAAGCCTCAGTTACCCCTGCTTTTCCACGAAGATCGGTCCTTCCAACGTTGAAGTGGGCCATCGGTATCACGTCTTTTGACATGGCGCAACACCTCTTTGCAAGCTTTTAGGTATCAACAGGGGGCGATAAAGTCAAGCCTCGGCGCCCGGGTGGCGTGGGCCCAGAGGCTTCAGTTTTCAAGGGTTTCTGACGAAAGGAGGATTAAGGGAGGCCTACCTATGGAAGGCTACACAGTCAGGATTCCGGAATCACTGAGGAAAATCGAAAACAGCCCTTGGGCTGTCTTGGGGCTCCTCCTCTGTGCTTCTTGTGCCACACCCAGCCGTGGGCCTGAACTGACTGGTGATGACGCGCATGGCAATATTCGCTCTATGGCTCAGGCAGATTGGGAGCGGAGCGGTAAAACTGACGGTGCAGAGTATCACTTTGTGCTCGGGCAGGCCTATTCACAGGATGGCAAGGTCGATCGGGCCATCGAGGAGTACCGTGCGGCACTGATTCATGACCCGGATTCAGCATTGATTCATTCCAAGCTCGCCGCGGAGTATCTGAAAAAAGGTTCGGTCTCGTTTGCAATCGAGGAGTGTGAGCGGTCGTTGAAGAGCGACCCCCGATCGGTGGATGTCCGTTTGATGCTCGGAGGGATTCATGCATTGAATCACGATCTGGATCGGGCTCTGGTCGAGTACGAAAAGGTGCTGAAGATCGATCCTCTCAATGACGAGGGCGCTGTTTACAAGACCCAGGTGTTGGCCGAGAAGGAGCGTTTTTCAGAAGCGCTTGCCTTCATTCGCGCATTCACCCGCAAGGTTCCGGATTCTGCCGCTGCTTGGTTTTACGCAGGGAAGCTCGAGCAAGTCGAGGGGCATCCCGAGGCTGCGCTCCGGGCATTCCGGAAGGCACTCGAAATCCGTCCCGGATTCGGTCAGGCCACGCTGGCCATCGGACTTTTGCTTGAGACACGGGGAGACAACCGGAAAGCGATCGAGGTGTACGAGGCCCAAATCGAAGAACGTTTCGACTCCCAGGTCGCTGGACGGCTGGTGACCCTTTACTTGAGATCGAATCTTTCAGAGCCGGCCTTGAAACTGCTTCAATCCATGGTTGCAGTGGATCCCGAGGATCTCAATGCCCGCTTGCGTCTGGGTTTGCTTCACATGCAGCGCGAGAGCTGGGCGGAAGCCAAAGCGGTATTGGGTGCTCTGGCGACCCAGGTTCCTGACTCCGACAAGGTCCACTATTATCTTTCTGCCGTCCATGAGCAGGAAGGACATTTCGAGTTGGCGATCTCACACTTGCTTCGAGTATCCGGAGATTCGAAGTTGTTCGAAGACTCGCGACTTCACGCAGCAGGACTCTGGCGCCGCATAGGCAAGCGGGAGCGTGCCCATGAGGTTCTGGCGGAGGGGCTGAAGAGCTCACCTGAGAATCCCGGGCTTTACGTGGCCCAGGCTTCGATGTTCGAGGACGAGAAACGTTTGTCCGAGGCGGATCGTGCGCTCCAGGCCGGTCTGAAGCTGTTTCCGGATCACGAAAAAATGCGCTACTTCCGCGGTGCCTTGCTTGAAAAACAAGGCAAGATGGACGAGGCGGTGGTCGAGATGCAAAAACTGTTGAAGGTGAATGCTGACCATGCTGACGCCCTCAATTTCGTGGCCTACACCTGGACGACCCAGGGCGTGAGGCTGAAGGATGCGGAAGAGATGCTCAGGCGTGCCATCCGGCTGAAGCCTGATAATCCTTACATTCTCGACAGTCTCGGATGGAACCAGTTCATCCTTGGAAAGTCGAAGGACGCCTTGATCTACCTGGAGAAGGCAGCCCGGCTGAAAGGCGACGAAGAGACCATCCTCGAGCATTTGGTCGAGGTGTATTCGCGGAACCAGATGCCGGAAAGGGCCCGCGCTCTGAAGGCCAAGATCGCCGATCTCCAGTTGCGCACCACTCGGAGTCCCGCTTCGGTTGAAGAAAAGTGATCTTTCCTGCACACTTGCAGGAACATGTCTCACCGGTCCCTTCTCGGATTTCTGTTCCCGGCGCTCCTGTTGACGGGAGCTTGCGCCGGCACGCCCCAGGTGTCCTTGGATCGTGTCAGTGAGGATCAGGCCAAGGCCTGGCTCCGACAATACTGCGCCAAGGGGGGGCAGGTCCTCACCGGCGATCTCGTAATGAAGTCGGATTCGGCGGATTTCAAAGGGCAGTTCCCCGCACAAGTCCGTTTTGAGCGCGACGGGAACTTTGTATTGGAAGTGACTCATTTGCTTGGGGGTACGGTGATGAGGCTTTCGAGTGATTCGAAGACCTTCGCTCTCGAATTCCCTTCCAAGCCGGCCCGGAACCGGAGTGGGTTGACCCATTACCTGGGGCTCGAGATTCCGATCCTCGCGCAGCTGTTGCAGGGCGATCTACCCTGTCCCGATGAGGCCCGGAAGGGGCGCTTCCGTGTGTCGGGCCATGTCATCGAAGTGGCTTCTGGGGAGTGGACCTGGACCTTCATGAAAGCAGAGCCTCCGGGAGAAGTTCCCGTCCGGGTGATTCTGGCGCCACGCGTTCAAATGCCTGGAGCCGGAAAAGTCGAGCTCGAGGTGGTTTCCTGGAACCAGGAACAACATTTTGCCGAAAAAGTCATCCTTCGGGGCCCTGAAGGGCTGCTCAAGTGGATTTGGAAAAACCGTCGATCAGGGGTAGAGTGAGGGTTCACATGAGTGACCAAAAGATTCTCGAAGTCAGGAACCTCCAGACCTCGTTCACTACCGAACGCGGAGTGCTCAAAGCCGTGGACGACGTGAGCTTCGACTTGTATGCCGGGAAGACCCTCGGTGTCGTCGGGGAGTCCGGATGCGGAAAGTCGGTGACCTCGCTTTCCATCATGAGGCTCATCCCGAATCCGCCCGGGAAGATCACCGGAGGTCAGATTCTTTACAAAGGACGTGATCTGCTTCAGCTCGGCGCGGAAGAGATGCGGAAAATCCGCGGTAACGAGATCTCGATGATCTTCCAGGAACCGATGACCTCATTGAATCCCGTCTTCACCATCGGGAACCAGCTGATGGAAGCGATCCTCCTTCACCAGGATCTTTCCAAGTCCGAAGCCTTGAACAAAGCGGTCGAAATGCTCCGTCTGGTGGGAATTCCCGCTCCCGAAAAACGGGTCCGCGATTATCCCCATCAACTCTCGGGAGGCATGCGCCAACGGGTGATGATTGCCATGGCCCTTTCTTGCAATCCTAAGATCCTCATCGCCGACGAGCCGACGACTGCACTCGATGTGACCATCCAGGCCCAGATTCTCGACTTGCTTCGGGATCTCCAGCAAAAGACCGGCCTCGGGCTCCTGTTGATCACGCACGACCTCGGTGTGGTGGCCGAGATGGCCCACGATGTAGTCGTGATGTATGCCGGACGGGTGGTCGAGCGCGCCCCGGTGAACGAAATTTTCAAATCTCCGAAACACCCCTATACCCGCGGACTTCTGAACAGCATTCCCGTATTGAGCCGTGATCCCACAGGCAAGGTGAAGAAGAGCCGTCTCGAGCCGATTCCCGGTATCGTTCCCAGTCTCTTCGATCTGCCCGTCGGTTGCCGGTTCCAGGAGCGTTGCTCCCTGGTGGCGGATGATTGCCGCACATCCGAGCCGGTGCTTCGTGAGTTGTCCGGAATCCGTTCGGTCCGATGTGTGAAAGCCGAGGAGGGAGGCGCATGAGTCACGATTCATCCTCGAGTGAAATCCTGTTGTCGGTCCGGAATCTCGTAAAGCGGTTTCCCGTCAAGGGCGGAATTCTCGGACGGGAAGTGGCCTCGGTGAAAGCCGTTCAGGACATTTCTTTCGATATCCGCCGCGGCGAGACTCTCGGTCTGGTGGGAGAGTCCGGTTGTGGAAAGTCCACGCTCGGGCGTTGCATCCTCCGGCTCATCGAGCCGACCTCGGGCGAGATCTATTTCAAAGGACAGGACATCACCCAGCTCGATTCCGGCGAGATGCGCAAGCTCCGCCGCAACATGCAGATTGTTTTTCAAGATCCCTACGCATCCCTGAATCCTAGAATGACCATCGAGGAGATTCTGGGAGAGCCCCTGATCATCCACGGACTCTCCGACAGCAAAGAAGACCGTCGCAAGCAGATTTACGAGCTGCTCGATCTGGTCGGGCTCCGTCGCGAGTCGATCTCGCGATACCCTCACGAGTTCTCGGGCGGGCAGCGCCAGCGGATCTGCATCGCGCGGGCCTTGTCGGTGAAGCCCGAATTCCTGGTATGCGATGAGCCGGTTTCCGCGCTGGATGTGTCGATTCAGGCGCAGATCGTGAACCTGATGCAGGATCTCCAGAAAGAGCTCAAGCTCACCTACCTCTTCATCGCGCATGACCTGAAAGTGGTGGAGCACATTTCCAATCGGGTGGCCGTCATGTATCTCGGAAAGATCGCTGAGATCGCCGAGTCCGAGCAGCTTTACTCGAATCCGAGGCATCCTTATACCCGGGCCTTGTTGTCTGCCATTCCGATCCCGGATCCGACCCACAAGAACGAGCGCATCATTCTTCAGGGAGATGTTCCCTCACCGCTCAATCCGCCCGAAGGGTGTTACTTCAATCCTCGTTGCCCATCGGTGCAGGACCGTTGCCGCTCCGAACGACCGGTGCTTGAAGGAGTCGACCCCAGCGATCCGCAGCATCAGGCTGCCTGTCATTTTCCGGCAGGAGGAGATCGCTCATGAGCGAGGTGAAGGCTGCCAAGCTGACGGCATCCCAAATCGATCTCGAACTGAAGCGACTTCCGGATTGGAGGCTGAACGCTTCCGGAGAGATCGAGAAAACCTTCCAACAGAGCGGTTTTCCCCAGTCATTGATGTTCGTGAGCGCGGTGGGGGTTCTGGCAGAAGCCCGGAATCATCACCCGGATATTTTGATCCAGTGGAACAAGGTCAGACTCACTCTGTCCACCCACGATGCTTCGGGTCTCACCATGAAGGATTTCGATCTCGCGAAGGAAATCAATGGACTCCCGCCACTCTGATTCTACCCGCCCTTGGGTGTTGATCACGGGTGCTTCGTCTGGAATCGGAGAGAGCCTCGCGATGGAGTGGGCCAAGCGCGGAACCCATGCATTGGTTCTCGCGGCCCGGAATACCGAACGATTGAATCGCATTGCCGAATCTTGTGCGGCATGGACCGAGGCCCGCGTGATGCCACTGGATCTCGGAGATCCGTCTTCAATAGACCGTTTTGCCGACGGGCTCGCGGCCTCGGGAATCCGGCTTTCCGTAGTGGTCCACAATGCCGGAATTTCCCAACGGTCGCGCGTTCTCGACACCGATCTTTCCGTGGTCCGGAAGATCATGGAGGTGAACTACTTCGGAACCCCGCTTCGCAGCGCCTACTCGGCTTCGAAGCACGCGCTTCACGGATTTTTCGATTCCCTGAGGGCTGAGCTCGGCAGCCGGGGGATTTGCGTGATGATGGTCTGTCCAGGATTCATTCGCACCGAGATCTCGATCAACGCGCTGACCGGAGCCGGTGAGCGCCAGGGGATTATGGACGAGGCCCAGGCCCGGGGTATGGATCCCGCGGTGTTTGCCAGGCACCTCCTCCGCCATCGTGATGCCGCCCGCGAAGAAGTGTGCATCGGGGGCCGTGAGGTCTTCGGTGTCCTTCTCAAACGGTGGTTTCCAAGGGTGTTTTCAAAGATCATTTCACGCGCCAAGGTCACCTGATTTGTGCTAAGGTGCGTCCATGCACGACACCCGTTTCACTGTTCCCCATCCGGTCAATGAACCCATTCTCGGTTATCTGAAAGGTTCCCGCGAACGTTCCGAGCTCAAGACAGAGTTGGCGAGGATCGAATCCGAGGTGGTCGAGATTCCTTGTGTCATCGGCGGACGGGAGATTCGGACCGGGAATGTTTTCGAAGTCAGGATGCCTCACGATCATCGGCACATCATCGCCCGGGTTCATCTTGCCGGTGCGGACGAGCTCCGGATGGCCATCGATGCCGCGCTGGATGCCAAGCGGGAGTGGGAGGCGCTCCCATGGTTCGAGAGAGCCAAGATCTTCTTGAAAGCGGCCGATCTTCTCGCCGGGCCTTGGCGCGCCCGATTGAACGGGACGACCATGCATGGACAATCCAAGAATGCATTTCAGGCCGAAATCGATGCAGCATGCGAGCTTGCGGACTTTCTCCGTTTCAATGCGTCTTTCTACGAGCGTTTGCTCGGGGATCAGCCTGATTCGCCATCCGGACTGCACAATTCGGTCGATTATCGCCCGCTCGAAGGATTCGTATTCGCCGTCACTCCGTTCAACTTCACGGCAATCGCAGGTAATTTGCCGGCAGCTCCCGCACTCGTGGGGAACACCATCGTGTGGAAGCCCTCCGAGCAGCAGTGTCTCTCCGCTTACCGGACCTTTGAACTTTTCCGTGAAGCAGGGCTACCTCCCGGTGTGATCAATTTCGTGCCGGCGTCCGGCCCCCTCGCCGGAGAAACAGTTCTCCCTCATCCGGAATTGGCAGGCGTGCACTTCACCGGTTCGAGTGGAACCTTCAACCACATCTGGAAAACGGTGGGCATGGGAGTGGAGCGCTATCGCAGTTACCCGCGGATTGTGGGTGAAACCGGTGGCAAGGATTTCGTGTTCGCCCATCCTTCGGCCGATCCAGCAGTGCTCACGACCGCGCTCATTCGCGGCGCATATGAGTACCAGGGGCAGAAATGCTCGGCGGCTTCCAGGGCTTACGTTCCGGCTTCGGTTTGGCGCGGAATCGAAAAGGATCTGGTGGAGCAGATCCGAGCCATCCGGATGGGCGATGTCCGTGATTTCCGGAACCTCGTGAACGCTGTGATCGATGAGCGCTCCTTCAAGAAGATTTCCTCTTATCTCGATCATGTGAAACAGGATCGAAGCTGTACCGTGCTCGCAGGCGGTACTGCTCTGGGAGAGACGGGGTATTTCATCGAGCCCACGCTGGTCCGGACCACCGACCCGAAGGCCAGGACCATGTGTGAGGAGATCTTCGGGCCTTTGCTGACACTTTACGTTTATGAGGACGCCCGTCTCGAAGAGACCCTCGAACTCGTCAATGGAACCTCGCCTTATGCTCTCACCGGGGCCCTGATCGCACAGGATCGGAATGCTCTGGTGAAAATGGGCGAGACCCTCCGCCATGCCGCTGGCAATCTCTATATCAACGACAAGCCGACCGGTGCGGTGGTGGGACAGCAACCCTTCGGGGGTGCGCGTCGTTCGGGCACGAATGACAAAGCCGGTAGCGCGATGAATCTCCTCCGTTGGATGAGTGCCCGCACCATCAAAGAAAACTTTGTTCCACCCCGGCAGGTCTTGTATCCTTACATGGATGAAACCTGAACCCAGTTACGAAAATTACCGCTCTAAACTCGCAAAAATCGCCGATCTCGGATTCGCCGGGGCGGTGTTGAGCTGGGACCAACAGGTCTACATGCCGAAGAACGGAGCCAAGGCCCGTGGCCGTCAGTTAGCCACACTCTCTACTTTAGGGCACGAGTTGTTCACAGGACAAGAGTTCGGAGCCTTGATCGAGCGTCTCGGAGCCGACAATACGCGCAGTCCCGATCAGCGGATCAATGTGGCGCTCACCCGGAAAGATTTCGAGCGTAAGAAAAAGTATCCGGATTCATTCGTCGAGAAGATGTCCCTCGTGACCTCCGAAGCCTTCGGGGCCTGGCATGAGGCCCGGACCAAGAAGGACTTTTCGATTTTCAAACCCTTGCTCGAGCAGATTGTCGAGTTGAAGCGTGAAGAAACCCGCCTGGTCGGTTATCAGCATCATCCTTACGAGGCTCTTCTCGAGGATTACGAGCCCGGGTTGACCGTGGCGAAAATCGACGAAGTGTTCGATCGTGTCCGGAAGGAGCTGTTTCCGTTCATCCGACAGATCCTGTCTCGTCCCCAGCCGGATCATTCCTTTTTGATGAAGCATTACCCCAAAGCCAAGCAGTGGGCTTTCTCGGAAAAAATGGTCCGCCAAATGGGGTATGATTTCGATTCCGGCCGGGCGGACGATGCTCCCCATCCGTTCTGTACGACTTTCGGCCCGGGTGATGTGCGGATCACGCTCCGGAGTGATGAGAACGAATTCACCATGATGCTCTTTGCCGCCATTCACGAGGCCGGCCACGGGCTTTACGAACTCGGGCTTCCGCTTGAGGAGCATTACGGACTTCCGCTCGGAACGGCCCTGTCTCTGGCATTCCACGAGTCCCAATCGAGATTCTGGGAAAACAATATCGCCCGTTCGCTTCCGTACTGGAAGGCGAATTACCGGACCCTCCAGGAGGAGTTTCCTGGCAATCTCGGTGCTGTCGCGCTGGAGGATTTCTATCGGGGCGTCAACCGGATCGAGCCCTCGTTCATCCGTGTGGAGGCCGACGAACTGACCTACCACGCACACATTTATATCCGCTACCTGATCGAAAAGGCCCTCATCGAGGGTTCGATCGAGGTGGCAGATGTGCCCCGGGTCTGGAATGACCGCTACGAGGAGTTTCTTGGGATCCGTCCGTCGAACGATTCGGAAGGCTGTCTCCAGGACATCCATTGGTCTTACGGTTCGTTCGGGTATTTCCCCACTTATTCATTCGGAAGTTTCTATGCGGCCCAGTTGGCGGCAGCGATGAGAAATCAGATTCCCGGGTTCGACGGGCTCATCGAACAGGGAACTCTGGCCCCGATTCTCGGGTGGCTCCGGACCAAGGTGCACTCCAAGGGGCGGCGTCTGAATTCCGAGGAATTGCTGATCGAGACGACCGGCAAGGGTCTCGATGTGGGCGATTTCATGAATTACGCCCGCTCGAAGTACGGCACGATTTACGGACTCTGATTTCAGTCCTCAGATTCGATTCCGAAGGATTTCATCCGGCGGTGAAGGTAGCTTCTCTCGATGCCGAGAGCTTGAGAGGTCTTCGAGACATTCCATCCGTTTTCACGCAACGATTGGATGATGTATTCGCGCTCGAAGTCGGCTTTCGCATCCTTCAGAGAACGCCCGGCCGACAAGGCGACGATGCCATGGGTTTCCGTCTCTTCTGTGGATGAGGGAGTGTACCCCTCGTCTCCGAGGTGCATCTTGAGTTCATCCGGTCCGATGAGATCGGTCTCTTCGGGAGCTTGAAGGATCACAATGCGCTCGATCAGATTCCTGAGTTCCCTGATGTTTCCGGGCCACGAATGCCTCTCGAGGAGCAGGATGCCTTCTTTGGAGAAGGCCCGTTTGGGTTTCTGATGTGACGCCGAGAACTCCCGCAGAAAATGGTCGCTCAAAAGGGGAATATCCTCTTTGCGATCCCGGAGTGCGGGGATGTGGATCCGGATGACGTTGAGCCGGAAATAAAGATCTTCGCGGAAGTTCCCTTTGGCGATTTCCTGTTTGAGGTCCTTGTTCGTGGCGGCAATCACCCGGACATCCACCGAATGGGTCTCGTGTCCCCCGACCCGCTCGAATTTCTGTTCTTGCAGGATTCGAAGGATCTTGGTCTGGGTTTTCATCGACATATCGCCGATTTCATCCAGGAAAAGGGTGCCCTGGTCAGCAAGGTCGAATCGTCCGCGACGGAGTTGGGTGGCTCCGGTGAAGGCACCCCGTTCGTGTCCGAACAGTTCGCTTTCAATCAACTCTTCAGGGATCGCGGCACAGTTGACCTCGATGAACGGTTTCTTGAACCGGTGGGAAAGCGCATGAATGGTCTGGGCTGCGACTTCTTTACCGGTGCCGTTTTCTCCGGTGATGAGCACCGAGCTGTTGGTCGGCGCCACCCTGCGGATGAGTTCCTGGATTTGTTTCATCGAGGGGGCGTCACCGATGAAGGGACGCTTCCCCGAGAGCTGCTTCCGGAGCGCCTGGTTCTCCTCGATCAAATCCCGGGCCGAGAGGGCGTTCCGGATCAGAACCAGCAAGCGGTCGAGCTCCACCGGTTTTTCCATGAAATCGAAGGCTCCGAGCTTGGTTGCTTTCACGGCGGTTTCGATATTTCCGTGGCCGGACATGATGATCACGGGAATCTCGATGCCTTTCGCCTTCATTTCGCCGAGCGCCGCCATGCCGTCGAGGTCCGGCATCCAGATATCGAGCAGGATCAGGTCCGGATTATCCTTCATCGCGGTTTCAATACCCTGGCGGGCATTCGGGGCTTTGAGAGTCCGGTAACCTTCGTCCTGGAGTGCACCTGCAAGTGAGTCCCGGATCGAGGGTTCGTCATCGATGATCAGGATCGTCCGGCTCATGAGATCAGCTTAGCGGTTTTGAGGGGAAGCTCAATGATAAAAGACGTGCCCGCGTCAAGCTTCGAAGACAAGCGGATGTAGCCCCCGTGATCGTTGATGATCCTCTTCACGATGGCGAGCCCGAGTCCTGTTCCCTGGGATTTGGTCGAGAAGTACGGCTCGAATGCCCGTTCCTGGATCTCCTCGTTCATTCCCGGGCCGTTGTCTTTCAGGATCAGTGCCGCCATTTCAAGTGGGGCGTTGTAATGGGTTTCGATTTCGATCCTCCCGGGACGTGAAGCCTTCATGGACTGGATCGCAGCGATTCCATTGTCGATCAGGTTCATGAGCACCCGCTTCATCTGGTCGCGATCGAGGTTGATGACCGGCAAGCGGGTTTCGAGTCGCGTGATGAAGTGGATCTCGGGATGAGCTGAGTGGTAAAGCTTCAAAGTTTCCTGGATCAGCTCATTGAGCTGTTGGGGCGTGGGCGAGACTTCCGGAAGGCGCGCGAAGTTCGAGAACTCATTCACCATCTCTTTCAGTTCGTCGGTGTGTTGAATGATCACCTTCGTGCACTCCTGGACGAGTTGTCCGTCTTTACCCGGCAGTTCGCGAAGACGCCGCTGGAGCCGTTGGGCGGAGAGCTTGATCGGAGTGAGGGGATTCTTGATCTCGTGGGCGATCCGCTTCGCAACTTCACGCCAAGCCATTTCGCGCTGGCCTTTGACCAAATGGGTGACGTCATCCAGAACAGCAACGGCCCCCCAAATCTTCCCGTTTTCCTTGAGGGGCGAAGAGATCGCAGTCAGGTTGCGGATCTCGCCCGCCACCTTCCCGCTCCAGGTCGTTTCGAGTTCTGTTCTTGGAGCATCCTCCAGAGCGGATTCAAGTACTCCGAGGATTCCTGCCAGCGATGCCCCCCTCAAGATGGCGTTCATCGGCCTGCCCGAGTACTCGCCATCTGCGAGGTCGAGCAGGGTTTTGGCCGCGGAATTCAGGGTCAGGATGCCTCCGCTGCGGTCCACCAGGACCACTCCGGTGGCGATGTTGGACAGAATGGCCTCGAGTTGCTGGGTGCGCTGACGGATCTCTGCCTGGTTCCGCTTCAGGTCGGAGGTCATTTTGTTGAAGCTCTCGACCAGGGTGGCGATCTCGTCGTCCCCGGTTTTTTCAATGGTGATGTCCAAACGGCCCCGTCCCACCTCATGGGCCGCACGCACCAGTCGTTCGACCGGAACAGTGAGTTCCCGTGCCAGGTAAAGTCCGAGCCAGATCTCGGCGAAAATGATCAGCAGGGTGATCAGAATCAGGATGATGAAATAAGTGGTTTTGATCGGATACTTGAGCGGGTTGATGTCTTTGTATTCTTCGGCTGTGTTGGCGATCTGTCCCGCCTTCTGAGTCAGGTTCACCGGGATGAGCGTATCCACGAGCACCAGGGCCTTGACCGTACCGGAGGGGTATTCCATGACTGGAATCCCGGAACGTACCAGATCGGCTCTTCCCACTGACTGGATGAAGGCGATGCGGTTTCCTTGGAATGCCGACTTGAGCCGGTCGAGGCTCGGACGCACATAGGCATCCGGATTGTGGGACTTCGAGTGAGGATCCATCACGACCCAGGGTTTGGAGAAGGGGTCGCTGTAGATCTCGACCGCATTCAAGGCATAAAGAGACCGGAGGTTCTCGAGTTGCTGGATCCAGGCGGCCTCGGCCTTCTTCGAAGCCCCGTACTTCAGGGGCCGCATCTGGTTTGCAATCAGTCCGGCAAAGTGAGCCGAGAGATTCTCGGCATTCTTGTAGTAGAGACTGGTGATTTCGAGAGAAGACTCGAGGGTGTTCTGGACCTTCAGCGAGAACCACTTGTCAAAGCTCTGGTTGATATACAGCGCAGAGATGGTGAAAACCGTCAGAGTCGGGATGATCGAGAATCCGATGAATGCAGCCACCAGCTTCGATTTGAGGCGGGACCCGAGAATCCTGCTTCTGCGCTCGAAGAAGATCTTCCCGACATTCTTGAAGATCAGCCAGAGCAGGCCCACCAGGATCACGATGTTGAAGTTGATGAGCCCGAAGAAGAAAATCGAATTGACGAAGGGCAGGGTGGAGGAGATTTTCCCGAGACGGAACTCCACGGCGGTCAGTAGGGCGAAAGCGATCGCAAGGCCGAAAATAATGACCCTTTCCCGGCGTCTTTTCCGGGCTTCCCGTTGCTCCAAGCGATCCGACATGGGGCGAGATTATCATGGATTTTGGCCCGAAATCGAACTATTCTACCCCGCATGGCAGAAAAAATCACACCCCGCAGCGAAAACTTCCCCGAGTGGTATCAGGATGTGGTGCTCCAGGCCCGTCTTGCCGATTACAGTCCGGTCAAAGGATGCATGGTCATCCGTCCGAATGGCTATTCGATTTGGGAACGGATCCAGAAGGAAATGAACGATCGGATCAAGGCGGCAGGAGTGAAGAACGCCTATTTCCCGATGTTCATCCCGGAGAGCTTTATCAAGAAAGAAGCCGATCATGTCGAGGGCTTCGCTCCCCAGGTGGCTGTCGTGACTCATGCAGGAGCCAAGGATCTGGACGAAAAGCTCGTGGTCCGCCCGACTTCCGAAACCATCATCAATTCGATGTTCGCCAAGTGGATCCAGAGTTACAGGGATCTGCCTTTGCTCATGAATCAATGGGCCAACGTCGTCCGGTGGGAGATGCGGACGCGCCTGTTCTTGAGAACCACCGAGTTCCTCTGGCAAGAGGGACACACCTGTCATGCCACGCTCGACGAAGCCGAAGTTTTCACCCAAAGAATGCTGAAGATGTACCACGAGTTCGCAGAGAACGTGCTCGCGATGCCGGTGGTCCCCGGCATGAAGTCCGAGGCCGAAAAATTCGCAGGTGCGCTCAGGACTTATTGCATTGAAGCGATGATGCAGGACGGGAAGGCGCTTCAGGCCGGAACCTCGCACAATCTCTCCGACCACTTTGCCAAAGCCTTCGATACGATGTTCCTCGACAAGGATGGAAAGCAGAAGCATGTGTTCCAGACCAGTTGGGGTGTCTCCACCCGTCTGATCGGCGGGATGATCATGACCCATTCTGACGACAAGGGTCTCGTTCTACCTCCGATGCTGGCCGAAACCCATGTGGTCATCGTACCGATCACACCGAAAGCCGGGACCGCCCCTGCGATTCATGAGGCTGCCGACCGCCTGGCTGCGTCCATCCGCGAACACGCCGACGCTCAGGCTCTGCCGTACCGGATCGGTGTCACAGTCGACAAAGACGATACCAAGCAAGCGGGCTGGAAGTTCCATGAATACGAATTGATCGGGATCCCGGTCCGGATCGAAATCGGACCGCGCGATCTTGAAAAATCACAGGCCGTATTCACCCGGCGCGATGTGGGAGTGAAGGAATTCGTTCCTTTGGCCGATCTTCCTGCGAAGATCGCACGCGAACTCAAATCCATGCAGTCGGAGTTGCTCGAAAAAGCCCGCACTCATCGCGACCAGAACACCCATGAGGTCGATGATTACACCACCTTTAAAAAGCTTCTCGACGAGAAGGGCGGATTTTACAAAGTACCCTGGAGTCTGGATCGTGCAGCCGAGGAGCAGATCAAAGAAGAAACCAAAGCGACTCTCCGTTGCATCCTGCTCGACGAGTCTTTCAAGCCTGTCCAAGCGGGTAAACCTTGTTTCATGACCGGAAAGAAAGACGGGACCGTCATGGCGATCTTCGCCCGGTCGTATTGAGAAGGGTTTCCGAATGAAGACCGAACTGGTGGTGGCGCTCGATTTCAGTGATCGTTCTGAAGCCGAACAATTGATGGAAAAACTGGAAGGCCTACCGGTGATTTATAAGGTGGGTCTCGAGTTGTTCCTGGCGACCGGAGCCTCCTGGGTGCAGACGCTGTGTTCACTCGGACACCGGGTGTTTCTCGATCTGAAATTCCACGACATTCCGAATACCGTCGCACAAGCAGTGGTCCAGGGTGCCAGGACCGGAGCCGAGTTCATCACCGTTCATCTTTCCGGTGGCCGGAGGATGCTCGATGAGATCGATCTGAAACTTTCCGAAGCTCTCGCCGGCGGACAGATCGGTTCCCGTCCGAAAATTCTCGGAGTGAGCGTTCTGACCTCGTTTCACGAAGAAGAGTGGATCGCAAATGTCTCACACATGGCAAAGATCTCGGGGGTCCGTCCGATCTCGGATTCGGTCCAGCATTTCGCAAGTCTTGCCCACGATCATCCTGCGGTTCAAGGCATGGTTTGCTCACCTAAAGAAATCATGATCGTCCGGACCAAGCATCCGCACCTGTACTTGATGGTGCCCGGAATCCGTCCGGAGGGTGCCCCGATGCACGACCAAAGCCGCGTCATGACCCCGAAAGAAGCCCGTGAAGCCGGTGCCTCGGCCGTGGTGGTCGGCAGGCCCATCACCCGTGCACAAGATCCGCGAGCCGCTACCATGGCAATTCTGGGAGATCTCGAATGAGTCAGGAATTATTCGTCCGGAACCCGCATAGCATTCTCGAAGCCCTGAAGGGGCGACCCAAAGAGGTGGTGGAGATCACCCTCCCGCGCGACCGGCTCGAGGGGCCTTGGCTTCAGATCCAGGCTCTGGCCGAGCGTCACCGGATCCGCATGAGTCAGGGATCCAAGGACGCTCCCCGTTCGCGCGATCGGAACCGCGGTCCGCAAGGCAATCCGGGGCGTGAAAGTGGTCACGGGGCCTTGATCCGCCCCAAATCCCCTGTTTCGATCGAGACTCTTCTGGACGGGGTCACTGAGCAGGATCGTGGCGTGTGGATGGCGCTCGATTGTCTGCAGGATCCGCAGAATCTCGGTGCGATTTTCAGGGCCGCTGCTTTTTTCGGGATCCGCGGAATCATCATGACCACCGAACGATCGGCACCCATGACCGCCACGGTGTACGACATCGCTGCGGGTGGGGTCGAGCACGTGCCGATGGTCCACGCGATCAATCTGAAGCAGGCGCTTGAAAAGGCCAAAGAAGCCGGCCTCTGGATTCTGGGAACCTCCGAGCATGCAAAAGAGTCTCTGGCCAAAGTGGACCGTGACCGGAACTGGCTCGTGGTGGTGGGCAATGAGGAAAAAGGCATCCGGCGCCTGACAGAAGAGAGCTGTGACGTCATTTGCTCCATTCCGCCCACGGGTGACGGAGTGACTTCACTGAATGTCTCGGTGGCAACCGGAATCCTTTTGTTTCATCTGAGTTCTAATTGAGCTGAAAACACCGCATCGAGTTTTCTCGGGTGATCCGGACAAGCTCCTCAAACGGGATGCCGCGGATCTCCGCCAGCTTCAAAGCGGTGTGTTTGACCATGGAGGGTTCGCACTTTTTCCCACGCAAGGGAACGGGTGCCAGGAACGGGGCGTCGGTTTCCACTAGAATCCGGTCGAGCGGAAGTGTTTTAGCCAGCTCTCTCAAAGGCTCCGAATTCTTGAACGTCAGGATTCCGGAAAATGAAATGAAAAACCCCAGATCGATGCAGGCTTGGGCGAACCCGTCCGTCCCCGAAAAACAATGGATCACCCCGAGCGAGGGACCTTTCTGTTTAGCGGCGTATTCGCGAAGCAGGGGCAGGAGGTCTTCCTCCCCGTCGCGGGAATGGATGACCACCGGTTTTTTCGCCTCAACGGCGAGCTCGAGTTGGGCGGCACACTCGGCTTGTTGTTTCTTCCGATCGGAATGCTCGTAGTAGTAGTCGAGTCCGATTTCTCCGATCGCCACACACTTCGGATGTGCGAGTCGAGGTCGCATGTCGGCCAGAACCGAGGCATCGACCTTCGAGGCGTCGTGTGGATGGACTCCGATGGTGTGGTACACGTGGGGAAACCGCTCTGAAATCTCGCGAACCGCATCAAAATTGGCGGGTTCGGTTCCGATGGTGATCAAGGTGTCGACCCCGGAATCGAGTGCCTCTTTTACCAATTGTTCGGGACCCTTCCCGCCATCGTATTCGTAATCGAGGTGGCAGTGGGTGTCGATCAGGTTCATTTGGTGAGCATCCGTTCGATCAAATCGATCCAGACCCGGGTGGGCAGTCCGCCTTCCACTTTCCGTCCATTGATGAAAAAGGTCGGAGTCGATTGGACCTTGAGTGCCACCCCTGCGGCAGACTCCGCCCGGATCCGCTCACCGGTCGAGGGTTGTGCCAAGCATTCCTTCAGCTTCCCTGCATCAAGTCCGGAGATATCGGCCAGGACCAGATCCGCGATTCTGTCTTTTTGGAAGTCGCCCTGGTGACTGAACAGGCTTTCGTAGGCCTCGAGGAATCTACCTTGTTCTCCGGCGCATACCGCCACCGCCGCTGCCTCGCAGGCGAAGGGGTGGATGGTGCGCTTCAAGTTCGGGTCGGTATTGCACTCGGCGGCGAGCGGGAAATTCATGAACACGAAACGGATTTGTTTCTCATAACGTTTGAAAAGCGGATGAATCGAGTTCGCGCCGAGTCGGCACGCCGGGCATTCGTAATCGCTGAATTTCACCAGCGTGATCGGAGCATCAGTCGGGCCGACCGAAAACACCGATGCGGGCAGATTCACCGGATTCACGGGAGCACTGAGAATGCTCTCGATATGATCCTGGAGATCAGCGGACTTGATCTCTGCCATGGGGTCGAGTCCTTTGGTCAGCAGAAGCGCCACTACGACAGAGGCTACGGCCGAACCGGCTACACGCGAAAACGGAAACGGACGATCCGATTTGCCGGCTCCGGGCAATGTCCAGGCAACGACAAATAGGGCACTGTTGATGACATCAATGAAAATACAGAGCAGGCAAAGCTTCCCGATCACACCGACCATGATCGCGAGGTAGACGGCTGAAAAAGCCAATGACAAGCCGGTCAGTCCGATCAACCAGGGGCGCAGGGCTTTCCGGAGGCTGCCATCCAAGGCGAAAAGAGAGAGAATCAGAATCAGCACATACCCTGCGATGGCGAATCCGGAGAGTGGAATCCCACCAGGCAATTCAGCAAAGCGGCTCATTTCAACAGCTGTGCAGTCGAAAGTCGCGTTGATGTTGCAGAAGCTCTTCATTTCTCCACGACCGCTACGGGTCAGGTGAAAGAGGCGGGTCTGCCAAATGGAGATTGCGGCACCTACGGTAGCAAGAAGCGCCAACAAAGGGGTCAGTGCGGGCCTGGTTTTCTCGGTTGTCATATCATTGGACCTTTCCGGCTTTGAACATCAGATATTGTGCGAAAGCGAGGATCATCAATCCACTCAGGATCTTGACCCGGTTCATCCATTGGCCGGCTCGTGGCAGTTTCTGGAGAGAACCCGCGAAGGCCGCGATCCCGATCAGAATGGTGCCCAGGCCGAGCGCGAAAAAAATCATGAGTCCCAGTCCGAGAATGACGGATTGGGTTTGCGCGATGAAGGCGAGGATGGCTGAAAGGACCGGAGTGGTGCAGGGAGCGGCAATGAAGCCCGAGGAAGCACCCAAAAAAAACGCACCGAGCAGGGTGGCCTCTTTTTCTGTGTTCCCGCGGGGACCCGATGCCAGGCCGATCTTCCGCTTGAAGCGATCCAATAGCGCTTGGGGGTCGAATGGAATCACATCCATCATCATCAGGGCGGCAAGAGTCATGACCATCGCGAGACCGAGGTACCAACCGGAAGTGTTTGTCATGGCGCCAAAAACCTGACCGGTCAGTCCGGCCAGTACGCCGAGAAAAGCGTAGATAATCGCCATACCGAGGACGTAAGCGATCCCTCTGAGCAGGATTCCGCGCTTATTGCGCTCTTCATGGTGGGTCTGGATTCCGCCGACCACTCCGATCGTGATGGGGATCATCGGATAAATGCACGGCGTGAGACTCGAGAGAATGCCTCCGAGGTAGGCCAGAGCAAGTGCGAGCAAGGCGCTGCTCCAAGAGCCGGAGCTCAGTAAATTTTGAAGACTTCCAGCGAGTTGATCCATGCTACCCTTTTTAACATGATCCAACGATTCGTGACCAGTCTTGTTTTCTTGGGCCTTTGCGCGCAAGCGCTCGACTTTCCGGCGTTTTCCGCGACGCTGAATGTTCAACTTTCTGCAGAGCCGACACAGTTCGACCCTCTGCTTCTCGAGGATGGAACCGGTCTCAAGATCGCGGCGAACACCTTCGGCACTCTCTTCGAGTACGATGGAAGAGGGGAGCGCTCGAAGAGTCTCGTCGAGACCTACGGTGTTTCTCGCGATCGCAAAGTGTATACCTTCAAGTTCAGGAAGGGGCTCATCTGGAGTGACGGAAAACCCTTTCATGCTTCACACTTTCTTCTTGCGGTGAAGCGTCTGGTCCAGTCGCCGGTACGGGCCGCACTCAGTGAATTGTTTCCGGAGATCGATCTGTCCGGCTCCCGCGTAGTCGATGCCAAAACCGCGGAGATCCGCCTGAAGCGAGCAGACAACCAGTTCCTGAACTGGCTCACGCTTCCTCCTTTTGCCCCGATCCGGGAGGACCTGATCGAGCGTTATGGCAAAGGCCGGAACCCGGTTGCGCCCACGCTCGGGGCTTATGAGATTGTCGAGTACAAGCGGGAGTCGCACTTGCTGCTGAAGCGGAATCCGCATTTTCATGCATTCCAGCCCGCCTCGGTTGAAGAAGTGAAAATCCGGTTTCTTGCGGAGGAGTCTTCTTTGCTCCCCTTGTTCAAGTCAGGGGCGATCGACATCCTGAACAAGGTCCCTGTGCTGCAAGCCGAGGATATCGCAGAAATCGGAACGGTACGCGATGTGCCGGTCGAGGCGGTCACCTACCTGGCGTTCAATACCCGGAAGTCACCGTTCAACGAACTGAAGAATCGCCTGGCGATCCGGGATGCCTTGGCCGGGCAGAAAAAAATCGAACTGGCGCGTTTACTCAAGACCGGCGAGGTGGCCGCACCCACCTTTCTGCCTTCGATTTTGATTCCGTCGGGAGCCGTTCGACGTGAGCGGATGCCGAACGGACCGAAAGTGAAGAGCGAAGTTTCGGTCCCGTGGATGATTCAGAGCGACATGAGCTCCCGGAACAAGACGATGCTCGAATATATCCAGAGCGAGATCAAGGATGAGCTCGGGTGGCGGCCGACTCTCGATCTGGTCGATTGGAAAGCTCACTATGCCCGACTGAAAACAGAGCCCGGCCAGATGTTCCGTTTCGGTTGGCAGAATCCGGTCAGTGATCCCTATGTTGTCTACCAGGTCTTGACCTCGAAGAGTCCCAACAATTTCACGGGTTGGTCGAATGCGGAGTTCGATGAACTGGTGGAAGAGTTGAGACAAGAGATGAGGCAGGTCAAAAAATCAAAATTGATCAGTGATATCGAATTGATTCTCTGGGAGGAGGCACCGGTCGTACCGTTGCTGCATCAAAGATTGAAGTTCGCATATTCCAAACGGGTTTCAGGCTTCCGTGCGAACCCGTTCGGTGTAGTCATTTTCCGCGAAATCCGTCTCACGGAAGAAAAGAAGTGACAGCGGATCAGGCGTAAAAGCGCTTTTTGCGCTCGTTTTGCTCCTGACAAATCACACAATGAGTTGAGGCCGGATTGGCCAGAAGCCGACCCGAGTGGATCGGTTCGTCGCAGGTTTCGCAAAGTCCGAAAGTTCCGTCGTCGATCTTCCGGAGTGCGGTATCGATCTTGGCGATGCGGATCCTCTCCTGGTGTCTCTGTTTCAGGATCAGGCTTTGCTGGATTTCGCTTGCGGCGAGGTCGGCTTCATCCGGAAGGTCATCGGAAGAGATGTTGAGTTCATTCTCGATGCTTTTTCTGGAATGAGCGAGCAGGCGTTCACGTTCGGCAGATAAGGTGCTTTTGAATGTTTGTACGTCCATTTTAATTCCCCGGTTAAAACAGTTTCTGTGACAATCCATTCCGGTTCTGACGCGATACAGCACCCGAGGCATCCGTTTCTAGGGTTGCGCGGGCCCATCCTTGGGCGTTTTGACTTTCCCCGTCGGGAGCGTCAAAAATGAGTCGGTGCACTACGGATATAAGTTTATCTAAGATGGTTCAACTAATTTAGCGTGAAGATTTCCTTGAATGAACCATAAAAGTCGGATTTTGCGCAGCGGGTTGTTCGGACCAAAAAAGAGCGGAAAAATGATGCAAAATGAGGATAAGGTAGGCGGCATGAAATCCGCTTCAAAACCCCGCACCGCTGTGATCATTCTCGCTGCCGGCCTTGGAAAGAGAATGGCTTCCTCCTTACCGAAAGTCCTCATTCCGGTCTGCGGTCGGCCGATGCTTTTCCAGATTCTCGACCGCCTTCAAGAGGTCGCCCCCGGGACTCGGGTGAATCTCGTGGTCGGTCACCAGAAAGAGCGCGTGATCGAGTCGGTGGCGGTGGAGAGGTATGAACTCAAGATCGACTTTACCGAGCAATCAGAGCAGAAGGGCACGGGTCATGCAGTCCGCTGTGCGATGGAGTCCGATTGGGGTGCAGCCACACTCAAGGCGAAGGAAGATGTTCTCGTTTTACCGGGTGATCTTCCGCTCATCACCGGAGATTTGATCCGGGACATGCTCGAACCCCTGAAGCGCGGCTCTGCCATGCGACTCCTCACGGCGACTCTGCCCGATCCGACCGGATACGGCCGGATTGTCCGGAAGGGCAAAGCGGGTTCCGTTCTCAGGATTGTCGAAGAAAAAGACGCCACTCCACGTGAGAAACTCCTGAACGAAGTGGGCGTTTCCATCTATACTTTCGCGCCCCAGTTTCTCGCCACCGGCGTCGCATCCCTGAAGAATACCAATGCGCAGAAAGAGTACTACCTCACTGACTTGATCGCCCAAGCGGTTTCAAAAAAGCGAACCATCGAGACTCTGAGTTGGGAATCTCCGGACGATGTCCGCGGAGTGAATAATCCTTACGAGCTTTCTCTGGCGGCAGATCTTCTCAATGCGAGAATCCTGAAAGGGCATGCGCTGAACGGAGTCCGGTTCGTTTCCTTGCACTCCTGTCGCATCGAACCCTGCGTAAGAATCGAACCCGATGTGACGATTTATCCGGGAGTCATTCTTGAGGGGCAGACCCGGATCGGAAAAGGGACCGTGATCGGGCCGAATTCGCTTCTTAAGAATACGACAGTCGGAGAGGGCGTTGAAATCAAGTCGGGAACCGTAGCGGAGGAGTCCGTGATCGGGAATTCAGTGAAGGTGGGGCCCTATGCCCACCTCCGTCCCGGGAGTGCGGTCCGGCAAGGAGCTAAAATCGGTAATTTCGTCGAGCTCAAAAAAACGGTTATCGGAGAAAACACTTCGGTGGCCCACCTCAGCTATCTTGGCGATGCCGAAGTCGGCAAAAATGTGAATATCGGATGCGGATTCATCACCTGCAATTTTGACGGCCGGATCATCGATGGGAGTCGAAAACATAAGACTGTCATCGAGGATGAAGTGTTCGTCGGCAGTGATTGTCAAACCGTGGCGCCCGTGACGCTCAAGCGAGGTTCCTTCGTTGCCTCTGGGTCAACGATCACCGAAACGGTCGAAGCGGATGCGCTCGCCATTGCCCGGACCCGCCAGGTAGTGAAGCCAGGATATGCTAAAAAACTGCGCGGTCAGGGATGAGCATGGATCGGGAACTTGATTTCGATTTTGATTGGAACCCTGAGGACTTTCAGGCGCGTGAAGAAAACGAGAAGCCGGCTCCTGCGTTTGTGAATCGTTTGAACGATCCCCAGCGCGAAGCGGTCCTCACTACCGATGGGCCCTTGCTGGTTTTAGCTGGAGCAGGCTCCGGAAAAACCAAAATGCTGACGAGTCGGATTGCCTACTTGATCTCCCACCTCGGGGTGCGTCCCTGGCAAATCCTGGCTGTGACCTTCACCAACAAGGCGGCGGGCGAAATGCGGGAGCGCGTGCATACCTTGCTCGAAGAACAGGGGATGAATCGTCATGAGGTTCAAGGACCGCTCGATATCGGAACCTTCCATGCCATTTGTGCGCGGATTTTGCGGCGTGAGGCTCAGCGGTTGCCCTTCACCAAGCCTTTTGTGATTTATGATGACAGCGATCAGTTATCGCTTTTGAAGTCTATCGTGAAACAGATGAATCTCGACGAGAAGATCTACCCTCCGAAGAGTTTTCAATACGCGATCAACCGGCTCAAGTGCGATGCCTTGGAGCCTTCCGACCCGCTGGCCAAAACGGGGCGAGGGATCGACCGGAAGCTTTCCGAGGTTTACGAGATTTATCAGAAAGCGATGATCGAGAACAATGCTCTCGATTTCGGCGAAATGATCACTCTCACTTATCGCTTGCTCCGGGATCACGCCGACATCCGGGAGAAGTATCAGCGTCGCTACCGCTACATCCATGTGGATGAGTACCAGGACACCAACCGAGCCCAGTACCTGCTGCTTTCCTTGCTCGGGAGCCCCAAGCACGGCAGTCACGGGAATATCTGTGTGGTCGGAGATGAGGATCAATCCATCTACGGATGGCGGGGTGCCGACATCAAAAACATTCTCGATTTCGAACGGGAGTATCCCGGCGCCCATGTGGTGAAGCTCGAACAGAATTACCGGTCCACCCAGACTATCGTGGAGGCGGCCTCGGCCCTGATTGCGAACAATACCCAGCGTAAAAACAAGAAACTTTTCAGCGAGCAGGAGGTCGGTTGCCGGATTGCGCGTATCCAGTGTCCGGACGACCGCTTCGAGGCTGAGTGGGTGGTGCGCGAAATCAAGCGTCTGACCCAGGAGTTTCCCGAATTATCTTTGGATGAATTCGCCGTTTTTTACCGGACTCACGCCCAGTCTCGCTTAGTGGAAGAGTACCTCCGTCAGGCGCGACTCCCCTACAAGGTGGTCGGTGGTCTCCGGTTCTTCGATCGGAAAGAGATCAAGGATGTCATGGCCTACCTCAGGCTCGTCTACAACAGTTCCGATTCGATCTCTTTCAAACGCATTGTCAACGTTCCTGCTCGGGGGATCGGTAAAACCACTCTCGACAAGCTCGATGCGGCATGGGGTCAGCAAGGGGCACTCTGGGATTTTTTTGCAAAAGAAATGCGTGAGCCGACGGTTTTCTCCGGCAAGACTCTGAAAAAGCTCCAGGACTTCAAGCGTGCCGTCGACTCCTGGATCGACGCCCAGCCATCGATGCTGGTGAGTGAACTGTACCACCGGATTCTCGATGAGACCCGTTACGTCGAGGAGCTCAAGGCCGAAGGCTCGGATGAGGCACTCGAAAGGGTAGACAACCTCGAGGAGTTCAATTCGGTCGTTCTCGAATTCGAAGAGCGCGAGCTCCAAGGGCTTTCCAAAGAGGAGATCGAGCGACGGAAGCCGCTCCTCCTCGGGCGGTTTCTCGAGCAGACCACCCTCGCCGAATCCCCCGATACCGACGGAGTGGCGACCAGTGTTCAGCTCATGACCTTTCATGCCTGCAAGGGGCTCGAGTTCCCGGTGGTATTCATGCTCGGGGTCGAGGAGGGATTGTTCCCTTCGGTGCATGGAGACGAAACGGAAGAAGAGCAAGAAGAGGTCGAGGAAGAGCGACGGCTCTGTTACGTGGGAATGACCCGGGCCCGCGAACGCTTGTACATGTCCCACGCCTCGTTCCGGAGGGTGTGGGGAGATCTCCTGTACCAGTACCCTGCGAGATTCTTCAAGGAGATCCCCGAGAAGTTCGTCGAAGTCCGTGATTTCTCCAAGAACGCCGGCAGGTTCTGATCGTCAATCCACCCGTTTCAGCCAGATGTGGATATCGTGGGGAGCGGTCTCCTGACCCCCGAAATAAGGATAAAGCTTAAAGCCCTGCATCTTGTTTTTCGAGCAGTTCCGGCTCATGACGACACGCTTACCCTTGTAATAAAAGGCATATTTTCCGGATTCGAGGGCAATGGTGCCTTCCGAAACCTCTCCCGGGTAGGTGGTTCCGAGGTCCTGAAAAGAGTGAATGCCGTTGTGATCCACAAAGGCCAGGATCTCGATTTTCGAAGTTGCCGGGTTCCAACGCCAGCCGAATCGGGCGCTGTTTTGTTGGGGGTCGAGGGCATTGCAATCGGTGAACCCGAACAACTTGTTCACATCCCATTGGTTCTCAGGACTTTGGAATTGGTAAATCGCTCCGTCGTCGAGCTTGAAGCTCACTTTCAGCGTTTTTCCTTTGAAGTAGCCGAGATGGATTCCGCTGCTGTGTTTGCCCTTCTTGATTTTGTAGGTCTTGCCCTGTTTGCAGTAGGCCTGGCTTTCAGAGCTTGTGGTCAAAGCCAGTAAAGAAGCCAAGAGGAGGGCAGTCAGTCGAAAGGGGGTTCTCATGACAGGTCATTTTGCAAGGTTCATGCCCTTAAAAACTCCAATCATTCCAAGATTCCAGATAGGGGAGGGTGTCTACTTCGTAGACATCTGATCGGATTCAGCGTTCGACCGGGTAGCCGGCTTCTTGCCAATCGGGGAAGCCACCGTCGTCCACGCAAACCAGGTTTTTGAGCCCCTGGATCTCGAGCATCTGGCCTGCCATTTGGGCTCGCGCTCCCGCCCGGCAGTAGATGTACACGGTCTGAAAAGGGCGGAGTTCGTCATGATGCCTCATGACCACGTCCACCGGGATATTGCGGGCTCCGGGGATGCGTCCTTCCGAAAATTCGCCCGGGGTCCGGACATCGAGTACCAGGGTGTTCGGGGTCGGGGATTGCAGGCTGGCATGAAGCTCGGGAATGGTCATGAATTGCATATCTTGATCTCTACATCGTGATGCGCTGCGCACTCAAGGAAAGGGGTCGTCAGGGGGGTGTTTTTATGGCAATTCTAGGGGCTTATGATCGAAGTCAATGAAGCCCTGATCCGGAAAGTGGCGGAGCTCTCCCGCCTGGAACTCAACGATGCAGAAATCGCCGAATACGTGAAGTCGATCGGCGACATCCTGAAACACGTGGACCAGCTCTCGCAGGTGAACACCGAAGGGGTGGAACCGATGGTGTACGGAGTGGATGAGGTCCTGCGACTCCGGCCTGATCAGGCTGAGGATTTCGGCAAGGATGCCCAAGGGCATCCGAAGGTGCTCTCCTGCGCCCCCGAAGTCATGTACGACGGGTTCAAAGTTCCACAAATCATCGGATAGCAGTTCATCGGGTAAACGAGGCAAGCATGCAAACCTATAAGACCATTCGCGAGATTCACGATGCCTTCGATAGCGGAAAGGCCAGTCCGCTATCGCTCACGCAGGAGTACTTTCAACAGATCGAGTCGAGCCGGCACAACGCCTGGATCACGCTTTGCAAAGAGCGGGCGCTTAGGCAGGCAGAAACCCTGACGGGTGAATTGAAGAGCAAGCATGGGGGCAAGGTTCCGCGCGCGGCGCAGCCTCTGTACGGAATCCCGCTCGGGATCAAAGACGTCCTGACCATGGACGGAGTGCGCACCACCGCTGCCTCCAAGATGCTCGACACCTATGTCGCACCTTATACGGCCACCGCTGTGGAGCGCCTCGAACGTGCGGGAGGGATCTCGCTCGGAAAACTCAATCTCGACGAATTCGCCATGGGGAGTTCGAACGAGAACTCTGCGTACGGGAATGTGCTCCATCCGACCCATCCGGATCGTGTTCCGGGCGGCTCGAGCGGTGGCTCGGGTACCGCAGTTGCGGCAGGTCAGTGTGTTGCCGCTCTCGGCACCGATACGGGCGGATCGATCCGTCTGCCGGCGTCTTTTTGCGGAATTGTCGGCATGAAGCCCACTTACGGCCGCATCTCCCGCTATGGGCAGATTGCTTTCGCCTCCTCGTTGGACCAAATCGGTCCCATGACCCGCTCTGTGGAAGACGCAGCACTGCTGTGCCAGGTGATGGCAGGTCTCGATCCGCGCGATTCGACGACTTCTTCTGAACCTGTCGGAAACTGGGTCCAGGTGGTCCGAGAGACTGCGGCCGCTCCCACAGCCCGCGGGCTGAAAGTAGGCGTGCCCAAGGAGTACTTCATCGACGGGATTGACTCTGAGGTCCGTGCCGCTGTCGAGGGCATGATCGCCAAGCTCAAAGAGCAAGGGGCCGAGATCGTACCCGTGAGTTTGCCTCACACCGAGTTCGCAGTGGCCACCTACTATGTGGTGGCCGTGAGCGAGGCTTCTTCCAACCTTTCCCGTTACGACGGGGTTCGCTTCGGGGTCCGTCCCAAGGAGGCGATGGAAGCCGGTTCGCCCGCCGAGTTCTACAAAAAAGTACGCGCCAATTTCGGAGCGGAGGTCAAGCGGCGGATCATCCTCGGAACCTTCGCGCTTTCGAGCGGATATTACGACGCCTATTACCGCAAAGCCGGCCAGGTCCGGAGGCTCATGCGTCAGGATTTCGAGAACGCTTTCAAACAAGTCGACGTGATCGTTTCTCCGGTCGCACCGACCACGGCTTTCAAGATCGGCGAGAAAGCCAAAAATCCGCTTCAGATGTACCTCACGGACATCTTCACCATTCCGGCTTCGATGGCCGGACTTCCGGCCATGAGTGTGCCGGTCGGTCAGGACCATCAGGGGCTGTCGATCGGGATGCACCTGATCGCACCACGGTTCCAAGAGGAGAAACTCCTGAAGGCCGCTACCGTGGTCGAAGCGATTGCAGAAAGGAAAGGATCATGAGCGTCACTCATCTGGGAATTCCCGTCGATGCCAATACCGAGTTCGAGACTGTGATCGGTCTCGAAGTGCACGTCCAGCTCTCGACCGAGTCGAAAGTTTTTTCTCCGGCACGTTCCCGCCTCGAAGAGGGCAAGTCGGTGGCGGATGAAGCCGTCAATTCCAACACCAACCCGGTCTGCGCGGGTCACCCGGGAACGCTCCCGGCCCTGAACCAAAAAGCGGTCGAGTACGCCATCAAGGCCGGATTGGCCACCCACTGTAAAATCAATTTGAAGAGTGTGTTCGCCAGGAAGCATTACTTCTACCCGGATCTCCCCAAGGGGTACCAGATCTCGCAGTTCGACTTGCCACTTTGCCAGCATGGTCACTTGGATATCGAGCTCGGAAAAGAAGGCGAAGTCACGAAGCGGGTGGGGATCACCCGCATTCACATGGAAGAGGACGCTGGAAAAAACGTGCACCTCTCCGGCTTCAGTCTCGTGAACCTGAACCGCGCCGGGGTGCCGCTCATCGAGGTGGTCAGTGAGCCCGACATGCGCACAGCCGAAGAAGCGGGAGCTTACCTCCGTAAACTGTATTCGATCGTGACCTGCCTCGGTATTTGTGACGGAAACCTCCAGGAAGGGAATTTCCGTTGTGACGCCAACGTTTCGATCCGCCCAAAGGGGGCTGCCGGATTCGGGACGCGTGCCGAAATCAAGAACGTGAACTCCTTCCGGTTTGTCGAAAAAGCGATCGAGTTCGAAGTGGAACGACAGCGTCAGGTGATCCTCTCAGGCGACAAAGTGGTCCAGGAAACCCGCTTGTACGACTCGCAGAAAAACCAGACCTTCTCGATGCGCACCAAAGAGGAGGCCGAGGACTACCGTTATTTCCCGGATCCGGATCTCCCTCCCCTGGTGATCGAGCAATCCCAAGTGGACACGCTTCGTGCGGCATTGCCTGAGCTTCCCGATCAAATGCGGGATCGCTACGTGAAGGACTTCGGACTCTCCCGTTACGATGCGGGTGTTTTGACCTCTGTTTCTTCTTTGAGCCGGTTCTTCGAATCGGCCGTGGCCGGAGCCGGTGCGACTCTCGCGAAGGGGCTTGCCAATCTGCTCACAGGTGAGGCGGCACGTCTGCTGAATGAGTCGGGAATCGAGATCGGAGCGTCGAAATTCGTTCCGGGGCATTTTTCCGATTTGGCGCGTTTCGTAGCCGATAAAACCATTTCGGTCACCGCGGCGAAACAGATCATTGTCATCCTCTTTGCCGAAGGCGGATCCGTCGGTGCCATCATCGACCGGGAAGGCCTCAAGCAAGTGAGTGACCTCTCGGCGCTTGAGCCCGTCATTGACCAGATTCTGGCGGCCAATCCGAAGCAACTCGAAGAGTTCCGCTCCGGAAAAGAAAAGCTCCTCGGATTTTTTGTCGGGCAGGCCATGAAAGCCACTCAAGGCAAGGCCAATCCGGGATTGCTGCAGGAACTGGTTCTCAAGAAACTGAAAGGCTGAAACTCATGAAGTCGGTATTGAAATGGATCGGAATCGGAGCCGGACTCCTGGTGGGAGGGCTCGCGATAGCGCCCTTTTTTATTCGAGTGGATCAATTCCGTCCCGAGATCGTCAAGGCGGTGAATCAGGAGCTGAACGGGACCCTCGAACTCGGAAAGCTCGACTTGAGTCTCTGGGGGAAGGTCCGGATCGCGATCGACGGCCTGAGGGTGACCGATCTCGCCAAGAAAGAGGTCCTTTCGGTGAAGGATGCCTCTTTTGAAATCCCCTTCACTTCATTCTTTGCCGGCAGTCCCTCGATCACTTTCCAGATGAAAGAGCCGGCCATCCAGGTGGTGAAGGACGCTGCGGGTAAGGTCAATCTGCTTTCACTTCCGAAGGGGCTCAAGATCACCGAAGGGTCGGCACCAGTCTCCCGGGCTCAGGCGACCCCGACTCCTTCTGCTCCAGGAGAGCCTTTGAAGCTCCCGGCTCTGGTTTTAAGTTCCCGGTTCGGACTCTCGATCGTCGATGCGAAGCTCACCTACGTCGATCAAAAAACCGCACTCTCCAATACGGTCGATCATCTGAATGTACGGGTGAGGGATCTTTCTCTTTCGCGCAAAACCGAAATCGAAATCTGGGCGGATCTCAAAACCAAGATGCAGGATCTGGCGGTTGAAGGGCCACTCAAGCTCACAGCAGAGCTGAATCCCGAGATCCGCGAGGGCGAGATCCGGGGTGGAAGTTTCAAGTTCTCTTTTTCTGCCGATGACCTCGTGGTCGAAAAGGGAGAGTTGTTCAAGAAAACGAAGGGGGTTCCGACCCGCTTTTCGGCAACCCTGGCTCTCGATGCAACCCAGTTCAAAATTCAGGAGTCGGAGCTTCGCTTTCACAATGCTGAAGTGAATCTGAGCGGAAAGTTCGAAAAAACAGGCACTTTTGATCTCAAATTCGACGCCAAGCCAGTCGACCTCAAGCCCTGGTCCGAATTGGTTCCGATGCTGAAGGAGTATGAACTGGAGGGCAAGCTCGGCCTGTCGGGCGATGCCGGTGGACGACTCGATGCCCTGAATTATCACGCAAAGGTATCGGTCGACGGGCTTTCGGCAAAAGGTCCGAACCTGAAGGCCAAACCGATCATCGATGGGAAAATCGATATTTCCACCGACCGGATCGAAAAGTTCCTGTTCAGTCTGAAAGGTCCCGGTAACGAAGTCTCTCTCGAGGGCCGTCTGATCGGATTCTTCAAACCGCAAATCAGCTTTTCAGTCACTTCATCCAAGGGAATGGATCTCGATCAGTGGATCGAATTCCCAAAAACTGCTGAAGCTCCGAAGGCCCAGGCACCCGCGGGCAACGCCCAGGTTCCGGCCAAGGGCGCATCCGAGAGCGACCTCGATGCTCTTTTGAATCCCTTGCGTACCAACGAGATCGCGAAGGCAATGGGGGTCGACGGGACGGTGTCCTTGTCTTTTGTGAAAGCCAAGGGTGTCCGCATCGATGATCTGGGGTGTAAGGTCCAGATGAAGAATCTGGCGCTTCAGTTGAGTGCCATCCGGATGAAGATTTTCGGCGGGTCTCTGAATGGCAACTTCTCTCTCGACATGCTTCCTGCCGAGCCGAGATATTCGATGAAATTCGCTCTCAAGGATTTCGATATGCAAAAAGCGGTCGAATCCCAGTTTGCAGCTCTCAAAAACACCCTTGTGGGCAAGTTGAGCGCATCCCTCGAAGGGAACGGGGCAAGCTTCAATACCCTTCCGGCCAAGAAGAAGCTCCAGCTCAAGGGTGAATTCAAGATCCTCGATGGGGCATTTCAGACGATCGATGTCGCAAAGATGGCCAATGAGGCCCTCCAGGGATCGATTGCCAAAATCGCCGAGAAGGTCCCCGTTTTGAAAGGCCAGAACCTCCAGATCGGAACCCGTGCCGACTCCCGCTATGAGTCGATCAGCGGGCACTTCTCCATTTCCGGTGGAGTGCTCGATGCTCCCGATTTTTACGCAAAAGCGGCGCCCAAGCGCGGCATCGATCTGAAAGGTTCGACTAAAATGGGGCTGATCGACGAGTCGATCGACGCCAAGTGGGAGCTGATCGATACCCAACGCATGACCGGGGCGGATCAGATCAAAGTGAATATCGGGGGTAAGACCGTTTCCAATGTGCTCGCCAAAGGCGAGAACGATCCACTCACCCTGCCTGTGAGTGTCGGGTGCAAGTGGAGTGCTCCATGTGTGAGTTACACCCAGGTGCCCGAATATCTCGCAGGTGTCGCACTCGCCCGTGTCGGAAAGGGCGCCGAGGAAGCAGCCAAGGATAAGGTCAAAGAAGCCGTGAAAGGCGCTGTTCAACAGGGTGTCGGCAAGGCCTTGAAGGGCCTGTTCGGGCGCTAAGGGGATTTCATGATTCGCGCATCGATCGATCTCGGTACCAATACCTGCCTCCTCCTTGTGATCGAAGGGGATCGGGTGCTTCACGATGAGTCGCGGGTGGTCCGTCTCGGCCAAGACGTGGCCTGGACCGGCCGTTTGCATCCGGAAGCCATGGAGCGTGCGCGCAATTGCCTGCAAGATTATGCGCAGATCGCGTCCAGTCTCGGGGTTCCGGCCGGAGATATCCTTGCTGTGGCCACCGCGCAGGCGCGCGATGCGGCCGATGCCAAGCCATTCTTCAACGATTTGGAACAACAACTCGGATTGCGCTTCCGGATTCTCTCGGGTCAGGAAGAAGCCCGCGCCACGTTCTTAGGGGCGGCTGTGCCCGGCTCCGATCCTACCCGCATGGTCGTGATGGACATCGGCGGCGGGAGCACCGAGTTGGTGGCCCACACCGGGGGCGAGAGTCTTCCGATCGGTGCCGTCAAGATCACCGAGAAGTTTCTGCATTCGGATCCGGTCACGGACGCCGAGTTCTGGGCAGCTGAAGATGCAATCGATCGCGAGATCTCAAAAATGACCTCCTGGCGTAAAGGGTTGGAAGTGGTGGGAGGGCGGCCTGAATTCACCGCCGTCGCCGGCACGGCCGTCACCTTGGCCATGCTCCAGATGGGGTTGACCGAATTCAAAGCGAGCGATATCGACGGATTCCTCATCACACGGGGCGATGCCCACCGCCTGGTCGAAGAGTTGAAGTGGCGAACGGTGGAAGAACGGAAGGCCATGCCCGGCATGGAGCCGAAGCGTGCGGATGTGATCCTGGCCGGAGCCTTGATCTTCTGGCGTGCCCTGGAAGTCCTCGACTTCCCGGTCGCGAGGATCTCGACTCGCGGTCTCCGCTACGGAGTGCTTAGCGGAGCACTCTGAGGATCTGCTGGGCCAGCTGCGGATTGCGCGCGTGGATCCGCTTCAGCATCGATTGGCGGAAGGCCGGATCCGCATGGCGGAGCATCTGGACCACTTGCTCGAGTCCGTTGATCTTGATTCCCTCTTCCGGAGGCATCATCTCAGGACGGCGGTTGGATTCGAGCTGTTCCATGGATGGATATTTCTGATTCATACGTTTTTGCTCCTTTGGGCTTTCCGGGCGGCTTCTTTTTCGAATTGTTTTTCGAGCTCTTCAGAGGCTTTCTTGTAATAAGACTGGAGCCGGGAAATCTGTTCGTCCCCGATTCGCTTTTCTTGCTCGACCCTGCGTTGGTACTGGGTGTGAATTTTATCGGCTTCGCGCTCGCCTTGTTCGCGGGATTCCTGGACCAGAGTCTGGTTGCGCTCACGCACCAAAGCCAATTTGCGATCGAGGGATTCGGCTTCTTGTGAAATGCGGACATCGTAGTCCTTGCGCATCTGCTGAAGCTGCTGGTCCTGGTTCTGGACCATGCCGGCGAGTCGGTCGCGGTGGCCATCTTCTTTGTCCTTCACTGTCGCTTCCTGATCCCGCTCGAGTTGGGTCAGGTACGCCCGGTAGCGGATCTCATCGACGCCATTTCCGGCTCCATTCATGGAACTTGCCATAAGGCCTCCAGCCAGCGCGACTTCGTGTCCCGCGTCTCTTCATTTTCGCGCTGTGAAAAGCGCTTCACAATCGGCAAAAAATGCCTATACTTCGAGAAAGAGGGAGCGTCAAATTTTTGGAGACACGGGAATTCTCGATTTTGGGACAAAAGCTGGTGATTTCCGATCCGGATCAGGCCGAGCTGGCCTCTCATGCCATCCAGATCGTCAACGCGAAGGTCGACGAGATCCGCGCTCAAAAACCGCTCTGGGGTCCGAATCAAATTTCGGTTCTGGCACTCCTTGAAATCGCCGGGAATCTGGTCAGCGAAAGAAAGTCGATCGATGCCTACCGTGAGGAGCTCGATCGCCGGTGTTCGGATCTCATGGGCGAATTATCCAGCCTCCCGCCCGCATGAATGGCCCGATTGCCGCCGAAAAGAAACGCCTGAGGGGCGAGTTCGATCGTCTCCTCGGTCAGAAGGATTTTTTCGATCTCATCGGCCGCTCGGCCACGCTTCGGGGGCACTTCGAGAGTTTCATCGAAGAGGTCGCCAGTACGATTTCAGGCCGTTGCTTAGTGAGCTTCATCCCGTTTTCCACCGAGCCTCAGGTCCAAGTCGAGCGTGAGGCCCAGGACGAGCCTTACCGGGTGGCCTACGTACGGGTCGACGATTGGTCGTCCCGGAGCATGAGTGCGCGTCTGGCTCGTCGGGATCTTCCGGGTCAGTGGGAGGATATCGAGATCCCGGGCGGGAAGCGGATTTTCCAGCCGATGGATTCCCAACCACGCTGTGCTCCCGAACAAGTGGGCGTGATTCTGGTCCCGGGTTTGGCATTCGGACGGAACGGGTCCCGACTCGGGAGAGGCGCCGGATTTTACGATCGCTACCTTTCCGCACACCCGCAAGCCCTTCGTGCCGGGATCGCCTTCTCGGATCAATTGCTCGATGCGCTTCCTGAAGATCCCCACGATCAGCGAATGGACATCCTTTTGACGGATGCGGGAATGGTTTGCATGAATTCCTATGGGGAGTGGAAAAAGCACGGTATCATGAAAACAAGGGCCACCTGAAACATGATGCGGATTCTGTTCTTCGGAGACGTTTTTGGGAAGCCGGGCAGGCAAGCTGTGAAGCGCGCCATCCTGAAGCTCATGCCGGATTATTCCCCCGACTTCATCATCGTGAATGGCGAAAACGCCTCGCACGGTAAGGGCATCACCGAAAAAATCGCACACGAGTTTTTCGACATGGGCGTGGATCTCATCACCACCGGAAATCACGCTTGGGATCAAGCCGATTCCATCGATTTCTACGCCAAGTGCGACCGCTTGCTCCGTCCGGCCAATTACGCCGATGCCGACCCTCCGTTGGTCCCGGGAAAGGGCGTGGCGATCATCGAGTCGAAGAACCGTCCGAATCTCAGGCTCGGAGTGGTGCTCCTCATGGGTCGGGTTTTCATGGATGCTCTCGAATGCCCGTTTCACCGCGGCAAGCGCGAGATCGCCAAAATGAAAGCCGCCGGTGTTCGTAATATCCTCGTCGATTTTCATGGTGAGGCCAGCTCCGAAAAACAGGCCTTCACCTGGTTCATGGACGGTCAGGTTTCGGCAGTAGTCGGGACTCATTCTCATGTTCAAACCGCCGATGAACGAGTGAGTCCAGCCGGGACTGCCGCCATCACCGATGTCGGCATGAGCGGTTGCTTTGATTCCGTGATCGGCATGAGGAAGGATCTGGTGATCCGGAAGTTCCTGACCAAGATGCCGGTCCGCTTCGAGCCTGCCGAAGGACCCGGTGGTTATGGCTGTGTGATCATCGATATCGACGAAAAAACAGGCAAAGCCACAAATATTGTGCGCTTGCGGGAGTCGGTCATTCAGTGGGAGGGGCCCGAGATTTGAAGCCCGAGCATCACGCCTACCAGAAATTCATCCAGTGGGTCCAAGAAGACTTGAATCAGCACCGGCTCATGGTGAACCGGAAGGTGTTCAGCGTGGTGTTCTGGTGTCTCGTATTGCCTGCGCTCATGTCGCTGGTGCTTTACGGGCTCAAGAAATTCCAGATCGTGAACGACGTCCGTCAGTTCTCGGTGATTGTATTCACGCCGCCGTTTCTCTATGCGCTCTACTCCATCTGGCCCACCTTCCGTGAGATCCCCCGGGTTTTCAAAAAGGGCGGAATCGGGGCCACACTCGAGGAAAGTGTCCGGGAAGTCGAGTGGCGGGAGCAAGTGGTGCAGCGCCTGAGTCAGGAAGTGCGCCTCACTGAGCGCGAATGGCGCCTGGTCGGGTTCCATCTGGATCGCGAGATCGATCGGATGCGGATGCAGAATCGACACATGACCCTGCTTTCGGGAGTGGTGCTGTTTTTCATGTTCCAGTTTCTCGATCTTGGCAGCCTGCCCGAAGAAGTGAACGGGGCGGGTGCTGGGGAATTGGTCAGGTCTTGGGTCGAGCAGCTCTCGCAATGGGGCGGGCAGGTGTTTTCACTCCTGCTGTTCTCGACTTTGTTTTACCTCTCGGGCACTCAGATTCACCGTCATCTCGAGCGGTACCGGGTGTGTGTGGAGCGTCTCGGACAGAGCTTCGACTGATTCAGCAGGTTCTTTTTTTTCCGCATCCGCCGTTCTTGCCACAACCGCCCTTGCCGCAATTGCCGCTCCCGCATTTGGAAACCGCCTCGAACACCCATTCGCGCGGGATTTCGTTCAGAGCACGGATCGCCTCGAATGAGTTGTCGAATTCACGGACTCCGAGAGTCTCACCGGTTGTGTGCCGCACGATGAACGCAGTGAAGCTTCCCGGATTGGCCTCGCTCTCGGAGATTCCAGCCATGAGTTCTTCGTCGATCAGGAATCCTTTTTTGAAGTTCTCGGCGGTGAATTTTTCCATGCCCTCACATTAGGGGAGGGTGTCGGAAAAGTCAAAACGAGACTATGATGGATCTGGGATGGCAAATCACCGGAATTCCAAGCAAAAAGGTCGCGTGAGCCTCGAGCGGGCGCTCTCGAAGCTCGGGCTCTGCTCGCGGACCGAGGCCCGGGAGTGGATCGAGTCGGGAAGGGTCAAGGTGCACGGATCGGTGGAACGGGATCCGCTCCGGCAGGTGAACCCCGATACCGCCCATGTCGAGATCGACGGACTGAAAGCAGCCCGAGATGAAGGTCGACTCATCCTGCTCCATAAGCCTACGGGCGTGCTGACCACCAAGCGCGATCCCGAGGGTCGTCCCACCATTTACTCGCTGCTCCCGCCCGAGCTCCATTCGCTCCATCCGGTTGGCAGGCTCGATCTTCACACGAGTGGCCTGTTGCTCTTGACCAACCTCACCCGGCTCTCGAGCTTTCTGACCGATCCGGTCCACGCCATTCCGCGCATCTACATCGTGGGCGTGGAGGGTAAGGTGGTCGAGGATGAGCTCCGTACCATGGAGATGGGGGTCGAGGACGAGGGAGAAGTCCTGAAGGCCCGTTCGGCTACACTGCTGAAAGCGAGCGGTAAAGAGAGTTTGCTCCGGCTCGAATTGGTGGAGGGGAAGAATCGAGAGGTTCGAAGACTTTGTGGCGGATTGGGCCACGCGGTCCGGAGCCTGAAGCGAGTCTCCTTTGGCCCATTTGCGCTCGGGGAGCTCGCTCCGGGGAGCTGGCGGGAGGAAGACCCGGCCAAGGTCAATGGTTTCAGTTGATTCGCGGGTAGGGCTTGAGATGGTCCGAGCCTCTCGATAGAATGTGAGCAGGGAGAAACACATGAACGCGTTCCTGAAAAGACTGAAGTCGAATGAGGGTTTCACCCTGGTGGAGATGATGATCGTGGGAGCGATTCTCTCGGTCCTGGTTCTTGCCTTCACGGGGTACATGTACCAGCAAGCCCGTCAGACGAAATCCATGAGTGAGAAGCAAAGCTACAACCAGCTGAAGGCGAACGTGCTCAATGCCACGACCCAGCCTGACACTCTGACTGCCTCCGAAGCGATCACTTTCGATAAGCTTTAACTCATCCGATCAGCTTCAGTGCTTGCTGGGGTTGGGTATTGGCTTGAGCCAGAACAGCGGTACCGGCTTCTCTGAGAATTTTGTTGCGCGCGAGATCGCTGGTTTCAGATGCGACATCCGCATCCTTGATGCGGCTATTGGCAGTGCTCAGGTTCACTTCGCTGGTTCCCAGGCCGGAAGCAATGGTGGTGAATCGGCTTTGAAGGGCGCCCAGGGTGGCCCGGTACGAGCTGACGCGCTCGAGTGCGAAGTCGAGGTCGGCCAAATGCTCGCGAGCAGATTCCTTGCTCGAAAAATCGAGCCCGTGCAATCCGAGGTGATCCGAATTGAAATTGAATCTTCTTCGATCGACACCGAGTTGGTTGTGTTCGTCGGCATGGATGCCTACCTGAACGTCAAACCCGGGCCAAGAACCGCCGCCATTCAGGATTTTCTTGCCGTTGTATTCGGTGGTGCTCACCATGCGGTCGATCTCAGACTTAGTTTGCTGGACTTCGCGGTTGATCATTCGGCGCTCGGTATCGCTGATAGTATCTGAAGAGGCTTGAATTCCGAGTTCGCGCATCCGGATGAGACTGTCACTGATGGTTTGGACCGCACCTTCCGCGACTTGAACCATGGAGATGCCGTCATTGGTATTTCTGAGCGCAGCCTGGGTGGAGCGGATGTTGGCATTCAGAGAAGTGGAGACAGAAAACCCCGCGGCGTCGTCGCCTGCCTCGGCGATCCGGCTGCCGGTCGACAAATGGCTCATCGTCTTATCTTCAGCGGTTTGGGTCCGCTCAAGATTACGATGGGCATTGATCGCTGAGGTGTTGGTACTGATCCGCATTCCCATAATGACCGCAACTGACCGTTATGGTCAGGTATTCGCGTACTCCTTTCTTGTGGGGATAGACCCCTTCATCGGGTTTATCGGAGGGCTATGGTCAAAACTTGACACCCACGTTATAAAAATTGACACTTCTTTGGGTTGCCGATGAAAAGACTCATGTTTCCCCTTTTCGTTTTTGTGCTCTGCGTTAGCAATTCCGCTCATGCCTGGGTGGAGTGGGGCGTCTCAGCAGGGAGTGCTTTTCACTACTTGAGTGCGACCAACAGTCTCGGATCGAACTTGAAGCTCACGGGCCGACCCACACCAGAGATCCGGCCTTATGCTTGGATCTACCTGAATCCTGAGTTCGATCAGTTGTCCTTTTTCTTATCCGGCAGGCAGTACACCTACGAAACCCCAACCGGAGTGACGAGTGTGGTGCACAATGGCGACTATTTCTGGGGGGGCGGGTTCGATTACTCCAGTTATTCGTCTTTTGGTCATTATCATGTGGGGTTGGACCTTCTTCAGAGGCCATTGGGAATGGCGGTGGATGCCCAGACCCTCCTCTTGAAGAAGGTGATGGCCCTTTCCGTACCCCTGGAGTACGCCACGAAGTTGATCGTGCTCGAAAAACAATTGATGCGAGCAGGGGCTTATGGAGCCCTGTCCTTACCGTGGTTCGAGAATTCAGTCAGCGGGTACAGGGCTGGTGCTTTCGCTGAAATCGAACGGCGCGGGGTGATTCGATTCACACTCCGGGGCTATTACGAAGTCCGTGCCATGGATCTGTCGTCGAACCACCAGGACGAGGTGGAGATGGGTTTTCAGCTCAAGATCGGCTTCCCGGGTCGTAAAGGGCTCACCCCTCCTCCGGATGAGCGCGAATGATTGCGATTTAACGATCTGTTAAATAATTTTTGTTTAATATTTAGGATTTAGCCCTTCCTTCCGATTTGATATCCTGATGGGGAAGGTCTGAGTCATTCATGTTCACGTACCTGGAGAGCATCTGGAGTCAGGTGGGGTGGGGGGCACGCCAAGTGAGTGTGGCTCTGCTGTCTTACCTCTTCCTCTCCGGCTGCGGACGTTCTTGGGAATTTCGCGTGTTCAACAGGAGTGATAAATATCGCCTGGAACTTGCGGTGAGTGCGGATGGGGTGACTCAGACGGTCTACCAGTCTGACAGTGAAGTCAGGTTGGAACTTTGGACTAGCAGTAACAATACCAACTATTATTTCATCGCTACGACCTTTAGTGCTGGGACAGTCAAGTTCTTCAGGATCAAGAGTAGTTCCACCCAGGTTAAGTCATATAATGCCAGCCGCACCGGTAATTTTGGTCCGTTCATGGGCTCGATGGATGAGGTCTGGATTTCACAAGTGATTCGGAATATTGGAACAAAGAGCTACCTGAGTGCGGTGAAATCAACACAATTTACGGCGGATTGAATGAAATTTTTGAGTTCTTGGATAGGGTATCTGTTTTTGGCGACCTCAGTTTTTGAGGGAGACGTCCTAGCTCAGCCTTACGACCCTGGCGAAAAATCCGACATCCAGGCCCTTTGCGGCTCTGGGCCGATTCCCGCAGGTGTGGTGGTCATCGACACTGGCTTCTGCCACCATTATCTTGAAGCAGAGGCCGAGCGCCTGGGTCAAGGTGTGGTCAGCAGTTTGGAGCCATCCAAGCTCGGGGCAGCCTGCACACCCACTCCGAGTGCGACACCTAAAGACCGCTGGAAGGTTCGCCTCTATGCGAGTCACTCCTTCACCACCTATTTTAATTCTGATGTGAAGTTCGACAGTTCCCGCTATCAGGTCGAGTTCAAGGATTATGAGTGGGCGGAGCGGGGTTCCCGGAGCTACTTCAATCCGAAATATTGGGGTGAGGAGGGGCGGAACCCCTTCCAGTTCATCGACGAACCTTCGAATACCTTCACAGTGAGCATCGAAAAAAACGGGAATGAGTTTTTTCTGACCTCATTTCATCCGAAATACCTTCAAAAAGACAATCAAACCAAGGTGGCGATCGGAACCATCGATGGTCAGGCGGTCAATGGTCCCATTGCGGTGCCAATCGTGGAAAACCGGAACACCTATCGTCAAATCACGCTCGAGGCCGGTTACGGGCACCGCTTCAAGCTTTTGGACTCCAAAGTGGGCAATTTGACCTACGTGCCCAGTGTTTCAGCAGGGATCATGATTGGCGGAAATGTAAGCCGGGTGAAGGATCCTGAAACAGGGGGTGCTACCGAGGCGGATCAGGATGCCTTCCGGGTTCAGGGGTTCGGAGGGAGCCTCACCAACCGGGTGGAGTTCAATACGGCCAAGGAACGGTTCGGAATTTTTTATGAGAACAAGTTGAGCATGTTCGATCTAAAGCAAGGCTTTCAGGACGGGACTCAACAGTACCGTCTGGGTTACATGGGGAACAGTGTGGGCATGAAATTCATGCTCTACAATCCCGCGAACCACAAAAAACGGAAGCCGTGAAGCCCGAGTGCGATCAGCACCCATCCCGTGCCACGGATCAATCGGATCAGGGTGGGTTCTTGCAACGCACCGCCTGAGCGCGCGAGCCAGCGGAGCATGCCAGTAAACCAAAGCACGATTCCGAACCCGGCGCCGGCTGAAAAGGATAGCGATTCGACTGGGCCGAGCTCGATCACGCGCCAACCATGAACCCAGGCAAGCACAACCGTCCAGGTGACCATCAGGGTCGGATTCAGAATGCTGACCAAAAATCCGACTCCAAAAGGGCTCCCGTTGCGGGAGGGGGTTTCTGTCCCGGTGCTCATCAGCCTTTTGGATCTCAGTACAAAGTAGAGCCCTAGTCCGGTCAACAAGAGACTGGCCAGCGTCCGGGCCAATCTGTCCACGAGTGGGAATGCCTGAAGCAACGTGGCGTAACCCAGGCAGGCTAAAAATACATATAAAGATTCAGCCACTGCGGCCCCCAAGGCCAGGAGTCGACCATCGCGTTCCCTCCCTTGCAGGCCGAATCGGACAATCAGGGCAGAGATCGGTCCCGCAACAGGTATGGCTCCGAAAAAGCCGAAGAGTGTGCCGATGAGAAGGGCCAGGATCATGCTTCGCCCATCTTACTCACAAGACCATGGACGGTCGAGAGCGTTTCGGAGAAGATCGGGGTCGGACAGGAGGACCGCATGCGGAGTAAACTGGTTTACGATTGGCCCACCCGAATTTTTCACTGGGTCTTTGCCTCCGGGTTCTTGATCGCATTCGCGATTGCCAAAACCCAGGATGAAGATTCCTTCCGTTTCCCGATACACATGTTGATCGGTCTGGGTTGGTTGGTATTGATCCTGTTCCGGATCCTTTGGGGTTGGGTCGGGACCCCCCATGCTCGTTTTTCTGGGTTCCAACTCGGACTTCCATCTTTGCTTCACTACCTGCGCTCGATCATGAAGGGTACCGGTCGGGAACCTGCGGGTCACAACCCGGCATCGAGCTGGGTGGCGATTCTTATGCTGACTCTCGGGTCCGGGATCGTGGTGAGCGGACTCATGATGGTGAATGGAATATTTGGCGAGATTGCCGAAGAGATTCACGAATGGTGCGGAAACGGATTTCTCATTCTTGCTGGACTTCACGTGGCCGGAGTGCTGTTCCATCTCTTCCGTAAAAAAGACGGAATCGCATTCAGCATGGTGGATGGAAAGAAGATCGAAACAACAGCAGGAGATGCCATTTCCTCCTCCCGTCCTGTTGCGGGTGGGATGCTGATCATCAGTTTACTGGTCATCGCCGTAGCCATCGCGCGGTCTTACGATGTTCCATCGAGGACCTTGAAGCTCGCCGGGATCACATTGAAGCTCGGAGAGGCGGAGGATTAGTCGACCATGGGCCACGACCACTCTCATCACCATCACGGCCACCTCCACGAAGATTCAGAACATGTGGGCGGCGTCTTTGCCTGGAGCATTGGATTGAATCTTTTTCTCGTTGGGATCCA
>CAMCGZ010000018.1 GCA_945874535.1 Bdellovibrio sp. ZAP7
TCTACGGACTTGATGCCCCTCATGAACAACATGTTCTGCGCCAATGCTGTCATGTTTTCACTCATCCCTCCGACCGTAGCCATCTTCCCTGCCCACATTGCCGGTAGATGATACCCGCCTACCTCAAAAGTGGCATATTCACCCACGTATCCACCCGGACCAAGCGGGTCAGGCCTGAGCTTGGTGATCAGCATCGAGGATCGGGGGTCATCGAGCGTATTATATTGGAAGAGATCGTTACCGTTCGGTCTCAGCGGTAGATCGAACATCCACCTGGAAGATCCTCCACTCAAACTGATATTGATGAATTTTTTATCTAGAAATCCTGTTTCCCCTTGTTCCAGAGCCTGAGCATTCTGAAATACCGAAGAAAGGATATTTCCGAGCATCAATTGAAGTGGAGAAGTCAGCAGGTATGCACTACCCAGACCCGAAGCCGATTTTTTTAGAAAGGATCTTCTGTTCATACCGGTCACACCCCCCGATCTGGATAAATGAATGTTGGTGAGCTGATGATCCGCTTGAAGAGCTCTCGCGCACTTTGATCCTGTTTCAACTGCCTTCCGAGTTCGATCACCCGGCTCCGGTATTTCTTTTCTGACGGAGAGAGATCGAGTGGGTTCAGGGGATCGGAATCGTCACGCAAATCGGTGTCGATCCCAGTTAAGAACCGGAAATAGCGCTTGGCCGCACAAACATACAGATCATCCCGATTGGCAAGTGCCTGCCCAAGGGCGGGAATACCCGTGCCATTGAGCTCAACCAAGGTTCCATCGAAAGACCTGTACTTGAGCGAGAAGTCTGGCGGGCGTCTGGAATAGTCCGGGTCGGGTGACATTGAAGGATAGGGTGCAGAGGGTCGATCTGTATTTCGCGCCACCCAGAAACGGACATCATTGACCGGTGAGGCCCGAATCAGCCCCTGAGTTCTCATGGCGGCCGAGAGTGGATCCATGGTCTCGTGGCACTGCATGCAGGAAATGCCCTGCCGCCAAGCAAAACTGGATGTCGGCTTCACCGCTTGAAGGACATCAATCGAACGGAGAACCGGAATATCTTTGCACAAAGCATCCGCCATTAAATCTTTAGCCCAAATTCTAAAATTAGTGTTGTTCCAGGTAGCCAGCATATAGGCCTGAGAGCCCATGAAGCCCCCTCCGAAATGCGAGTTGGTATTCCGCCCCTGGTACTGGGCGACGTTTGTTTCTAGCGTGTCAATCTGGTTCACTACCGTATCGGGAACCAATCCTGCGATCCTGCCTGTTTCGATTAAGGTCGGATTCCAGGCAGCCGGGGTTGGCCCCGGGCCTTGTGAATAGGCAATCGCTCCTGAATCCACCACTCTCCGAGTACGAGGAGTGGTCCGTGCGGTGTAACGGATTGCACGAATACCGGATGAACGCATGACCACGTTTGAGTAGGGCTCCCCTGGCTTCAACAGTGAATAAACAAAGTGGAATGCCGGCTCATTCGCATCGAACAAGTCCATCTCCCGGAGTCGGGCTCCACCCGAGGCTGCATTGAAATCGGGGCTTTCCAATTGAGAACGATGGTACTGGACCAAGGTTGCAAGAATTTTATGGCCGGTCTGATCTGGAACACCCCCCACTGAAGGGATGCGTCCATCAGAACCAAGTTGAGCCTGATCCAAAAGACTCATACATGCATCCGTTCCGGAGCGGGCCCCGGTACTCACGGAAACGAAAAGGGGATTGCTCCTGGAAATCCGTTCCCCAACAAAAAGGCCGTGACACTTTTCCAGGCGTCTCAATTCATCTGGGATCCCCGCCCATGACGCTTGCGTGACCAGAACCAAAATTCCTAATACGAATCTCATTCCCCCAGAATCCCCCATCTCTAAGTTTAGGAGGAGTACCGAAAGACTTCAATCGGATATTTAATGAGTATTTAATAATTAAAATATAATAAAAACAAATATATATTGGCGAGTGGGGTCATCAATTCCCTCTATACCCCGAAAGATCGAATTAAATATCCGGCGAAGTAGACTTTCGGTTACCCTGCGATAAAACAGCAAGGAGCGTTTATGAATACATTGATCAATAGCAAAATACCGGATTTTAAAGTGCAGGCCTTCCACCAGGCAGAGTTCCGCACCGTCACCCAAGATGACCTGAAGGGAAAATGGTCGGTTTTCTTTTTTTATCCGGCTGATTTCACTTTTGTGTGTCCCACCGAGCTAGGCGACATGGCTGACCGTTATGAAGACTTCAAGAAGATGGGAGTCGAAGTCTATTCGGTGAGCACCGATACCCATTTTGTGCACAAGGCATGGCATGACACCTCTGAAACCATCAAAAAAATCAACTATCCCATGATCGCCGATCCCACCGGAGTTTTGACCAGGGCCTTCGGTGTTCACATCGAGGATCAGGGCATCTCTTATCGCGGAACTTTTGTGATCGATCCTGAGGGACGTATCAAGATCGCCGAGATTCATGACAATGGTATCGGCAGAAACGCGGACGAACTCCTCCGCAAGGTTCAGGCTGCCCAATTCGTCGCGACTCACCCCGGTGAAGTTTGCCCCGCCAAATGGAAACCGGGTGCCCAAACCCTGAAGCCGGGCATCAATCTCGTCGGAAAGATCTGAACGTTTAACACACTGAGCATAGGTGCGAGGGGGTGCGGAGAGATGAATCTCCTCACCCCCGTTTTTTGTCAGTGAATCCCGCTCCCGACTTGGTTACGCTTGAGTCATGAATCCATTCAGCGTCTTCTTCCTTTGCGGCCTCACCTTCCTTTACTCAATGGGCGCTAGCGCCGACTCAACCGTAGACCGGTCGAGGTTCCACTTGTTCAATCCAACTCCAAAAGAAGCCATGAGGGGCCTCAACACCGATCGCCCCGATAAGACCGAGAGCGCCTACTCGGTGGATGCCGGGCACTTTCAGATTGAAACTGATCTCCTGGTGCTGAGCCGGAATTCGGAATCCGGAGCCACTACCGAGAACTTGGGCATCATGGTCAGTAATCTCAAACTGGGTCTGACGGACTCGATCGACTTTCAAGCCGTCATCACTCCTTACACCTCAAGCAGCGTGGGGACCGATCGAGCTAGCGGTTTTGGCGATACCACTCTCCGCCTCAAAGTGAACCTTTTTGGCAACAACGGCGGTGATCTTGCATTCGCGCTCATGCCTTTCATCATCCTTCCGACCAATTCGGGTGGAATGGGGCACAAATTTTATGAAGGAGGTCTGATCGCACCTCTTTCCGTGGGTCTTCCCGGAGATTGGGATATGGGAACGATGTTCCAGTACAACCGGATGAAGAACGATTCTGATGACAACTTTCATGACGAGTACGTGACGTCCATCACCTTCAGTCACGACATTGTGGGCGACCTTGCCGGTTACGTCGAATTCTGGAACAGCATCTCGAGTGAGGCCGATGCCAAATGGACAGCAACCGCGGATTTCGGGCTCACTTACCGCATCACCCCCGTGATCCAACTCGATGCCGGAGTCAATATCGGGGTCACTGATTCGGCGGATGACCTGAACCCTTTCCTGGGTTTCTCCGCTCTCTACTGAGAGTGAATGAATGGGCCCGTTTGAAGAGCACCTGAGGGACGCCATCCGGATCAATCGGGAGAGGCGTACGCTCTATTCTTCTCTTACGGGCGGGAAATCCCTCTCCGTTTCCAACATCTTGATCCTGTCGGAACAACTCTCCATTCCATTTGCGATCTTCACAGACCTTTGCTCGATACCCTTCCGTAATCAGGGCATCCGGATCGTGGAGCTGGAGTTCATCTCGATGGATCGGATTCCTCCGTTTTCAGAGAAGCTCCCCTTCCCTGCCCCATCCCTGAATGCGTTTGTCGAATCCAGGCCCGGGGAGCTCATCTTGAAACTTCTGAAGCAAGGTTGGCGAAACGGTTGGTCGGGGCTAGCCGATGCTCTGAGGATCGAACTGCACCACCTTGAAACAAACCCCGGCTTTCACTTGATGCTGAAACACATTCTCGAGTCGATGCTCCGGATCGCGGTTCTCGCCCCCACTCACCAAAGAAAATGTCTTGAAGCCCGAATGAGGCTGACCACCAAACCGCTCTCGGGCTACCTGTTCCTTTCACACCTGCTCGCCATTCCTTTTGCTACCTGGTTGGATCGAAAAACCGCTCCAATTCTGGCTTCGGGAGTGCCCATCCTGTACCAAGATGTTCCAGCCATTCCCGAGTCAGAGCCTGGATATATCTGAATTATTTCAATTGTTTACACTTATATTATAATAGTTGACAAAAAAACTCCTCCATTAGACCCTGAACGAGGGAGACTGATTTCATGAAATGGCTATTCTGGTTTCATTTTGCGTGGGTACTAGGAGCATCGTGGTGGGTATGGACGCACGAACCGATGAAGCGGGGTCCGGCGTCCCAAGTCGAATTCAAAGATCCTTACCGCCACTTGAAATACTGATCCGGGAACTCCAGCCAAAGCTGTTCGGGGTCGTCTTGATTCAAAAGCTGGGAAACTGAGATCCCCAGAAGACGGATCGGCCTCAGGCCGGCCTCGGTCTTACTGTTCAAGAGATCCAATGCTGTTTCAAGAATGAGGCGAGCCTCGGACACATGACGAATGAGAGTCTGGCTCCGGGTGACCGTTTCAAAATCGGAGTACCGCACCTTCAGTGTGACGGTCTTTGCTTTCCTCTGATCCATCACCAAGGATTCTGAAAGGTCTCTCGATATGGTGGCCAATGCGGCTTCCATTTCGGCGATTTGAATCAAGTCACGCTGAAAGGTGGTTTCACCCCCGTAGCTCTTCCGCTCCCAGCCGGGCTCGACCGTTCGAGAGTCTTCTCCGAATGCCAACTTGAACAGGAACCTGCCTTGCTTGCCGAGCTCTCGCTCCAAGGCTTCGACCGGAAACCCCCTCAGATCCACGATTTTGTACAAACCTAAGGCATGGAGCACTTTCTCAGTGGCAGGACCCACGCCCCACAGCTTTGAAACGGCCAGGGGTGCGATAAAGTCTTGAACCTCCTCCGGCCTGACAATCGTCAACCCTCGCGGCTTTTTGAAATCGCTGGCCAGCTTGGCAACGAACAAGGTGTTGCTCACACCGGCTGAGGCGGTCAGACCCAGCTCTTCATAAATCTTTTTTTGGATCCGGATCGCAACCTTGCCTGCGAGGGGCTCTCCCCACTTGTTGTCGGTGACATCCAGATATGCTTCATCCAAAGAAAGGGGCTCGACCCATTCGGTTGCCTCTTTAAACATCTCATGAATGGACTGGCTGGCCTTCTGGTAGGCGTCGAAACGGGGGTAAACAAAAATCGCATGCGGGCACAGTCGCTTGGCCTGCGCGGCACTCATTGCAGAACGAATGCCAAATGCCCTGGCTTCATAAGAGGCGGAGGCGACCACACCCCTGCCATCCGGGCTTCCCCCCACAACCAGAGGTTTACCGGCATATTGTTTGAAGTCTCTCTGCTCCACAGATGCAAAGAAGGCGTCCATGTCGAGATGGATGATTTTCCGTGCCGCTGTTTCGGTCATGCACTCAAATCCCGTGCTCAAAGCGAGTCAGATGGTAATCCAAGAACTCCCCTTCACCAAGGTACTCCTGAAAGCGCACCTGACCGAAGGGGACGTTTCCGAGAATAGTCGTGAGTTGGGAATCCTCGTGATAAAACTCACACACTCGTACCATTTTGTCACCGATCCGCTCGTTGCCGAGTGCTCCCTCGCGGCTCACACAGGTGGAAAGCACATGTGCGATTTTTTCGGGATTATAAAGAAAACTCCTGGGTAACAGAAACAGCTCATCGCGCAGAACTTGATCGCCCGATCGCAAGAGTGTCCTGACGCCAAAGTGATCGTTTACGGGGTCATGGCTTTTCACACTTTTTTCAAGGACGAATGCTCGATTTTGATATTTCGCCATGAACTCGACATGGTCTCCGACTGCGGGAAACGCCGTGGCCGAAGAAACGGACAAAATCGAGATGCCTGTCAGAAACAAAAGGCGAATCATGTTTTCAGCCTAGCAAGATCAGCGGCCGGAACCAAGACGGATCCGGGGGGGCTGCGCTCCGCCAAGTCTCAGAAAATTCAGAAAACAGGACTCGCTGAGCTCGGTCGATCGAGGCAGGTAGAGGTCTGTATCCTTCAACACCTGTGCGGGAGTGAGGATACCGGGGTTATCATCGAAGAAACGCAAATTTGCCGGGGTGTCAATCCAGTGACGTATGGTGGGCCGATCGATTTCGAGATGGAACTGGAAACCATAGACATGCTTTCCAAAACGGAATCCCTGGGGCGGGCAGAGGTCAGACTCAGCCAAGTGCTCGGCCCCTGCTGGAATCTGAAAGGAGTCCTGATGGGACTGGAAAACAAATTCTTCCGTTCCGAAGTGCCCCAATACCGGATCGACACTACCCGCGGAAGTGAGTCTGATCTTGCTCCAACCCATCTCCTTGACCGGATGCAGAGCCACTCTCGCCCCCAGAACATGAGCGATGATTTGTGACCCGAGACAGATCCCCAATACGGGAAGATCGCGCTTCAGCGCCTCTTCAACCAAGGCCATTTCGACCCGAATGTGCTCGTATAAATGGGATTCATACACGGCCATCTCGCCGCCCATCAGGATCAAACCATCGTAGGAATCCAAGGACGGCCTGGCGTCCGGCTCACGCGCGAAATTGATGTAACGGATCCGGATCCCCTCGCGCTTCAAGAGAGGATCGAGTGTCCCGAACGGATCGAATGCCTCGTGCTGAATCAGGAGCACCCGCTTCATATTTCTATTCTAAGTCGTCCGGAATGACCGGACAAGAGTGTGTTACTCTCAAAGCATGGGAGCCACATGGATTGCCAAACCGGTGTCCGCCTTAACCACCGGTGAGTTGAAGGCATGGCACGAGGTAGACTGGGGACCGAACCTGGCTCCGAGCCAGACTCCGGCATGGGGAACCGCCGGGATTCAACTGGGTGTGGAGCCCATCCTGGTATTCAGTCCCGAGCGTAGAATCTCGGCCCTGTTTTTCAAAAAGGGATCGGAGGCGGAGTGCGTGAACGGGCCCGTTTACGAATGGACCCGAATCGATTCTGCGACACAGCAAAACGAGCTGATCGGAATGACGGTTCATGCCCTGTTGAAATGCAAACCGGAAATCACCCGGGTGACCTTGAGACCGAGAATGGCCGAGGCCGATCTGGACCCCTTTCTGGAACGAACTGCTTTCCCAGCCGACGGAGTGGACCGGAGTTCCACCTTGATCCTGAGCCTCGAGTCTCCTGATGAATCCGATTTGTTTCAAACGCTCGGGCCTCGGATCCGACATGAAGTCCGTAGAGCCAGGAGGTCGCAGGTAGAGACAGAACAACTCGATTCTGCATCTGCCATGGACTCGTTCTGGAAGCGTTGCTCGGACCTTTATTCAAAAAAGGGACTCTGGATTCCTCCGGTCGATTGGTTCCGCTCCTTCGTCGATCATACGGACCACGGAATTTCCATCTTCCGGAGCACCCACCTCCCGACAGGAAGTCTCTGTGAGGTTCTGGTTTTCGAGGCGGGCACTTCCGCCTTCAATCTGTTCGCCGCAGAAACCCGGACCTCCGACTGTCCGAACCTGAGCTTGAATGCTTCAGCCCAATGGGAAGCCATCAAGACTCTTCATAAATTAGGGCTCCGGACCTACGATTTGAACGGCATCTCGCATCCGGACACCGAAACTCCGGAAGGATTCCTGGGAGTGGATGCCTACAAGAAAAAATTCAAAGGCCGCTCGGTCCGGTTTGCACATCCCTTGCTTCGATTCGGCTGAATTCGGGGTTTTCTCTGGTCAATCACTCCCCGCTGGAATAGGAACTATGCATGGAATCATCTTCAGGCGTATTGATCGGCGGAATTCTTGCATTCATCCTGCTTAAGTTCCTCCAGGGGCTCAGGGCAAAGAAGCTCGTACCCGATTGGCTCGCCAGAGGAGCTGTGATTGTCGACGTGAGGACAGCTGCCGAATTCAAAGTGGCTTCGAACCCCAAAAGCATGAATATCCCTCTGGATCAGCTCGAGGCGAAAGCGGCATCCATCCCCGAGGGGAAAGCCGTCATTGTTTGCTGCGCGAGCGGAATGAGAAGTGCGGCTGCGAAAGCGATCTTGAGAGCCAAGGGGTTCAATGAAGTGCTCAATGCAGGCCCTTGGACCCGGACACTACTCCTGTTGATTCTGGTGACCCTGCACGGACCTTCGAGCAAAGCCGGGAGCTGGGAAGAAACGGGAGAAGACAGCGGAATCAAGCTTTTCAAAAAAGAACTACCGGGCTCTTCGGTTGTCGCCTTCAGAGGTGAGACCGTGATCGAGGAAGGGATGCCGAGAATTGTCGGAGTCCTCGAGAACGTAGAACGGGGTAAAGAGTGGATGGCTGACATTGCCGAAAGCTTCAATATTGAAAAACACACCGACACCGATCGCTGGGAGTACAATCGGACCAAGACCCCTTGGCCACTTCAGGATCGTGATTTCGTGATCCACACCCAGTCTCGCTTCATCAAGTCTCCAGAGCCCTCCCTCATCATCGAAATGACCTCGGGAGAGAACCCAAAAAAACCTGCCGTATCCGGAGTGGTCAGAGGCCAATTGATCGACAGCCGCTTCATTCTCAAGTATCTCGGCCCGAAGAGAACCTATCTGATCTGCGAAATCCAAGCTGATCCGAAAGGAGTGATCCCGAAGTGGGTGGTGAATCTCTTTCAAAGTCACTGGCCCGTGGACACCATCAAAGCATTGAAAAAGCAGCTTAAAAAAACAGACATTGTCGAGAACCAGAACATGGCTAAAGCGATAGCCGATTTCTGACCGGCATAGCCGGAATCACCGTCAGTTTATCGGTGGCAAGAACTCCCTCGATGCAGTAATCTGAGTGTCCGATGGCACTCCAAAAACACCCGAGATTGACCTCTTTCCTGAACACCCGGATCACGGACGGGGATCCGGATCAGGATGCTGACACCGCGAAACAATACGCTTCCTCACTCAGTGAAGCTGACCTTCAATTGCTTCTTGCCGAAATTCGCGATCTGAAAGAATCGGGACTGAGTGACCTGACCGAATTCGGAACCGAGGGCAATCGTTGGTTCGGGGATGCTTCCGAAGCCTCGGACTGGTTAGACTTGATTGAGCGCGCCCTCGATGGGGTGGCATCACAGGATGAGTCCAGAATGGCACTCGACTGCAACGGGACACCCCTCAACGAAGAAGATTCCGTGACTGTCATCAAGGATCTGAAGGTGAAGGGGGGCTCAAGCGATCTGAAGCGAGGGACTCTGATCCGGAAGATCCGGCTGACATCGGACCCGAAGCTGATCGAATGTCGTGTCGACGGGTCTGTACTGGTGCTCAAAACCGAATTTTTGAAAAAGGCCTGATCCTCGAATCAGAGGTAACGGACAGGGAGCGAGATCTCCCGGACCTCATTTCCTGAAATCCCGACTCCAAAAGCTTTTTTTCCGGGGTCAGCACTGAGCGCTTCATGAAACTGCTCATCGATAAAATGACGCGCCATTCAGATCGAGTAGAGAACTTTTTCAGGCGCTGGATTCCAGACCTTGGCGTTCTCCGTGACACCGTTCTTGTTCCTGTAGGTTTTGAGAACCCGGCTCAAAGAATCTGCTTGGATCATCTGGAGAGTGGTTTTTTCTTTGGCGCTGCAATCTGCACAAGCTTCAGTGAGTTTCTTCAACACCATTGCCCCGACCGTGTAGGGTCCATTCAGGTTTTTCTCGCAGGCGTAATATCCCTGGTAGGCGTGCCCGACCGGGCACATCGCGTGCGCGAATCCGAGTGATTTACCGTTCCCATCACTGTGCCTCGCCTCATGAAAGTAAGTCGAAAGACGGGCGAGTCGGTTCGCGGGGAGATCCACGCGCTCGGGGCTCACCCGCAGACGCTCGTGGAACAGCCCTTCACCGATTTGAACGAGCCCGTCCCGGGGAGTCCTGATCGCAAGGACCTTTCCGTCCGAAGTCTGAAGTCCGAGAAGCTTGGCATTTTGCTTACCGTACATATAAATGCCAGTTCCCATGTTGGACATCACCACCATGGGTTTACGCACAGGGCTCGAAGCGCTGTTGGCAGGGGTGGGCTTGGGCGTTGGAGTCGGCACCGGGGCGTCGATGTCGGGCATCAGGCCACCGTTCTGATAGAACGCAGCCCTTGAAACAATCCTGACCGACTTCTCGATATCGGTCTTTTCAGAAATCACCACCTTCATCCGACCCGCAAGCCACTGCTTCAGCTGGGATGAGGAGATCTTGGCAGTCTCCAACAGTGCACGAGTCTGAATGTCCTGACCCTCGTCAAGGATCTGAAGTTGATCCAAGTAAGAATAATCATCCAACATCACCTTTTTCTGATCCCCCGGAATCAATGGATCCATCTGAAAACCGAAAGACGCCAAAGGTAAGGCTCCGACCATCAAAAATGCGGACCATTTGGGAAATGATTTCATGAGATCCTCCGCCCATTCTGGGCAGACGGGTTTTAACATGGTGCGTTACGCTTTGCTAGTATCCTGTTTAGAAATATTTTCAACGCCGCAACCAATACGGTTTATAGTTCGGGCATGTTTGATCCAAGCAAATTGAGCCCTGAAGCGATCGCCGAAGTCACGACCCTGATGCGTCAGCTCAAACCCGAACAAATGATGCGCCTCCAAACACTGATGCACAATTCCATGGCCGGCTTTGATGTGAGCAAAGAAATGCAGGCCTTCGAGGCCGAGCTCCCCGCCGGCTTCAGGGAGGGCATGGCCCGGGTCCTTTACCTGTCTCAAGGGATTCCTGTCCCGCCTCGCGCCGCCGTCAATGAAGCGTCTGCGCCCTCAGCCCTCCCTCACAATGAGCAAGAGGCTCGAATGGTGATTCTCCGTTCGGTAGCCAGCGGAATGATGAGCCCGGAAGAGGCGCTCAAGGTCCTTTTTCCTGAGAATTGATTTTTCCTCCACTCGGGAGTTAAACTTCTCATCATGAAAACACTGTTGATCGGTTTGTTGATTTTTTTCGGTTCGAATTCTGCTCTTGCTGCCAAGGCGAAGGAAGCCAAAGATCCATTCGCGGTGATTCAAACCTCACTTGGCACCATCAAGGTACGACTCTTCAAGACCAAGGCACCGATCACGGTTGAGAATTTCATCGGTCTCGCGACTGGTAAAAAGGATTGGACCGACCCGAAAACCAATAAAAAGGTGAAGGGGAAGTCACTTTACGCAGGAACCGTTTTTCATCGAGTGATCCCGGGCTTCATGATCCAAGGTGGAGATCCGCTCGGCCAGGGAATCGGTGGTCCCGGCTACCAGTTTCAAGACGAAGTGAGCCCGCTCGACAGTTTCGGCAACCCAGGTATCCTTGCGATGGCCAATGCGGGTCCCAACACCAACGGCTCCCAGTTCTTCATTACGGTTGCTCCCACCCCCCATTTGAATGGCCGCCACACCATCTTTGGTGAAGTCGTACAGGGACTCGATGTGGTGAATAAAATCGCAAGTGTTCCTCGCGATGGCATGGACAAGCCTAACAAGGAAATCAAAGTCGTCAGCATCAAGATCCTGAACTGAGGGATCCCCCTTGTTTTCAGGGCTTGCGTCGGGTAAGTTCCGGCGCATGATCCGGTGTGTCCTCTTGTTGCTAATGAGCTTGGCCCCCCTCTCCCGTGCCGAAGAAGTCTGTGAGGGTCCGCGGACAGAACTGCTGATTCTCGGGGATTCACAAACAGGGGCGAACTGGGCCACTGCTTACTTCGGGAACTTCGTTCAGAAGTGCCTGGCTCGAACCCAGATCACCTTCGCCTCGTACGCACGCGGCGGAACCCAGCCCATTCACTGGCTCAGCCATGCCGGCCTCGACAAAATCGATACGGTTTACAGGAGCGCGTCCGAACCCCACACCCCTCTGGGCGGAAGCTCGGCACCCGTTTGTAAAAAGCGCCTCAATCGGCTAGTCGGGATCCATCAACCATCCCGTGTTTTGCTGTTCTTCGGAGACAATCTCCTGTCCGCTACCACGGAGGAAATCAGAAGCCAATACCGGAAGATGATCCGCGCCCTCGAAGAGGCCGGCATCAGAGGTGAAAACTGCATCCTGCTCACCCCCACATACGAAATGGCCGTCGCTTCGAAGAGGAATGTCCCCTCTAAGAACTTCGAAAACACAATGAAGGTCATCAAGGCCATTGAAGCGGAAGCCGGTCCTTCCTGCAGAATCCTGAACGGACTCGAGCTGATGAAAAACAGCCCGCTCTTAAAGGGTGAAGTTCTTGCGCGTGAAGCAGTCGAGGGCACTTCTGGCTGCTTCGGCGCGGCAGCTAACGACAATATCCATTATTGCGGTCGGGCTGCCCAGGAATTGGCAGACAAGGTCTGCGAGTCTCTCAGTGACAAACCGGAAGCCGTCGGGCGAGCAGGCGATACGCTTTTCTGAAGGCAGCCGCATAGTCCTGGATTCCGCACCACTGAGTGAAGCAAAGCTTTTCGGCCGAAACACTCAGACTCCCAAGACTCAACTCGGCTCGAGCGCGGTGGATTCTGCCTTGCACCTCCTGCCCGGAGACCATCAACACCAGGTCTGACTGTGATGCTTCGACCACCTCCAGATACCCCTTCGGTTCCAACACCGCTTGAAAATCGAATCGAATGGAGTAACCGGAGTCGTGCCAGAACTCTTTGACAGGAACATGAACCCGGCACTCGGCCAGAGCAAGCGCAGGACTCAGAACTGATGCGATCCACAAAAAGACTGATGCCTTGATAACCCTCATACGCCAGAGCCTACCACCATTAAGGAAAAAAAAGAAAGCGGGCCACAGGAACCCTGTGACCCGCTTCATTCTCATTTAAGACTGTAATCAGTTGGCCTTGCCGTTCAGGTCGGCGTCTTCTTCACTCATGGATTCAGATCCTGGGAAGCTCACTGGGCGCTCGGTCGGCATCTGGCGGTGGGACACTGCGGTGTTCTGATTGCACTGGGAGCTCTTCAGGATGCGCTGGATCTCGTGTTCCTGACGCTCGGACTTGGAGTTGTCGACATCGGCAACAAGAGCTCCGAGGTCAGCAAGGCCTTTGCCGAGCTTTTGGAAGAACTTGCGCTTACCGCAGTTTTCTTCGTGGATCGACTTGGCAAGAGAGCGAAGTCCCTTCTCAGACTCACGAGCCGATTCCTTCAAGGCATTGCGGGCTTCGATCGCCTGCTGTAACTCGACTTCGCCTACCGCCAATTCCTTCTCATCGCTTGCCAATTCATCTTCGAGACGGGCAATGCGGTCTGCACGATCCTTAGCGGTCACCTTACGAGCGTCGCGGGCGGCATCGGAAGCGCCCAAGTCGCGATCTGAAATCTTATCTTCCAAGCGCTGATCTTTTTCGATCTTACGGATCAATCGCTCACGCTGCCTCATGATCTCTTTTTTAGCATGAACCGATACGCGTTTAGATTCCACCACTCGCTCAGCCGCATCCAACTTGACTTGCAATTCGCGGAGATCATCCGCCTGGCTTTGCAACTGAGTGCCTGGATCGGCAAATGCAGCCGGGATCGAAGTGCCGGCCATCAAGGACACCATCACAACCAAAGTACCGAAGAACGCTTTCTTTTTCATCATCATGCCTACTAGTAAAGCAAGCCTGATGCCAAACAGACTGCTCCGACGTTCACGATTTTTTTCAGTGATTACACACGTCGGATTCTGTGTTGCAGCTGAAACCGTTGCATGGCTTGTTTTTGAGTCTGACAAATGTCCAAAAAATTGACAGACCCGATTCCATCGAAGGGCAGTTTGAGTCTTGTGAATTTTGCGAGTTTTGAGAGAATCAGGTTCAGCGGCGATTTTGTTTTTCAGTTTCCAAATTTGAAGGAAAAGGATTTCCTCATGAATAACAAGCAGATCAGGCCCGAAGCCTACCCCCTCATCATTCAGGTCATTCACAACCACCTGATGATTTATTCTCCGGACTTCAATTACAGGGTGGTGGAAGCCTGGCGGCCAGAAGACATCGGCCAGACGGAAATGATGGTGTTGAAAGTCCGAAAAGAACTGTCGAATCGGCTCCAACTTTCACTGAACAGGAGTATCCCCCCTCCCCTGCCCAGCCCCCACTCCTCACTCCGACTGGTAGAAGATCAGGATTGGATCTCGACTCGAGATACCGCGCGCCTCCTTCAGGTTTCAGAAGAAACCGTCCGACGCCTGGCAGATCAGGGTGGCCTCCCCTGTAGGCTCACCCCCGGGGGTCACCGAAGGTTCACGCGTCAATCCGTATCTGACTACTTGAGCCGCTCACATGACCTCCCGCGACCGCTCGAGGGCGAGGCCTGAACTTCTTAAGTAATTGAATTTGTTTACCTCATTTTCCGAATTCCGAGGCTAAACCGAAACTGACTCTTTTTTCTCGTTTTGAGATTCGTCCGAATCCTCCTCTTCGTTCGCATCGTACAAACTTCATTCTTCTCGCTCACCGTTCTCTTCACTCGAAACGCCTGAACCGGACGACACTCACTCTTCTGTCAAAAAAATATCTGAGGAAGAATCGTCTGAACCCCTCTATGCTCACAGATAAGGAATGATTCGAAGTTTGAACGTTTCGTGAATTACGAACACATTTCAAGGAGAGAGAAATGAAAATTTTCACCGTTGCGAACTCGAAAGGGGGATCCGGTAAAACCACCACCGCCTTCAACCTCGGTCACGAGTTGGCCCGTTTGGGTAAGAAAATCCTGATGGTTGATTTCGATCCTCAGGCCAGCCTCACCAATAGCTTCAAAGTGGAACTCCCTCAGGACCAGATCTACATTGAAGACTTGGTATCCAAAGCAGGGCAGGGGAGGCTGTCTGTCGGTGACGCCATCGTTCAGCCGAAACCGAACCTCTTCCTGATCCCCTCTACGGGTGCCCTCGGCAATCTCGAAAGCGAACTGAAAGGACCCGCAGGACTCGTGAGACTCCGCGAGTGCCTGAAGGGCGTCCTCCACTTGGGATTCGATGCAGTCATCATTGATCCACCGGGATCATCGGATGTCTTCATGTCGATGTCACTCCTCGCGGCAAACGAGGTGATTATCCCTGCAAGACCGACTGATACCGACATCGCGACTCTCAGGGAGTTCGTTCCATTCATTGAGGAGCACCGCGCACTCAATCCGGCACTTTCCATTCGGGGGATTGTGCTCAATCAGGTGCAAAGTTCATCGAAAAACGCTCAATTCTACTTGGATCGTCTGACGGAGATCGGGCTTGGAAGTTTGATTTTCAAATCCAGCATCCGTTCGGCAATCGATGCAGCCAATTCATTAGCCTACGGACAGTGCTCTTCCGAACACAAACCGAAGGCTCCAGTTTCAAAAGACTATCAAGAACTCGCACAGGAGGTGGCGCCATGGCTCTAGATCATAACGCAGGACAAAAAAGAACCGTCGGATTGGCTCGAAATCTTTTCGCATCGAACAACGCTGCACCCACAGTCGACATCGCTCCGCCCGTCACGGCACCGGTGAAAACACAGCCTGTTCCGACTTACGATCGTAAGGCCGAACAGGCTGAGACCTCGCCGGCTCGCACTAAGAAGATTTCCTTCCTGGCCGACCCGCGCCTGGAAGAACGCTTCCGCAAAGCAAGACTCCGGGCAGGGTTCGATAAACTGGAAGACGCCTACAACGAAGCGATCAAGACCTTCTGCGATCTGGTGGATGCCGGAAAAATCGACCGGTTTTGATCCCAACAAAGGATCAGTTTTTAGCTAATACCTTGAACTGATTTCTGTTAAAAAGAAGGCATGGCGAAATCCCGTCCTGACCTTCTCAAGTATTACCGCCTTGGGGGCCAAGAAATCGCGATCATCTCCGTTTATGGAGTCTTGATCGGATTTTTATCTCTGTCGATCCCCATTGCGGTACAAAGTCTCGTCAATTCGGTGGCCTTCGGTTCTGTCCTGCTACCGGTGTTCATTCTTTCATTGATGGTTTTTCTGGGCCTCGGATTCAGTGGAGCGCTGAAACTGGCCCAAAGAAAAGTCGTTGAGTGGATCACCATCAAAGTCTTCTTCAGGACCACGATTGCGTTGGGACGTCATCTTCCCAGCTTGAAGGAAGAGGCGCTGGATACCACTTATGATCGAACCTATTTTTCAAGGTACCTAGAACTCTTCTCTGTCCAGAAAAACCTGAGCGGACTTCTGGTGGATCTACTTGATTTCACCCTGATCGTGGGTTCAGGAATGCTGATTGTGGCGCTTTATCACCCGGCATTTCTGGTTTTTGACATCTTGCTCGTATTCTCACTGTTTTTTGTCGTCCGCGTAGTGGGCAAGGACGGGATTAACACCAAGCTGGACGAATCGGAAAGCAAGTACGACCTTGCAACCTGGATGATGAGTCTTTCCCGACCGGCGGTGGCACTCCGCGGTTTGAACGGTATCGAGCTCGCACAAGAGAGAACCCAGTCCCTCGCTGATTCTTTCATTCAAACCCGAGCCAAGCACTTCAAAGTACTGTTCCGGCAGCAGGCTGGATTTCTACTCATCTCCGTACTATCGTCGACCGCGCTTCTCGGAGCCGGCGGGGTGCTCGTATTCAACAATCAACTCTCTCTCGGGCAATTGGTGGCGGCTGAAATCATCCTGGCAGGGGTGCTCGCTTCCATCGGCAAGCTCGACAAGATCATGGAGAACTATTTCGGCATCGTAGCCTCCATCGACAAACTCGAGAGCTTATTCGCCATTCCGGCCGAAACGATCAACGAGTCAGGACATTTTCCCGGCAAGCTTTCCGGGAAAATCGACTTGCAAGGAATCAACTACCGGTATCCGGGAGGCTCGGAGCTTTGGTCACCCATCCATCATTCCATCGTTCCCGGATCAAAGGTTGCCATCATGGGGCCGTCCGGTTCCGGTAAGAGCACCCTCTTGGAACTCATCTACGGTCTACGCAACGCCTCAGAGGGCCAACTCCTTTTCGATGACCTGAACTCAAAGGATCTTCATCTGAAGCGACTGCGCGACCACATCGGATTCACTTCCATCTTTCAGGTGATTCCCGGAACACTGTTGGCCAATATCGAGCTTGGACGGAATGTCGACTTTCCGCATCTGACTTCGCTCGTACGCGACCTGGCTCTGGAGGACTCTGTCTCAGCACTTCCAAACGGTTATCAAACCGAACTTGAACCTGTGGCTCTTCCTTTTTCAGTTGGCCAGAAAGCCCGCTTCTCTCTTCTAAGAGCCTTGGTTCATTCTCCAGAGATCCTGATCATTGATGAATCTCTCGACCAGATCGATCCGGAACTCCAGGATCGGGTGTGGGAAGTCATTCGCATGAGAATGACGGGCAAAACCGTATTGATTGCCACCCATGACGAACGGATCATGAAAAAGTGCGATCACATGATCGAACTCAAAAGATCAAAGAATGCCGGAGTTGAATCATGAGCTTCTCGGAATCTGAAATCAGAAAACACGCCAGGGTCGCCAAATTACTCTCTTGGTCTTTTGTCGGATTCTTACTCTCCCTGACCATCCTGCCATGGGCACAAACCGTGATCGGAAAGGGTAGGGTAGTCGCCTTTTCACCGACCGAACGGGAACAGCGGATCATCGCTCCGATCGACGGGCGTGTGAAAAAATGGTTTATCGCCGAAGGCTCCATCGTGAAGAAAGGGGATCCGATTGTCGAGCTGACCGATGTCGATCCGGACATCCTGAAGCGTCTCGAGCAAGAACAGATCGCTACCAAGAAAAAGATCTCTGCCGCCAAACTCGGAATCGAGACTGCCCGGAAAAATCTCCAGCGACAGGAGAAACTCTTCGAGGAAGGGATTTCTTCGAGGAGGAGCTACGAGTTGGCGAATCTAGAGCTGGTGAAATACCTTACAGACGAGGCGAATGCCACTTCAGAGTTGGCCAAACTAGACGTCCGTATGGCAAGGCAGGCCGCCCAGCTGGTGTCGGCACCGGTCGACGGGATCATTACCAAACGTCTGACCGGGCAAGAAGGGGAGATCGTCAAAATCGGTGCCGAACTCTCAGTCCTGATCCCGAGTACCGAGTCACGGGCGGTTGAACTCTGGGTACGAGGCAATGACATGCCCCTGATCCACAAGGATCAATCGGTCCGGCTCCAGTTTGAGGGGTGGCCCGCCATCCAGTTCTCGGGCTGGCCGTCAGTAGCAGTCGGGACCTTTCCGGGTAAAGTGCTTTGGGTGGATCCCACGAGTAACGAAACCGGTGAGTTCAGAATCATGATCCTTCCGGAGGGCGGAGTGGGGAATTGGCCGGATCCGGGGTTCCTTCGACAAGGAGTGAGAACGATCGGGTGGGTCAACATCAAGTCCGTTTCACTCGGATACGAGCTGTGGCGACAGTTCAACGCATTTCCCATCGTGCCAGAGATCGGAGCCGGAAAGAAATCAAAGGACGGCAAAGAATGATCCGGCACCTCACCCTGCTGGGGCTGCTCTTCTGGTCGAATGAGGCTCGGGGATCTATCCGCTTTTCAGAATTGGCCGGTCGCATCTTCAGTGAGTCCGACTTGAAATCCCAGATCGAGAGCGATCGGATCCGAGTATTTCTCGAATACCAGGTAGCGGTGGGAAATCAGTTCGATCCTGTGCTGAAAGGCAAGTATTTCGATCAGTTCAGAGGAGACTACATTCAACGGCGCAAAGAACTCAGCGTGCTTCAGAGGCTGTCTGTCTGGGGTTCCGCGATCGAGTTCGGATACAATAAAAGCCAGGGGGATTTTGCCGATTACGACGGAAAATACATGACCCAAGACGGTGGGTCACTCCGAGCCAAGCTCGATATCCCTCTTTTGCGAAACGGATGGACCGACAGCCTCAGAGCCGCCCTCAGAAAAGGGGTCATTTCAAAAGAGGTTTCCGAGTTGCAACTCCGTTCACAGTCACTCGACTTGCTCCGCCAAATCGGCTCGCGTTATTGGGATTGGTACCTGAGCGGCCAGCGCCTGAGAGTCGCTGAGAAGATCCTGAAACTTGCAGAAGACAGACAAGAGAAGATCCGAATCCGAGTGGAAAGGGGGGACATTGCCAAGATCGAAGAGCTCGAGGGAGACCGGACCATCCTGCAAAGAAAATCCATTTTGGCGCAAGGGAACCGCTCCTTCACGCGTTCTCGACTCGACCTCGAAGCCTTACTGAGCACCCGGGCGGAGACCATCCCTGAACTCTCGTTGGCCGAAATCCCGGAGATAGCGATCCCTGCGGGGACTCATCCGACCCCCTCGACATGGAAGCAAACGGAACAGGAAGATTCGGAATCCCACCCTGAAGTCCGAAGACAAAAGCTCATCCTCGAACAGACCGGAATTGATCGCGAACTTGCGGGTAATCAATTTTTACCTAAGTTGGATTTCTCGGTTGAGGCCGGGGAGAATCTTGGAACTCCTGTTTACGGTCTCAGTAAATTCAGGATGAATGGCGGATTGGTTTTCGAGTTCCCGATTCCGTCGAGGGCAGCATCAGCCCGAATCTCACAAGCTGAAGCCCAATGGGTGCGACAGGAAGCGACAGCATCCCTTACCATGGTCCGCATACGAAACCAGATTACCGATTCTGGTGTGGCCCTTGGCTTGGCAATGGAAAGGCTCCGCTTGGCTACCTCGGAGATGGAACTGGCTAAGAAATTGGTCGATCTGGAGAGCAAACGGTTCCTGGAGGGTGATTCAAACCTCCTGCTTCTCAATATCCGGGAGCAGAACCTGGCTGAAGCCGAAATACGGAAATACGAAGCATTCTCAGAAATGAAGAAATCCGAAATCGATCTCCGCGCAGCGCAAGGCCGACTAGAGCTCGTTGACTAACTGCGCCATTTCCTTGTGGTACGAATTCTGGGTTGAGGTATTTCCATCCGGTACGAATTTGGGCTGAAAATGGACCCGAATTCGCACTTCTTCGAAATGAATTCGTACTCTCTGGAAAAAACGCTTGAGTTCATCCCGTTCGGTCGGCAAAATTTTCTATATGAACGGGCAACCATCCCATGTGTCGATTACGCGTGACCCCAAGCAGGGTAGGGTTTTGTCCTTAAATCGTACCTTCTGGAAATCTGATTCGTACCGGAAGGAATTCTATTCGCACCTAGCGGAATTCCTCGTATCTATAATTCGTACCTGCCGGAAAAAGAACCCGAATCTCACGCCTGAATTTGACCTAATCACTATCAATTTCAAATATTTGAGCGTAGCTCATTGCGGGCAAGGGATTCCGCAGGGACGCTCTTCTGTGTTTCGTACCGGGTGGAAAACCAATTCGTACCCAGCGGAATTTTTATCGCCTGAAATTCGTACCCCTCGGAATTCAATTCGTACCGGACGGAAAGCGGCCTTTGAAATGATTGATGAATTGGCCAATTTGGTGCGCCCTATAAATACGTTTTTATTCATTAGTAAGGGAGAGGAATCAGATGACTCACTCAAACACTGAAATCGTACTTCATGGAAATGCGGCAGGAGTCAAAGAAGAGCAACGGGAGCTCTTCAATCCAGACTTCACAGTAGAAGCCAATCTGGTCAAATACTCGGCTCTGTTTCCACCCCATTCGCCCGAGACACCTCTTTACAGCACGCGACACATCGATGCGCTGAATCCCACTGGAGGTGGTGGGATCATCGTTACGCAGCTGACCACGTCCACTTCTCCGATCTCTAATAAGGGGAAAATCGAACAAGACCGAGTCCCGGGGGATTTTGAGAAAAAGGTCTTTTACGCCATTGTCTCCATTTGGGTGACCAACGGTAAGCCTTCAGATGGGATCGTTCATTTTTCAATCGGAAAGCTCATCGAACAACTGGGTCTGAGCACGGGTGGAAAAAACTACAAGATGGTCAAGGAAGCCATTAGCCGGATCAGCCGATCGACTATCAAGATCGAGGGCTCTTATGTTTCGGCGCCTGATTTCAGAAAAGATACGAGGGAGTTTTCACTTTTCGCCGATTGCCAGGAAAGTCAATCCAGACGCGGAAGAAAAAGCCTGAATGGCAATATTGAAACCGACTTTTACAGGATCCGGCTCAATACGGCGATTGTCAGCAACATGATCCACGATTATTCCATTGTGATCCAGGTGAAGGATTACACTTCGGCTTCCAGTAAATATTACCGGCGTATGGTGGACATCATCGAGTTCGAATTCCAAAAAGGATCCGGCGTAGGCCAGGAGAAAATCGAATTCCTGCTCTCACAACTTGCAAAGAATCTCCCATTGGAAGGAGAGGCATCCAACGTCAGCACCATTCTGAAAAGACTCTCGGCATCGCTCAGAGAATTGGTCGAGTTGGGAGGGTATCGTTATGATGTCACCAAGGTGGGCAACAACGCGCTCCTCACGATTTACTCTAAAACCCATACCCGCGAGATTTTGAAGCAAAAAACAATCGAAGAGGAGATCGAAGAGTTCTTCAAGATCCACGAACGCCTTTTCTCGACAGCTATTTCGACCACACTCGGTGAATCCCAGAAGGCTGTATACGATTTTTTGTCGGCGGACGGAACACGAATCGAGTTCGATGGGAAATCATTCCTGAAACCCCTGCACATCCTCGATGTCATGGTGTTCCAGTATCATGTCAGGAATGGCAAAAAACAGCTTCGGAAGTGGTCGGCAGCCAATGAAGAACGAGGCTCGATTCTTCGAATTGCGAGGAGTATTCTGAACGGATCGAACACGCTCAAATATCCGGACGGATACAAAACCTATTTTGAGCGCCTTCGTGATGCTGAGGCCTTGATCGCCAAGAACCAGTTGGAGGCCAGGGAGCAGGTTCGTACCCAGAGTGCCGCCCAGGAAGCGGAGAAACAGGCACGAAATCTTTATGGTGAGTTGAACACTTCAGGACTCAATCATTACCTGAAGAGGTTGAGAGAGGAGTTTCCAAAACTTCCAGAAGAAGCGATCCGAAGTGAAAAAATGATCACGGACACCATCATGGAAGACATACTTGACGGGTCTTTGAGCCGGGTTCACTTCAGGAATCTTCAACCCCTATTGGAGAGAACGGCATTCACGAGGGGTGAGATCGGTTAAGGTTTTTTCTTCTGACGTTGTCCGATCGGAATCTTGTATCCGCCTTCGACAATGAACTGAATGGATCCAATCGGCGTGTGCTCCAATTGATCCCCGTTCGAATTGACCAAAGCGTTGTCAATTTTGATATAGGTTCCACGGATGGAGGGTTGCATGAAGAAGTTCCCCACACCCAATCGGACATGAGCATCGGCGTGGCCGCCGTAGCCAGCAACATGAAAATTGTTGTCCACCCCTTCCCAGTTCCACCAGCTGTCTTGATGGAATTTGACAGTGGTTTGGGGAACCATGAGTCCGGCGCCCGCTCCTCCTCCCACTCCCAATGAGAACCGGTCGTTTTTTGACCGCCAAAGTTCTTTTTTGTACACAGCTCCGAGGTGTGCGTAATTGTAACCGTTGGTGTGGTCGAAGCTCAACCACCTTGCATCACCTGTGGCTTTCACTTGGTCGAAATTGAGCCCTGTCAGGAGTCCGGGTTCCCCGCTTGCATGAGGCACGAATACCGTCCGGTTGTAGTCACCGGAGATTTCGTAGTTCCGGTTGTTTTGGAAAACCCACTTCATGTGATCGAGCCCGGCGACAATGTCCCAGTTTTCATTCACTTCATAGCCGATTTTTAGGTTGTATTGGGGAATGGGAATTCGTTCCGGATGGATGTAGTCCAGGAGTTCGGTCGATTGTCGATCATGGCCGACGGCATCGTGAATCGTAAAGGTTCCGGAAGCAGTCTTGAACGTCGCATCAGACTTGCTGTGAAATCCACGGTTGTATCCCCAGGTGATGTAGACGTAATGCTTCTTTTTAGTAGGAGTGCCGACCAAGGGAGTGGTATTTTTTGGAAGAGGGTCTGTACTCAACAAAGGAAGATTGCAAGTCGCACAATGAGGCTGTCCCGGGGTGGCGGGAGTCGGTGATGCCGATACTGATTCAGGAGTGGTTTCCACCACCACTTCGACATCGAGCAGCTCGAGTTCGCCACTTTGGATCTGACTTTCCGAGCTTTTCAGAACATGGTCCTTCGATTTCTTGGTGAGCTCCTCGATCTTCGTCTCACCAAGAGCTACTTTACCGAGCTCCTCGTAAGGAATGGTTTGACGAAGTGCCCCCTGGGTTTCAGCAATAGCTGGAGGGGACAGGTAAACTCCGGATAGCGCTAAGTAGAAAATGGCCTTCATTGCAAAGCGTATCGTCAAAATTCAGTCATAACTTGAGTTCCATCGAGTCTAAAAATATCGAAGAGTTAGGCCAGGTTTACTTAAACCACCCGTCCTTGAGTTTTAGAATGAGCCACAGAACACCATTCAGGAGAAGGAGCGTGGTCAAGGGAAAGTAGAACTTGAAATGCTGACCTTCGTAGGACAGATCCCAGGGTAGATGTCCGAGCCACTTGAGATGATCTCCGAACCTCCAGAGCAGGCCACCTACCAGACAAATCACGACTCCGACGACAAGCAGAGTTTTTCCAGTTCCTTCATAGGTCATGGGCTATGGATTACTTTGGGTGAGTGTAAAGGTCAATCCCCGGAGAGTCCCATTTGATTTTGGAGTTCCATGGCCCTTGTGGTCCAATGGAAGCATGAACCTCAACCGTTATGGATTACCGTTTTTCGCGTTTTTGGGATTGTTCTTGAACCTCCCCGCATATTCTGATGAGTTCGGCAGTTCGAGTTCGGTAGGAGGCGGAACCCTATCCCAGACGCTCAGTCTCTCTAAGCGGTTCAAGGACCCGAAAGCAGAAGAGTCTCAGTCCATCTATCTCGCATACACACTCACTCAGAACGAGGTCGGATCCACCACGGGGAGTACCTCGGATGCGTTCAACTATACCCATGCGCTCAGCACCACGTACTCAGTTTCAGGAAAAACCCGTCGGGGATTCAGCGGGTCATTTTCGACCACACCCGCCGAGAATCTGAGTTCGTTCGGAGGGACCGGTTTTCTTTCGAAGAAGTTCGAACTCGGGACAAGAACTGATGATGAAGAAGAAGAGGAATCGTATCTTCCCACCCTCGGGCTCAGAGGATCTGTGGGCTACCAGCACTATGCTCAGACGGTGACTGAGGATTCAGGTCGCCAAAGAAAGGGAAGTCAGAGAAAGCGGCCAAAGACGCAGGACCAATCGATCGGAAAAGTTTCGATGGATTTAACGGTGAATTTCGATCCGTTCGAGTGGTTCGGAGTTTACGGGTCTTATACGCGGTATTTGTATACCCGCGATGTTTCTGACTTCATGGATGTCCTCGACGACCCTCGGGCCATCGCCTCCGGTGCTGCGGAGTTCAGCTCGACCCTTTCGGGGTTTTCCTCAAAAGAAATCGAAGCAGGAGTGGATTTCACATTTCCGCTCGACCTATCATTGGCGATTTCAAAAAGTCTGGCCACCAATGAAGTCACCTCTGTTCTGACCCACGCCTACTCAGTTGAATTGAGCAAAGATTGGGGAAAAAGCTGGACTACCGGTCTCGGTGCCGATCGATACGTCAGCAACGGAAGTGAACAGGACCTTTACAATCTATCCCTGTCGTACAGTTTTTAGGAGTTCTTCCGGAGAACCATGCAAAGAGACAAGCCCGGGATCCGGACTCCAAAACGGGCTAAGAATCGGCTCAGTCTGGCATCTGTCCTAAGGATTCCACCGACTGCGCGGCTAAAGAAATGCTCTTCAGGATGTCGCCAGTGATTCACGGCGTGAGGTCCAGGAACTTTTGGCTTGATGCCGAAGCAAAACTCGATGATTTTCTGGAATAGTCTTACGAAAAAAAGAAGGTGAAAGAAGTAAAATGACTCCTCGATTCGGACTTCTCCGGGGTTCCGAATCAAGTACATCAAGTGACCGCGGTGATACCGTCTGTAGTGTTTGAGTTTCAAATCGTGGTACGAAAACAGGAGCTGGAACGCAGGTACCGTAATCAACAACAGTCCGCCGGGTTCGAGCATGGAGATGAGTTGGTTCAAGAGGTCTTCGTCTTCGGCCACATGCTCCAGCACATCGAGTGCGCAAATAATACGGTATTTCCGGTCATGGATCTCATCGAGACTCTTGAAGCGCTCGATTCCGGAGGGGCAGGGGGTGCTGCTGTCAAAAGCAGTGTCGACTGCATCGATGGTGGCTGAGGTCCTCCGATTCATCTCAAGAGCGAAGTAAAGATCTCCGGCGCCGATGTCGAGAATGCGTGATCCCGCACTTAGGGATTCTTTTCCCTCGAGGAGTCCCAGGATGAATCGGGCGCGAGAAAGTTCCCAAGGGTGTCGGTGCGGGTTATTTGAGATTTCTGAAAGGTCCAAACTTGATCTCCTCAGTGATTCCTTCGCAGGTGGCCACCCCCGATGTCAGGCGTGAATAGGCGAGTCCGAGCGTGTTGTTCTCAGTCTGAAACCACGGTTCGGAGGTTTCTGTCCAGGGTCCGAAGTAGCTATTTCCGAAATAGATCGCAAATCCTGTACAAAAGAACAAGAAATAACCGCGGATCACAGGGACTCTCGCAGCCAGTGCGGTAAATGCGGTTGCAGCTAGAACTATGAAAAATGGCCATGCAGCGATTGCCCGGAGTGCATGGGGAACGCTTTCCCAAGTGAGCGCTGAGGGGAGGATTCCGAGACCGGCGCCGGCGAACAGGAATAGGGTGTCCTGCCGGGGAAGTTTTTTATTCCGGATCATTCCCAGGATCAGAACGACTAGACCTCCTGAGAGTAAAAAGTATTCAGGCGCACTCATCATGCCTGTAGCACGTGTCGAATGCCTCAGGTTCTGGTCGCCCGACAGGAGAAGGAATTCCGGGCTCAGGTGTTTCAACCCGTTCAAAACGGCATTCCACATCACCTCAATCCACCCGGCATCACGGAGCGGACTCATGGGGTGGCTGCTCCACAAGACGAGCATTTCGGCCCGGGCGGTGAAGCGGGGATCCACCCATGAGCGCCAAAATACCGGCGCCAGCACGGCAAACAGGATTGCCATGGAGTACGATTTCTTTCTCCAGTCGAGACCCGGAAGGAGCAATACGAGAGGCAGAGTCAGGATACGGGTTCCCGGATACGCCACGGATGCCAATCCAAAAGCAAGGGCTCCCACTACCCAATGGTATCGCCAACGCATCCCTTCAAAGCAATAGAGCCCCAGAACGATGAAAAAGACCGACAGGGGCGGATCCCATGCGATTCGTGAAAACTGAAAGGCCCAAGGCGAGATACTGGCAAGCAGTGCCGCGATCCACGCGGTCTCTTCACCCCGTTTTTTTCGTACCCAGAGGAAAAGAAACAGAATCGTCAAACAAGTGACGAAGGCGGGAAAGGTCCTGAAGGCAGCTGTGGAGGTTCCGAAAATACGAGTCCAGAGGGCTTCGCCGAAAAGATAGGGTGCGGTGTAATAGCCGGCACCCAGTCCGGCTGAGAATAGCGGAAGGGTATTGCCGAACAGATCTTTGCCCGTTTCTCCCAAGCAAAGTGCATGAGCCGCTCCGACCGCCTCATCCACATAAAAGCCCGCGGGAGAGCGATCCGTCGCGATGAAACGGACAAGATTCAGGATCAGGACGGACCCGATCAGCCAGTGCCGGAAACGCATGAGGTCAGGATGCCCGAAATCGTACCGGATGGAAACCGAATTAGATTCCGGCGCTCAGGCCGAAAGAAAAGTTCCGCGGCATCGCAGGCTCGATCCCGTTGCTCCGGACCCTCGAGAAGTAGCCTTCATCGAGCAAGTTGAAAACTCCGGCAAAGACGTTGATTCCGGTGTGTGGAATCTTTCCCTCGAGAGTCAGATCCACGACCCGGTAAGCAGGGATCTTTCGGTTGATGCTGTTTTCGTCATCTCCGAAGTGATCGGAAACAAAGGTGTGAAGCAGGCTTGCCTTGGCGCGAGTTCCAATATTCGAATAGAGCCCGTTCTTGACGAGCCACTTCGGTGCGTATTGTGGAGTTTTTCCGGAGAGCGAACCCTCTTTGAAGCGCGCATGCAGAGCGGTGAGGTTCCCGACCCAGTGCAGATCCATCGGACCCCGGAGGATCTCAAGGTCATATGCGGCCTCTAGACCCTGGTGAATCGCCGCACCGGTATTCTTGCGGACGTTTCCAACCCGGCCGAATTGATCCGTGTAAGAGATCAGAAAAGCCGAGAGGTCCCAAGTCAACCGCTCACTGAGGCGGTCCCGGATACCGGTTTCCAGTGTCCAGGCTTTCGAGGGTTTCAGATCCTCACTGATCAAGTCCCCGGTGTTGAGCGGGACCGTGTCTTGAAAAGCCATGGGGCGGTAGCTTTGTGAAAAATTAAGATAGGCTTCCCGCCTGGAGTCGATTCTGGTTTCGATTCCGAGGCCGAAAAGCGGAACATGAGCCCACTCGGAGTTGTTTCTGAGTGGAACAGCGCTTCCCGAGTTCAAGTTCTCACGAATCGCCTGATAGATGTTTTCAACCCGGATACCGGGGGTGACCGAAGTACGCCCCCATTCAAATCGTTCTTCGAGGAAAAGGGAGACCGTCCGGGTTTTGCGATCGATATTCTTCTGGGCTGCTCCCGATGAGGCATCACCGCTCGTACCTTGCTCCTGGATAAACGGTGAGTCCACGGCATAAAGAAGCACGCCGGAAGAAAGGGTGTTCCGTTCTGCAAGGAAGGCATGATCCCATTTGACGCGGGTATCGTTTGCCAAGGTGTAAAAATTCTGTTTTTGAATGGTGTTCGAATTTGCGTTGGGTGTTCCGCCGAACTGACTAGCAGTCTCGAGATTTTGACGGAAGGAATTGCGGGTGAAGGCTCCTCCATACAGATGTGAAACCAGCAAAAGACTTGAGTTGAGCTCATTCCTGTACTCGAGCGAGCCGAAGGTTCTGCCGAGCTCCAGCCGATCGTTGGGGGTTGTGGTCTGGGTGCGATCTCCCGAGGGCGATGCCAGCCCACCGGGCTCTCCGTGGGTTGAGCCATACACGTGTGCAGACAGGGAGAGACTCTCTCCTTTTTTGAATGCGTGAGACCAATTCAGCCTCGCTTGGCCGATATCATAACGGCTGTTCGATTGGCGGAATCCGTCGCTCGAACGTTTTTGCGCTTCTACCAGCACAGCATCATTTTCAGAAACCGGAACCTGCGTTCCGAGGGAGTAGGTACTGGAATTGAAGCTACCACTCCTGAAGCCCGACCAAAGCTTGAATCCTTCGCCCTGCTTGGGCTTCCGGAGCTGATAAGAGATCGCTCCACCCGGCATGGGGCCATACAGCAAACCGGCGCCGCCTCGAAAAAACTCGGACCGTTCCACCCATTCGGCGGGAGGTTGGTAGTAGTTGGCGCCATAGCCATACATGTCGGAGGCAAGGGGGACGCCGTCGGCGAGGAAAAGCAAATTCTGGGATTCGTGCGGATCTCCGAGGCCACGAACACTCATGGATGAGTAGCTCTCGTTATTGACTTCACTCACCATGATTCCGGGTGTCCTTGCAAACTGGTACCGGAAGTTGTTGGTCGGGGCCACGGGCGCCGCTTTTGAATCCACAACGATCACTTTCTTGCCTTTTTTGAGCTGGGTTTCCCGGGATTCTGTAACCAGAGGGGATAAGGATTGACGCCAAGAGTCGCGATCACCGGTGACCTCGATTTCCGGAAGTACCAGAACTTCTTCAGCTCGAGCCGGCGTCAAGAGGGTCGAGAGCAAGATCAGAGTCAGAGAAAGGGCGCGGGCCTTATTGATAATCATTATCATTAGTCATTAACTTGATTCCGAGCCCCCGTCAAGACGGATTTCATGCTAGAGTCCGGGCATGATTCCCGAACAACCGAAAAACTCCTATCGCGTGACGCTGGTCCTTCCTTACCGTGAGTCCCGACTCGACGGAGTTTTGATGAGAGCGCTCCGGGAACAGAAGGAAAATTTGAAGCTGAGAGTGTTGAGCCGGACCGAGTTCAAACAACTCTTCAAGGAAAAGCGCATTCTCATCAAGGGACAGGCTGCGACTCCGGCATCCAGCCTTGCAGCCGGAACCACTTACGTGGACATTCTCGGATTTTGATTTTCTTCGATCAGCTTTCGATCCATGTACTTGAACCAAAGTGGCGGGATCAGAGCGAGAAGAATCATCCCCGGATATCCTGTTGGCATTTGAGGAGCATCTTCAAAGTGCCGGAGCAAAGGGTATTTGCGGGTCGCATGGGCATGATGGTCGGAGTGCCGCGAGAGTTCGAAGAGCACGTATCGCGAAAGCGGATGGCTCGAATTCCAGGAGTGTCGGGGCAGGACTTTCTCATAGCCCCCGGCCTCGAGACGCTTCCGGCTGAGTCCGTAATGCTCGATGTAGTTCACTGATTGGAGTAAAAGCGCCCCCACTCCGGAACTGACAAAAAATGCCAATGTTGCATGGCCTCCGAACTGAAAGTAAATCACGGCAATGAGCGCGGCTTGAGCCGCAGTGCCCACCGTCATCTCTGAAGGGTCCAATCTCCAAGCATTCCTGAACGCGAGCCAGAGAGCACGCACCCAGAAGCGCGGAAGACTCTCTCCATAGTGAGCGCTCTCAGAATCCTCGGGAGTGGCCACGTGCTTGTGGTGGCCTTGGTTGTGCTCGACGAAAAACTGCCAGTACAGGGAAGTCATGAGCAGCAATCTTGAGAGCACTCGCTCAAACTTTGATTTTCGATGACCGAGCTCGTGTGCCGCATTGATACCGAGGACTCCGCAACAGATCCCCATCGAGAAAATCAGCCCGATGATCTCAAGTTGAGTCAAACCAGCCGATCGGATCTGGTGCATGCAAAAGAACAGACAGGCCCATTGGAGCGGCACGGTTGCCCAAAGAATCCAATCGAGGATTTTACTGTCCTTCAGTTGATCTTCCCGCTCCTTCGACAGGTTGATCCGGACCGGCTCCAAGAATAACTCGAGGGAGGGAAGAATCCCGAAAGCATAGAATACCGTAAAAAACTTTCCAATTCCTTCTGTGCCTAGAGACACCAGGAAGCTCGCCGGGATGCTCCATGCTAAGAGGTATTTGATCGGATGTTTCATTCCTTGGGCTTGGATAAAACGTCTTTCACATTGAAGAACGACGCTTGTTCAGGGTTTAAGACCGTATCGATCGGCTTGAAGGAGGGGGTTCCGGCAATCTCGAACAATTGCTCGATTTTTACCCGAATCGATACCGATCGGGCCACCTCGCACCGGATGTTCCCGTCCGCGTCCGGTTTGGAGCCCTGAGGGCACTGTGTGATGATGGCAGCACGAACCAGCACCGGGCACAGGTTCATTTCCTGAATCGTCGTTGGAAACTTATTCCGCTTCCCGTTGGTATGGAATGAAGCTGAGATGGAAACCGGCAACTGCAAAGACGGATAGGGGTTTCCGATCTGAACCATGCCGCTCGTTGAGGTCACATGCTCCTGCTGGATGGTCTTCTGCATGGCCTCGACTTTGTAACGGGTCAGGGTCCCTCCCGGTGCCATGAATTCACTGTATTGCGGGCAAAGTACGCCTTCGCGCGAATAAAACCCCGAGATCACCGAGCCGACGCGGACTACCTTACCCGACGCCTGGATTTCGGTTTTGGCCCCAGCTGCAGCCAAGAGGACCGCGTTCATTTGACCTCCATCGTGATCGAGGTCTTTACTCGACCAGAGGACGTCGAAGTCGGTACTTTTGGTTTCGAGGCAATCGAGGCGGCGTTCAGTCGGGCTCGCCTTGGATCCTGCATTCATGCAACAGCTGAGCTTCCGGTTGATCCTTGAATTGTAATCGCTGTACGAATTCGAATCGCAACCGTGCTTGGTGTAGGACTCGGCGCACCCGGCAGCACCGATCACGCATGGTGGATTCCAGACCGGGACCGACCCGGATCCTCCTCCTGCAGAGCTTCCTGAACTGGCACCGCCAGTGCTTCCACCGCCCGGGCTGGGTGAGGGAGTCGGCGTGGGTCCGCCGTTGGGGTAGTAACAACTGAAACTCGTGTAGGTTCCCGCATTGATCGGCGATGGACAGCTTGGCCTCTGCGACTGGCAGGTGCCACCAGTCGGTGTGGAACGGGTGCAAGAAATGGTCGGCCCGAAAGTCCAAGTGCAATGGCCGATTGCCCCTGCTGCAGACGAGGTCTCCGTACACCCGTTGCTTGGAGGAGCTACAGGTATGGGTGAGGGAGTCGGGGTGGGCGATGGCGCCGTACAGTGAGTGAAGTTTGCCAAGCAGGTGAGATTGGTCTGATCAATGCAACAACTATTCATCGAATCCCATTTGCAGACATGCCCGATCGGACAAACGTGGCAATTATCCATGTGATTACAAACTGACGGGATCGGGGTCGGGCTCGGTGTGGGGATTGGAGTCGGCGAAGGGGTCGGGGTCGGGCTGGGTGATGGAGAAGGTGTGGGAGATGGATTGTTACAAGTGTTGATCGGATGGCAACTTGATCTGCCAAAGCTACCCGTATAGTTTGCAGGATTGTTGCAGAATCCATTTGCAACGACAGCATCGTCGTATCCGTCAAAGTTGACGTCGTTCCCTGTGGCAATAGTCGAAAAGGTGGTGTTGCTCAAGAGGTGGTCACATTCTGTATTGTAATCGATCCCTTCGCGCTTGCACTTGTCCGCTGTGCATCCGGCTCCGGGAGGCAAGTAGTAAGTATCGCAGCACATGGTGTTGCTGAATTTCTTCCATCCGGAATCGTCGGCATAGCCACATCCTCCTTCACCGGTGCTATTTGCTACAGTGCCATTCTGAAAAGCGGTGTGGCAGGCCGAAGGAAAAGACCCCCATGTGCCGCCCACGGCAGAGGGGTCCACACAGCCCATGGGTTTACCGTTTGACATGAACTGTGTGCCGGGTTTGAGTGGCACGGCCGCACAAGCTCCTTTGAATGAGTTCGAGTTCGGTGCGCTTAGCTCAATGGATTGTCCGAGGCCGAAGCTTTCAGGATTGGTGCAGGTACAATTTAGTGACGGTACGGCGCGCGCCTCAAGTGCGAGCAGAATCAAAGCACTGAACCATACAAAAGATCTCCAGCATGCACCCCTCATGACTTACCCCCAGACTCTAGTATAGGGCAGAAATGACACAGGTGGAACCGCTTAGTTCTTAGTTTTAAGCCGCTTCCACGTCTTTCATTCTATGAAAAGAGTAGAGAAGTTGGAGAGTTTCAGAAATTTGTTCGGCACGGAAGGGTTTCTCAATCATGAAATTCGTCCGACCACGAGTGACGCCTGACATTCTGGCTACCGGCTTTTCACTCATCACTTGCCGAAGCGCTTGGTCGAGCAGGTGTTGCTCGGGCATTTGAATGTCGGAGATGATGAGGTCTGAGGTCGGGATCAATCGTAGGGCCTCACGCACGTTCGTCGTCGTGACGATATCCAACCGTTGAGTGAGCCCGAGGATGATGTCCTTCAGAATCTCGCAAATGAGCGGTTCGTCATCGATGATCAGCAGTACAGGTTTCTTCGGAGTCACTCGACTATCCCTCCAGAGTTCTGATCGGCAAAAGCTTGGCGGATCTCGAGGAAATTCAGAGTTCCCGGAAACGATCCATAATGACCGGAATCTGGTCGTGACGGGTCTTGGCCAAGAGGATCAAGCGAATGGCCTCGTTCTGGCGGATCTTTCCTTCTTGGAGCAGGATGCAGAGGGTCCCTTCCACAGGATCAGTCAAAGTATAGATTTCAGGATGTTGAGGCCAAAGGTTGTCGATTTGATTGCTGCCGCCCATACAGAGCGGAATGAGGTGATCGATCTTGAAGTTTCTTCTGCCCCGCCGCCCGATAGTGGTTCCCAGGGTGCTGTCATAAAGCTCCACCACCCGGTCCTTCAATTCCGATTTGACTGAACGCTCACAGTAAGGAATCCGCTCGGGATACCGGTATTCACTCGGAGTCTTGCAAAGAGAACCCGGAGTGAGCTCGGGATGAGGGGCACGGGGCCAAGACTCTGCGGCATTCGCCGTCAGGGCCAGTCCTAAAGCCAAACAAATGAGAGCGGTGATGACTTTCATTTTAATTGACCGTGTAATAGCATCCGAACTTGTAGAACTCAATGTGTTATTCAGCAATGATTGAATCTTCGGTTCGGGAGCTCGCCCATCGCTATCAGGCTAGGGTGGATTTGAGCGCATTTGAGGGTCTCTTTGAGGCGCAAGAACGGACAGGCCGGCTCAAACTATTGAAAGGCCTCGAGACTTTCGTCGATGCCGCCCATTCTGAGCGAAGCGCGACCTTGCGTGAGCGCCTCCAGCGCTTGAGAGAACGGCAGATGACCGGGTTGCTGGCGGATCTGTCCGCCCAAGAAACAAGACTGGAGCATGCAAAAGCCCTGTTGGTCGAAAAAGAAACGAAGGCTCTGTTGAACGAGGTTCGGATTGCCGGGAACAAGATCAGGCAAATCCGGGAACGAATCGAGGAGCTCGAGCATTCGCTACCGCATTTCGAACGGATTTTCCCCGGGGTGTTCGCACCCCTGATCGTGGCGCATGAAGGAGAACGCTGGATCCGACCATTTCGCTATCAGTTGCGTCCCGCCGGAGAACCCGAGTCCTTCGACCGGAAGTTCAACGGGACCTATAATGTTCGTAGGGATCGGCTTCATGAGGTCCGTTGGTGGAAGAATCTCTACGGTAAAAAACACGGACTACTGGTGATGAGGCGTTTTTACGAGCATGTGGAGGGAGCTGACGGGAAGTCCCTGATTCTGGAATTCCGTGAGGAACAGGAGAAAGACCTGCTGGTGCCCTGCTTGTTCGATCGAAATGAAGAGGGTGCGGAGTCTTTGGACTCCTTTGGACTGATCACAGATGATCCCAACCCCGAGGTGCTCGCAGCCGGACACGACCGTACGCCTGTATTTATCCGATCCGAGTCGCTCGATGATTGGCTCGATACCCGACCGGGAAAAGTCATCGATCAATTTGACGGGATTCTTGCCCGTAAACATCCAACCCGCTTTTTGAACAGTCCGTCGAGTTGATTCATAAACAAGACAGTTGAGGGTGGATGTCCGGAAGGGTATACTGGAAGAGTCCTTAGAATCAGGAGAACTCATGATCTGGATCGGCGTTGCTGTGTTTCTGGTGTTGTTGATTGGAATTCTTCTAACTGTGGTCGTTTCTGTTTATAACGGAATTGTGGCCCTGAAGAATCAGGTCGATCGGGCTTGGGCCAATATCGATGTCGTCTTGAAGCAGCGCTATGACGAGATTCCACAACTGGTACAGGTTCTCGAACAGACGGCTCAATATGAGAAGTCCGTGATTCAGAAGGTGATGGATGCCCGTGCGCGGTATGGATCGGCAAGAAATCCGGACGAAAAGGTGGGTGCATCACAAGAGATGTCGCTCGCACTCAAAGGAGTATTTGCCATCGGGGAGGCTTACCCCGAACTGAAGTCCAATGCCAACTTCACCCATTTGCAGGATCGATTGAGTGCGCTTGAAGAGCAGCTCACTGATCGGCGGGAAGTTTACAATGAGGCAGTGACCAACTGGAACACCAGGATCGCCCAATTTCCGGAAATCCTGTTCCGATCCTTCATGACCCTCGAAGAACGGGTGCTGTTCCAGGTCACCGAGCAGGAAAAGTCCCGCCCGAACCTGAAAATGAATCTCGGAAATTGATTTGTGGCCAAGGACAGTATCATGCAGTTTGCCGTCTTCGGGCTGGCCACCGGAGGGGCCATGATGGTCCGAGGTTTCCGTAAGTTCCGGGTGCGGAGGAAGATCGAAGACCTTCCCAGCAGTCGGATTGCTTTGGCGGCTCAGGGGCTGGTCGAATTTGAAGGGAAGGCGCGCCCTTTCGGGGGGAAAGTATTCCAAGCCACCGATGGTCAGCCCACCCTGTTCTCGAGGGTGATGATTGAGCAGTACCGCTCCGGAAAGAAGTCCCGCTGGGTGGAGCGCTGGAGCTATGACTTGGGCGAACGGTTTTTGATCGAAGACTCCACTGGAGTGGCCAACGTGATCGTCAAAGGGGCGGAGCTCCATCTGAAGCGCGAGACCATCCTCTGGAATCTTCTGCCCCCCGCGCAGCAACAAGCTTTTTTGCTCGAGTCCGCCGGTAAGATCAGCTCTCCTTCTGCGATGAGTTCCGGGGAGTGGCGAGTGACAGAAGAAAAGGTCACCCTCGACGAGGACGTCCTCGTCATTGGCAATTTCAGAACCCGCCGAAACGAGCCTGAAGTGGTGATCCGTATTCCCGGTACACCGGTGACCGAGCGGAAGGTGAGGTCTTCCGGAGGGTTGATGCGCGACCCGATTCACCCCTTGATTCTTGCGGATGGAACCCAACAGGAAGTCCTGTCGCGGGTGAATCACGGGGTATGGAACATGATCTTGGGGGCTGCCGCGTTCAGTTTCGGGGTGGCTTGCGCGATTTTTGAGATCTTGGGTCATCGACGACCTTGACAAGGTGCGGAAATCGGGGCAGTTTTCGGCCATGGGTTGGCTCAAAAGGGTTCTGATCTTCGTTTGTGGATTACACGCGCTTGTCGTGTTCGCCGAGCCGCGGGATGAGGCTGCTTCCCTTATTGCCAAATACCGAGATGCAGAGGCCATGACCGCCCGTCTCAGCGCTTTTTCATCCGAGTTTTTGGGGCTTCCGTATGGAACCACCGGTCCACTCGGTGAGGGTCTTTCCGGCAGGTACGATCAAGACCCTCTCTATCGCTTTGACACCTTCGATTGCACCACCTTTGTCGAAACAGTGGTTTCTCTGAGTCTATCCACAAACGTGGATGCCTTTGAAACCTCCATGAACCGCATTCGTTACGAGGGTGGAGAAGTCGAGTTTCTGAAACGGAATCATTTTCCAAGTCTTCAGTGGATTCCCAATAACCTTTCGAACGGAATCTTTGAGGAAGCCAATTCGAAAGTCCTTCCTGATGAAGAACAGTCTCTGGCTGAAGCGATGATTGACATCGGGGGATGGCTGAAAAAATCCGGTCCGGGGTTGATTCAAATTCCGGGGCTTTCCACTTCTGAGCGTACCGAGCGGGGGCTCGAGCTTCAAGGGCAGGCTGACCGGTTTTCACCTGTCCGCGCGACTCTCAAGTACCTGCCCATCGCTCGCTTGCTCAGGGACCCTGCATTGCTCCGACGGATTCCGGACGGCGCCATCATCAATTTTGTCAGGCCGAATTGGGATCTGATTGCATCGACCGGAACCCGGATGAATGTTTCCCACCAGGGGTTGGTATTCAATACCTCGAAAGGGATCAGACTCCGTCACGCCAGCGTCAGTGGCGAAAAGCGGGTGATGGAAGTGAGCCTGCTCACCTATTTGAAAGCGTTTGAGAATCATCCCACCATGAAGGGGATCCACCTGCTCACTTTGCGCCAGTCAGGGCTTTGATCACTTGTGAGCAATCCGCATCGGTCCGGAAAGCGGCACACGAAGTACCCATGGACTTGATGTAGAGCAGGCGACGGGCAAAATACTCGCGGCAAAGGATTTCTGCCGCGGCCCGAGTCGGTTTTTTTTCAGCGTACGATTTTACCAGATCGTCCGCACAAATGTTTTGATCTTCAGTTCCATAGGGATGATCGGTCATCAAGGTCAGAGGAACTTTTCCATCCGAATCGTTTTCAGTGATCACGCAGTCTCCGAAGCATGATTTCCCTTTGATCCGGGTGGAGCATTTGGAAGGCTCTTGATGGATTCCGGGCGGGAGCGGTTGAGGGTGAATGCTTTTTGCTGGCAGGAGCAAGCCCGACTGCGACTTTCGGGCGAGTTTGAACCGGGAATCGTAAGGAGACCTCACCAGTGTCTTCGAGGAGCAGCTCGGGATCTCCTGCATCGACCAGTCTCCAGAGGTGGCTGATTTGAATTTCGAAGTTTTGATCAGGCTCAGGTTCAAGCACTGCTTTTCTGCATGATTCAGACATTCCCGCTCCGCCCAAGCCGAAAAAACAGAGCCTAGCGAGCTCGGCGCTATGAAGGAAGGAGGGTGGTGACCGTCACCCGGCATCAAGCCCTGTTCCTCGGGATTGAAAGTCCGGGTCACCGATGTTTCCACGAGGTCCGATTTCCCGTCGCAGGTGAACTCGCATTGGAGGGTGGCATCAAAAGAATACTGAGCCATAGATCCGCTTAAGCCGGGAAAGTCACAATGGGAGGCGGGTTTACTTTGGCCCAAGACTCTCCGGGACCAGGCTGTGGGTTCGTACATTCCTCCAGCTTCGATCTTCGGTTCAGCCGAGGCAGTGCTAGAGATGACGAGAAGGGCGATTGAAGTGAATTGGAGTTTCACCACATGAGAATAGCACGTAATGGATGGGCCCGAGAATACAGAAGGCTCCGTATCAACCAAGGGGATAGAGATTGGTTTTCAAGGTTCCCACTTTGTGCCATTCTGTCGCAGATGTTTAATCAGGCGCTCAGGTCATTTGTGGCCTCTTTGGCCATCGTTTTGGTGGTGACGCTCCCTTATGCGCGGGGTGTAAAAGACTCCCCGAAAGGTTCGGTCGAGTCCGGGTTCGAGGGTGAGGACCGGGAGGATGGATTGCCTGGTCCGGAGCTCCTGGATGCGACGTTTGTTTACGATGCCAATGTCGGCCCGGGAGGGGTCCAAGTCACCGTCCATAATCCAGTCATCGAAAACGTCAATGCTCCCAATTTGAGGCGTATTTCTGAGATTTCATCGACCTCATTCGGGGTCAATTCGCAACCTTGGACCCGCCCCCCCAAAAGCTATTCCGAGTCCCTGGTTTATGTGGAAGGAATCGCTTCGACTCTGAAAAAGGACGAGAAACTACTACTATTGTCTATGGCTGGAGAAAAACTGGGCCGAGGGTACGATCAGACCCTTCCCACCGGTGAAACCTCGCTCGATCAGCTGTTTTTCAATGCCCAGAGTGGTGGAGTGAGGGGCGGCGTTTGCCGGGACATTCACGCTTATTTGTCTGAATATGCCGAGGCGCTCGGCTTCAAGAATACCGGGATGTTCAATTTTGCGATCGATGACGAGACCAGGCACCAAGTGTCTTATTACCAAGATCCAGCCACAGGCGAATACCTGATTCAAGACTACTACCGGATCATCAATACCGGAAAAAACACCATGCTCGAGGCGCTCGATATCGCAACCTCGGTGGAGGGAGTCCTGACCGAGATCACCTACATCGGCACCAAGGCTGGAGTCCGGGCATATACTCCGAGTCCCACGCGTTGGATCACCAAGCACATGAAGGAGGCCTCCCGCCTCGATCAGCGGTCGATGGTTTCGCTGAATGTGGGGCGGAACGAGCGAACTTTTCAACTGGCGCTTTCGAGCAGTAAAGATTCGGTTTTTAGGGCCAAGGGGTTTTATCTTCATTCGGATTATCAGGCCGAAGAGGGGATGTATCGATTGGATATGTTCGGCGTTGCAGGCGGGCTCGACACAAAGGTCTTGCTCGACAATCCGATCATTCATGAAGTGGGGCTGAATGCCACGGCAATGGGCGGGCGGATCTTGTTTCAAAACCCCCTTTACCTGGCGCAGCTTCCGAGCTCGAGCGGAGAGCCGATTCATCAGAGCAATATGGCCCGTTTCGGGCTGAAGGGGTACGCGAAGGTCGATCGATTGACCGGTTCCCTGATTGTCGAAGGCTCCACCGTGGAGAACACGGGTGGCCCCATGAACGCACCTTACACTCACCAAATCAGGCCGCAGCTCACTTATCAGACCTTCATACCGTCTTTTCTGGTCGAGATTGCCCGCTCCCTACAACTCCTTCCGAAGTCGATGCTCGAGCCCGGTTATGCGCTCAAGACAGTTTACGATCAGGTCAGCGTGGTGATCGACGGGCGGAACGACGGCCGGAATGCCTATCTGTATTTCAGGGGCGATTATTACCTCTTCGACGGGATCAGTGGCATGAGTGCCGAAGGAGTGAAGGGAGTGCTTCGAGCTGCGATTCCTTCAGAGACTCTGGGTGAGTTCGCAGTGGTGCTCGAAACCTCAAAGATGCTCAAGAACCGCACTCAGGATCCTTACTACGATTCGCTTCCCTATGGCGAGGCTGGCATTGAGTGGATGAAGCGTGTCGGGAAGAGCATTGAAGTCGGTTCGGGTGTATCGGTCGGGAATGGTCGCCGCCCGTCACCGCTGTTTGAAAATTCTACCGATGCGATTCCAACAGTGAACGGCACCCGTCCGGTGCTGAACGGGGATCTTTGGATCCGCTTCAAGCTCTAAGGCAGGGTTCTCAGGTCCAAGAGTAAAAGTCCCGAAGGGCCCGGTGGAAGGGTCCGTTTCCCGTAGCTCTGTTCACTCCGGCCTTGGGGGGATTCAGCCCTCACCTTTAGCTCGAACTCACCTTTCAGGGCAGGCAGGTGAGCCGAAGCCAGAACCTGTGGAAGCAAGCTCCAAGAGCGTAAATCGGGAGCATTGGCCGCATCGATCGCCCTTTTTGCGATGAAGTAGCCGGCCAGGATCGCAAGCTTCTTGAACCCGGCGCCTTCACCCTCGGCAGATTGGTATGCCTTGATCGCCGGAATCAAGATGGCCAGATACTGCAAGCCGATCTTGAGGGCTTTGCCTGCAAACTCTTTATCGCGCCGGGCTTTCAGTTCCGTGTGCAGGAGTTCTTGCAAAGGCGTCACCAGAGCCAGCGGCAATTCCTGGACTCGGCCGTCGGTGGATTTCAGTTCGAGCGTCAGTCTCAGGTCTTTCGGAGGTGGCGGGAGTGCCGGAAATGAAATCAAAAACCCGAATCCACGATCGGCGGCATCAGTCAGGTGCCTCGGAGCATCTTCAGGATCGCTCGCAATGGCTCCGGCCATGGCTCCAGTAAAAGTCACCAGCCCGAACTCTGGCGCATAGTGCAGGAGAATCCGAAACCCGATGTCTTCGAGCTGGGCACGAAGGAACGGGTCCTCAATTCCCTGAAATAATGTAGAAAGTCCGATGTAAGTGTTCCGGGCTTTGTAAGGGCTGATCACCCCCCCTTGGAGGAGCACCAGAATTCCATCGTCCGAATCTGTACGAATCTGCTGTTCCAGGCCCGAGGTCAGTTGCCGGATCGACTCCGATGCATGCTGGAGTCCACTCACACGGGCTTGTTCTTGATCGAGAACCCTGAGGGCTTGTCCCAATAAGATCTGTGCGGTCTTCTTTTCAGATCCTTGGGCCGATCGGGCATGGAGGTAAGAGGCGAGGATCCGGGCCCAAGTGTCTTCTTGATAGTAATCCGCGTGTCTGTAGCTTCTTTTCAGGTTCTCGAGGTGGGTGTCCCAGGCCAGGAGTTCGGCCCGTGCTTTGGTTCTCAGATCAGCAACTTCTTTGGAGCTGAAGGACCTTGCCGGGTGCTTCTCTGCCTGGACCTGAATGCGCCCCTTTTCGTCCTGGATCTCGGGGGTTTCCCAAGCAGGGGTCTTTCCCTCGTCCGCCAGAAGCGTATAGGCGAGCACCAAGTATTGGTGCAGATATGAGTACTCGATCGGATTGCCGCCGTAAGCTTTGTCAAACCACGAGAAAGTTCCGTGATCCGAACGGACGCTGTTCGATACTTCCCGGCTCTTGTTCAAAAAGTAAATCGCCTTCTCGTACTGTCCGTTCGAGAAGGCGATCGAAGAAAGCATCAAAAAATGCTGGAGACGGCTGTCGCTTCGCTTGAAGACTTCGGCAGTGTAGAGAGAGGCCTCTGCCTTAACGAAGTCCCGTTCGAGAAACGCGTTCCTCGCATCCTTGATCCTGAGCTGGTCCCCTCCGGCACAGCCGGTGAGCCAGAGGATCAGCAGGAGTGAGGCCGCTTTCACCACTTCCCGCCACCCTCACTGTACTTGTTGATTTTCTCACGGACGCGGCAGACCTCTTCCGAGCTTTGGATGTCGGTCAGGCGAAGGTTTACGGTGTAAGTCTTGATGGTCTTACCGTTCCGGGTTTCGGGCTTCATGTTGATATCGCCGAAAATCATCGCATCGGCCCCAGACTGCTTGCCGACTTTTTTAGCCTGGGCAGGGTCGACCATGCCGTCGTTCTGGTAGGTGATCTCCTTCAGAAGCGCATCCCGGCGGGAGGCATCGATCAGCGTGAACTGATCGGAATTCGACATTTTCTCGAGAAGCGCATCTTCAAGATCCTTTACGGGGAAATACGCCTCCGAGGTGTTGTTCCGGATCTCTCCCACAAAGAGTTTGATCCGTTTGCCAGAATACTTGATCGAGTATTCAGAAAACCGCTTGTGAGCGTAAACCTGCTTCATGCCTCCGTCAATCACCCGGATGGTATCGCCATCGACCCAGTTGTCGGTGATTTCCATCGCTTTTTCGTCGGCTTTCGAGTCATCCACCCGCTCGGCCTTGAAGCTCGAGCAGGCCGGGGTAAGAGCCAGGAGAGTGAGGGCCAGTGTAATCAGGGGCAGTGGAATCAGGGAATGTGTACGTTTCATAGTTCAACCTTTCTTGAGTGGGTGTCAGACTCAGCGGGCGTCCATGTACTGGTTGTACTCTTTTTTGATGTCTTCAATCTTGCCCTCGACCTTGGCCTTTAGGGCCGGATCGTTCTTGAAGCGGAGGGTCTGGGCGCGGGTGATCATGTCTTCGACCTGCTTTTTGCTGACTTTGGCGAGCACCCAGCAATAAAAGATCGACTTCGCGCCACCGGATTGTGAGAAGTCGCGCTGCTCCCAGTATTGCTTATTCTTCTCAACACCCGAGATGAGCGCCTTCGAGAGTTGAGAGGAGATCTTGGAGGTCTCAGTCTGGCTGGCAGAGACCGCACTCACTCCGTTAGAGTCAGTACCGGTAGAGTCGGTGCTGGCCCGGGCGAGCGTGGTGTCCACAAAGGAGCTCACTTGCTTGGCGATGTCGTCGATCGCATCGGCGTTGGCTTTTTCGCAGGTCATGCGCTTGTCCGCACCCTGGGACTCGCCCACGTAGTAGTAGAATTTTTCCGTATCCATTCCTTCTTTTTTGGCCCAAAAATTGGGGTTATCGAGCCAAGCCTCCCGGCCACCCGGAGCGGCATCGGTGACCTTGAATTGCGGAGCTTCCACGGTGACTTCTTTTACCGGGGCACCGCCACAGGCAGAGAGGATTCCAGTCAGTCCGATCGAGAGTATGATTTTTTTCATATATATTCCTTTCAAGAATGGTTTTGGATTCAAGGAGTCATTTCCCCGATCCGGTTAAAGATCTGGTCGCAGAGATTTTTTGCGAGCTTGTCCGAAACTGCCTCGAGAACGGCACTCCGGCTCCGGGCGGTCTCGGTTTCGGTGGTTTGAGCCTGGTACTTCTTACCCGATGGTTCAACGATCGCGGCCGAAAGATCGAATCGGATCTTGGTCCATCCTTCCATGCTCATGTGCTGGGGGCGTTCGGTGATGGTGATTTGGATCTTGCTTGCCGATTCAGGAGCTTTGGCTGAGTCGAATACCTGCCCACCCCGGTCATTCAGGCAGGCTTCGATGTCACGGGCAAAGAATGTCTCGCCTACTTTGATTTCGACCGTAAATGCCTTTTTGGAATTCCGCCCGCGCATTCCAGATTCGATCCGATCGAACCTGGAGCGGGAGGGAGAGGTCTCGAACAAGGCACCCATGCCCAGGACCGCCGCCTCGCTTTGAAGAGTTTCTAACTGTTGGAGCAGCCCTTCGGCCTTCTGGTAGGCCTTGTTGTTGAAGCGCTCCTCAAGGGAGTCGAGTTCGAGATTCAAGGCACTCTGAAGGCGGTTCGCCTCCATGAGGAGACCCGAGCGGGCAGAGAGCTTATCTAAGGCAATGAGGGCATAGATTACAGGCCCTACCGTTGCCACCTCTTTAATCTCTGCCCCGCGCAAGTGGGTGGAGGTTTCGAAGGTCACTTCCTTTGCCATGTTCTGGTTTGATTCACCAGAAACCGAACCTTGGGTGTTCTGATTCAACGAAGACTGTGCCGAGATCTTGCTCTGGCTTTGGACTTTCACGACAAAACTTTCGGCCAACTGGCGCTTGGCATCCAAGATCGCCTCTTCTCTGTTTTTGCCTCCTCCAACGGCAGCCAGGAAACGAGTCTGAGGATAAAGAAGCTCGGGCCGGTTGACCCATTCGGGCGTTCCGTCTTTTTTCACTTCAGGTGCCGAAGCGCAGGCGTTCAAAAGAAGAGAAACTGTGGTCAACACCGCTAGTATTCGCATGGTTTCATTTTAGAATGGGCTTGAAGCAAAGCAAAAAGGTTTCGCTCGATTGAGGTTCTTTTTTATGGATGCCCTGCAGGAGTCAAGAGTTTTGCAACACTGTGCGCCCAGGGTTGCAGTACTCTGCAACAGTGCCCATCATTGAGTCGGGTTGAATGCTGCGCTCGGGACAACAGATACATTTCTAACGGTTTGCGAAATCCGAATTTCATCCAGCATTCCGCTTAATCTTGTAGGTGAGGTGGATCCAGTTGGACCCGTTCCAATTCTTAGGGGTGAATTGGTGACTGCCAGGGTGCTCGAGCTCGTTCCGACGTTACCGTTAGTAACGGTCCACCGTTTAGTGGCAGATCCATTGGTCGTGCCGGTGTAAATTGAAACAACACCTTGAGAATAGGTCACTGCAAAGTAATTCCAAGTACTTGAATTATAGGTGATTCTGCATGCGGTGGTCGTTTTTATCGTGGAGTTTCCGCTCAGCATGGTGAGGACATCGATGCAGTATTTTGACGAGTCCGGTCTACGAACCCGCACTTCGTACGACAAACTCGTACTCGAGGCCGACTTCGAGACTAGGGTATAATAGATGGAAGAGGATCGGGTCATACTCAGCCTAAAGAATCCTTCGATCGTAAGACCAGAGCTCCCGAGATTCAAAGTGTCGTTTTGTGCAGTAGATAATGAGCCGGTTGAGGCAGTGGTAAAACTTGCCCCAGAGGTCGTGAATTGACCCCCTGTTGCCGAGGTGACTGAGCCTGAAGCGGTGGCGTGGTTCAGGTATGGACCGCTATCGTTGGCAAGACTAGAGGTGCTATTGAAACGATAGTAGGCCACGGTATTGAACGCTTTTTGTTCCCAGCTTACAGTGGTTGCTAAACTCACGTTCCCAGCCAGATCAGTCCCTCGGATCGAGAAGCTGTGCAGACCATTAGCTGGTGAGATTGATACTGGCGAAATACAGGGTCCAAAGGTGGCGGAATCTAACTTGCATTCATATGTTGTACCCGGTTCATTCGAGCTGAATACAAATCCTGCACTTGTGGAGTAATGAATAAGGCTTGGCTGAGCAGAGAGAGTCAAAATCGGGGAAACGGTGTCCCGAACCCACTCAAACGAAGTGGGTGCAGAGTCGACTTGATTCATGGTTTCAATTAGCTCATAATTCAGGGTTCCGTCTGCAGTCGGTGCCAGGACAAAGGAGAAGCTTCCATTTTGCGTACAAGTTGTTGATCCACTCTGCTGTCCTGTCAGAGTCACGATATTGCCAGCTGTGCAGATTCCGTTGAGGGTCAGAGTTTGTTGGTTGCTAATGTGGGGATTTGAGCTCGGACTCAATATCACGGGGGGTGCAACAGAATTTGCATCACGACTCCAGTGAAGATCCGTGTTGAGGGAGCGGTTCTGGGCTAAATCGGTTTGGTAAATCCTGAAGTCGTACTCGCCGTCACTGAGGTGGCTGATGGTCCAACTGAAAAACCCGCCTTGGCAAATCTCGGAATGCTGATAAGCCCCTTCGAGGAAAAGGGTAGCGCCCGTTTCGCAAGTTCCTTGCAGATGAAGATCGCCAGGAGCAACGTAGGGGTTCGAGGAAGGTGAAACAAGGGCTGGAGCAAGGGGCGCAACGGTGTCGACAATCCACAGCACTGATACGGGAGCCGACGAGGCTCCAGTGTTCAGGTTGGTCTGATCTACCAGAATGGAGTAAGTGCCGTCTGAAGGTTTTGTAATACTGAATTGGGCGTTGTTGTTAGAACAGGTCGCCGTCAACGAGTCGGAGGGGAGTGTTACTTCGCTTGCCTGAATGTCACCCGTGAGGCCCACCTCTCCTGCCAATGGCGAGAAGCTATTACATCCGGCCTTGATAGTGAGGCTTCTTACATTCGTATAAATCGGACTTTGTGCAGGTTCGATCAAGTTCGGCGTGGAGGGAATTGTGGTATCTATGGTCCATTCGAATGACAGGTCAGTCGAGACATTACCAGCTAGATCTCGTTGGTTTAGGGAGTAACTGTAGATTCCATCTCCGGTTTGGGAAAGGGGGAAACTGAAGGTTTCGCTTGGTGTACAGGGTAAAGTGGAAACCGTGTTCGCTGGCAGTGTGGTGAGAGCGACTGTTGCTCCATTTTCACACGAACCTGTCAAAGCCAAGAAGGTATCACCAGAAATGTATGGATTGGTTCCAGGCTGAGTGATTGTCACGGGGAGGGGCGCTACAGTGTCTCGAATCCAGATTTGGTGAGCTTGGCCAGAGCTGTTTCCTGCCAAGTCTTTTTGAGATACAAGATAGCTTTTTACTCCGTCTGAAGTGGCCTGAACGGCAAAAGAATAGTTTCCCCCAGAGCAAATGGTTTGCTGTTGGGAATCGCCATCGAGGGTGAGTGTGGATTCATCCTCGCAGGTACCGGCAATAATGATAGAGCTGCCATTCGAAGTGAGTGGAGAAGAAGCGGGTGAGTTGATAGTGGGAACATTTGGTGCGATGGTATCTCGAATCCACTCAAATGAAACAGATCCAGAGTCGATGCTTACGGGGGATTTTTGGTACAGCATGAAGCTGTAGGAGCCGTCTTGAGAGCGAGCGATACTCATCGAATATGCCCCTTGGAGGCAAGGGCTGCTGGCTTCTATGCCTGAATCGCCCTCGGCTCGGACGGTGTGGCCTTCGGTATAAGTACCGCTGATGGTGATTGAGTCTTGATTGGAATAATAAGGGTTTTGAAGCGGGGAACCCAGGGTCGGCGGTTCAGGAGTCGCGGTATCACGGATCCAGATCCATGAGATCGAGTTTGAAACGTTCTGAGCGATGTCGGTCTGTTTTAATTGGTAAGTTCTGGCTCCATCACTTGCGGCGCTGATTTGAAATGAAAACCCACCCCCCGAGCACGTCGTACTTCGAGCCAATGCACCCGTGAGAGATACAGTGGCTCCTGATTCACAGGAGCCGGTAAGGATGACTTCGTCCCCTGAGCTGGTGTAAGGAGAGGTGCCGGGGCCCGACACTACGATTGGGGAGGGTGATAGGGTGTCCCTTTCCCAGGTAACCGACGACGCGGGTGAAATCAGCCCTGCTGGGGTTTTTTGGTAGAAGCTGTAAGTCCGTGTACCGTCGGTCGTGGCGGCGGCCATAGCCGTGAATGTGCCGGAATTACAATTTGCGGTTCCCGTGGATGATCCAGAGAAAAGAACTGTATTCCCGGTTGTGCATGTGCCAGTGATCACCAAGCTGTTTTGATTCGTCACGACAGGATTCAGATTCGGGCTGGTGATGAGGGGTGCAGTTGGGACGGTGGTTATTCGAGTCCAGGTGCGAGAAACCTCGGAGGAGTGATTGCCAGCAATGTCGGTTTGTTTGATCCTCAGCAAAAAATCGCCATCGGTGCTCGATGAAACAGTTAGAGAATAAGCCCCAGCCATACAGGGAGCTTGCGAAGAAAGGTCCCCTGTGAGGGAAACTAGGGCGTCAGTCTCACAGGTGCCGGTCAAGACTAGTGTCGAAAGACTATTCACCACCGGGTTGCCAGACGGTGCATCTATTGTCACGTTACCGGGAGCCACGGTGTCCCGAACCCAAATAACGGTGGAGGCAGCCGAGAACGCCCCATTGCTCTTTTTTTGCTTGATCTGGACTTCATAAGACCCATCTACGAGAGCTGAAACGAGCATCGAGAATCTTCCCGATGCGTTACACGTCGTAGAGGCTGCCAAATCTCCCGATGCCTGAACAGAGTAGCCTGCAACACAGGTTCCTGACAAAAGCATTCCGTTGGTGTTGGTGTACACTGGGTTAGTGGGAGGAGTTGTGATGGTCGGAGTCGTAGGTAGGCTCGTGTCCCGGATCCACTGGAACGGTGCTGTGGTGGTAACAGCACCTTCTGGGAGGGTGTGGGTGAGAGTGTAGTTGTAGGTGCCGTCTGCGGTTTGCCCCAAAACAAAAGAAAAAACACCAGTGGAGCAGGTGGATGTTTCAGTTTCAGCACCAGATATTTCCACGCTTGCCCCGGTCACACAGGTGCCCTGGAGAGTCAGATTCGTGTCTGCTGAAGTAATGGGGTTTGAGGCCGGAAGAGAGATGGCAAAAGATTTCCCGGGGCCGGTGGAAGTGTTGTTTCTGATCAGCGACTTGGCCGAAACTTTCTCACGCTTCGAGCACGCAGTGAGACCGGAGGCCAATGCCCCGGCACACAACAACACTCGAATGGTGTAGCCCCAAGTTTTTGTTTTCACCCGTTGAACTCTCGTTCCCGCTCCATCCTTAATACTATCGGTTTTGAGCGATAAAAATGAGAGTGTCACAGGTGACCTATCCGGGGTTTGACACCTCCTAAATGACGGTAATTTCGAAGCTGTTTTTTTGGCGCTCGAGATGCCTGAAAAATAATTTCGATGATTCTCGTAGATGACTCGTGTGTCCTGCCCTGTCCTACCCCGGACGGATGATGGACTCATGAGTTTCACTTGGATCGGGGCCCGCGGGCCGTTCAAATCCTACGACGAAGACGGGCTCGATGGGGCACTGAAGGAAGATTCCGCGCTTCCGACGACTGTTGGTTCCATGTACATCTTCGACGCTCAGAACCTTTTGTTCGAGCCCGAACTCGAGGGGATTGTTCTCGATGTCAGGAATTTTTAGTGGGTCGTTTTCAGTGCGACCCCTTATGACACAGGCGTGTGGGAGGGTGTGGCGAATGAAGGTCAAAAAAGGGCGGAACTCGCAGATCGCGCGTGTGATCAGCTTGCTCGATATTTTTGAAGGGGCCACGGGCGGGCTCACGGTGGCGGAACTCCACGAACGGCTGTCGGACCGGGGGCATGAGATCGGCCGGCGCACCATTTATCGCGACCTCGAGGCGCTCTCGAAGGCGGGCTTCCCGGTGTTTCCGGAGGGCGAGGAGGGCATCAACCAGCGCTTCACCCTCGACCGGAAGACCCGGATCCCCGATTATCTGGCCTTCACCTCAAAAGAGCTCTTTGCGCTCTTCATGGCCCGGGGAGCGCTTCAGCACCTCCGGAGTTCGCCTTTTCATCCGGACCTTGAGGGCGCCTTCCACAAGCTCGAGGAACATTTAGGACTGAAGCAAGTGCGCCACCTGGCCGAGCTCGAGAGCGAGATCCGCTTCCACCCCGGGCCCGAGTGGGGAGCGGGTGTGCACCCCGAGGTGCTCGAGACCCTGCGGGCCGCCTGCGCAGAACGGCAGGTGCTCGAGTGTGTGTACCAGTCGGCAAGCTCGAAGCAGAAGGGCAAGCGTCGGCTCGGGCCGCATTACCTGTGCTATTCGAAGGGGAGCCTGTACCTCGTGGCGGAAGACCTCGGTGACCTTAAGGTGAAACTCTTTGCCGTGCCCCGCATGGAAGAGGCGCAGATGTCGAGCGAAGCGTACGAAGGCAACCCGAGCGAGCCCGCGGATCTGTTTGATGGATCCTTCGGGATCCACACCTCGGGGCCGGCTGAAGAGGTGGAAATCGAGTTCCTGCCCGAGGCCGCTCCCTATGTGCGTGAGCGGAAGTGGCACTCCTCACAAAAGCTGAAGACCCTCCCCGATGGCAAATTGCGACTGAGTCTCAAGGTCTCGATCGACCGCGAGCTCATGCACTGGGTGCTCTCGTTCGGGCCCCGGGCCAGGGCGCTCGGGCCCGAGCCGCTGGTGGGCCAGCTCAAGGAGTTGATCGAAGCCATGCGAGAGGGGTATAATTAAAGTCTGACCCGAAAGAGGTGTCTTATGAGTCTTTTGGCCATCGTTGAAGAGGCGCTCGTCAATCAGCTCGGAATCAAGAAGGTCCGGCGGGACGAAGAGGAGCAGACTATCCAGTTCACCGTCGGAGTGAATCACACGGATGTGAGGGTTCATTGCAGGTTATTGACCGAGCCCGATATGTTGGCGATCAGTTGCTACTTCGATGTGAAGATTCCGGAGGCCCGCCGCTCAGAAATCCTCGAGTATGCTATGAGGCGGAGTCTTCGCTTCAAGTACGGCAATGACATGATCTACGACGACGGCTACATCCACTACACCTACCACTTCATCCAGGGTCAAGTGCTCGACCCGGGCCTCGTCGCGAATATGATCGATGCTGGGATCCGGACCACAGATGCGGCTTTTCCGGGAGTGATGGCGATTCTGTTCGGCGGCAAAACGGCCGAGGAGCTGTTTGCCGAAGAGGACGAGAAGCGGCGGAAGGGTTCGAATTGAGGGCTGTGTTTTTGTCCAAGTAACTTCAACTTTACTAAGCCCTTTTCCGCAGCTTTCTTTTAAGCTGCAGAAGAATCACCCGTTCCCGCTGGC
>CAMCGZ010000019.1 GCA_945874535.1 Bdellovibrio sp. ZAP7
TTTCGTCAAACGGCTCATTTCAGAAAGGTCACCGAGAAAGCTCGGCATCGTGGGGGACTTCTCCCACTTGAAGCTCTATCTCTTTCCCCCCGGGGTCGGTGTGGTGAATCCCCGGATCCGGATCGACCGGGAGAACGTTTCGAGACTGCCAATCGATGGCGAAATCGAGGCGGGTGAACTCAGGGTGGGTTTCGCTCCCATTCAGATGCTCTCGGGAACGCTGCATGTGTCCGAGGTCGAAGTCCGTTCGGGAAAGGTGAAGGCCTTGATTCACTCCCAAGTCTGGAGCGAAAGGGGCCGTAAATCTTCCGGAGGGAAACTCGACTGGCAGGACCTGTTTCAGTTGCAGATCGACGGATTCCGCTTTGTGGACACGAAGCTCGATGTCCAGTTTGAAATGCCCGATCGGGAGAATTCCTTGCTGGGTGCCGACCTCGTGGTGACGGATCTGGCTCTGGGAAGGGGGAAGGTCGGAGGAAAAGACGGGATCGTATCGCGGGCAGAAGTGAATTCGATTCGCGTTCAAACCCCCGAGGGTTGGAAACCCCTTCCGGTGCGAGAGGCGGTGAGTCTGAAATGGAGTCTCGGCCTGAACGACAGTGGATTGGAAATCGATCCGTTCTCGGCCGAACTGGCTGGGGTTCGTCTTGAAATGAAGGGTCGGGTGGATGGGAATCTACTGGATCCCGCGAGTACTCCAAAGGTTCAGGCAAAAGTCCGTGCAGAGGCGGATCTTTCGACGTTCTTCCTCTCCAATCTGGATGCCAAGGATTGGAGCGGGGAGCTGCGGATCACCTCCTCGCTTCAGGCCCAATTGAAGGACTTCATGAAGACCCTCAAGGCGAATTTCGAGTTTGAGGGGCGAGGGATCCAATGGCGACGGATGAGGGCGGACCAGGTATCGGCCTCGGGAGCGTTGGATCTTGCGAATCATCGGATTGATCTCGGGCACTTCGAGGCGCTCGACGCAAGCGGGCCGGGCGGGGGCGGGAGACTCCGAATAGGTAACACCAGAATCCCGCTTACTTTCGGAGAGGCCTTCGACCTCGGTGTACAAATCGATAACGGCGAGTTGCACTGGCTCGGCGGTGCGGTACCCGAAGCGCTCGCCCCCCTGGAAGGCACCATCACGGGCAAGATCGACGCACGCTTCCAGCCCGAACGCAGATCCTGGAAGCTCAAGACGAAGGTGGGCCTCGCGGTCGCGGGCTTCCAGCTGACTAACCAGTCGCTGGATCGTCCGAAGCCCATGGTCAGGATTCTGGGCCCGCGCAAGACCATTCGTTTGGATGGCGGACTCGAGATCGGACCGGAGGGTGTCGAATTCAAGGAACTCGGGCTCGCGATTGAGAAAACCCGATTCAAAGTGACCGGTGGGGTTCGCGGTGACACGGGCTTTGACTTCAGGGCCAAAGGGCCCGTGGACATGAAGGAGATCCATGAGATTGCGGGGAGCCGCATTCTGGGAGAGGGGGAGCTCGAGGCGCACATTCATGGGAAATCGGACGGGGTGATTCTGGACTTCGATACCCGCCTTGCCAACGCTGAATACCTCGACCTCAAGCTTGGAAAGTTGAAGGGGCGGTTGACGTATGATGACGGTTTGTCCGAACTCCGATTCACGGGAATTCACGCCAGCCATAAGAACACTTACTATTCACTTCCGCAGGGCTCGATCGACCTTTCTGGGTCCGATGAGCTTTATCTCCCGATAGAAATCCACTCGGGTCGTATCGAGGATTTGGCCGAAGTGTTGGGCAGTCTCATTTCCAAGATCAGTTGGTTTCCCCATTCGCTCAAAGGAGAAGTTCACGGCAACCTCGAAATCGGCGGCAAAGTCCAACTTCCCGAGATGCTCATCGCTGCGAGGCTTGAAGGTTCGGATTGGTCCTGGATGGGTGAGAAGGCGCGTCGGGTGAAAATGTCGCTCGGTTATGACCGGGGGACTTATTACGCACGAGAAGCGAACATCATCAAATCCTCGGGATCCATTCGTGGCGGGGTCGAATTCAAGAGTTCCAGTGATGAGATGACCTGGAATTTCAAAACCGATGGTTTCAGCTTCGGGGACATCGACTTCCTGGAGCGTCTCGAGATTCCGGCAAAGTCGAAAGTCGAGGTGTCCAGCGCCGGCGGCGGAAAAATGGGACGATTGAAGTCCAAAACGGAAGGCAGGTTTTTCGATACCCGGATCAAAGGTGAGCGCTTCGATTCATCCGGTTTCTCGCTTGAGACGGGCGAGAACACGCTTCGCGCATCCGCTGGAATCTTTGGTGATCAGTTGTCAGCCCAGGTGAAGGTTTCGCTCCTTCCGAGACAGCCCTGTTCGGTCAGGCTGGAAGTGAACGACTTCGACTTCTCCCCCTTGCTCCTGATTCTGAATCCCAAATTGCTCGATGATCTGTCACTGGTGGGGGTGATGAGTGGTCAGCTGTCTCTCGAATTCTTGAGTACCCAGGCGGAACTCGCGCGAGGGCAGTGGTCGGTGGATCGCTATGAGCTCGCCAAGACAGGGTTGAACATGCGCTTGGTTCGGCCCTTCAGCGTCCCGATCCAACTCGGATACTTCCAGATTCCACCGCTGACTTTCAAATTCAATGACTCCGAAGTCTCGGTGCAGGGGGAGGGACGGAGGGGGGATGTCGACATCCGGATCCAAGGCCAGGCGGAACTGGCTCTGGCGGAATTCCTGAGTCCGATGATTCTTTCGGCCAAGGGCAAGGTCTTGCCTGATATCCGGATTCACGGCCCCTTGAAGACCCTTCGCCTCGACGGGGAGCTGGCTTTGCTTTCCGGAGGTTTGACCATTCGAGGCCTGCAATCACCGATCGAGGATCTGGACGGAACCATCCGTCTTCAACAGGGGAATATTCTTTTCGAGAATGTGGAGGGATACCTCGGAGAAGAAGTCGTGTCACTGGGGGGCCGGATTCTGACTTTCACCGATCGATTCCCTGAATTCGACCTGCGCGCGCAGCTCGACAACAACAAGATCAAGATGGATCCGTTCGATCTGATTCAGGCTAAAGGCACACTCCTGCTGAAGGGAAAGGAACCTCCCTATCTCATTACGGGCGCCCTCGATGTGGTTCAGGCACTTTGGACCAGGAGCTTCTCCAAGCAAGGGGGAGCGGTCGGCAATCGCGGGGATCGCTTCATGCCCAAGGATCTCGAGAAAAGGACTTCCGGTGGGTGGTGGGTGATGGATCTCGGAGTCAATGCCCCGCAGGGGTTCTTCATCCGGAACGAGATCCTCGATGCTGAGTTCAAGGGAAGGGCCAGGTTGATTGGCGAGCCCGAGAGTCCGAAACTCCTCGGAGAAGGGCAGTTGGTCCAGGGAAAGGTCTTGTTCAAGGACCGGCCTTTTGTTTTCGAGAGCGCCAAAGTGATCTTCGACGACCCTTATTCGATCAATCCGCGCTTCACCGCGACAGCTATCAGCGAGGTGAATCAGTACAAGATCCGAGTTCTGGCATCCGGTAGATCCACTCAGTGGAAGCTGGAATTCAGCAGCACGCCGTTTTTGCCCGAGAACGAGATTTTCTCGGTGCTGTCCTCGGGAAGCGCGTCCGGCGATGCGGGGCGGTTCCAATTCCGGGATCGGAGTCTGGTCAATCAGGGTGAAGCCGCATCATTGATCCTGCACTCGATGGACTTCAGCAAAGATGTCCAGAAAAAGACCGGGTTCCAATTCGATGTCCAGGAGGCGATTGACAATCAGACCGCTGCGAGTATTTTCAGGCCCCAGAACCTTTCCGACAATATCGCCGCACCGAAGCTGGTTCTGAAGCGTAGTCTCGGCCGGAACCTCAGTTTTTCATTCGGGAGTACGGTGGGGATCGGATCGAGGAGTCTCCGCGAGGTCAACGCCGAGTACAAGGTCTCAACGGGCATGTCGATGATGGGTGTCTGGAACAACATCGAAGAAGCGAACTCGAGGGAAACCCGTACTTCTTTCGGGCTCGATCTCAAGTTCAACAGGAGATTCAAGTGAAGGGGGCGTGGCACAGGATCGCCTTACTTCTGAGTCTCGCATTCTTTGCAGAGCCGGTGTTCGCCATTCCTGTTTCCGAGATCCGCTTCGAGGGAGTTCCTGTCGAGTTGGTGGATCAGGCCAGGGTGGTTGGTGCGTTCAATCCGGGTGATGAGTATGAATCGTCCCGTGCGGAACGGAGTCGCTTAAAATTGACGGAGTACTTCACCTCCAAGGGTTATCCCGATGCCCGGGTGGTCGCAGAGATCGTCCGGGATTCGGGTGATGCCGATCTGGTCTTCCGGGCCAAGCTCGGAAGTCCGCTCAGGATATCGATGGTTCGCTTCGATGCCAAAGAAGGGAAGATCCATTCCGAGCTGTTGCAACGTTTGCAGGCCGCGGTGGAATGGAAACCGGGGGAGCCACTGGATCGGGATCGTATCCGTGAAATGCGTCGAGCCGTGGATTCCGTTCTTGGATCGCAGAACTTCATCGACTCCAGAGTGATCGACATTGTGATCGAGCCCGCCAAAGAGGGTCCGGTCGTCCGGTTTGATGTTTTTCTCGGTCAAAAAGTCGTCCTTTCTGTCCAGGGAAACGAAGCGTTTTCCAGGGCCGAGTTGATGTCCATCATCGAATCCCAGAGGGCGATCGGACTGGGCCGGGATTATGTTTCGGTTTTGGTCGACCGGATTCGGAGCGAGTACATCGATCACGGTTACAGGCAGGTTCAAATCACTCCGCTCACCTTTGAGGCGACGGGGGATGAACCGAAAAAACTCATCTTCAAGATCGAGGAGGGTCAACGCGCCAGGATCCGAAACCTAGATTTCGAGGGGAATGAAATTTTCACCGATAGCGAGCTTACGGAAGTGTTTTACCGGCTTTCTTCCGACCGGATCCGGGCCAGAATCTACAACGGCAAGATGGTCGATGATGCTGCTGCCGCACTCATCGAGGAGTTGAAGAACCGGGGGTACCTATCGGCCAAATTGATCGCCATCAAGACGGAAGAATCGGAGGCCGGCTCTGGTGTCAGGATCCGGTGTTTTGTGAACGAGGGAGTTCAGACCCGGATCCAGAGCATCGACTTCAGAGGGAATGTGGTGATCGATCAGCCGCGCCTGTTGGCCCTTCTCGGATTCACCGAAGGTGAGCCTTTGAGCTTGCCCAAGCTCGAGGATGGTATCGATCGGATCAAGCAGGAGTACCGGAATCTCGGCTACATGGATTTCCTGATCACGAACGAGAGCGATCAGCAGTTGGTCAGTTATTCCGAAAAAAACCAGTTCGCTTACCTGAGTTTCGATTTTGACGAGGGCGGTAGATACTCTCTGGGTAAATTCGAGATTTACGGAAACGATGCCACCCGAAGAAAAGTGATCGAGCGTGAGATTCTGGTACGTCCCGGCGAGACCCTTGGAGAGGGACAGATTCAAGCTACGGAGGACAATCTCCGTCGACTCGGTATCTTCAGTCAGGTCAATCTCGAGTCACGTAACGATCCTGAACTTCCTCAGGTGCGGGATCTGAAGGTTTCGGTCCAGGAAGCGGTTCCCGGAAACAGCACGGCAGGTATCGGATTCCGGAACGATCTCGGTATCCGGACTTTCGGCGGGGTTTCTTATTCCAATCTTTGGGGGTTGAACCACACCTGGGCCCTGGATGTGACCTTGAACCGGCGTCTGACAATCTACCGTTTCATGGAGTATACTGCACAGGTCACCTACACGATGCCTTGGGCATTTTTGGGTCCAACCACGTTCAAGCCGAGCCTGAGCGCGGAGAAGCGGCAGTACATCCAATTTGATGCCGAGACCTTCGCCTTCAACATGAACCTCGACCGGATGCTGTACTCACCCCTCCGCATCTCTGGCTCACTTGGCTACGCTCTTGAACGGGTCCGTCAGTTCAATGCGATCGATGCGACCCAGAATCAGCAGATCACCATCGGTTCGATCACGCCCACATTGAGAATCGATTTGCGTGACGATCCCTACTCGCCCAAGCGGGGATTCTACGCCACCGGCTCCTTCGAGTTCGCTGACTCCTTTTTGGGGACCCAGACTGAGCCCGTTCCCGTGAGTTACGGAAGGTTCAGGGCCCGGGCCGATTACTACCTCAATTTGATCCCGAATCTCGTTTGGTACTGGAGTGTGCGGGGCGGGTGGCTGAAGAACTATGTGAGCCCCCTCCTTCCGGACGGAACCGTGGATCCCCGCATCACGGTTCCCCTGATCAAGCAGTTCGCGCTCGGTGGGGTGAACTCCATCCGGGGGTTCGCGGAGCAGGAGATCAACGTGCAGGCTCGGGACCCGGATCGACGGGTCCAGGGAAGCTTGAGCTACGTTAACTACCGGACTCAAATGGACTTTTTCGCCAACCCCAATCTGGCAGTAGGCCCCTTTCTGGATGCCGGAAACCTTCAATTGGATGCTTTTTCTCTGGGCAATTTGAGGCTCGGCAGTGGGGTCGGGATGCGTTATTTGACGCCTGTCGGCCCGGTCAATTTCGATTGGGGATTCAAACTTCATCCCCGGCCGGGTGAGTCACCGAGCGTGTTCTATTTTTCCCTCGGTGTGATCTAATTTCGAATTGACTGTGGGTCCACCCTGCGGTAATCCTTCAAGGCTATGTTTCAACAAAAGTCTTATTTAGCTAAAAAAGCGGGCGCGCATTTCTTCGAGATCAAGGGCCCCAACGCTCCTAAATGGTACGTCGTGGACGTCAAGGACCAGGTTGCAGGCCGCATTTCTTCGATGATCGCAAAGATCATCACCGGAAAGCACAAAGCGACTTACACTCCCAGCGTGGATACGGGTGATTTCGTGGTCGTGTTGAACGCCGATAAGGTCGTTCTGACCCGTAATAAAATGGATACCAAGATTTACCGCGATTACTCCGGCTACATCAGTGGTCTGAAAGAGAAGACCGCGCGCCAGATGTTGGCGACCAAGCCCGAGGAGATCATCCGTCGTGCAGTGTGGGGCATGACCAACAAGTCGACCCTCGCCCGTCACCAGATGAAAAAACTGAAAATCTATGCCGGATCCGAGCATCCTCATCAGGCACAGAAGTTCGAAGAGCTTCCTCTTGCGGCCAAGCGTCGCTCGGCTCTGACCAAAAAAGTCGTTAAGAAGGCGTAAGGTAGAATATGTTGGAAAAAGAAATTCATCAGGTTGGTAAGCGCAAGACTGCAGTGGCCCGGGTTTATCTCCGTCCGCGCAAGGGCGAAGTCGGTTCTATTCAAGTGAACGGCCGTTCACTCGAGGACTATTTCCCACGTCCGGCCCTCCAAAAAATCGCCATGCAGTCGCTCGATCTGACCAATAACAACGGTCAGTACGATGTGTTCGTGAATGTCGCCGGTGGGGGCATTTCCGCTCAAGCGACCGCGGTCCGTCACGGAATTGCAAAGGTTCTGAATGCAATGGATCTCACCTTCCGTCCGGTTCTCAAGAAAGCCGGCTTCCTCACTCGCGATGCCCGCGAAGTCGAGCGGAAAAAGTACGGCCTCGCCGGTGCGCGTCGCCGCTTCCAGTTCTCGAAGCGTTAATCGATTCTTCGAGTCAGTCAAGGTTATGGCGGTCTGGGTCCGGTTCGGATCCAGACCGTTTTTGTTTGAACTTTATTGTCGGGGATCGTTGATTTCATGCATAATATGAGCATGAAATCACTATTCGTTCTGGGATTGCTTGTGTGGGGAGTCGCGATGTCCATGCCGGTTTCGGCCGGAGTATTGGCGAGTGTGAACGGGAAGAGCATTACCGATGAGGATTTTCAGGCTCTGATCGCTGGCCTCCCGATGCATCAGCGGGACCTCGCACAGAAGGACCCTGCCACCAAGAAGCGGATCATTCAGGATCTGGTCGATCAGGAGCTCATGGTTCAGGAGGCGGCTGGCGAGAAATTGGACTCTTCCCGTGAGTTCAAGGATGCCCTGCAGGTGATGCGGAAGCAGGCTCTGGTGAATCTGCTGGTGTCGAAGCGCCTCGCCCCCAAGATGACCGAGGCGACTGTGAAGGATTTTTATCAGCGCAATAAGACCCGGTATTCGACCGATCAGGTGCACGCCCAGCACATCCTCCTGACAACCCAAACCGACGCAGATAGTGTTCTTGCTGAGGCCAAACGCGGCGTGGATTTCCAGCGTCTAGCAGAGCAACGCTCCAAGGATCCCTCCGCCAAGACCACTCGCGGAGATGTCGGATATTTCTCGAGGAACATGTTCGACGAGGCATTCACCCGTGCTGCTTTCGGGGCAGGAATCGGCGAGATTGTGGGCCCTGTGAAAACCTCCTTCGGATTCCATGTGATCAAAGTAGTGGACCGGAAGGTCGGCAAGACTCCGGACTTTGTCGAAGTGGAGCAACAGGTCCGGGCGGACGTTCAGCGGGACATCCTCCGGAATTATGTGACAGAGTTGCGCCGTAAAGCGAAAATCAAAGAGTGAGTCGAGGCATGCAGACGAGGCGGAAGGCTTCGTTCCGATCGGGTGAGGCAGCCCTGGCGTTTACCGGTTTTCTCTTCACCTTTCTGGGGGCACTGACCACCCGGTTCCAGGATTCTGTGCGTTCGGATGCTGAGAGTGTCTCGTCTTTTTTCATTCTGATCGGATTCCTGCTGGTGTCCTCGATCTGTTCCGGGGTCCTCTTCCGCAATCTCAGGGCCCGTCCCGGGGAGGGGATGTGGGCCTTCGGTCTGGGGTTCATCCTGGTTGCCCCTCTGTTTTGGGGTGTGGACCGGATCGAGGGGGTACTCACACGGGAACTGCTTTTGAAGAAGCAGGAGCCGCGCGATTTTTCCGAGTTGAGCGGTCATTGTGGTGTCAGGGCAGGGCGATCCATATCCCGCTTGTATCAGCAGGTTTTCCGGAGTCCGAATCATGCCGCTCTCTACGATTTCGAGCTCGGTAACCGGTGCCGGTTGAGCCACTTCCAGCTCCTTGAAAAGGAGTCCGTCCCTCTGTGCAAACAGGAGGAGCATCCGGTTGAGTGCCGGATCCGTTGGATGAATGCTTTTTCGGAGCTCGGTTATTGGAATTATCAGGCACGTAAATATTTTTTTGACCAAGTGATGAAGGAGTGGACGGAGTCCCGTAAAGAAGAACTTCTGCTGCTATACGCACTCAGGGATCAGGAACTCGAGACCCGGCGCCAAAACCTTCTTCGACAAGCAGGTCTGGATGAGAGCATGAGCCCTTGGGCGGTACTGATACAGCAAAGAGATGAGTTGAGTCACCTCGAGCTGAGTATCCAGTTGTTTGAAAAGGTCCAGGAAGCCTTGCCCGAGCAGAAGGGTCTGCCGTCTCCGCAGTTGTTGAAATTCAAGGATCTCCTCGCAGAGATGGAGCCGAAACGTCAGCGTCTGGTCGAAATCAAAAAGAGTATCGAAACTCTCGAACAAGGCAAGACCACGGGTCAGTTGTAATCCTTTGCTGTGATTCCGTATTTCTCGAGCTTCCTGAGCAGGGTCTTTTTGGGAATGTTCGCATGGAGTGCGGTCTGGTTGATCTTGCCCCTGAACGCCCGGAGTGCGTTGATGAGAAACTGCTTTTCGAATTCCTCTTTGCTGGCTTGAAAATCGAATTTCTGGATGCTCATCCTGAAACTCATGGCCTCGCCTTCCATCGGGACGGAGCCTTGCTCGAGTCCGATTTCTGCTACCGCCTCCGGAGGGGTGACCTTGCGGATCCGCTCCGGGAGTGATTCGACAGTGATCCACTCACCCGACTCCAGAACGAATGCATGTTCAAGGACGTTCTCCAGTTCCCGGATGTTACCGGGCCAACGGTGTGAACGGAGAGATGACATGGCCTCCGGAGTCAGTCCACGGACTTCTTTACCGTAGCGTTGATTGAACTTGTCGACAAAATACCGTGCCAGGGACTCGATGTCATTCTTCCGGTCCCGCAGAGGCGGGAGTTGGATCGGAAGCACATTCAGGCGGTAAAAAAGATCTTCTCGAAACGAGCCGGACTCGATCATCGATTCCAGGTCGCGATTGGTCGCGGCGACGATCCGGACATTCATCTCGATTTCCCGGTTCGATCCGACAGGTGTGAATTTCTTCTCCTGAAGTACGCGCAAGAGCTTCACTTGCATGGATGGTGGAATCTCGCCGATCTCGTCCAGGAACAGAGTGCCACCCTCGGCATACTGGAATTTTCCGATTTTTCTGGTGTCGGCACCGGTGAAGGCGCCTTTTTCATGGCCGAAGAATTCACTCTCCATCAGAGTTTCCGGAATTGCAGAGCAGTTCACGGCGACGAACCGGTTGTCTTTTCTCGGGCCGTTATAGTGGAGGGACTGGGCGACCAGCTCCTTGCCTGTTCCGCTTTCTCCGCGGATCATGACAGCCGTTTCGACCCGGGCGAGACGGTCGATCACGCTGAAGATTTTTTTCATCTCATTGCTCTGGCCGACAAATTCGTTCCCGCTCGGAAGATTGAAGACCGGCGCGGAGTAAGAGAGTTTCTTCACCATGTTCTGACTGCGGAATGCCTGATCGATCATGTAGACCAGGTTGTCGGAACGGACCGGTTTCTCTAGGTAATTGTAGGCGCCGAGCCGGGTCGCTTCCACCGCATCTCGGATATTGGAAAAAGCGGTCAGGATGATGACCATGATGGAAGGATCATGGGCTTTGATTTCCTTCAGGGCCTCGATGCCCGACATCCGGGGCATGTTCACATCCATGAGGACCATGTCGTATTCCCCGGCCCGGACGCGGGTGACCGCTTCGTCTCCATCTGCGGCCTGATCGACCCGATACATCCCTTCGGTGAGCGCGGAGGTCACTGTGCTACGGAGGCCGGCATCATCATCAACCACGAGGATATTACGCATGTCTTGTCTCCTTGTTCTTACTTGTCAAAATGGCATTGAGAGGAAGTCCGGGGCGGACCACTTGGGCTGGAGTCAGCTCCATGGGGAGTCGGATCCGGAATCGGGTTCCGATCCCCGGGCGGCTGTCGACAGACAGTTCACCGCGATGGGCTTCGATAAAGTAGCGGGAGAGGTAAAGACCGAGGCCGGTACCCTTCACGCTACGGGTCGTATCGTTGTTGATCCGGTAGAAGCGGCTGAAGAGATTGCCGATCTCGTCTTCGGGAATTCCGATTCCCTGGTCCTCGATCGTGATGTCCACATGGTCTCCTGACTCGCGAGTGGTCAAAGTAACGGCGGTTTTCTCGGGCGAATACTTGATCGCGTTGTCGAGGAGGTTGGATAGGACCTTCGAGATGAGAGTTGCGTCGATGCGGATCGGAAACAAGGGTTCAAAATCGAGCCTGACTTCGATCTGCTTGGCTTGCGCACCGAAACGGTGCTTGAGTACCACCTGCTCGAGAAGCTGATTGAGGTCGCGGGATTGGAGATTCACACGGATTCCCTGGCTGTCGATCTGGGTGAGTTCGAGAAGGGAGTTGATGAAATGATTCAATTCATCGTTCGCCGAAAACAGGTGATTCATCGTTTCGAGGTCACGGGATTCGAGGCGGTTGCCCAGCGAGCGCTTCAGTTGCTCGGTGAGGCCTTGAATCTTGGCCACGGGGGTTTTCAAATCATGGGTCACCAATTGCAGGAAATTGGTTTTCATCTCTTCGACTTGGAGGAGGGCCCGGTTTTGTTTCTCGAGCTCGAAGCGTTTCCTGTTTTCCATGTAGAGCCGGACCGGGATCATGAGATAGAAGCTCATGGCCATGGCCAGATAAGGGGCTCCGAGAGGGATCCAGATGTTTCCGACCCAAGGGAGCGGTTGCAGGAGGATGAGTGAGCCGGCGAAAGTTCCCGCGATCAGGGTCAGGGTCAGGAGAATCAGTCTGCTGGGGCGGATTCGGGAAGAAGCGAGAATGACCAGCAGCGAGAGCAGGAAGGCAATGAGGGCGACTACGGCATGCGGTGTTTCACGTATTCCCTGTCCGTTCAGGATCGAGTCGAGAATGTTCGCTTGCACCAGGATTTTTGGAATCGCGGTGCCACCTCCCGGAGCGCTCACCAGGGTGTAGTCATTCGGATTGTCCCGATGGAAAACCCCGACCAGGATGATTTTGTCGCGCAGAGTCCCTTGGGGAATTTTTCCTTCCACCAGGTCGACAAACGAGTATCTCGGGTAGGAGAAGGACTCGTATTCGGGCTCATAAACTTTTCCTTCGGACTGATGGAGTCCCAATAGGAAATAGCGGGCCTCCGAATCGGCAGCAGCGTAGCTTCCCGGGGGTTCGGAAAAGGACTGCTCCGGGAAGATCCGGTTGGCGAGGGCCAGTTCAAAGGCGGGTTTCTGATAGAGAGAAAGCAAGGCGCGGCGGGTGACCTTGTCTTTTCCGAACACGGTTCCATCGCGGTGGACCACTGCCATGGCTTGAGGAAGTTGGCTGAGGGGATAAGGTGCCATCACTTCTCCCGTCGGGTCATAAGGGATTCCGAGTACGACCGGAGTGCCTCTGGCGTTCAGTCTGACCATCGAGCGGTAGAGCTCCTTCACCGCATCGGTTTCGAAACTCAGAGCATCGATCCGTTGTACCCGCGTGAAATCCACAGCGTATCCGATTGCCCGAACACCGTGGGACTCGAGTGCTTGAATCGCCTTCACATGAGACGAAACGGTGAGAGGGGAGGTTTCGTTGAGTTGATTCACGGTCTGGTCATCGAGAGTGATGATGACCATGCCGGGATCGACTGAAGGCTTTTTGGAGAGCCAGAGCCGGAAATCATAAAGCGGAGCTTCGAGGAACGACAGAGGGGAGGTGGATGCGGTTGCGGCGATCACGACGGCCAAAAGTCCCGGGAGGAGCAGCTCCTGCCAGGGTTTTCTTGTCTTGGGAATGCGGGAGAGCCAATCTTGGAGTCTTTTCATCACAACCGGTGACGCATGGTATCAAAATGGCACCGGTTTGTAAAGAGGTCGCCCGGATTAAACGCTTATTGTTTAATGATCACCCGGTCTAGAAGTGGAAGGCCCATGTGGTTGAACCTCAGGTTCCGGAGTGACTTGGAGATCAGGTGGGTGGCGGTTTCTTGAAAGAGTGGGCTGATCACCGCTTCTTCCACGCAAAGGAGCTTTTGTGCCTGATCGAAAGCGCGGGCTGCCAGTACGGGGGTTTTGGCGCGGACCCCTTCGAACAGGTATTGGTCAAAAAAAGGATTCCGGTATCGGACCCGGGCATGGGCGGCCTCGCCGCTGTAGGGGAGCAAGAAGTCCTGTGGAGATAGGACTTTGGCCGTCCAGGTGATCAAAGTCGCATGGTATTCACCGAGGTCCATGTAGGTGGTGTAGTCCTGGCTGGGAAGGGCGTCGAGCTCCACAGCGATCCCCAGCTGCTCCGAGATTCGGCTCTGAAGTTTTTTACCGATCGAGATGTAGGGCTCTGAAATACCTGTCAGGATACGGAGTTTGAATTGATTGCTGACGATGAATCGGGATTTTTGAAGGCGTTCCCGGGCGAGCTTGCCGTCCTTCGGCAGACGGTGATTGCCAGCCGAACCGGGAAGGGGGGGCAGAATCAAGGAAGGGTGGGGCTTCAGGAGGTCGGATCCCTCCGGCCGAATCTCTTCCGGGTCGAACGAGTGCAAGATGGCCGCACGGAAATCCCGATTGGTCATGGGGTATCTGGCAGCGTTCAGAGTCAGGAGATGTCCCCTCATCAGAGGCTGCTTCAGGATTGCGGAACGGTCTTTGACGGAGGGAATGACAGCCGAGGGCAGATTCCATAAAAACCGGAAGCTCCCGCCTTCATAGCGTTTGAGCGCCTCCTGATGACTGCTGAGGATGTGAAACTCGATCCGGTCGACATTGGACCCGCCCTCAACCGCATGATGCGGATTACGCTTCAGGACGGCCATTTTTCCGGGCTCATAGCTTTCCCAAACGAAGGGTCCCGCCGAAACCAGCACCCCGGCGCGCCACCAGTTGGACCCGTATTTCTCGATCAGATCCTTACGGACAGGGAATAAAGGCCAAAAAGCCGTGTTTTGTTCCCAGTTTGCCGAGGGGCGCTTCAGCTTGATCTTGAGCGTGTAGTCGTCGACTGCCCGGATTCCGACTTGGCTCGAATCCTGGATTTTTCCTGAATTGTATTCTCGTGCGTTCTCAATATCGAAAAGATAATACGTGTAAATGGAAGATGAGGTCGGTGCGATCAGACGGATCCACGCATCAGCGAAGTCCTTGGCGTAAACAGGTCGGCCGTCGGACCATTTGGCTGTTTTTCTGATCTTGAAAGTGTAGGCTCTCCCGTCGTCCTCACGGCTGAAGGACTCAGCCAGCGCCGGAGCGAGAGTTTCGCCCGGGCCACCCTGTTTGAAGAGTCCCTCGTGGACCGTGAGCACCAAGGGGGCATCGATCATGGTCGAGGTTCCATTCCAATCCAGACTGACCGGTGCGGTGGGAAGATGGACTTGCAGGGTCTCAGCCCGAAGACCGGAATGTGGAAGAAAAAGGGACACGGAAAAAAACAGTTTCCACACCCAAGGTGACGTCCACGCGTTCATTCCAGTGGTTTCTCGTAGTCCGGCAGACAGGTGGTTTTTTTAGGTTCGCGTCCCACGATGACTTTTTCGAGAACCACTTGTGACTCGGGACATGAATCGGTGGCGCGCTGTCCGGAGCGTGAGTCGAGTCTCATGTCCACGAGGTGATCGCTTTCGGGGAATGGCAAAGCCGGCTCGTATTGAAGAGTCCGTTTCATGATTTCGACCCAGACCGGCAATGCGGCCGAGGCACCGGTCAACCTGACCCGTTTTGGAATGCTTTTATCTTTCTTCCTGGCCTCTGTGATCGCTTCTTCGATCAAGCCCTGATCCAGGCCTGCCCAAACCAGGGCGGTGAGTTGAGGGGTGTAGCCTACGAACCAGGAATCCCGGTAATCATTCGTTGTTCCAGTCTTGCCTGCTGCAGGACGGTCGAACCCGAGTTGCGAGACGAATGATGCGGTTCCTTCGGTGAAAACTCCCTGAAGCAGATAGGTCATCATGTCTGCCACGCCCGGATCGATCCTCGGAGAGGCGCGGTACTCGCTCCGGTAGAATTCCGAGCCGTCCGGATTTTGAATGGCCTTGATCACAAAGGGATCTCCGCCCCTGCCGTGATTGGCGAAAGTCATGTAAACCTCGAGGAGCTCCAGGGGGTTCACTTCGACACTTCCCAGGGTGATCGAAGGAACCTCGGGAACCCGGGTGGACATTCCCAGGGTCTTGGCGGTTTCCGAGACCTCGCCCAAGCCCACGCGTTTTGCCAACCGCGCTGCAGTCGTATTGATCGATTTTGCGATCGACGACTTGAGCGGGATCCAACCGAGTTTCTCTTTCTCGTAATTCGAGGGTTTCCAGACCGGTTGTTTCGAGTCGTAGATCCAGCCCCATTCCTGGTCGAGTAGCGGATAGGCAGGCGTGAAGGTGTTTCCACTGTTGTCTTCGAATGTCCTGAATGCGGTCGCGTAAACCACGGGTTTGAAGGTGGATCCCGCCTGGCGTTTCATGTTCAAGATGCGGTTGAAGTTGCTCTTCGCATAGTTCCGTCCGCCGATCAGGGTCCGGATCTCGCCGCTGGTGTGATCCACTGCTGCGACGGCACCCTGAAGCTCGAGTACCCCCTTCAGCTTCAGGCGCATCTCAACCGCCTCAAGGCCCCGCTGAAGGGCTTCCTGCGCAATCTGGTTCAATCCGAGATCAAGCGTGGTGTAGACCTGCAAACCGAGCTCAGGAATCTCGTTTTCTTCGAAGCGGTCTTTCATCAGCGAAGTCAGCTCGGCTTTGACGAAATCCACGAAATAGGGAGCCCTGTTCCCGGCTTGAGGAGCCTTGGCCAGTCGGATCGGTTGCTTCAGCGCTCGCTGGAACTCGTCCTCTTTGATCCTTCCGGTCTCGAGCATCCGCTCGAGCACATAACGCTGTCGGGTCTTGGCACGGTCCATGTGACGGTGGGGTGAATAGAAGACCGGCCCTTTGATCAATCCCACCAGCAATGCGATCTCTCCTGTGTTGAGCTCGCTCACGCTCTTACCGTAAAAGTACTTGGCTCCTTCCGAGAATCCGCGGATCTCGAAGGAACCGATCTGCCCCAGAAAAACCTCGTTCAAGTAGCGCTCGAAAATCTGTTTCTTGCTGTACTTGAGTTCCAGAACCGGAGCGAGGAAGAGCTCGTTGATCTTCATGAAGAGATTGCGGTTGCGCCTCTCCATCAGGTTTTTGACCAACTGCTGGGTGATGGTGCTCCCGCCTTGGGAGAGTGACAGGGTTTTGAGATCCACAAAAATCGCCCTGAGAAACCCACGCGGATCGATACCGAAATGCTCGTAAAACCGGTTGTCCTCGGCGGCCATCACGGCGAGCGGGATCTGTTCGGGGAACTCCTCGAACTTGAGGACCTCCCGGATCTGATTCTTGTCGGCACTCAGTGTTCCAACGAACTCAGGTTCCAGGTACACGTCATCAATCGGACCGTTATCGGTTTGAATGGAGATCAATGAAGAGGTGGGGCCTTTTCCTTCGAACTGGAACGAGATCCTCTTGTCACGGAGGGAGAGGGTCGGATGTTGTTCCGGAATGAGGAAGTCGGGGTAGCGGGTCGAGTGGAGGATGATCGAAAGCTCATTCGGCGAAACACGGACCGAATATCCCAGTGATCTGATTTTGCGCTCGAGGGTGCCACGGGCCATCGGAGGTGCGATTCGGGTGACGCTAGAATAGATGCGGGTCGGAATGAATTCGAGAGGGGCTTCGAATGCGGCATCGACTTGCCTGTACAGGTAGAAAAAGAAGGTCACGAAAGCCAGGACGAGGAGGGCCGATGCGATCACGAACCCGCGGCGATTTCGGGCGATTTTATTTGTAAAATTCATTCTTTACCCTTGACTCCACCACTATGCGCTTCGTATTTTCGGATTTCAAGATGGAGGATCACACCATGAGATTTTTTGCGAAAGTGTCACGCGCCGCGTTCCTGGTTTCGGGAGTTGTTTCGGCTTGGTCCCCATCCGCAAGCGCATTGGATCTCGACTGGCACGGCCAGTTTCGCGGAGAGACTCACACTCTCTTCGGCTACGCCAATGCGGCCCAATCGGCCTTGGCACCCACGGGCTATTCCATTCCGAGTAACGGTGAGTCGCCCGCATCCTTCCAGAATCTTTTTTTGAGACTCCGCCCGAAGGCGATCGTCAATGACAACATCACGATTCATTCAGACATCTGGCTCGGTGCTCCCGATACGGGGATCTTCGGTGCCAATGGGCGGACCTCGAGGGTGAATCAATCCCGCGCCAACCAAGCTGCACTCAGTGCGCAAACGCTCTTTGCCGAATTCGCCAGTGACTTCGGGACGGTGCGTGTCGGTCGGGTTCCGCTTCACTACGGTCTGGGTCTGGTTTGGAATTCGAATCCGAACGGGTGGGATCGCCTGCCTTCAAACGGTGACGCCGTCAGCATGGTTACCAAGCTTGGTTCGTTCAAGTTCATGCCTGCCTTCGTGAAATACCAGCACAGCAACACGGCAGGCACGGGAAGTGTCGGAAACGCGGGGAATAGTGACTACGTACTCAGCCTGAGCTACACCAACGATGACGAGCAGATGGATGCAGGAATCATGTTCATGCGCCGGATCGCGGGTCAAAACGCGAATGTGACCAATCCTTTCTCGCTCGGTGGGGTCTCGACCTCCGGCTTTGCTTACAATCTTTGGGATATCTACGGCAAAAAGAAGCTCGGCATCCTGACCCTGAAGGCTGAGATTCCGGTCATTTCGGGAACCTATGCCGGGAATCCCTACAGCACGGTTGCCGGGGCCCTTCAAGCCGAGGCGGATCTTGGCGACCACTGGAAGCTGAAGCTCAATGCCGGTTCCGCAAACGGACAAGGAAATGGCCCCCAGACGTCACTCGGAACCTTTTATTTCCATCCGGACTATCGCCCGGCGCTCATCTTGTTCAACTACAACCTCCGCAATATCACGCAAAACGCGGGAACCAACGGTTCCCCATTTGATGCGGGCGTCACCAACGCCCGCTTCCTGGCCCTCTCTGCCGACTTGACTGCCGGTAAGTTCACCCACGTCTTCAAGGGCATGTATGCCATGGCGGATCAGGCGGCCGATGGTGTGAATCAGTTTTTCAATACCTTCACCGGCGCTTACGAGGCCGCGGGTGGCAGCGCGCAGAGCACGGATCTCGGTTTTGAAGTCGATTACCAGCTCGGTTATCAGTGGGATGAGTCTATCCGCTTCGGTGCCGACTTCGGTCTCTTCATGCCCGGAAAGTTTTTCGAATATGCCGGGAATTCAGCGGTGGCGAACGTCAATCGGGCGATCTTCGCCTCAAGCCTGAACATGATGGTTCGCTTCTGAGGGAGGGCTTCAGCCCCGGATGGTCCGGTACATCCGCGACATCAGGGCGTCGAACCAGCTTCGCGGGAGCATTTGGATCAAGGGGTAGATGATCCGGAACGGCGCGGGGGCGATGCTCCATGCGCGCTTTCCGACCACTCCTGAGACGAAGACCCGGGCTGCATCGTCCACTTCCATCAAGAAGGGCATCTTGCCCTTGTTGTGGGTAGTCAGTGAGGTGCGGATGAATCCGGGAACGATGGTCACCACGGAGATTCCGTGGGGTTTCAGGTCCACGCGCAGTCCCTCGAGGTGATTGGTGAGTGCGGCCTTCGAGGTCGCGTAAGCACCGCTGGTGGGCATGCCCCGGGCTCCTGCAATGCTGCTGACGCCGGCCAGGGTGCCTCGTCCTCGGGCCAACATCTTGAGTTTCATGTGTTCGAGCCCGTGGATGGCAGAAAGGACATTGACCTCGAGGATTCGCTTTGCAGAGGTCCACGCGTCCGGGCCGAGCGAGCTCCGGCCGGTGATTCCCGCATTGGCAATGAATGCCGTGGCACCGTCGAGCTCCAGATCGAGCCCATCGAGCGCCTTCTCGAATGCGTTCTCGTCCGAGACGTCCGCGCCCCTGTAAAACACCCGGGGTGCGCCGGCCTGCAGGCATTCTTCGCGAACCTTTTCGAGGAGTTCTGTTCTCCGGGCGAGCAGGCCGATCGCCCAGCCTTTTCTGGAGAACTCCAGAGCCATCGCTTTACCGATGCCGTCACTGGCTCCTGTGATGATGACACTTTCTGCTTTCATCACAACCACCCGTTCAACTTGTACCAGGCCGCTGTGTGGTGCACGCCCGTTTCGAAAGTGAACTTCGGTTTGAATGAGAGCTGGTCGAAGGCTTTCTGTGAAGAGCAAATCCAGTAATCCGGATCGAGCTCGTTCAGCTTGTCACGATTGAGAGGTAGGCTCTTTTTCAGGATTCTGCCCGCGATGGTGCCGCCCGAGGCGAGTAAGGACACCACGCCTCCCGGAAGACGCACACGGATCGGATCGACCTTGAGTTCCTTTGCGATGAGGGTCATGAGTCGCTCATAGGTGTAGATCTGCCCGTCGCTGACAAAAAATCGTTCTCCGCTTTCGAAACAGGTTTCCGGAGCGCTCAATGCATTCATCAGGACCTGGATCAGATCCTCGACATGGATCGCGCTGTAGTATTTGTGGCCGGTGGGGGATTTTGCCGGCAAAATCGGCATCCAGTTGCGTTGAATCGATTTGAAAAACAGATAGAAGTTCCGATCTCTCGGCCCATAAACAGTGGGGGGACGGATCACGAGGTAAGGAAGCTTGCCCTTCAGTTCATCGAGATAGAGTTCCCCGCGCAACTTGCTTTCGCCGTACATCGAGACCGGGTGATCGGGCTCGGATTCAGTTCGCGGAGCGAGTCCGACAGCCGGTCCTCCGGCTGCTAGCGAAGAGACATAAACGAACCTCTTCACTCCGGCCGCGGCTGCGGCCTGGGCGAAGTTGCGCGTGCCCTCGGAATTGAAACGGAAGTAGGTGGAGCGATCCGGTGCCGCAGTGAGCCCGGCAAGATGGAATACAGCATCCATGCCTTCGCACGCACGCTTCAGTGAGTCCCGGTCGAGGATGTCGCCGCTTTTTCTAGAAAAGGGAACGCCCTTCAGGAATTCGGTCGACGCACTCGGGCGCATGATCGCGTGCACCTCATGCCCGCTTTCTGCCAATGATGCGACCAGTCCGCTTCCGATGAAACCGCTTGCTCCGGATACGAGAATTCTCATAATCTCCCTTATATCATGCTGGAAAAGGAAATGCGCATCACGGTTCTCGGATCCGGAACCTCCACCGGAGTTCCCCTGATTCATTGCCGTTGCCGAGTCTGCCGATCGACGGATCCGCGGAATGACAGGACCCGGACTTCGGTGTGGGTGCGGGTCGCGGGTAAAAGTCTTTTGATCGATATTTCCCCTGACTTCAGGCGGCAAGCACTTCGGCACCGGATTCCTCGCTTGGACGGCATCCTGATCACCCATCCTCATGCCGATCACATCGGCGGCTTGGACGAAATCCGGAGTTTCAATTTCATCCAGAAAGAACGCATTGCCGCATGGGGTCATGATTGGACCCTGGAGGAGCTTCCATCCCGCTACCCTTATATTTTCAAACCCACCGGAAAGGTGGAAGGGGGTGGGATCGCCCAAGTGGATCTGCGTCCTTTTCATTGGAATCGCAGATTCAAAGTGGCGGGGATCCCCGTTCTGGCCCTGCGCCTTCCCCATGGGTCACGATCCACGGCCGGTTTCAGAATCGGTGATTTCGCTTATCTGACAGACTGTAGCGAGATTCCTGCCGAAGCGATGCCCCGCTTGCGCGGGCTCGAGCTCCTGGTTCTCGATTGCTTGAAGTTCGCCGAGCACGATACGCACCTGAACTTCGAGCGGGCTCTGGATTACGCGGCGCGAATCGGAGCGAAGAAAACCGTATTGACCCATCTCAGTCACGATTTTGACTACGTGCGGGATTCGAGAAGACTCCCTAAAACAGTCGCACTGGCGTATGATGGTCTCACTATCAATATTAGGAAGTCCCTGAAGTCGAGGAGAAGCCCATGATCGTCGGAGTGCCCAAGGAAATCAAAAATAAGGAAAACCGTGTTTCCATGGTGGTTGCTGGAGTGAGAGCGCTCACCCAAGCCGGCCACAAGGTGCTGGTTCAGAGCACCGCGGGTCTCGGAGCCGGGATCACGGATCAGGAATATGCGGCGGCCGGTGCGACCATTGTCGACACTGCCCGCGATGTTTTCGCCAAGTCCGACATGATTGTGAAGGTGAAGGAGCCTCTTCCGGAAGAATACGAAATGTTGCGTGAAGGGCAGATCCTTTACACCTACCTCCACCTTGCGGCGGATGAGCGCCTGACGAAGGCATTGCTTGAGCGTAAAATCGTGGGTATCGCGTACGAGACCATTCAGCCTGCCGACGGATCCCTCCCTTTGCTCGCACCCATGAGTGCGGTGGCAGGGCGGATGGCGACCCAGATCGGTGCCACCTACCTCCAGAAGGATCATGGTGGAAAAGGCATGCTTCTCGGGGGTGTGACGGGCGTGGCCCGGGCCAATGTCACCATCCTCGGTGGCGGAGTGGTCGGTGTGAACGCAGCAAAAATGGCCGTCGGGCTCGGTGCGAAAGTGACGATCCTGGATGTGAATGTGGACCGTCTCGAGTACTTGAACGACATTTTCGGCAACTCCATTCACACCCTCTATTCCAACAATGAACAGATCGAGCGCTCGGTGATCGAGTCGGATCTCGTCATCAGTGCGATCCTCGTTCCGGGTGCGAAGGCCCCCAAGCTGGTCACCCGTCAGATGGTTTCCAAGATGCAGCCCGGTGGCGTGATCATCGACGTAGCAGTGGACCAGGGTGGAGCGGTCGAGACCTGTCGCCCCACATCTCACGAGCATCCGACCTATACCGTGGACAACATCATTCACTACGCCGTTCCGAATATGCCGGGCGCAGTTCCCCGCACATCCACTTATGCGCTCACCAATGTGACCTTGAAGTATGCGCTCATGCTGGCCAACCTCGGTTGGAAAGAGGCGGTTGGGAAGGATCCGGCGCTCTTCAAGGGTGTGAACATTTGCAGCGGTAAGCTCACTTACAAGGCTGTAGCCGAGGATCTGGGGTTGCCTTACGAGGCGCTGAAGCTCTAAACTGGACAGGATGAGCAAACTCCCCTTGATCCTGGGCCTTCTGAACACCGTGGCCATAGCCGCGGTGCTCGGCCTATTCGTGTTCACCAAGGTCCTCTACAAGCGGCCAGCGATCACCGAAGCCCAGGAGCGGGCCAGGCTCGCGGGTAAAGCCAAGACCTCGGTGGTTTTGCCCTCGGCAAAGCGGGCCATGGTGAAGCTCGATCCGGTCACGGTCAATCTTGATCCCTTCACCGGAACGGATGGCAAACCCAAGGTTCATTATGCCGCGATCACTCTCACGGTCGAAATCCGCGACGAAAAAGAGCTCGAGCGCTTCAATGCAGCCAAGGCAGTTGTGCTCGACAAGGTGATTCAGGGACTTTCCAAGAAAAAGTTCGAGGATTTGAATCAAGTCCAGGGGCGCTATGTGTTCCGCTCACAAGTCATCGAAGCGGCGAACGAGTTCTTCAAGGTTCCGATGGTGACCGAGATTTATTTCAGCGACTTCTTGCTTCAGTGATTACATTTTGACCCGGGCTTCGAAGATCGCTCCCGGATCCACTTGCAAATTGGGCGTCTTCAGTTGGCCGAGGACGCGTCCTTGGCCGGTGATCCAGACCTTTTTGGTGCAATGGATCTCGCCATGGACAAAGCCGTCTACAATCAGGGTTTCTCCGGTCACTTTGCCCTCGATCATCGATCCCTCTTTGAGAATGACCGTACTCCCGGGGCGGCCCCGGACTTCGCCGATCACCTTACCGTAGAGATGGAGCTCTGTTCTCACTTCCAGGCTACCCTCGATCGTGATGTCCGAAGCGATGACGGTGAGTTCGCTACGCTGAAGCCGGTTATTTTCCATACTTGAATGTCTGGTTGAGAATCAATCGGTTCCCGAGATCGAACATGAAGACCTGGATCTCGGCGAGTTGCCGCGGGGATTCGTAAGGGCCGAAGCGGGCCTTGAGCACCCGGAATCTTGCAACAGAGTAGTATTCCCCACGGCCCACGTCGAACAAGGCGGAGCCGCTGGAGGTGTTGAGCACTCCTTCTGGGTGTGCAAACAGGCGATCGTTCGCCCTACCGAGAGCGATCAAACGCCCCTGTTGACTGCCTTTACCCGGGTCCCGGTACACCACGTTGACTGTGAAGTTCGCGTACTTGCCTTGCCACTCGAGGCGCGGATCGTCGAGGCGGACGGTGGGGGTGACCCCCGCCGGAGGAGCGGAAATGTTGTCAGCCAAGCCGTTCCAGATGCCATCTTTTGCTGTGAGGGGTTCGCCGGGGCCGGGCGAGGGGGCTTCCTCGGTCGCCTTCGGGTCTGAACCCTGTGGGGCGGGCGTCAATGCGCCACCGGTCACCGGTGCGCCTTTTTTCTCGAGAGCGATTTTCAGTTCCTGCACTTCATTTTCCAGCTCGGACACCAACTCAGGACGCGCCAAGCGCTCTGAAAAGTAAAGTCGGAGAGCAAACACAGAGGAAAGGATGGAAACTGCGAGAAGCAGCCAGGCCGACCACGATGCACGATGAATCCAGCGGACGGGGACTTTGAAGGTGCGTGGGTTCAGGTTTTCTTCATGGACCTGAATTGTCAGAACCTTGTCGTTTTTTCCGGTAGTTCCCATTCCGTCCTAAGATAGCACCGCAAGACGGGCGGGGTCAAACCGCTTAAAGGTTTTGAAAGGGAAATCCGATCCGGATGATGATGAAGATCCTTTTCGTCGATTCCAGTGCCGACCTGCCGATCCAGTACCTGGAGCCGCTCCGCAATCGCGGTTGGGGTGTGATCCGTGCCCGCAGTCTTGAAGATGCCGACCGGATGATGCGTCTGCACGGAGACCAGCTCGACGGCGTGGTCGTCGGAGAAAAATTCGTCTCGTTCGCAGAACAGCATGAGCCTTCGTTTGTAGTCCTCACCCGGGAGTGGAGTGAGTCGGAAGTCCAGGCGCATCGGAATTCGGCGAATCCTGCTGTGGCTTATCTTTCATACGGAGTCGCAATCGAAGCGGTGATCGCGGCATTCCATTCTTCGGCGGCTCCTGTGGCATTGGGTGCGACCGGCACCGACGGTGTTGCGATCGGTGTACCGGTCGAGTCCTCGATAGCAGAACTCCCGCTCGAAGATTTCTCATCGATTTTGAGTCAGAAGGAGCCCACCCGGAATTTCACCCGGACGCTGACGCTCAATGCCCCGCGGTTTTTGCTCGGAGGGATCGACACCCTCAGTCCCGAGCCGGTACAAGAACCGGTTCAGGAGGCAGCACCAGCCGCAGATTTCGGAAGCACCACAATTCTGGATCGAACCCAGGTCGCCGATGCGCTCGGCCTCACCGATCAGGAAGGCGGATCGAATGAAGCTTACAGCTTCGAAGCCGATCTCGGTGCGGAGCTCGGAGCTGCCGTCGAGGAATCCTTCAGTGGTTCCGAAGCATCGGCGGGAGCCCAACAGGTTTCCACCCGCTTCCAGCACGTTCCGACGGGCGGAGGGTCCGACCTTGAAACGCTGAAGAATTATCTCGCGCTTCGCGAGCAGGACGTGGCGGTTCTCTCGGGTCAGTTCCGCTCTTCGCAAGAGCGGATCAAGCAGCTTGAAGGACAGGTCAAGATGGAGCGTGCCCGCAGCGCCGAGCTCCAGCAGTTGCTCCTGAAGAGTGAGCAGAAAATCAAAGGTTACGACCAGGAAAAGCAGATCGAATTCGAGGTCATGGAAAAGCAAATGGAGGATTTGAGTGCCCAGCTCAAAGACAGGACCGAAAAGGTCCGGACCTTCGAGGCCAAGCTCAAGTTGACCCACGAGGAGATCTCCCGGGTGAAAGAACGGGTGAAGGTCGATATCCGGAAAATCCGGGTACGTGAGAAGGAACTCGAGAGCCAGCTCGAAATCCTGAAAAAGGACTCTTCCGCACTGATCCAGGCCCGGGATGAGAAAATCCTCGAACTCAAGCGCAAGGTGGACCTTCTCGAGTTCAATATGGAGCTCGTCCAGGAACAGTTCCAGAAGGAGCGCCAGACCGCGGACGATCTCAAGATGCGACTCCGGGATGCTGCCGAGGCGATGAAGCACGCCAACGGACTCCTCGAGCAGTGATTCCCGAGCATAATTCGCTCACGTGACGCAACGCGCATGGTCTAGAATGGTGTTCCATGAACGTCGTGGCCGTCATTCCCGCCCGTTATGGATCAACGCGTCTCCCCGCAAAGCCCTTGGCCGATATTCTCGGTAAGCCCATGGTCCAATGGGTGGTGGAGGGAACCCGTCAGTCCCGTCTTTGTACCCGGGTGGTGGTTGCGACCGATGATGAGCGCATTGAGGCCGCGGTTCGAGCCTTCGGTGGCGAAGTGGTGATGACTTCTCCTGACATTCAAAGCGGAACAGACCGGATGGCCGCAGTCGCCCGGGTGATTCCCGGTGACGTGTTTGTGAACGTTCAGGGGGATGAACCCCTCATCGACGGTGCTGCGATCGATCTTGCGGTCGCTCCGGTGTTGGAAGGACGATACGATCTGACCTCGCTCAGAGTTCCCCTCCGTTCACGCGAGGATCTGGAGAGTCCGAATGTGGTGAAGGTCATCGTCGATGATCAAGATCGTGCTTTGTATTTCTCCCGCTACCCCATTCCCTATTCGAGACTCCTCCCCGCATCGGCCGAGGCGCCCTACCTCTGTTCCCAGCATGTGGGAGTTTATGTTTACCGCAAAGAAACGCTCCTCCGGGTGAGTGCTCTGCCTCCGACCGCGCTCGAGCGGGCGGAGAGTCTCGAGCAGCTCCGCGCCATGAAAGCGGGCATCGCTATCGGAGTATTTGAAACCTCGTTCCAGTCGGTAGGGGTGGATGCGCCGGAAGATCTGGAAAAAGTTCGAAACATCCTTTCAGGGAGACAGCATGGCTAAGCAGAAGAAGTATATTTTCGTGACCGGTGGGGTGCTTTCGAGCATCGGAAAAGGGATCGCTGCAGCCTCACTGGGGATGCTCCTCGAGCAGCGAGGCATCAAGGTCACCATGGTCAAGATGGATCCTTACCTCAATGTCGATCCCGGGACCATGAGTCCTTTCCAGCATGGCGAGGTCTTTGTTCTCGATGACGGCACCGAAACCGATCTCGATCTCGGCCACTATCAACGTTATGTCCAGAGTGCGACCTTCACTCGCAAGAACAGTTTCACCGCGGGTCGGGTGTACGAGGCGGTGATCCGTCGCGAACGCGAGGGCGGATATCTCGGCAAGACCGTGCAGGTGATTCCTCACGTGACCGATCAGATCAAGGCCAATATCCGTGCCGCCATGGAAGACGCCGATCTGGGCATCATCGAAGTGGGAGGCACGGTCGGGGATATCGAAGGCCTGCCCTTTCTCGAGGCGATCCGCCAGATCAAACATGAAGAGGGGGCACAGAACGTCCTGTTCGCTCACCTGACTCTGGTTCCTTACATCGCTGCAGCCAAGGAACTGAAAACCAAGCCCACCCAACACAGTGTGAAGGAACTGCGGGAGATCGGTATCCAACCGGACATTTTGATTTGCCGGACGGATCGTGCCCTCGAGCGGGATATCAAGGACAAAATCGGCCTGTTTTGCAATGTGCCGGGCGACTCTGTGTTCAGCGCCCGGGATGCCGAGAGTATTTATGATGTGCCGCTTTTGTTGGCGGAGGAGGGGCTTGACGACAAAGTGCTCGAGAAGCTCGGCATCTGGACCGGCCGCCCGGATCTCTCCCGGTGGAAGGCGATGGTGGAGGCGATTCACAAGCCGAAGCACGAGGTCCGTATCGGGATCGTGGGCAAATACACCGATTGGGCCGATACCTACAAATCGATTTCCGAGTCCCTCGTCCACGGAGGCGTCGCCAATCAGGCCAAGGTACTTCCTGTTTATATCGACAGTGAGAAGCTCGAGAGCGGAGATCTTTCCGAACTCGCAACGGTGAGCGGGATCCTCGTGCCCGGTGGGTTCGGCGAGAGAGGCATCGAAGGTAAGATCAAGGCGATCGAATATGCCCGGACACAGGAAATTCCTTTTTTCGGTATTTGTCTCGGCATGCAACTCGCCACCATCGAATTCGCACGCCATGTGTGCGGTCTCGAACAAGCCAATTCTGCCGAGTTCAAACCCGGCAGCGACCAAAACGTAATCGATCTCATGGATTCACAGAAGGCTGTAACCGATCTTGGCGGAACCATGCGCCTTGGGGCTTATCCCTGTGACGTCCTCCAGAAGCACAACGGAAAGACCACTCACGCTTATGGCGCCTACCAGAACGCCCGGATCTCCGAGCGCCATCGGCACCGCTTCGAAGTCTCGAATTCGTTCCGCCCCCGCCTGGAAGAGAACGGTCTCTTGGTGAGTGGCCGGTATCGCCACAGCACCGGTGAAGAATTGGTGGAGATGGTCGAACTCCCCGAGCACCCGTGGTTCCTCGGATGCCAGTTCCATCCCGAGTTGCTCTCACGGCCGTTGTCTCCACATCCACTTTTTGTCCAGTTCATCAAGGCCGCCTTGGTGGCCGCGAAAGGGACTCAAGCCCGTTTGAAAGGGATCAAGTAAATGTTGCACACATCTGTTCCTCCGATGACTCTGATTGCCGGTCCTTGTGTGATCGAAGATGAAGGTCTCGTCATGGAGATCGCCACCGAACTGAAGCGCCAGTTGCATGGAATGCCGGTGCAACTCTTCTTCAAGGCATCTTTCGACAAGGCAAACCGCTCCTCCATCGACGGGTTCCGGGGTCCGGGGATGGTGGAAGGACTGAAGATTCTCGGTAAAGTGAAAGAAAAAACCGGATTGCCGGTCGTGACAGACATCCACACGCCAGATCAGGCTGAAGAAGTCGCCAAGATCGTCGATTTTTTACAGATCCCGGCTTTTCTTTGCCGGCAAACCGATCTGATTGTCTCAGTGACCGAGGCGGCCATCAAATGGAACCGCAAGCTCAATGTCAAGAAGGGGCAATTCCTGGCTCCCTGGGACACCAAAAACATTGTCGAGAAGGTCCGCGCGGTCGAGTCCAAACACGGCCCAAAAAAAGTGGATCTCCATCTGACAGAGCGTGGGAACAGCTTCGGTTACAACTCACTGGTGGTCGATATGTCGTCTTTTCAGACGATGAGTAAGTTCGGAGTCCCGACCATCTACGACGCCACTCATTCGATTCAGAGTCCCGGGGGTGGTCCGGGCGGTAAGTCAACCGGCGGAAGACGGGAGATTCTCGAGGTCCTCGCCCGCGCCGCCTTCGCGGCGGGTGCAGACGGTCTTTTCATGGAGTGCCATCCCCGTCCCGAACTCGCCAAGAGTGACGGTCCGAATGCATTCTACCTCGAGCATGTCGGAGAGTTCATCCGGCAGATCCTCGAATTCCGGAAGCTCGCCAAAACCTTTCCGAAACTCCTTCCCGAGACCCGCGCATGAAGCTTCTTTCGATCGATGAACAGGAGTTCCAGAAACGCCTCTCCCGGATTCGCCTCCTCTTGCTCGATGTCGATGGCGTTCTGACCGACGGAACGATCTTTCATGTGCCCGGACAGGGGTGGACGCGGAGTTACAGCATTTATGATGGTTACGGAATCAAGTTGCTCCAAAAACTGGGCATTCCGGTGGGAATCATCAGCGGTGGGGCTTCGGAAGAGTTGAAGGAGCGGATCCGGTATCTCGGTATCCGACATGCGGTTCTCGGAAGCGAAGACAAGTTGGCCTCGCTCAAGCAATTGTCTGCCGAGACGGGAGTGCCTCCTGACTTGATTTGTTTCATGGGAGACGAACTGTTCGACATGCCTGCACTGAAAGAGGCCGGACTCGCCATCACGGTACCGGATGCGATGCCTGAGGTGTTCGGGATTTCCCATGCGGTGACCTCCCGTGCAGGAGGAAAAGGAGCTGTTCGCGAAGTGATCGATCGAATCCGCCAAGCGGTTTCCGGAGCGGGTCGGGAGTGAACGCTCTCCGGGTCCTCATTCTGATGCTCTTGGCCTCCTGTGGTCCGGGTCCCGGATGCATCCCACGTTTTGCGGATCTGAAAACGCAGTATCCGCACGTGATCTATCATGGACCACGTGAGCCCGGTGAGGTCGTTCTCAAGCGCTATCCACCCGAACACTGGGCATCCCTCGGTCAGATCGCACGCAAAGCCCAGGGCGCCATTCTGGTGTCCGAAGATTGGGCGTTTTTCCAGCATCAGGGTTTCGATGAAAAGCAGATCCGGGAGACCTTGAAAGACAGCCTGGAAGAAGGGCGCTTCACTCGCGGTGCCAGCACGATCACCCAACAGGTGGTTAAAAATGTTTACCTCAGTCATGAGCGGAGCCTGATCCGGAAAGCCCAGGAGCTCTGGTTGGCGTCCAAAATCGAAAAAGTGGTCGGTAAAAAAAGGATTCTCGAGGTGTACCTGAATATTGCAGAGATGGGAGACGGTCTATTCGGGATCGGGCAGGCGAGCCGCAGGTACTTCGGCAAATCCCCCTCCGCTCTCAGTGCAAAAGAGGGTGCTTTCCTGGCCATGTTGCTACCTTCCCCCAAGAAATATGCCGTTTCCTTCCGCAAAAAAGAGCTGACCCCGTTCGCCCGCAGGAGAATCCGGGCCATTTTGAACAAGCTCGTTGCAGCGGGGTACCTCACCCCTGAAGAGAGGGATCAGGAATGGCGGACGCCGCTCACATTCGAGGCCAAGGCTGATGTGAGTATTCCTGTTGAGGAAGACACTGACGAAGAGGTGGAAGATCCTGAAATCATGGATCAGGGTTTGCACTCCGGAAATTCTTGAGTCACAATGGAGACATGCGGCACGTTGACAACGGATCTGTCAATTTTCAAACGCGGTCGACTGGAATCGTTAAGCTCACGCTGATTCTGGCATTCTTGGGGATGATTTTCCTCGGGGGCTGGTACTTCGGGGCTCGGATCGGTCGAAGCGGAATGAGTATCGAGCGAACCGGGGAGCAAGCCCTTCTCACCAAAGGCGAGCTCCGTTCCCGTTTGGCTCAAGTCGGTTCCGGCCAGGAGATTTTTGAATTCAAACAGAATGAAGTCACGCTTCCGGGCATTGCCGAGCCCGTCATCCTGGATTACGCCTTCGACCCGAGCCTCCAAGCCATGGCTGAGGATCTCCTCGGGAAGTACCGTCCGGACCTTGGAGTGATGGTGGCAATGGACGCCTCGACGGGACGGGTATTGGCCATGGCATCGTCCAATAAATCTTTCGAAATCGAAGGTAATCCTGCGATTCAAACGACTTTTCCGTCCGCATCCGTCTTCAAGGTGGTGACCGCCGCTGCTGCGATCGAACAACAAAAGGCCAATCCCCATACCCTGATTGCTTATGCGGGGCGGGATCACACGCTTTACAAGTCTCAGGTCCTGAAAGAAAAAGTTTCGGGCTGGAGGCGGATTTCCTCGCTGAAAGAGGCATTCGGGAAATCGATCAACACCGTGTTCGGTCGATTGGCGGTATTCAATATCGGCAAAGAACCACTCCGGGCTTTCTCCAATCGTTTCGGTTACAACGAACAGATCGAGTCCGAGTTTCCTGTGGAGCTCTCACACTCGGCCAATCCCGGCGATTCTTTCGAACTGGCTGAAATGGCTTCGGGTTATACGCAGGACAATGTGATGACTCCACTCCACGGGGCGATGATTGCTGCGGCCGTCGCCAATGATGGAGTCATGATGCAGCCCTATTTCCTGAATGCGGCCTACCTGAAGTCCGGGAAAACGATTTACCGATCGGAGCCCGCCCCCCAGGTGAATACGGTGACTCCAGAGACAGCGAAAGAATTGAGAACTCTGATGGCTGAAACGGTCATGAACGGGACCTCCAAGAAGGCATTCCGCGGGTTTTTCCGGGGGCGCTTCAGTGAGCTTCAGGTGGGCGGGAAAACCGGGCACCTCACCGACCGGAACTTCAAGGGCCGGGTGGATTGGTTTGTGGGCTTTGCCCAGGCTCACGGACGCAAAATCGCGGTTTCGGTGATGACCATGCATAAAAAATACTGGACCGTGAAGTCATCCTATCTGGCCAGGCGGACCTTTGAGACCGCCTTCAGTCAGAAAAAAGTGGCTGAACGCTGATTTTGTAAAGCCCATTCATTTCAGGGCTTTGGCCCTGATGTAGCGGAAGGGTTTGAAATCCATACAAAAAAGTAGTATTTTCATTGCCGAAAGACTTCCATGATTTATCTCGACGGCCATTCCACAACTCCCTTGGCGCCCGAAGTGTTCGAGGCGATGAAGCCCTATTTCCTGGAACGATTCGGTAATGCATCTCAAGGCTTGCACCGTTACAACTGGGAGGCTCGGGCGGGAGTCGATCAGGCAAGAGAACGGGTCGCGAGCGCTCTGGGAGTCCGTGAGAGGGAAATCGTCTTCACCAGCGGAGCCACCGAAGCCAATCATCTGGCTTTGCTCGGCTCGGTGCCCGCCCTACTGGCGTCCGGCAAAAAAAGAATCCTCTCGATCCGAATCGAGCACGCTTCGGTTCTCGGGGCCCTCGAGCTGATGGAAGAACGGGGTTGCCGGGTAGATTGGATCCGGACGGATGGTGCCGGCCGGGTTGATTTCGAACACCTTCGTTCTCTGATGAGCGACGATGTGGGCTTGGTTTCGGTGGCGTTGGCCAACCATGAGATCGGAACCCTTCAGGATTTGAAACGTATTTCCGATCTTGCGAGAGCTCATGGTTCCCGGGTCCATACCGATGCGGTCCAGGCTTTTGGGAAGGTCCGCTTCACGGCTGATTCCATCGGGGCCGATTTAGTCACGATCAGTTCGCACAAGATCCGAGGACCTAAAGGTATCGGAGCCCTTTATGTCCGGAGGAAGAACCCGCGGATCGAGCTCGAGCCCCTCTATCTCGGAGGAGGGCAGGAGCGCGGACTCCGTCCCGGCACTCCGGATACCCCCGCCATTGTGGGATTCGGCTTGGCCGCTGAGTTGTCCGTTCAAAACCTGGATCGGGAGGTCGAGCGCTTGAGTCGCCTCCGCGATCGTCTTTGGTTCCACTTGTCAGGTTCGATCGATGGATGGGTCCGGAACAGTCCTCCGGACGGACTTCCCAACAATCTCAATCTCTCGATCGAGGGCGTGGACGGTGCAGCACTTTTTGGAAGACTGAAACAGGTTGCGGTCAGCAATGCCTCGGCCTGTTTGAATGGAGTTCAGGATTACTCACAGGTTTTGACCGAGCTCGGAGTCGGCCGGGACCTTGCCCGGGCCACGATGAGGTTCGGCCTGGGAACATGGAACACCGAGACCGAGATCGACGCGGCTGCCACCGAGATTGTCGAAGTGGTCCGTGACCTGAGAACCATGGAACGTCGATTTGCCGAACAGACAGGAACTTTTTCAATGAACGGAGAAAAACTATGATCACCATGACCCAACAAGCCATCCAGGAGATCAAAAGGATTCGTGAAGCCGATGTATCCCAGAACTCTGCTCACCTGAGAGTGCGTGTAGTAGGCGGTGGCTGTTCCGGGATGAGTTACAAACTCGACTTCGAAACCGTGCCTCCAGTCGGGTCGGATCGGATTTTCGAACAGGAGGGTGTGGCACTTGTGATCGACCAGAAGTCCCTCTTGTACCTGAGCGGGACTGAGCTCGACTTTTCGGGTGGACTGAACGGAAAGGGTTTTGTATTCAGTAACCCGAACGCCAAACGGACCTGCGGTTGCGGGTCCAGTTTTTCCACCTGAAGAGGAAGAATCCCATGCCCAAGATCAAGTTCATGCCCTCCGGAATTGAAGTTCAAGCGAGGGACGGGGAAGCCCTGCTCGATATCGCCCTGGCGAATGATGTTTCCATTCAGCACGCCTGCGGCGGCTTCTGTGCCTGCACCACTTGCCACTGTGAAATCCTCGAAGGTGAATCGAATCTTCTTCCACCCGATGAGGACGAGCTTGAGCGTCTCGGAGTACTCGATCAGCGCACGCCTCGCTCCCGGTTGGCCTGTCAGTCCAAGGTGAAGGGTGATGTGACCGTTCGCGTAGTCAACCCTGAGTAGGGTCGAAGACTTTTCCGATGAAGTAGATTTCTCCGCTTTCGGGATTCATGAGCAAGTAGACAAAGGGCTCATCCGCGTAAAATGGAACCGCAGAGCCCTCAAACAGGGCTGAGCGTTCGAGAGTTACCGCTGTTGCGGCAGCCGCTTCAGTTCCTTCTTCCCGGACATCGACTGAGATGGCCTGGATCACCTCGGTTGCGGTCAAATCACCTGACTTGAGGACCTTTGGAAAAGCCCCTTTCGCAAAGAGGTCTCCAAATCCGGCGGTTTTCATCAGGGGTTGGAGACTTTTTTTCAAGCTCACCGAGAATCGCGGCAGCACCAGATCCACCTGACGGTCTTTCCATTTCCCCTTCATTTCCTTCAGGGAGTCGGACCCGATCCGTTCTTCGGTGGAGGTCAGGTCGAAGCGCTTCTTCGGCAGACCGATCAGCATCACCAATGGGGTGTCGAGGTAGGGCAATTCGACCCAGCGGGAAACCTGGTCTTCCTGATACCGGAACCTGGCCTTCTGTTGCATCAGCGGCACCACTTTTGAGGCATGGGGAGACGGTTGGAACCTTCCCTGGATCGTCCGTTCTTTAGCAAAAGGGCGGCTCCAGAGCGCCTTCAAGTAGAGAGTATTCAGAACCAATGCGGAAACGCCGGGCTTGAGCTGGTCCATCAATTGCTGAATCTTGCCGGAGGTCGCCTTTTCCACCCAGGCATTCAATTCCTTCAGCTGGAGCCGTTGAACTTCGGCACGGAGTGGGGTGATGCCTTTCTTGAAATCCGGGTGGATCTGCTTCGGATCCTTGAGCCAGACGGAATTGGTGATCGAAAACTCGAAACTCTTCTTGTTCTTCAGGGTTTCATCGAGGAGCAGGAACTCGGCGGATGCGATCGGGCTTGGAGTCTTGTTGATTCCGAACAGGGCCTCGATCGAGGATTTCGCGTTCATCGAAGCGCCGGGATGCAGGAGCCCGAAGGCCAGCTTGAGGCTGAGCGGCGAGAGAGCCACATTCTTCGGATCCTTCGAGAGCAGCCGGTACAAATCGAACAAGGATTGAGAAGGCGCGACCACCTTGTTCCCGTCGGAATCGGCTGCAGAAAGAATCTCGGGAGCGGCCTTGGCAGCCGTTTCGGGAGTCCGGTTGCAGGAAATGAGGAAGGAACAGAGCAGAAGCGGGGCGCAAGCAATGGAGGGTTTCATGCCCTCCTAGAATAGCACGTTACTGCCCGGACTGAGAGCCGATCGAACTCTTCGGGTCGAGAATGTCCCGGAGTGAATCCCCCAGGAAATGAAAGGCGATCATCGTGATGAAGAGCGCCATTCCGGGAAAAATCATCAGGTGCGGGTAGCTCTGGATGCCCCGGAACCCCTCGTTGGCGAGGGTGCCCCAGCTGGAATAGGGCGGTTGGAGTCCGAGCCCGACAAACGACAAAAAACTCTCGGTCAGGATGTTGTTCGGAATTTGAAAGGTGAGCGAGACAATCATCGGACCGAGGAGATTCGGAACGATGTGACGGAACAGGATACGCCCGTGGGTCAGGCCGATGGCCCGGCCTGCCTCCACATAGGGAAGCTCGCGGGCCTGGAGCACCAACGCGCGGACTAATCGGGCCTGGGTCACCCAGGTGGTCATCCCGATTGCCAGGAAAATGCCTGTGAAGCCCCTGCCCAGAAGGAGGGTCAGCAGGATGGCGAGCAGCAACATCGGGAAAATATAAAATAGATCCACGACTCCCATCAGGACCCGGTCCCAGGTTCCTCCGAAGTATCCCGCCACTGCACCGGTTGCTGTTCCGAGCACCAGTGCGAAAATCGCTGTGCAAAATCCGACCGCAAGTGAAAGACGTGCCCCGAACAGGATCCGGCTGAAGAGATCCCGCCCCAGCACATCCGTACCCATCCAGAATCCCCGGACAGGGGGCGAGAGATTCGGACCGACCGATACGGCGTCGTAGGCAAAAGGTGCGACCCAGTCGGCGAACAGTGCCAGAATGCACAGAATGAGCAGGGCTCCGGCGCTCCAGATGAACCTCTTGTCTTTCATGAATCTTCCCATCATTTCACATTCTCCAGGCGCACCCGGGGATCGATGATTCCATAGGTGAGATCGACGAACAGATTGCAAAGGATCAGGATCATTCCGTAAGTCAGGGTCATTCCCATGACCAAGGGATAGTCCCGATCAATCACCGACGTCACAAAATACTGACCGAGCCCCGGAATCTGGAAGATGGTTTCCACCACATAGCTTCCGGTGATCAGGGAAGCGGTGATCGGTCCGAGCAGGGTCACCACCGGAATGAGGGCATTTCGAAGAGCGTGTTTCAAAATCACCGTGCGCTCATCCAGTCCCTTGCTGAAGGCCGTCCGGATGTAGTCGGCATGAAGGACTTCGAGCAATGTGGTGCGAGTCATCCTCGCAATGATGGCCAGAGGCCGGAGTGACAGTGTCACGATCGGCAAGACCATCGAGAGCTTGTCCTCCCAAAGTGCGGGGGGCAGCCAGCCGAGCCAGTTCGAGAAGAGCAGTACGAGAAGGGTGGCAATCAGGTAAGTGGGCAAGGTGATCCCCGAAACCGCGATGAACATCGCCGAGAAGTCGAGCCAGGTTCCCCGCTTCCAAGCGGAGACGATTCCCAGCAACAGCCCGATGACCAAGGAGATCAGCAGCGCGATCCCGCCCAGTTGGAATGACGCGGGTAAGGCCTCCCGGATGATCTCGGTGACAGGAGTTCCGACATAATGGAAGGACTCACGTAGATCACCGCGCAAGAGATCGGCGGACCAGACTAGGAACTGTTTCGGCAAGGGCTGGTTCAGACCGTACTTGGCCTCGATGTTGGCTTGGATTTCGGCAGGCCAGACTTTCTCCCCATCGAAGGGTCCTCCCGGAGCCAGGCGAAGCAGGAAGAAGGTGGTCACCACCAGGAAGGTGAGTGTCGCCAGGGTCTGGATCATGCGTTTGAACAGGTAGGTTGCCATTATTCCTCTTCTTCCTCTTCCGGCGCATAGTGGGATTCCAGATCCAGTAGCGAGGACTTGGGATGGCAGATCCATCCAGAATCGACCGGAAACCCTTTTGGTGGAGAGACGCACTCCCCGCGATCCTGAAGCAGTACAGTGTAGGCCGAAAGAAACGCATCGAAGGCATTCAAGTTCTGGGTCAGCTTCTTGAGATCCCGATCATAAATGAAAATGTCGAGACTCTCGCACATGCGCTCGATCAGTGTCTGCCTCGCTTGGGCACCGGTTTCGATCTGACGGTGCTGGAGAATCGTCCGCTGGGGGATCTTCAGGTGGGGCATGAGTAGCGCCACCGAGAGCTTGGGAAGGACCTCGAGCAACTCGTAGTGACGGAGATGCATTCTCAGAAAATGCATCCGGGCAGAAAGAGGGGCGCGGTTTCCTCCGAGGGTCTCGTCGATCTCAAAGCGGATCTTCTCGGGCAATCGTCCGAGGACTTCGTTTTTAAGATAGAGCTCCACCGGTCGTTGGGTGTAGGGGGTGAAGTATTCCTTCAACCGCATGTTGCGTCTCGAAGCGGTTTTCTTGCGGGGACGGGCAAGCGAGCTCCGTACTGCATGATTCCGCATCCACTTCACCTCGGGTACAGTGCAAGCGGCGGGCATCGGGCAGGACTTCCGGGTACAAGTGATGCAGGGCGGGAGCGTGACCGGAACATTGACGCCGATTTTCAGATCCGGATGTCCGTCCGCATGATCGAGTAGGGTTTGAACCAGGACTTCGTCCGAACTGGCGGTTTCATCGGCACCGATACCGGGGTGCACATCGAGGACAAAAACTTTTTTCTCTTTCGGGTAATACTCGAGGACGGCCAAAGTGGTTTTGGCATTCTTCGCACCCGAAAGATCGAGACCCAGGTAACGCTTCTGGTTCATGTCCTGACCGTGAGTCCGTGGGGGACCGCTTCGAAGGGAAGAGCCCGGATCTCAGAGGATTTCAGAACGGCCTGTTTCACCTTTTCGCGGATCTCAGGATTCTTCTCGGGGAGCAGGATGAAGAAGCACCCGCCACCACCCGCCCCGCAAACCTTGAATGCGACATCAGTCACTTCGCGGGCTCTTGCACAGGCTGCTTCCATTTCGGGAGTGCTGATTCCCGGGGCCAAGGTTCTCCGTGTCTCCCACTCTTCGCGTACAGCTGCGACCACGGCGTGGAAGTCGCGCTTCTGGAGCGCTTCTTCGAGTTTGGCGGTCGCAGTGACGATCGCCCGGAATTTGCGATCGATCTCGGGATCCTTGTCAATCAACCCCTTGAACAATTGCCAGTTGTTGATTCCCGAGTTGCGCGATTTTCCCGAATAAAACAGAAGCGTCCGGGCCTCGAGCTCTTTCAGGGTTTCGACCGGGAGCGTTTCGCGCGTATTCCGGGCGATGTTCCAGCTCAGCACCTGGAGGCCCCCGAAGGCGGCGCCATAGTAATCTTGCAGTCCGGCGGGCCCGTAAAGGACCTGGCTCTCGACATCGCGGGTCAGAGAGATCAGGAATTCTCCGTCACGTTCCAGGTCCAAAGGGGTCCGTGGATTCATCCACTTCCAAAGAGCTCCGATGATCGAGATGCTGAGTGCCGAAGATCCGCCGAGTCCGGCACCGGCAGGACTCTTCGCCTCGGTGCGGATTTCGAGAGAAAGCGCTCTCGGATTACTGTGCAGCTTGCCGAAATACCGGAGCAACCGGACTGGCAGATCGAGCTCAGGAATGGCGCGGGTGTGTTCGTCGAGAATTTCCTCCCAGGAGAATTCCTGCGACTTCGAAAGATCCACCGAAGAAATCCTTACGGAAGGGGTGCCTGAAGGTTCACACTCGAGGATGGTACGGGCGAAAAGATTGACTCCGAAGTTCACAGTCTTCGGGGCGTCCAGTAACAGGTAAAGGGGCCAGATGTCGACGGTGCCCCCTGCCAGGTCCACGCGGACCGGGGCCACCGATTCGATTCTCATTTTTTCAATACTCATGGCGAGTCTCCTCGAGTCGGATCAATTCAGGGTTCCGATATAGGGCAGGCCCCTGAATTTCTCTGCGTAATCCAGACCATAGCCTACCACGAAGCGGTTGGGAATCTCGAAGCCGATGTAATCGATCTGCAAGTCGGTCGATTTCAAAGCCTCCGGTTTGAACAGCAATGCCGCCGTGCGGAGCGATGCCGGATTTTTCACTTTCAGGTAGGAGATCAGATAAGACAGCGTGAGTCCGGTATCGACGATGTCCTCGACGATGAGCACATGTCTTCCGGTCAGGGGTTCGTTCAGGTCGAGAGTGACCTTCACCTCTCCCGTGGATTCGGTGTGATTCCCGTAGCTCGACACACCGAGGAATTCGCAGACCACCGGCATTCTGAGGTGCCGGAGCAGATCAGAGTAGAACACCACGCTACCCTTCAGGGTGCAAATGGCCGTGATCTCCTGGTCCCCGTAGGTCTCATTGATTCTTTGTGCCAGTTCGCGTACCCGAGTGGCGATGTCCGTTTCGGAAATGTAAACGGGGGGCTCGAAGAATTTTACCGGGCTCTGCTCATCAGACATAGGCGTTATTCATGATTTCACCGAACCCGCCACCCCCGGGTACGATGTACTGGTTGTTGTTGAGTCCCCGTTCCTGATCCCAGTGGGTTCCCGGAATGGTGGAAAGGACGGCCTCGGGCGAGAGGCCCCGGTCGAGCCGGATGGCATAAATGATCAAAGACGGGTGGGTGTCGCGCAACTTCTTCAGGTACTCCGGAGTCACGATGCAGTGGATGGCGATCGCCTTTGCGGGTTGCCCATAAGAGCGGAAGAGATTCATGGTTTCCACAAGGGTGGAGCCGGTGGCACCCATCGGGTCCGGAATCAGCAGGATGCTCCCGTCGACACTGCCACCGATCTTGTGACCCGAGACCGCACTCCCGGTCACGTGGTGGGCGGAGTCGGTCTGCCTCGCGATACTGATATGATCCTGTCTGACCAGCCGGGGATTCAGCAGGTGATTCAGAGACCGGAAACAGATGTGGGAGGGGAGTGTGCCCGCACGGGCAAGATTGACGGTGACCGCTTTCGTTTCAGGATCGAGCAAAAGGGCCTCGAAGAATCCTTCTGGATGACTCTCGGCCATCCTGGTCCGGACTCCGGTTTTTATCTTCGGGAACTCGGAATTCACCACTGCCCGGATCAGTGAAGTGTAAATCGATTCCACGAGGGTGTTGATCAGCGGTTGTTCGGTGTCGGCCGAGCAAAGTTTCGCGAGTTCACTTTGCAAAAAGGGATCCGACAGCAAATGCACGTTCGGACCGTAACGGTGTTCCTGCTCGGGAGCCCGCTGAGCGGAGTCGTGAAGATAATGGGAATCCTTAAGCGGTTTCATTCTTCTCGAGCAGCTTGCCCGTTTTTCCGCCGGGAAAGAGTCCCGGTTGGAAGGAGATGATGGGATTCGGCTCGTGACAGAACCGGCAACGGGCTTCGTAATAATCGTGGGCTCCGACCAAAACCTGGTTTTCCATGGTCGCAGATCCCGGCTCGATTTCGGCAACCATGCGTTGTGAGCGGGTGGCGGGTGATCCGCACACCACGCAAACGGCGGAGAGTTTGGTCACGGACTCGGCTACGGCAAGGAGCTTCGGCATGGGTCCGAAGGGTTGGCCACGGAAGTCCATGTCGAGCCCGGCGAGGATCACCCGAGTTCCCCGATAGGCAAGCTTCTGGGCCACATCGACCAGGGTGTCATCAAAGAACTGGGCCTCATCGATGCCGACCACACGGGTATTGTCATCGACCTTCTCGAGGATCTCCCGTGCGGATTGCACCGGGGTCGACAGGATCCGGTTCGCATCATGGCTCTGCACGTGATCCACGCTGTAGCGCTGATCGATCACCGGCTTGAACACCTGGATCTTCTGCTTCGCGTACTGAGCACGCTTCAGGCGGCGCATGAGTTCCTCGGTTTTCCCGCTGAACATGCTCCCGCAAACCACCTCGACCATCCCCTGCTGAATCATCCCCAAAGACATGGTTCAGGGTTAACCGAGCGGGGGAGGGGGTGTCAAGGATTCGACGATCGAATCTTGCGGTGCCCCAAGAAATTGAAATTCAAAGAGATTTCAGGCCTTGGCGGGCTCCATCCGGGGAAAGAGAACCGGTGGATCCGACAAGTGGTAGGTCTCAGGCACCAGGCGCAGGAGGCCCGGCGAACGCCCCAATGCGGACAAGGCCTTTTCGCCGGTATCCGGCAGGAAGGCGGAGAGCACTTGGGAGACCACATCGATTCCGTAAAGACCGTTCACCATGACTTCGACAAAACGAGTGCGGGAATCGGGATCGGCATCTTTCAATGCCCAAGGTGCCTGATCATTGATGTAGCCGTTCACCCGGTTCACCTCGATCCAGAGTCGATCCAGCGCCCGGTGGTGTTCTCTGCGCCCCATGAGGTCTTTCATTTCGGCGATGAAGGGTTCGAAATTGAAATGGAGCGGGACCCCCGAGACGAGGATCTCGTTCCCGATCCGCTTTCTGGCAAGCTTCACCACGCGCATCAGGAGATTGCCATAGTCGTTACCGAGCTCGGACTGGTGGCGCTTCAGCAGATCTTCCATGATGAACGCCCCGTTGCTGTTGGAAGGAATCGCTCTCAAAATGTAGTACCGGAACGAATCGACGGGGACCTTCTCGATGACGTCGAAGGGGTCCACACCGTTCCCGAGACTCTTCGACATTTTCTTTCCGTCGGCGGCCAGAACCATCCCGTGAACATAGATTTGTTCAGGAAGTGGAAGGTCCGCCGCATGGAGCAGGATCGGCCAAATAACGGCATGGAACCACAAGATGTCCCGTCCGATCACGTGGGTCGAGTTCGGCCAAAAATGCTTCGGCTCTGAAGCGGTGTAGTAATTAATCAGGGCGTCAAACCAGGTGTAGATCACGTATTCGGGACGGCCCGGGACGGGAATGCCCCAACCTTTCGAGGGACGGGTGATCGAGAGATCGCGCATCGGCTCGCCTTCAAGACGGGAGAGGATTTCTTTGCGCGACAATTCCGGTACGACGAACTCGGGATGATTCCGGATGTGGTTCACGATCCAATCCTGGTAGCGCCCGGTCTTCATAAAGAAGCCTTCTTCCGTCACGGTTTCGAGCGGTTTGTAATGGGCAGGGCATTTTCCATCCGGAGCCTGGAGGTCGGTGTAATAGGCCTCGCAATTGGTGCAGTAGAGCCCTTCGTATTTTCCGAAGTAGATGTCACCCTTTTCTTCCAGTTTCTTCCAGATCGAGTGGGTGGCTTGCTCGTGGCGCGATTCGGTGGTCCGGATGAATTCGTCGTAAGAGATCCGGAGCTTCTCACAAAGATCTTTGAAGTGGACCACGTTCGCGTCCACGAACTCGCGGGTGCTCATTCCGGCGCTTTCCGCGCTCTTCACCAGGTTCTGTCCGTTTTCGTCCGTACCGGTCAGAAAAAACACTTCATGACCGGTGAGCCGGTAGAAGCGAGCATAGGAATCTGTGACGATCTTCTCGTAGGCGTGGCCGAGGTGAGGCCTTCCGTTCGGGTAGTCGATGGCTGTGGTGATGCTGAAACGGGGTTGGGACATGATCCTCCCACCCTAACAGACTCAGGAGGTTCCGAAAAGAGCGGCCATCAGACCGATGCCGATCGCCATGAGGCCACCCACGAGGCATCCGATTGCGAGCATGCCCAGGAGACCGGGAAGCAAAACCAACACGAGCGCCCGGAGTCCCGAAATCCGGAAACGGACCTTCAGACCGAGCAGGAGCAGTGCCGCGCTGTAGATCCAGCCTATGAACCCGCCGATCCCTACAGGCAGGAAGCCGAGCCAGGACGCGATCAGTCTCGGAGCCGAGGAAAATGCGACGATTCGAACGAAAACCGGAATTGCGACCGGATCCTCGCCCTGGTTCCTGCGGCGGATCAGTAACCACGCCCCTACAAACAGGCTCATTCCCGAGATCGTGAAGTTGAACACGGACTGGAACGGGGAGAGCGCGATTCCGGAAAGTTCCGCGAGCCACGCCGGAATCGCGGAAGGTTCTGCGCGCTGGTTCCAAAGGGTGTCGGGGAGCTGGTTCCAAAAGGGCAGAGTCTCGAGCTGTCGTTTCACCCGGAGAATGCCGTCGAGCAAGGACTCGTTCTTGACCAAGCGGGTGATCCACTCGAAACCCGCGGCGACCCAATTCACCAAAATCCCGAAAACCAGAGCCCGGCTCAGCGAGTATGAGGGAAATCGATCCTTGAAGAAACGGACCGGCTCCGTCAAAAGCAGGATCAAGTCGTTCAAGAAAGTCCTGACGGGTCCCGGTTCAGGGTTGACTGCAGGCAAGTGCTCTTCTGTCATTCACTTCAGTTTCCATGAATCGGGACTGAAAGGGAATGCTTTTCCGAGTTTGCTCTCGAGCTCGAAGGCCTCGTTCCGCGGTGATCCGGCAATCCGGACCCAACTCCGTCCTTTAGAAGTGTAAAACTCGAGGCGGTGCCGGTCGGTCTTTTTGGCGTCTCCCAAAGTCAGCAGTACGGTCTCACCTTCGGCCTGGGGAGCAGGCGAAGTGATCGAAGGCGAGTGGGATTCCGACATCAAATTGAGCAATTCGCGTACTTTCCCGGTGTCCAGTTTCGGCTCGCCGGATTTCTGAACCCAGGTCTTTCCGTCAAATGACCAGCTCAAAACCTGAGAATAGGCCTTCCCCTCGAGCTTGAACTCCGTCACGGCGATCTTCTCTCCTTGGGTCAGAAGGAGATTGCGTCTCAGGTAGTTCAACGATCGGTCGAGTTGCACGTTCAGATTTCCGTCGACCTCGACTGGCTCTTTCAGGAGGGGCGACTTCAGGTAGTACGAGGTCAATTGGGACCCCTTCAAAACCTTCGAGAAGATCTCGATGCTTCCTTTTCCGGCAGAGCCTTGCCAGGAGAGTTTCAGGATGGATTTCATCCCTTTCAAGATCGAAGCGTCCGGAAAATCCTTGGCTCGGGCCTGCGAAAGAGATGAAAGGAGGGTTTCGATCCGCTCGTAGTCCCCCTCGAGTCCGTTTACCGTCCACAGGCCGTTCTTTTCGGTGCCGGTGACTTTCCCGGAAGAACCTTCCAGGGTGAACCCATCAATTCCTTCCCGGGTGAATGAGAAGAGCTTCTTGTCCCGATACCAGGCGACGTTCTTTCCGAGGACATTGTTCTTGTAGAAGTTACCGATCAAAAAAATAGTTTTCTCGTTGAGCTTACCGTCTTCCATGGAGCCCACAAACTGCTTGTCGCCCACCGGGTGCGGCTCGCCGAACCAAGCGATGAAGGTTTTTCCGTTTTCGAGAACCACTTCGATCGACTCACTCCCGGTTCCTTCACGTCTCTTTTGCCCGAGTCCGTATTCCTCGATCAGGCGTGCGCGCTTTTCGGGGGAGTCCTCCGACAGATCGACCGTTTCGGTCGCCGACATCGAATTCAGGTTCGACAGCAGGTCTCCGACGTGGTCGGGATCGGCCGGGAGATTGACCGGTTCGCTGATGTTCCAGGACTTGGCGTCTGGGCTGGAGCGGGTCAGCGTGATCGAGGTCCCGGCGTCACGGATCCGGATAGACCGGATTGGTCGATCTTCAGCGATCGGAATCGGCTTCTTGAGCAGAGCGTCTGCACGCTCTTTTTTGGGCTTGTGCGAGTACTGCAACCAGTAGGCAAAGCTGCCTGATACCAGCAGCAGGGCGGAGAGAACGAAGGGGGCTTTCCAGTTCGGCTGTCTCATGACGGGTGACCTCGCGCGATCAGAGTTTCTTGCGTCGGATCCACATCAGGATTCCGAACACGGCGATTCCGAGCGGAACAGCGACCACAGAAATCCAGAAGATCGCGATTCCCTGGTTCTGGGACAACTCCATGGTTCCGGCTTCGCCTTCTTTCGAGCGGATGGAGATCATGCTCTCGTCTTCAACGGCCCAGCTGACCGAGTTCAAGAACAGGTCGAGGTTTCCTCCGAAGCGGGAGTACTGATTGTTGGCAAACTGACTCGATCCGAACACCACAATGCGGGTCTCTTTGGTGGCTGGTGTGTCTTTGCGCTTGCCTTGCACGCTGGCGGCTGCGGAGAGCGGACCGGCCAGATCGGCTCCAGCGGTGTACTGTGCGGCTCCTTTTGCTAACCCGGAAAGATCGGATTCCGCCCAGGCTTTGGGGGTGGTCTTGCCGATGAATGATCCCTTGAGTCCATCGGGGAGTTTCTCGATCACATCCACAGGGCGGGTGAACGGGAAGTAGCATTGTTCTCCGAAGTCCTTGACGATTGTGTTCTCCTTGTTGAACTGGGCAATGATCGGCACCGATGCATCCACGCCGAGCATCTTCGAAACCGGATCGATCACGAGTCCCGACCCGATCTCGAAGCCCCATTCTTTCAGCAATGCTTTCAATTCCTTGGTCTGATCGGTGTGGGTCACCACGGCATCGATACCCACCACCAGGCGTCCCCCTTCGGAGAGGTACTGGTTCAGAACCTTGATTTCGGCTGGAAACAGGGCCTTGTTGGCGCCCATCATGACCACCGCGGAGCACTCGCCGGGAATTTTGGTTTCTTGCGAAAGTGTGAACTCCCGGAAGAGATAAGACTGGTCTTCAAGTCCCTTCTTCGCTGAGGCGAGACCTTGGGCTCCCTGGTCACCGAGAGACGCTTCTCCATGTCCGTTCACCATGCAGATGGTGGAGCGACCTTCGCGGGTCAGCTTGATGATCTCGTTGGTGATCTTATCTTCGCTGATCTCTTCAACCTTGGCCGACTTTCCCTCGTAGCTCAGCACTAGGGTGTCCATCTTCTTGATGCCCGCGGCCTTGGCCCGGGTCGGCTCTTTGTTGGGGTCGACCAGTTCGAACTTGAACTTCCCGGAGGCCTTCCGGTAGTTGTCGAACACGGGGCGATTACGTTCTTTTGCGCTGATGTCGCCATAGAAAGTGGCGTTCAAATCGCTTTTCAGCGATTTCATGACCTTCTCGGTCTGATCCGAGAAGGTGTGGAGCTTGTTCCTGGTGAGGTCGGCTTTTTTCGGATTCTGGGCCGCGATAAAATTCACGACCCCGAGGATGCCGATGACGGTCAAGGTTACAAAAGCCGAATTCACTCCGAAAGAGACTGCGCGTTTTTTCGATTCATTCTTTGGATTCATGATTATCTCCAGCGGTACGAGTCGAGGACACGGTGGGTGAAAAACAGACCGAGTCCGGCGAAAGAAAGGTAGAAGATCACGTCAGTGGAGTCGATGATCCCCTGACTGAAATTGTTGTAGTGTTGAATCAGCGACAGGTAATCGAGGAAGTCACTGAAGACCGGACCTGCCGATTGAGACGCCCAATTCACGAGCCAGAAGAAGAGTCCCGCTGCGAAGGTCAGGGCTCCTGCCACGATCTGGTTCTCGGTCATGGAAGAGAACAGCACGCCCATCGAGATGTAGCATCCCGTGAGTAGCAGAGTCCCGAGATAGCTCGTGAAAATGACTCCCGGGTCAGGGTTTCCGAAGATGATCAGCACCACCGGATACACCAGGGTGAGGAGAACCATAGTCGCTACCAGGAGAAAAGCAGAAAGGAACTTGCCGATGATGATCTCGGTCAGAGTCAGTGGCGCGGTCAGCAGGAGCTGCAGGGTTTGCATTTTCCGCTCCTCGGCGAAGAGGCGCATCGTCACGAATGGAACCAGGAACAGGAGGATCACGTTCATGTTTCCATACAGCGGGCGGATCAGCCCGTCGGTGAGGCTCAGGCTCTTCCCCATGCCGAACTGCTTGTATTGCAGGCTCTGCATGTTGAAATGGGACAGATTGAAAAAGAACATCCATCCCATCAGGATCAGGAATCCCGCGATCACGATGTAAGCGATCGGAGAGGTGAAGTAGGTCCGGTAATCCTTGGTTGCGATGGTCCAGGATTTGTTGAAGTTGAAGGAGAATTTCATGAGTTGCCCTCCTGTGTGGTGAGCTGCAGGAAGACTTCTTCCAGGCTCAGTTTCTCGGCTGCGAATTCCAATACGCCCATTTTTGAAGTCACCGCCGCTTCGACGATACGGTCTCGATGAAGTGCGCCGTCCGGCAGCATCTCAACCAGAAGGCGGGTGCCCTCGAGGTCGACTTGTTTCACGCCCTGAAGGCCGCGGATGGCTTCGATCCCGACCGGGTTCGGATCCTTCACGTCCAGGTGGAACAGGAGTCCCTGCCGCATGCGGGTGGTGAGTCGCTCGATCGAATCCTGGGCGACAATCTGACCTTTGTTGATCACGATGATTCGCTGACAGGTGGCTGTGACCTCCGGAAGGATGTGTGAGCTCAGGATCACTGTGTGTTGACCCGCCAGGCCCTTGATCAGCTCACGGATTTCGATGATCTGGACGGGGTCCAGACCGACGGTCGGCTCGTCCAGGATCAGGACCTTCGGTTCGTGAACCAGGGCTTGGGCCAATCCCACGCGCTGCTGGAAGCCCTTCGAGAGGTTGCCAATGACCCGTTTGCGCACTTGCGTCAGACCGGTCCGCTCAATGGCGCGGTCGACCGAACTTTTGATCCGGTTTTTTGGCACTTCGTGTAGGCGTGCCGCATAAGAAAGGTAGTCCTCGACCACCATTTCCGGATAGACCGGCGGGATTTCGGGAAGGTATCCCACGTTCCGTTTCACGGCTACGGGCTCGTCGAACACATCGTGCCCAGCCACTCGCGCGATGCCCGAGGTGGCCGGCATGAAGCCCGTCAGGATCTTCATGGTGGTGGATTTTCCGGCCCCGTTCGGGCCGAGAAAGCCGACAATTTCTCCGGCTTCCACTTTGAAATCGAGATTGGAAATGGCGGCCCGCGGGCCGTAAAGTTTCGACAGACCTGAGACTTCAATCATGATCGCATGCTCCTTGATTTCAGAACAATAGAATGGGGGCCTCTCCACAGTTGTCAAGAGCCCTTGCGGCGACCCTCCATTCATGACACTTTATGGGTCTGATCATCCACTGCCGGGGAGGAAGAATTTCATGGCCCGATTGATTCTTGTCGCATCATGTCTTGCTTGGTCCTGGATCGCCGGTCCGGACGCTCTGGCGCTTTCGCCCTTCGGCAAACAGGCCGGTGCCGCTTACCGTGCGTTACCAACCACCAGCAAAGGCGGAACCCTGTACTTGAGGCTCGCCTCGAATCCGAAAGTGCTGAACCCCTTTGTTACGGGAGATGTCGACTCTTCCAATGTGATCGACTTCCTTTTTGCCCACTTGCTCCGCAAGGACTACGAGACGGGTGAGTACTATCCCGAACTGGCCGAAAAATTCGATGTCTCGAAGGATCGAAAAATTCTGACTTTCACTCTGAGAAAAGACGCCGTTTGGGAAGACGGGACTCCCGTCACCACGGAAGATGCCGAATTCTCTTTCCAGACGCTCATGAACCCGAAAACCGATGCCGCGCCCCTGCGCACTTATTTCGAAGGTTTCAAGTTCGAGAAAGTCGACGGAAGGACCTTTCGTTTCCTGGTCGACAAACCCAATGTCAACACGGTGGACGAGACTCTCGATGACTTCCTGATCATTCAAAAGAAACAGTTTGCAGGCGCGGCGGACTTCAACAGGTCCAAGGGGATCATGGAGCCGGTGGGGAGCGGGCCTTACCGGCTCAAGTCCTTTTCGCGCGATCAGAAGCTCGAGCTCGAACTCAAGAAGGACTGGTGGGGCTTCAAGACCAGTGAGTTCAAGAACCAGTACAACTTCAACTCGATCTTGTTCCGGATCATTCCAGACTCCGCTCTCTCGTACGAGAAGTTCATCAAAGGCGAAATCGACGTTTATGAAATGAATGCCGAGGTTTTCGGAACCCGGGTGAAGGGCTCCGACAAGGACCGTTTCGGAACCGACGAAAAAGACCCGAAGCCCCTCTGGGCCAAACACTTCATGACCCAGTCTCCGGCGCCTTGGTCTTACATCGGTTGGAATCTGAGACAGCCGGTGTTTGCCGGGAAGAAAACGCGCCAGGCCCTGGCCCATCTCATCGACACGGATGAGATCATCCGCAAGGTTTACCATGGCGAGGCCCGTCCTTGCATTGGACCTTTCGGTTCGAGTACTCCGAACACCGCTCCGGATCAGGCCAAGAAAGCCTTCAAGTACGACCCTAAAAAAGGCCTCGCGCTTCTCAAGGCAGACGGATGGAGCGATCTCGATGGAACCAACACGCTCTCGAAGATGATCGCTGGTAGGAAAGTGAAGTTCGAGTTCACTCTCCGCTACAATTCGGAGAATCCGATGCGGGCCAAGATCGCCCAGATCGTGAAGGAACAGTTCAAAAAGGCGGGAATCACCGCCCAGGTCCAGGCACTTGAGTTCAACACCTTGCTCGGCTACATGGAGAACCGCGATTTTGACGCGATCATCATGGGTTGGGGTAAGGGGAGCCTGAATGCCGACTCGAAGCAGATCTGGCACACCAAGTCCGCAGAGAACAAGGGCTCGAACGCTGTCGGGTACTCGAACCCCGATGCCGACAAGTTGATCGAACAGGCTACTGCAGAGCTCGACGTGCAAAAGCACTTCAAGTTGAACCAGAAGATCGGAGCGATCATCTACGACGACCAGCCTTATGCATTTCTGGTCGAGGTTCCAGGATTCATGGCCGGTTTTCAAAACGGCCGGTTCCGCGCGTCCCGCTGGGTGATGAAGTGCAGTGACACCGCTCCGGTCTCG
>CAMCGZ010000020.1 GCA_945874535.1 Bdellovibrio sp. ZAP7
AACCGTCTCAATGCTCTTCTGGCATAAAAAAGTATTTCTTATGACTCAAAATTGAATTGAATTCAGGTGACCTTGAAGATTACTCCCCAAAATCATAGGCCCGTCTTCTCTTTCAAATATTTCATCGTCAGAAAGTATCTCTCGCCAGAAAAAATCCCGGCGAAATACTTTCATCTAAACAGATTGTCAAAGAACAGCCGCAACCTCTGAAAAAACATCTCAATTGCAACGGCTGGACAGGAATATCCGAGGTCCGGCTGGATTTCAAGCTAGCTGGTGGAGCAAAAAAACACATGAATCGGTCAAAAAGTCAAACCATTGAAAATACGATGTTTTTTAGACTGACTCGGAAGGCTTTCCTGCTAACGCATTGAGCCAAAACGGATCCGGAGTGATCAACTTCCTCTCCCGAAGATCGAAACAACCCAGCGTAAATTCCGCCTCAGCCGCGATTTCGCCGGACTCATTCACCAAATCGTGCACAAGAAAAATGATTTTCTTCCGGATCTCGCGAATTCGGGTCCGGATCGTGATTTCTTCGCGCAATTTCAATTCACGCATGAAGCGCACCTTGCACTCAAGCACCACCGTACCGACTTGGCGTGCGTGAACCTGGTCGATTCCATAGCCACGGGAAGTGATCATCTCCCATCGGGCCTCTTCGAAAAGCACCAAATACTGGGCATTGTTGACGTGTCCGAAAGTGTCGAGATGACGCTCGCGGATCAAGGTCCTGTATTCGTGCTGAGGCCATTGATTCATATTCCTCAAAAGGATACCCGACCGCCCGAAAATGTGAGAGAACTTTCGGTCTGATCGACCATGGAAAAATTCAAATTCGAAATTGCCAAAATTCTGAGTGAAACCCTGGAAACAACGGTGACTCCCGCCGAATTGGAGACCCCGAAGGACCGTGCACTCGGGGACTTCGCCTTCCCTTGCTTCAAACTGGCCAAGAATCTCCGCAAAGCCCCTCCTTTGTTGGCACAAGAAACCGCCCATCAACTTGCCACTCGACTGGATTCTGAACGGTATTCGGTGAAGCCGGCTGGGCCTTACGTGAACATCACTCTCACTCGCAAGGCGGTGGTCACCGGAATTCTGGACCCCATCCTGAAGGAAGGCCACCAGGCCGGCTCCGCTCCTGCGGACTCCAAAGAGCGCTGGGTGTTCGAATTCAGCTCGCCGAATGTGGCCAAACCATTCCAGATCTACCACCTGCGTACCACCATCGTGGGGGCATCACTTTCACGGATCGCACGTCATCGCGGTTTCCGGGTCACAACGATCAATCACCTGGGAGATTGGGGAACCCAGTACGGAAAGCTCGCCATCGCACTCAAGCGCTACGAAAAGGAGCTCCCTTCGGAACTGACCCTCAAGAACCTGGTTGATATTTATGTCCGGATTCATAAGGACATGGAGACCGATACGACCATCGAAAAAGACGGCCAAGCCGCGTTCAAACGCCTGGAGCAGGGCGATCCGGAGATGCGTGCCATCTGGAAAAAGTGCGTCGACATCTCCATGAAGGAATTCGCCAAGACCTACCAGCGGTATCAGGTCGATTTCGACCACTATTGGGGTGAGTCCTTCTACGAGGACCAACTGAAGCCCTTGATCTCCGACCTGAAACAAAGAGGAATCCTGGTAGAAGACCAAGGGGCGCAGGTCGTTCGGGTCACCTCGCGAGACGGACAGGAAATTCCGCCGTGCATTCTCGAAAAAAGCGATGGAACTTCCATCTATGCCACTCGTGATGTCGCGGCTGCTGTTTACCGGCATGAAAAGCTGGGCTTTGATCGCATGAGCTATGTGGTGGGCAAAGAGCAAAAACTCCATTTCGAGCAAGTGTTCGGAGTCCTGAGAGCCATGGGCTGCGCTTGGGAACAGGCCTGCGAACACATCGCAACCGGACTGTACCGGTTCAAAGATGCCAAAATGTCCACGCGAAAAGGCAATTTCATCACCCTCGAGGAAGTGAACGACCTCTGCATGGCGAAATCTCTGGCACTCATGACCGAGCGGAATGCCTCCCAAGAAGATCCGGATCTCCGCCTGCCTGAGGCTGAAATTCAGACCATCGCAGAACAAGTCGCGGTAGGTGCACTGGTATTCGCCGATTTGAGCACTGATCCGACCCGGGATCTCGAATTCGATGTCGATCGGGTGATCTCCTTCGAAGGGGAAACCGGTCCCTACATCCAATACGCCCACACCCGTTGCCTGAGCATCCTCAAGAAGGCGGGCATGCAGACCGGATCTGCGCCTGACGCCACCCTACTCGAGGCACGGCTCACGGCTCCTGAGGAAATTCTCCTGATCCGCACCCTCGGGCGCTTCCCGGAAGCACTCGACCGGACCCTCGATCAGCGCAAACCAAGCCAGCTCACCACCTACCTGATCGACCTGACCCGTGATTTCGGACAGTTCTACAGGGAGTGCAAGGTGATGAACCCCGAGGATCCTGAGTTGACCCGGGTTCGCCTCGCTTTGGTGGATGCGACCCGGATCGTTCTCGGCCTCGGACTCGAGCTTCTCGGCATTCCGAAGCCGGAACGGATGTGAGTGGAATGCAAGACCCCTTGACCCCTTACCTCCTCGCGATCGGTGCGAACCTTTGCTTCGGAACGGCCAGCATCGCCTTTTCGGACTACGCCCGGAGATTTTCGGCGACTTGGGTGAATCAGTTGAAGGTGAGCATCGCTTTCTTCGGATTTTTGCTGACCTTCTTCGCCTTCGAATCCTTCATCTCCCTGCCTCCGGCCGGTCATGCTTACCTTCTGGCCAGCGGATTTGTGGGGCTTTTTTTCGGTGATTTCTTTTTATTCCGGTCATTGGCCGAGCTGGGCCCTTCCCGGACGCTGGTTCTGTACACCTTCGAGCCGCTTCTGGTGGGTCTCTACGGTTATTTCTTTCTTCGACAGGGACTGAGCCCTTACCAGGTTCTCGCAGTCCTTTGCATGATCGGCTGCGTGTTGACTTTCATGCTGGAGCGGAACCGCCAGACCGGATCCTTCGGCATCCGCTCTTTCGCCTTCGCTTTCCTGGGTGTCTTCCTGGATGCCGTGGGAGTGATGCTTTCACGACAGGCGTATGAGCAAGATGCCGGGCTCGGCCCCTTCCAAGTGAACCTGACCAGGACGGTCGGAGCGCTGGCCGGATTTTTCTTCATGAGCCCGAAGTTTCCACTGCTTCTGGTGAGAGATCTGAAAAATCTCGCGCCCCGGGGAAGGTGGACCGCCCTCGGCGCCTGTGTGCTCGGGACTTTCATCTCTCTCTCTCTTTATCTGACAGCTCTCAAGACCGCTCATGTGGCGACCCTCACCGCTATTTCCATCACTTCTCCAGTTTGGGTTTCCCTGATCGAGCATGCTCGGGCCCGGGAATGGCCCAACCGGTACCTATGGGCTGCTTTCTCGCTTTTCCTTTGTGGATTCATCCTGATGCAGGTCCCGGGCTGATCCTGAATCGTCAGATTTTTTCTCGACTTCAAGGGCCCCACACCTTATGAAATGAGGACGGTTCCGAAATTTTGAAGGAGATTCCATGTCCCAGAACAACGCTGCAGTGATCGCACCCGAACAACAGAAAACCTTCTTCGGCCACCCGGCCGGTTTGTTCGTATTGTTCTTTACCGAAATGTGGGAGCGATTCTCTTATTACGGGATGCGCGCCTTGCTCGTGCTGTACATGACCTCGTACCTGATCAAGGACCCTGAAAAGGCGAATGCGGTGTTCGGCTTCGACGCCTTGAGAAAACTTCTCGAGACCGGTTTTGGCCCGCTCGAGTCACAACCCCTGGCTTCGCAGATTTACGGGCTCTACACCGGCTTCGTGTACCTCTCCCCATTCTTCGGAGGCATCCTGGCTGACAAAGTCTGGGGCCAGCGCAAGACGGTGTACATCGGCGGAGTCCTGATGGCCATCGGTCACTTCTTGATGGCGTTCGAGAACATGTTTCTTTTCGCCCTTTTCTTCCTGATCCTCGGCAATGGCGCATTCAAGCCGAATATCTCCACCCAAGTCGGCAATCTCTACCCTGCGGGCGACCCACGCCGTGACGGAGCCTTCACCATCTTTTACATGGGCATCAACCTCGGTGCCTTCTTCTCTCCGCTCGTTTGCGGCAGCCTGGGCCAGGTGTACGGATGGCATTATGGATTCTCCGCGGCCGGATTCGGGATGTTGGCAGGCCTGATGGTTTATCATTTCGGCCGTCGTCTGCTTCCGCTCGACAAGCACGCAGCAGTGCGCGCCGCTGGCGGGACTCCCGAAACCAAGGGGGCATCGTTTGCTGCGATGACCATTCTGGGCTTCCTGAGCATTGCCACGCTATTCTTCGTCATCCTCATTCTACCAGCCGCTCTCAAGGCTTTGATCGCGGGCGGCATGATTGCCGGCGTGCTGTTCGCACTCCGGAAATTGGACGCCGAGGACCGGAGCCGTGTGGTCGCACTCCTGTTTCTCTGCATGGGGACGATCGTTTTCTGGTCGATCTACGAGCAACAAGGAAATACCCTTCAGCTCTGGGCAGACGAGAAAACCGACTGGACCTTCTTCGGATTGAACATCCCCTCGACCTGGTACCAGTCTTTCAATCCGGCCATGATCTTCGCATTCGCTCCCCTGCTCGACATGATCTGGAACCGCCGGGCCAAGCAAGGAAAGGCTTCGAGTTCTGTTCGGAAGATGGGAATCGGGTCGATGCTTTGCGGAGTCGCATTCATCATCATGATCCTCGCCGCCAAAGTGGTCGGAGAAGGTGCCGAGAAAGGCAGCCTGATGTGGCTTGCCCTCACGACCTGGATTTTCACCATGGGTGAACTCTATCTGTCTCCGATCGGGCTTTCGCTCGTGACCAAGGTCGCTCCTGCAAAAATGCTGTCGATGATGATGGGCATGTGGTTCCTGTCATCATTCTTCGGAAATTACCTGGCGGGATACATCGGAACCTTCTATGAGAAGATGCCGAAGGACGCCTTCTTCATGCTCCTGTGCGTGATGGGAGTGGTGGTCGGCCTCTTCTTTTTCGCAGCCGAGAAACGCCTGCGCCGGGTGATCGGCGACGCCTGAGTCCGGAATTCAAATCGGAAGATTGAAATCCACGTGCAGGACATAACGTCTGGATGTGTTTTGATGGAAGGCCACCCCCAGTTCCTCGGCGTAGGACAGGGCGGTAATCCGCAGAACCCAGATGTCGAATGCTGCTCCGTAGGTGAGATTCAACTGGTTCATCCCCGCATAGATGTCGAATAAGGGGAGTGAGGTTTCAGTACCGAAGTGAAGCTTGTTCGAGAATCTTGTTTCTTGATCGAGATTACGAAGATCGAGTCCGGCCTTGAATCTGAGGAAGTCGCTGTTCTTGACCCACCCCACCCCGATCGAGGGGTTCATCGGTACCGCACGCGCAGTCGATACGTCAAAGCGGGTTCCACCGATGTCGGTCAGGCTCGCCCCGAAGTACAGATCGCTTCCCTTGCTGTCGAGATGACGAACATACTGCACACCCACGTCGGCTCCGAATCCCATTCCGTAGTCCCCCACCAGATTGGCGATGTATCCTTCCGCATCGTTGGCGAGACTGAGGAATTCCGGGGTGCTGAGATCGTAGATCCCCCCCTTTCTCCAAAGCATTTTCCCGGCGAGCCCGAATCGCCACTCGTCGACCGGTCTGCGTCCCGACTTGAAACTCCACCCCATACCCGCCTGAAATCCGTAGGTCAGCATGTTCCCGATCCGATAAGTGGGATTGGCCTGGTTCCTGATGAGGAGCGAGCCCTGGGCATCGCCGATAAATGCCACTGTGAAATTCGGGAGCGTAATGAGAGGTGCGGTACTGGCCCGAAGGTAAATGTCTTGACCCATCAGCTCGTTCAAAGTCCCGAGTCCGAAGTTGCTCAGGGCATCGGTCACGGTCGAGAGAGAACTGTAAATATCGAGCGACCCCTCGAGCGCCACATTCACTGGCCGGAACTGCCTCGTTTTTTGTCCCGCGAGCCCTGCCGGATTGTTGAACAAGGCATATTCATCGTCGGCAAGACCCACACCGATCCCGCCCATGGCCATCTGCCGGGGCTGACGAACCAGGGTCACCAATGCACTTGAAGAGGTGCTCGACAAGACCCCTGCAAGGATCAGGAATATCGGGAGGATCCGGATCACTGCCATGCTTGATCCACTCCGTACAGAATACCAGTAGCGATCATCGAAATGACGGGCGATTCCGAACACGAAGCCCTGTAGCGGAGTCTTCTCAAGGCCTCCGTACATTGTAAGGCCGTATAAACCGGCGACGCTGCGGCTCCCGGCTTTGCGACACCCGTCGTGCAAAAGACCGTTCCTGCGGTTTCGACTGCAGACAGAGCCGTCACCGCGAGCGAAACAGCTGAACCCGCAGCGGAAGGCAAGAGGGGCTGTACCGCAGCAGCGGAATCGAGAAACATGAGGTAAGCGGATGCGATCGAACAAGCCGCCTCACTCGTATCGTTCAAGACATTGTTGAATCGGACCTGATTGCTGACGACTCCATTATTCACCCAAGTCAACTCGGTCGTTGCAAGACTCCCTTTCCGGTTCAGGGTCGTTCCCAAGGCTGCCATTGACAGAAACAGCCCGTAAACCTTCGCATCACTAGTGAGGTCCTGATAGTTGACTGAACCCGGGTTGTGAACCTGTGAAAGCGTTTGATCCGGAACCGATACGACTGTTCCTGGAGCCAGCACGGACTGGAGCGCATCCATAGCGGACCAAGTGCTTTGCATTTTCGTATCCGAAGGAAGGGAGGAAAAGATCCTCACAAAGTCGGCGATCGGATTCAAAGGGCTCAGACTGGTCAGTTCCTGGTACACCTCGTACATGTTGATTCCGGCACTGCATCCCTGAGCCGAGACATAAAGCATGCGGATCCGGTTGTCGCTGTACTGGGATTCGTAGAGACGTGTCGAGAGGATGAGCGCGGTCGTGCAATCTTCGCGAGTGAGGGCGTTCTCGATTTCGTTCACCATCTCCGCACGGTCGAGCGCATCCGAAAGGTCGTAGGGGCCGCCGCCGCAACCGCTCAGCAGTTCAAGCAGGAAGACGATCGAGAAAATCGACGATGCGCTGGCACGCTTCCACCAGGGTTTTCTCGTCGACCGCGAAGCTGAGGCGGATACACGTGGGCGCGCCGAAGTCCACTCCCGAGACCACCGCCACTTGTGCATCCTGCAAAAGGCGTTCAGCAAATCCATTCGCATCCTGATTCTGCCCGAGCGCCCGTTTGCAATCGACAAACAGGTAAAAGGCGCCACGGGGCACACACACTTCGATTTTCTCTGATTTTCCGAGGACTTCCAATGCTAAATTGCGCCTGTGTAAATATTGAAGGCGCTGGGGTTCGAACTCGGACTCAGGAAGTGAAAGAGCGGCAATCGCGGCATACTGAGAGAGCGAACAAATTCCAGAGGTTGAGTGCCCCTGCAGAGCGATCAGGGCCCGGGTGAGCTCGATCGGGGCCACGGTCCAACCGATGCGCCAGCCGGTCATCGATCCGCTTTTTGACAAACCGTTGACGGTCACAGTCCGGTCTCTCAAAACGGGATTGGCCTCGAGAAAGGAACACCAGCTCCCCTTTTCGAATTCGATCCGGTCATAAATCTCGTCACTCAGGATCCAAACATCCGGATGCCGTTCGAGCACCTTGCCCAACTCCCGGAGTTCCTCACGAGTGTACAGGGCTCCGGTGGGATTCGAAGGAGAGTTGATCAGAAGGAGACGGGTTTTGGGTGTGATTGCGGCCTCGAGTGCTGCCGGATCAAGCCGGTAGCCTTGCGAGGCGGAGGTCGGAAGACCGATCGGGCTTCCGCCGGCTGCGCGGACCATTTCGGGATAACTGAGCCAGAATGGCGACGGAAACAAAACTTCGTCTCCCGAATCGATCAGGGCAAACACTGAATTGAAAATCGCCTGTTTGCCTCCGTTCGAAACCACCACTTCCTGAGACGTCCACGGGGTGGAAAGGGAAGGCTGACGCCGATTGGTGTGGGCGGCCACGGCCTCACGAAGCTCGGGAAGCCCCGGAGTGGGCGTGTAACGCGAAAGATTTTTCCGGACCGCTTCGATCACGGCCTGTTTGGCCACCTCGGGCGGAGGGGAATCCGGCTCACCCGCCGTGAGATTGTAAATCGGCTTACCCTCTTGCTTCAGCCGGTTGACGATCGCATTGATTTTCAGCGTGGCGCTTTCACGGAGTCCGGCAACCCGGCTCGAGAGCCTCATGAGCGCACCTTCCCCGCGACCGGAAGTTTTTCGCGCATCTTGTGCAGTACGGGTGTCGGAACATAGGGAGAAATGTCCCCGCCATAAGAATGGAGCTCCTTGATCATGGTCGAGCTCACAAAATAAAGACCCTGCGAGGTCATCATGAATACGGTCTCGATCTGCGGATGGATGTTCTTGTTCATCGTGGCCATCATGTATTCGTACTCGAAATCACTGGGCGTCCGGAGCCCCCGGATCACCGCATTGATTCCATGAGAACGCGCATAATCCATGGTGAGGCCGGTCGTGGACTCGACCCGAACACCGGGCATGTTCTTCACCACCTCGCGAATGAGGTCCACCCGTTCTTCCACGGTGAGGACGGCGGTTTTCTTGGCTGATCCTGCGATCAGAATGGTGATTTCAGGAAACAACTTGAGACTGCGTTCGAGAATGTCGAGATGTCCGTTCGTGAACGGATCGAAAGATCCTGGGTAGATCGCCTTCATGATGTCGGGGTTCCTTCCTCTTCCTGGCGTGCGTAAAAAGTGAGCTGACTGTCTCCGTACCGTTCGTCACGGACGATTTTCAATCCCGGTGGAGGCGGATAAGCCCCCTCTTTTCTCCAGGCGCTCTCCAGACAAAACCAACCGTCTTCTTTGAGCATCTGGGACCAGGGCCACTCCTTCAAAAGCAGTTCCTCGTATCCGCTGTCGTAGGGGGGATCGGCAAAAATAAAATCGAAAGGCGGTTCTTCCTTCAACCAGCTCTGGACCTGCTCCACCTTCTTGTTGAGCACCAGGATCTGGTCTTGGAATCCGAGGGTCTTCGCATTTTCACGGATCAACTGCGCTGCTTTGGGGTTCTCTTCGACGAATACGACCCGGTCGGACCCTCGCGAAAGCGACTCGAGGCCGAGGGCACCGCTTCCGGCAAAAAGTTCGAGAATGCTCGCCTCCGGAAGGCGCATGTGAAGACTGTTCAACCAGGACTGCCGGAGGCGTTCCGTGGTCGGACGGGTCGTAAGGCCGGGAAGCGTCTTGATCATTCGGCCGCGATGGGATCCGGAAGTGATTCTGAGCACGGCTCCATTATGCCACGGCTCGAAAAGGGATGTGAACCGCTTTTCCGTCACTGAATCGGATCTCGATCGCATCACCCACCCGACGCAACTCGACTCGCTCGTTGGAATCCTCCACCTGGAGGTCGAGTACTACGGCTCCCGACAACTTCACCGAGACCCGTCCCGGATCAATCCGCCCGAGAGGAAGAGGAATCACTTCCGCCTCTTCCTGGGTTTCAACGGGCGGATTCGTGGGCGCCGCCTCTGTATTGCGATGCGTTATTCCCAGCGAATCCCCGAGCTGACCCCTCTTCTGGATTTGCTCGATTTCGGAAACAAGACTGCGGATCCGGTTCAAGGAACGAGACATGGCAAAAGCCTATCGGAAGGGGGTCTGGAAAACTTGAGGATTGACTCTCTGCAAAAAGAGCTTTTAAGTGATTGAAATGAATAGAAAAAACATCATCAGACTTGGGGCTTTACGAATTGGGCTTTCCACTGGTAAAGTTCCGCGCTCGGGAGCTTTACACACATGGGATCATCACCGATGGATGGCAACAACATAGATCTCTCCAAATGGATTCTCAAAGACCGGCTCAGCCGTGCGCTCGGATCTGAGCCTGCACGCGGTTTGGAGGAGATGCTTTTTGGCTCTCCCACGCCCGCTCCCACCCCGGAGGTGGCCAACCAGTTCGAGTCTCTCGAGATCTTTTTTCAGGATCTCGTCAGCGAGCAATTGAAGCGGCCCTCTGACTTGCTGACTCTGAATCCATCACGCAGGGAAAGTCTCGGACGGTTTCTTTCCGAATTGTCACGGCTACCCGAGCCGGAAAGTCCTCAGGATGCTCTCCGGAGCTTTGTCCGGAACGATCGGACCGGTTCCGAGCAGGAAGCCCTGAGACAGTTATTCAAACAAATTGCCATTGTCCAGATCGCCAAATCACTGCTAGTTCTTTCTTGGCGCCGTAAGGCCGGGTTGGAATTGGCCAAGGCCGATCTGAAGGATCTGACCGCGGCGATTTCACGCGAGCTCGGAAAATACATCCACCTCCAGACTTCGTCCTGTCAGCTGATTCAGCGCAATTTTTACTCCTGGTACAAAATGAGCGATGAGCCCCAGCAGCGTCTGATGTCCATCCTTCAGACCGTCTCCTGTGTGGAGGATGCCCGCAATTGGTTACTGGAACGGGCCCGCTGCCTTTCTGCCGAGACTCTGGGTGAGCGCGAGCGCTACAGCAATGCGGTTTATGCCCATTTGTGGAAATCGGCACGGAAGCACGAGTTGTTGAACACCCGTTCCGATTCGCTGATCGGATTCAGCCCCACGCTCCGTGATGGAAGCATGATGGAATCGGCACCGTCCAATATCGAGTGGATCGGTTTCGAACCCCTCTCGTTCGAGCTCCTGTTTTGCGAGCTTCGTTATCTGTGGAACGAACCGAAATGTCCGCCCCTCTGGATGAAGGGGACCGGTATCGAGATGAGCATGGAACAGCAAAAGGATCTGCTGCTCACCGCATCGGGCAAACAGAATATCTTGAAGCAGATGGACTCGGTGACTTGTGCGGATGTGGCCCTGATCGCAGAGGAAAGCCTGATCCGGACCCAAGGAAGGAGCCTCGCAGCGCAGGCTCTCCGCAAGTCGGTGGATCAGCACCCCGTTCTGAAAAAACTGAAACAACCTTCCACTACCCGGGGCATGTACCAGGCATGTCAGGCGGTCGACAAACTCCGCCAGGGTGGCACTTTGATTTGGATGCGTGAAGAACTCCTGACCGAAGCCTCCGGGAAACCCGCGCTCCAATTCCTACTCGACCAAGCGAGCATTCTTCTGATCGCGGATCTGAGCGGTTTACAGTCGAGTTCTGAACGATTGAAGCGTGACATCCCTAAGGCGCTTTATGTTCTCCGGAAAGAGAACCGCCTCGAAGAGCGAAAGGGCCATCGCCCCATTCTGATCAAGGCCTTCGGTGCGATCGAGTCCGATCAGGACGCATCGCTGCTATTCGATCGTCTGATCAGCCTGATCCGGAAACCGGAGCAAGTGTTTCCTCCCGAGCCCTTCCACCTCCGGTCCCGTGTGAGCCCGATGGATCAGCGCGAATGGGAGCAGCATTGGTTCAATCCGAACGACGACCAGATGGTGGCCCAGATCGAAAACCTGAAACGCAACTCGGATCCCTTCGGTCAGTTCGCGACCATCCGGACGCTGCCCCTCCCCGGAATCGGATCCTCTTCGGCCTGGTACGAGCAGGCTAACGGAGGGCGCACGCCAGGCGGCTTCTATGTTTGGGTGGAAAGCAGCAAAAACGGTAACGAGCTCTTCACCGCGACGGAGGCCCGCCTCCCCGCTTATGTGAAGGGCATGCACTCTTTGTTTTTCGTCTCTCCTCTCCGCCAGGAGTGGGGACTCGCGCTCCAGTCCATCCTGAGGTCCCCCTTGGCCCGCGACTGGTTCGAGTACTCGATTGAACGCAAAAAAGGCGTCTGGATTTTGAAAGAAGCAGACCTGAAGGCGGTACCGATTCCACGCCACCTGACCCAGGCACTGGTCGCGGAGCGCCCGGAGCTTTCCGAACTCGATCCCAAAGAAGCGAAGGTTCTGGGCAGGATTTCGACCGAGCCCCACCAGGCTTTGAAGGCGATCGAGAATGAGCCCGTTCTGAAGGCGCGCGCCTTCATCCATGCGGCATCGGTGCTCGAACACCTCGATGAACAACAGGGAAGCCTCTTCAAGATGATTTCTCCGGACGAGCAGCTGATCTATCCGCGTCTGTTCGACACCGTCCTGACCGAGCAGGATCTCTGTACCATCCATCAGCATCCGAACATCCGTTACACGCCGACCTTCAGCGTGCACCAGGCCATCCGTCAGATCTCGGTGATCAAAGCGCCGGCACCCGGCATCCTTTTGACCACACCACGGGGATTGACCCAGATGCTTTACGTCCAAGACTCCTGGTTGCTCGAACGTTGCCTGGAAGCGATCGAGGAACTCCGTCTCGGTGACAATGAACCCACCTGGGGCGAAATCATGAAAATGGTGCGTCTGCCACGGAATCCGGAACAAGCCCGGACCATGGGGAATCAGATCCTGAAGGCCTATTCCACCGAAAAGATGCGTCGAAAAGAGCTCATTCACCTGATGGGGGTCTGCTTGATGCCCGAACAGGAAAGCGCCGGAAAAGTCGGACTCCTTCAATGATCGGCACCGGGCCTTGGCATTTACGGGAACCTTCGATCGAACAGGAACACCGTTTCCAGCGGGCGATCACGCTACATTCCCTCACCGATGCCTGGATCCGCGAGCTGAATGGCAAACAGGAGCGCCCCTTTGCGATCGAGCGGATGACCCGCATCACCCTGAATCCCAACCTCTGGCTCTTCGAGAAAAAGCGTCTCGATGATCTTCCTCTCGATCTTGGAAAGCTGGTCGGATCGCAGAATATCGAGGAGTTCCTGTATGATCTCGAGACCACCATCCAGGTGATCCAGATCTCCACTCTCGAAAACGCGACTCAGGCCATGAGTCAAACCCAGGAACTGAAAAGCGTCCTCCAGAAAGCCTCTTGGAATCACGGAAAACTCCGTGCCGAGGTGATCTGGAAAGGGGGATGGATGGAGGATGCGGAGACCGCATTCCATGCGTTTCTCGAGGGGTGTCCATTCGCTCCCGGCTCCTTCATGCCTGAAAGAACCTCGAAGACCGAGTTCACTTTCTTGTGGACCCAGCCCCCCGGGCGGCTCCCGATGCTCAAAGACTCACCCTGTGTCCACTTGATGGAAAGCCTGTTTGAAGAGTGGATCCGCGGATACTTCTACACACTCGGCCGGACCCTGCGCCTCGAGACCCGGGCCATCGAGATTCCTTCCGGACGCGCGATCCGATTCACCCTTCTTTCGTCTTCGTGATCCACCGGTAAATCGTCCGCTCCGCGACTCCGAGCATACGTGCGGCTTCTGCCCGATCTCCGCCACTGGCCTCGAGGGCACGACGGAACATGAGATCTTCCATCTCTTTCAGGCTCATTCCGAGAGGAATGACGATCTTGCCGGACGGATCCTGAACCGGATCGGCATTGCGACCGAGATGGGGAGGCAAATCATTGCAAGCGATCAATCCACTTTGATTCAAAACCACCGCTCTCTCCAGAGCATTGGACAGTTCCCGGACGTTTCCGGGCCAGTGGTGTCCGAGCAACAGTGCCTGCGCCTCGGTATCGATCCCGGTGATGGGTTTTCCGTGGGCTTTCGAAAAACGCTGCAAAAAATATTGAGTCAGTTCGGGAATGTCTTCCAATCGGTCGCGGAGTGCCGGGAGTCCGAGGGTCATCACATCCAGACGGTAAAAAAGGTCCTGGCGGAAACGCCCTTCCTGGACCAATTTTGCCAGATTCTGATGGGTGGCAGCGATGATCCGAACCTCGACCTTCCGCTCGAGGTTCGATCCGAGTCTCCGGATCTGCTGCTCTTCGAGCACCCGCAGGAGCTTCGGCTGGAGGGAGAGCGGCATGTCTCCGATCTCATCGAGCAAAAGGGTTCCGCCATTCGCAGACTCGATCAATCCGGTCTTGGCTCTTCCCGCCCCTGTGAACGCTCCCGCCTCGAAACCGAACAACTCACTTTCAATCAGATCGGCGGGAATGGCGGCGCAGTTCACCGCCACAAATGGACCCTTGGCACTCCGGCTCTTCTCGTGAATCAAACGCGACACTTGCTCTTTACCGGTACCACTCTCACCGGTGAGCAAAACCGAGGCCTCCGTGCGACCGATTTGATCGATCAGCATCCGGAGCTCGGCCATCACCCGCGAAGAGCCCACGAGGCTGTTCGATCCGGATCCCGAGCTTGCGATCCTCACCCGCTTTCCGACTTGTTCCACTCCGTCCAACAAGGCCTGCCGCTTGAAGGGTTTCTCCAAAAAATCGACAGCACCGAGTTTCATGGCCCACACCGCGTCCTGCCAGCCCGCATGAGCCGTCATGACAATGAACGGAATCCGGTGACCGCGCCTGTTGCATGCCTCCATGAACTCCATTCCGGTCATCCCGGGCATCCGGACATCGGTGACAATGAGATCCGGCTTCACCGATTCGATCATACCAAGGGCTTGGAGTCCCGACTCGGCTTGCACCACCTCATGACCCGCGAATCCGAGGATCTTCCCGGTGGACTGGAGCGCCTCATGATCGTCGTCGACGAGCAGGACTTTGAGACTCACGCCATGGCCTCCGGAGAAACCCCGATTTGCTCCAGTGGAAGCTCGCCTTCAAAAGCCGCGCCCTGGTCCTGTCCCCGCGTGACGCGGAAATCACCGCCCAAATCCGTAAACACCTTTTTCACAAATGAGAGTCCGAGTCCGGTCCCCTGGGCCTTGGTGGTGTAGAAGGGCTTGAAGAGATGCTGTCGGACCTCTTCCGGAATTCCCGGACCGGTATCACTGAACCCGAGCACCACACCCGACCGGCCGGAGGGTTCGAGCAGAATGGAAATCCCTCGCGATCCGGGAGGAGACTTCTCGAGTGCCTGAAGTGAATTCCGGATCAGATTGCCGAGAGCGTACTCCAGCAACTCGGCGTCCGCCAGCACCCGTGCCCCGCCAGAAAATGCGGAATCGAAATGCCAGGTCACCTTGACCTTCATGGACTCGAAGGCATTGGCATAGGTGGCCAGGGCCGCTTCGATCACCTCTTTGAGATCCACACTCTTCCGGACCCCCGGCGTGAGACGCGTCAGTTTCAAATAATTCTGAATAATCTTCTGGAGGCGCTCCACGCTGCCTTCAATCGAATTCAAGGACTGACGGAGAGAGATGTGGGTCTTCGAGGAGGGTGCTTCCGGAGAAGCGAGCAGCGCCAAGGCATGCTCGGCCTCGAGACCGATCGAATGAAGCGGATTTCCGACCTCGTGTGCGACCTGGGCCGACATCCGTCCGACAGCCGCCAAGTGTTCGGCCTGTTGGAGCCGTCGCTCGAGCTCGCCCATTTCCATCAGTGTTTTGTTCTGTTCTTCGAGACGCGCCTTCTGGTGCTCGATCATTTTTTCGCGCTCGATGAGGGTGGTTGCCATCTGATGGAATTCCCGGGCCAGAGTGCTCACCTCATCGGTCTGATACAAAGAGGCCGAAGGAATCCCGGCGCGGGTTTGCTCGTCGAGACTGCCCTGGTCGACAATGCGTCGGACGATGCCTCGCAAATGCGCGATCGGACGGAGCGCGCGCTCCCCCATCCAGATCATGGTCAGTGCCGATGCGATCACCACCAAAACGAGAATCCGGAGTGCGGCACGGAGATTCTGGACATGCTCCTGCGCCTCGCGGAAGGCATTCCGGGTCTCCTGGTCGATTTCCCGTTTGGCCCACTCGACCTCTTTCACGAGCATCTCGATGGTCTTCAACCATTCCGGATACAGCTCTCCTGCACGTTCGATCCGTTTTTCCTGGAGCTCGAGATACAGCGACTCGGCAAGATTCGACAGATTGCTGTTCAAGCGGTTCAGACGCTGATGCCAGTCCTTCCACGGCCCGGTCAGAAGGAATTCGGGCTTCACCCGTTCGAGTGTGCTCCGGTGGACCTCCAAGGCCCAATGGGGAACCCGCCTCGGCTTCCAACGGGGATCACTCCAATGCGAGAACCCGAGACTGCGATCGAGTTCGCGCCCCAGAAGTTCGGTATCGGAAGCCAGACGGGTCAGTTCCCGCTGCATGGGGACCGAACGGAGATTGATCTCGGTGAGACGTTGATTCACGCGCTGGGTGATGACAAAACTGACCCCGACACCAGCCAGGCTCACCAGCATCAGAAAAGACAGGAATGCGAAGACCTTGGATCGCAAACTTTGAAGCACGTTTCCCCCGCTGGGCTCAGGCTAGCACGGCCCGATCCCTCCCACAAACCCCCGAATACCGGCATCGTTTACAATCTTCGGGGTCGGCCGGCTGAGCGCTGAAATCGCCGGATTTCAGGCGTTCGATCAAAGTCGTGACCTTCCGGTCCATCTCAGCCCAAACCTCCGCCGGCTCTGCCCGGACCAGCGAACCGCTGATGCTCCGGGCGGTCGACACCGGGAATGCCACCGGGTCGGCCTTTTTGCTCTTATTCCAACGCTCGAACAGGAACCCGAGGTTCCGGTTGGTCTTCCGGGGGGTGATCTGGACATACTGTGCGGAGATCACTTCCCGTCCGTGGACCTCGCGGAGAGCAAGCGCATAGGCCGGAAGCTGGAGCCCTTTTCCGGAGCCCAGGGTCTGGGCGGCATTGGGCAATGAACTCCCGGTCTTGTAATCCATGAGCACCAGCCCATCGGCATGGGTATCGACCCGGTCCATCCGTCCCAGGAATGAAATCCCTCCCCGGGTCAGGCGGATGTCCTCTTCTTGCGAGAACACAGTGGTCGCCGACCTTTCCCGGTATTCCCGCTCCGACTCCAGGAAGGATTCGAGCATGGCGATGGTTTTCTTCCGGAGGGCGACAAACAGCCGCTCCGAGCGGATCCAGGCCGGTTTGGCCGTCCGGACAAAGGCTTGGTCAAAAGCATCCCTCGCCAAAAGGGTTCCGTCAGAAGAAACCAGAAGCTCGATCGCATGGTGGAGGAGATTCCCGTGGGCATCCCCGCTCAAATCAAAATCCGGATCCCGCTCGTCCCGAAGCTCCAAAAGGTAGCGGGCATAGGCCGTGAACGGGCAGTCCCCGAGGGAATTCAAAAAACTGATTGGAAACTCAGTGCGCTCCACCGGAAGCATGACCTCAACCGGAGGCGCCTTGAGCGTGGAGTTCAAGGAAGGAAGGATTTTAGGATGGACCGGTAACGGTACGGCGGGGCTTTTCCGGATCCCCTCGATGCGGGATAAAACCAACTCGAGCGATTCCATTTCCATTCCCGCCCCGTCGTGAAGGAACTCATGGAACACCGGAACCGGCCCGGAGGCCCGGGCCCAGGCCAAAAATGAACTCCGGGCAGCCGCTACTCTCTCCCGACGGGATGCCAGGCCGAATTCACCGGCGAGCACCTCGAGGTCACGGGCGGAGAACCACTCCGTCCCTTCCTCATCCGGCTCAAAAAATGACGTCGAAATACCGAAAAAATGGACCTTTGCACCCGGCAGGAGCGAGAGGCTCACCGCCTGATCGACCCGGTAAATCCGAAGGCCCGACTCGTGCTTGAAACGGGGAACCGTGGGAGGCGCCTGCTTGAGACGCTCTGAGATTTCTTTGTGCCAGATTCTGAGGGGCCGACGGCCGCCTTCCCGTTCGATCAGCGAAAGCGAATCGACCCACCCCTCCATCAATCGCTCGAGCAGACTTCCAACCCAAGACGGCAACCGTAGGGCTGCAGCACTTTGAAGCAAGGCCGTCTTGAGCTCCGGAAGGCTCATGCGGGACGGGTAGCGTTCACGGACTTTCACCAAAGATTCCGAAAGAGCCGGAAGGAATCCGTAAGCGTCGATGCCCCGGAGCGAGCCCCTTTCGATCAGAGCCTTACGTGTTGCCGAGTCGCCCGGGTGCCGGGCCGTCCACCAGGCCAGAACGTTCTCGCCCTCGAAGCTCCGGGCCGACATCTCGAGTTCGAGCAAAGCGGTTTTGAGTTCCTCGGATTGCGGGAGGCCCGAAGGGTCTCTTAAATCCTGAAGGGGGACCCCTCTCTCCGCGGCGATGCGGGACAGGGTTCTGCGAATCTCCGGCCGGTCCTCGATCACGAGCGGGTGCAGATCCGGACTCCCGGAACCGATCAGCTCGTCCATCAGGTGCTGGGCTCCGTCCTCGAGCGAATGAGCGAGAATGTGCTCGAGCTGCCCGGGTTCGGGCGACGCTTCGCCCCCCTCCCCGATCCGGCCCGGCTGGTGGAGGTTCACCTCATGAGCACCCCGGAGCGCCTCGATGAAGGCTCGCACCCGGGGCTTCGGCTCGAAATGCTCCAGCAGATGAAAGGTTTTGATCGGGAACAGGAATCCCTCGTCGCGCAGTCGTTCGGTGGCCACCTCGAAGATCCGGGACTCATCCCAAAGATCCCGTGCCCGAAGAACGGCCTCCCAAAGCCGGTTCAACTCGAAAAACTCGGATCTCAGGTCGGACACTCCCCGCCTTTCGTCCAAGCGCTCCCGGAAGATCCGGGCCTCTTCGGCGTGGACAAATTGGGCCCGCCCTTTTTGAAGCGTTCGATCCAGGCTCTCATAAAACCGGGGACGGTAACGATGCTCGAGCAAGGTCGACAGGGCCTCCCGGAGCCCGGGAGCTTTAAATGTGACGCGCAACAGCTCAACCCTTGCACCCGGGTCCAAAACCCGACCTTTTGACTCGGGAACCACTTGGGAAGCCAGGTCCAGAGGGCTCTGGATCGCTGCGGCACTCAAAGAAATTCCATTTTGAAAACAAAGAGATTTCCACTCCTCCCGGACAAAACCTTCGGGGAGGATCAGGATGGCCTGGGGCTTCAAACCCCTCAATGATTTCACTATCTTGGACTCAACGGTGTCCATGGATTCTTCAATCCTAGCATAAGATTTTTGACAGGAAGGGATTTCTATGGTCTAATTCGCTGCGTCAATGATGTCTGATTTGCGACCTTCACCCTCTGCATTTCTCGCTACAGGACTCCTCTTGGGACTGTCGCAGCCGAGCCACGCTTTGAAGCCGGACGTGGACTTCGGGCTCGAGAACCAGATCCACTCGCAGACCGCCACTCCCTCTTACTTCCCTGTACTCAGCGCAGGCGCACGTTATGATTCAAAAAACGGTCCGGACTCCCTCTCCTCAGAGAGTGAATTCGTTGGAGACGCCAAGTTCCGGATCAGCCCGCTCCACCCCCGTGCTTTTGCGATCACCTCGAAGAACCTCTACTACGGCATCAAGGACCACTCCGACCGCTACCGTTTGCGCTTGAGCGCCGGACGCCGTCACATCGGCTGGTCCAGCCTCGACAGCCTCTGGGGACTCGGCCAAGTCGAGCCCTACGACAGCTGGGACCGTCTCCGTCCGACCTCCCAAGGACTGACCGGCATCTTTGCCCATGCAGAGACCGCCTTTTTCGATTTCCGCTTTTTCGCCTCCTACCTGATGCTCCCCGAGATCATGCCGAACGTCGTGATCGACGACCAAAAGCAGATCCTGAGCGAACACCCCCAGTCAGTGAACTCGGCTCCGAAGAGCTTCACCCTCCTCAACACGCCGGTTCCGATCGGTTACAATCTCGAGCTGCCCTCGATCTCGAGCATCCTGCTCCGCCCGGCCATCATGGGCCAGATGGAGACGAAGCGTGAACTCCCCTACTTTGCCAAATTGGGATTCGGTTACCTCCCGATGAATCACTTCCCGATCGCCCTGGTCGCTTCGCTTCCGACAGAAGTGAACAGCGTGGTGGCCACCCTGACCCCGAGACTCCTCAGCCACCGGGTCTATATCGGTGAGGCGGGATACCGTTTCAGCCGGAAGGTCGAGGCGGGCGTTGCCATGCTCATCGACGAGCCCTTGCGCGACTCACTTCCGGCGAACTACACCACTACCGAACTCACCCCTTCGGTGAGCACTTCTCCTTGGATCAAGATGGAGTTCAAGCGCATCAAGCTTCAACTTGCTCATCTCATCGTCAAGGGTGGAGTCGGTGCCGACTTCGGTCCCCTGGCCCAGAACGGCCAGAATTTCCTGAGCTCGCGTTTGCTCTACCGCAATGCGAGCCAATTGGCCTTGAAGTGGGCCCTCGAAGGCCAATTCCGCGGTTCCGAGATCCAGTTCAAGTACATCCACGATTACAGCGTCCGGGGTGATTGGTTTGCCGGAGACTTTTTATACCCGGTCAACCCACGCATGGGCCTCGTGGCAGGGGGCGACCTGATTTCAGCCTACGAGTCTGCCGCCCCCGATCGGGGTGCCGAATTCCTGTCCGATATGAGAACCCTCGGTCGGATCCGTTTGGGAGTGAATTATGCGCTTTAAGAGTCTCATCCTGACCCTCTCCCTGCTTTCGCTCTCCGCCTGCGGCTGGATCAAGAACACGCCGAAAGCGGCACGTCCGTTCGAGTCCGAAAGTCTCGATCTTTCTTGCGTTCAGAAGGTTCCGGCCCAGCTTCAAAACCTGTTCTCGGGCAGCTACATCACCGGCTCTTCGGTCGAGCGCAATGAAATCCAGGGCTCCTTTCAGTGCATGAGCCGGGCGCTCAACGTCTTCACTCAGTTCGTGAAAGGTTCTGAAAAAGACGTTTATACCGCGGTCGAGCTTCAAACCTTCGCCAATCGCTACCTTCCTTCCGGCAACCCGATCTCGGATCCGTTCATCCAGTCCATCTTCAAGCTGAAAGCCGACATTGTCGGCGGGAATACCGAACGCCTGACTTCGCAAGAAATCGAAGGAATCCGGGACATCCTCGAGCGATTCGGAGCCATCATTTCTCCGCTCTCTCCGTACATGAAGATCCTGACCGAACCCCGGAACGCGAATCCGGAAGCACGGCGCGAGGCCGGCAAAGCACTGAACCGATTTGTCAAAGAACTTGCCGAGCTCCTCTCAACATCCAAGAACTCACTCCAGTGGAACGATTTGCACAGTTTTGTCCGCGAGCTCGACTTCTACACCGCCAAGCCGAACGAAGTGAACTCACTCACCGTCGTCCGTGAACAATTGCCGATCTATCAGTACGCCAAGCTCCTGATTGTGGGAGGCGACGCCGCCTCCATCGAAAAAGCCAAGTGGCGCCCCATTTTTGATGCGATCTGGCACTTTTTCGACGCGCTCTTCCTGACCGCGAATACGACCGAACTGCTCGACCAGCTCAGCATCGAGGTCCAATCGACCGAAGCGGAACAGGCCCAGGCCGTATCGGCATTGACCACGCTTCTGAAGACCCTGAAGCGGGACACCACCCTCCAATCGCGCGAGACCATTCTCACTCTCAGCGACCGTTTCGGGAAGGCCTTGATCCTGAATGCGGCGCTGTTCCCCAGAAACCAGGGGTCCCTCGCCCTGAAGCCCTTCCTCGAGACTCCGGCCCTCCGTAAGCTCGCAGGAGTCATTATCGAGCTGGTTCTCAAGATTGATCCGGCCCGTATCGATGCCGACCTGCTGAAGTCGCTTGCCGGGAATGTCGGTGAGTTCATCGAACAGGCAGCCAAAGCCAACGTTCCAGCTGGGGAATCTGCCACTCCTTTGAATCTGAATCGACTCAAGGAGTACGCCACTTCTCTTGAGCCCCTGCTCGACAAGCCGGAACAGATCCAAGCGATTCAATCATCGGTCTCGATCGCCAGAACGATCCTGCCGATCCTGATGGGTCGTGACGGAACCAGCCTCACTCCGAGCGATCTGCGCCAGCTTCTTTCCAAGGGCGTCGACCTTTACGCCCTGTACGATCAGCGCGAAAAACTCGGTCTGAAGGACATGGTCGGCGTCGCCCTCGAGGTGCTCCTCCGCGAACCGGCGTTCTATTCGATTTCAGTGCCGCAGCTCGACGCCGCCCTCGCTGAAGTCAAAAAGCTCGCAGACCAGTTCATGCCCGGAAACACCATCCCCTGGGAAACAGTCCGCACCAACATGAAGCGGGCGTTCCGGGTGAAGTCCGTGCTCTTCCAGAGCAACGAAAACACCATCACCCATTATGAACTCGGGCAATTGGCTTATCTGTACGAGCCGTTCCGCCGTACCGACGATATGATCAGTGCGCTCGACTCGCTCTCGGCGCTCCTTCAGATCAAAAGCTTTGCCAGCGTCAAGATCGACGACCTCCTCACCCTCGCCAAAGAGTTTCTCCCGAATGGCGAACTCGATCTCGAGCGTTACGGGATCACCCGTGAGTTGCTCGGTAGCATCAAGTCGATCCTGATCGGCGGCAATCCCGAACAGATCGCATCGGCTGAATACGCCGAACTCATCCGGGTCGGAAAGAGCCTCTATTCGCGCATTCTGCCAAAAATCGAGGCCCTGCCGAAGGGTTTCAAACCCGGCGTCAATTCGACCACCTTTGGAATCATCGCCGATGTGCTTCAAGTGGTGGGCGAAGCCAAGAAACTTCCGATCAGCGCCAAAGACCTGAAGGTTCTAATCCGCGATCAAACTGCCGCAGCCGGATTCAATGTCCGTTCCCGGACAATCGATTTGGCTCTCTCCGGTCTCATCACCCGAGTCTTCAAAAACTCGAAAGGTCCGAAGCCCCAGTCGATCGAAGGGCTCACTTTCCCGGCATCCTCTCTCATCCAGGCTGCCAAGCTTTGCGCCAATATCGCTGCCGACCAAAAAGAGCTCGAGTCGGTATACCAGGGCATGAACCCCGATACCGCCCGGATGGAAAAGTCCGAGCTTTTGGGGAAAATCAAGAGCCCCACGCTCCGGAAGATCCTGAGCGGAATCCAGCCACTCGTCGAAGGCCCGGTAGGAGCTCTTCGCTTCCCTCGCAAGGGAGAGATCAACACCCGCTACACCTTCTATGACCTGAACTACAAGGCCTTCGTGTTCCACGCGGTCGAGTTCGTATTACCGAAATACAAGTTCGGTGATGACGCAGACCTGAGCCGAATCGATCAGAACGACCTGATGGACCTCCTGACGGACTTCAACGATCTGATCCTCGATCTGAGACTCTCCTTCTCCCTGACCAGCGTGGCGGAATCCGCCAAGTCCCGCATGCGCAGCATCAACATCTTCACCTCCACCGGAAACGGGGACGATTACATCGATTCGATCGAAACCACCGAATTCCTGACCATCACTTTCGGTGGCAAGCTCATCCTGAATGAGGCCAGCAAGGAGATTTTCTCGATCTGTAATCCTGGCGTGACGGATACCAACACCATCCAGACCATTCCAACGGCGTGTTTGTCGCGGGTCTTCTTCAACAAAGACTTCATCACCCGTCATTATGGAACCGTAATCCCCCAGTTCATCGAACAGGCGATCCGTTGGGATGCCGAAGGCATGGATAACTTCCGCAGGTCGGCTCTCACCACCGCTGTCCCGAACTGGGAACAGACTCCGCTCTTCCCGCGGGGCGAACTCGAAACCCTGACCTCGGTTCCCTATTACACCGAGAATCTTTTCGAACGTTTCGATCGCAATTCGGATGATCTCCTTCAGTTCTCCGAAGCGATGAACGGGTTCCCGATCTTCTGCGGTGAGATCAAGAAGATAGCAGGATCCTTCGTCCGCGGATCTTGCGTGCCTGGCGAGAAGCCCAAGCAGGTTGAAGCGATCTTCGGATACTTGCTTTTCAAGGGCAAACCACCCCGCGGGATCGAGCCGGGCGACAGCCTCGGTCAAAAGCTGAAAGTCATCTGGGACCTGCTCCAGTGGTTCCGTGAATGGAAACGCCTCGATAAGAATCCGGCAGTCCGCGATTCCCAGCCACCCCTCCTCGACCGGAAACAGCTGCTCAAGATCATGTCGAACTTGGCCGCTCCATCAGGAGGTCAGCTTCCGTCAGTTCCTGAAGATCCCCAGAGCGAACGTTGATCCAACGGTTCATTCTGCGAAGCGCCTCGGGACGATGGGCAACCTGAATTACCGTGACACCCCGATTCCGTTCAGATTCCAAAACTGCAATGAGTTCGGCCTCGGCATCGGGATCGAAAAAGGCCGTGGCTTCGTCAAGGATCCAGATCTCCGGTCCGGCCAGCCACGACCTGAGAAAAGTGATCATTTGCTTCTCTCCGAGTGAAAGATTCGAACCCCGCTCGGCTACGGGATCCTCGAGCCGGACCAATAGAGACGTGATCAGCCCATGCCCTTGAAAACGCCGCAAAAGGGCCTCACGATCCAAAGCGTGTTTCCCGAACCAGGTGATGTTGTCGCCGATGGTTCCAGAAAACAAAAAAGGAAACTGTTCGACCACGCCGAAGTGCCGCCTCACAGCTGAAGGATCGACCTGCCTTAAGTCCCGTCCGTTCCACAGCACCGTTCCCCGGGTCGGATCGATAAATGCGATGGCAAGCTGCAAGAAGGTACTCTTCCCCGATCCACTCTCCCCGAAGATTCCGATCCAATCACCCCGATTGATTTCAAGATCCACACCTGTGAGAGCGGGCTTACCCGAACCTTCGTAGACGAAATCCACGCCCCGGAATTGCATTCGCTCGAAGGGGCCCTCCGCAATCTCTCCCCCGCGTTCCTGTGGCGACTCGAGCACCTCCCGGACCCGCCCGATCGATGTGATCCCGGCCAAGAAAAAGTTCCAACGGTCAGAGATTTCCGTCATCGGCTGCTGCATCATCAACACGTAACTGAGCCCGGCGATCCAACCCCCGACCTTCAATTCCCCTGAACCGACGAGCTTCAAGCCGGCGCCGATCCAGATCAAAAGAAATACGCCTGTCGCAAAGGTGATCGTCGGATGGAACAAGGCGTAGGTCCGGATCATGCCTCTTTGAGAAATCGCGTAATCTTCGACCTTGATGCTCAGCTTGGCGTGGCTGCTCAAATTCAAACCGAGCGAACGGAGTGTGCGCATCCCGAAAAGCATGTCTGCAAGTGTGGAATTCAAATCCGACAGACGGGATCGCATCTCTTCATAGACCTGCCTCAATTGCCGTGAGAAAATCGAAGTCACCCACACAAAGGGAATGAATACGGCAAAGAGAACCAGCCCCAAGCGCGGGCTCAAAGATAAGAGTCCGACGAACGCCGCCACCAGACTTCCGATATTCCCGAGTACCGAAACAAAGCCCGATTGAAAAAAATCAGTGAGGGAGTTGGCATCATTCACCACGCGGGTCATCATTCCCCCGCTGGTCACCCGGTCGAAATACGGTATCGGCAGTGAAACCAAGTGGCGGACCATCCGCTGTCTCACACGCTCGATCACATTCTGGCCGAGTACGGCATAGACGAATTGCCCTCCGGCAGAGGAAGCCAGACGGAGGAGCTCGGCCAGTGCCAACAGCCCCACGCCGAAAAGCACACGCTCGCGATCACCGGGCACCAGACCTTCGTCAATGATGCCGGCAATCACCACCGGTCCCGCCCAGACCATCAGTGCACCGAGCAGGGTGAGGAGCAATCCCCCTGTCAGAGTTTTCCATTCGATCAGGATCTCGCTCAGAATAAACCGGAGTGAGGCCTTCATACCTGGTCTCTCCTGGCATCCAGATCCACCAAACGATCGCAAAATCCGAGGTGCTCGGGTCGGTGCGAAACGTAGATCACCGTCTTCTTTCCGGCCTTCCACACGCGCCTCAGATCGAGGAGTACCTGTCGTGACGTCAGCTCGTCCACCGACGACAGTGGATCATCGAGCAAGAAAAGGGACGCAGGCTTGCGGAGCACGCGGGCGATCGCCACCCGTTGTTTCTGCCCCCCCGAAAGCGACATCCCTTTTTCGCCGAGTTCATCATCAACCCGATGCAGAATCCCCTGACTGTCGAGGCCCGAAACCTGCAGAGCCTGCTCAATGGGGAGCTCGTCACCGGTATCCAGATTCGAGCGGATACTCCCCTGAAACAGATAGGGTTCCTGCAGCACTGAACCGAGCTCTTTTCTGAGAGCCGGTGGGTCCCAATCGAGAACATCCACACCCCGATAGAAAAGGGTACCGCGAGGTGGATCCTGGAAACGAAGAATCAAGCCGAGCAAAGTGGATTTCCCGCTCGCGACCGGTCCCTTCAACCCCAACCACTCTCCCTCATGCACCGAGAAACTCAAACGATCGATCGGGCCAAGACTGAGACTCCGGCACTCGAGCAAAGGGCTCCCTTGGCTGACATTCTGGGGTTCTTCGGGAGTGCCCTCGAGAGATTCCACTCGAAGCTCTTCCAGAAACCGGTAAAAATCCTTTCCGCTGGCGCGTGCTTTCTGGAAGTACACCACCGCCATTCCGATCGCAGTCATGGGCCACATCAACTTTTGAACCAGGCGCTGCAAGGCCACGAGGACACCGATCGGAACTCCGGGGCTCGATGCAAACAACAAGACAAGCGAAGTACTCAGTAAAAACTCCAGAGTCGGGCCCATCGAAGACTGGAGCGCCTGAAGACCCACCTGTCGGCGATTCAACTCGTGGCTCTTCCGTCCGATCCGCTCCGACAGTGCCGGGCCGGAGCCGGCCTGCTTCAAAGGCCGCACCCCTGCCACCATTTCCTGAGTCAAGGTTCCGAGCTCGCCATTCAAAGATTGGACCCTGGCAGACTGATCGAAGATCCTCCTGTGGAACACAATCACCAATACCGGAATCAGGAGCAAGGGGAGCAAAATCCAGAGCACGCGGGCCGGGGCGATCCACACCATGGCTATCGGAACCGTCACGCAATAAAACAGGGCGTCCGTGAGTGAAATGATGCCGGGACCGAGGGCCATCCTCATGTTCTCGACGTCGCTCGTGGCGAGAGTCATGAGTTCGCCCACTTTTCGACGCTCGATCGAGCCGAAGGCCACCTCGAAAATCTGTCTCGAAAAGAGCGACCTGAAATCAGCACCCGCACTCATGGCCGAACGTGCCAGGGTGACCCGCCACACATAACGTCCGAGAACCTGGCAGACGACAATTCCGGCAGTCCAAAAGAGTGCTTGTTGGAGCGAACCCGAAGGATCGCCCTTTTCGACCGCCTCCACGAGGGACTTCAGGATCATCGGGAGGATCAACTCCCCGACGTCGATGATCATGATCGTGAGACACCCTGCCAGGATCGAAGCCCAGTACTTCCTGAAGAAAAAACCGAGAAGTCGCCTAAGCGGCCTTTCGGAGTCTTTCATTCTTTTCCCTGAGAGAGCGTGCTGATGAACTCCTTCGGAAGCGCACACTCGATCTTGACCGGAGCCCCGGTCATCGGGTGTTCGAACTCCAGCGATGCCGCATGAAGCAGCAAGCGGGGTACGGCAATCAGAGGGTGCAAGTTTTCGGGGAAATACAAGGAATCACCGAGAATCGGCAATCCGTTCTCCGAACAATGCACGCGGATCTGATGGGTTCGCCCCGTTTCAGGCATGGCGGTCAACCAAACCATGTCACGGAACAACTGGATGGTCCGGTAACGGGTCAGCGCGAAGTCGCCCCCGGAACTCACCGCGCCGAATTTCTTTTTCCCCTGGCTCTCGGAGACTTTCCCGAGAAAATTCTTGATCTCGAACCCGCCATGAACCTCGAGGGCCGGAGCACTTGGCGACCTCCAACACAGGCAGTGGTAGGTCTTCCGGATCCGGTGCTCTGCGAACAACTGGGAAACCCCTTTGTTCGCTTCTTCTTTTTTGGTGAACAGGACCAACCCGGAGGTGTCCTTATCCAAGCGATGGTGGAGCCCGACATAGGCATTCCCTGACGGATGCCGCCCGGAAAGGTATTTTCCCATCAAATCATAAAGATTGGCACGGCCCGGATCGACCGTAGGTTGAGTCGGAAGGCCGGAAGGCTTGTTCACCACAATCAGCCATTCGTCTTCGAACACGATCCACTCGGGATCGACCCGCGCATCGATCAGACGGGTACCGCCCTTCTCGGCAACTTTGTCAGAATCGTAATAAACCTCGATGACGGCTCCCGCATACACCTCCGTGAGCGGTTTCTTCTGCCGGTGGCGATTCACATACACGCTTCCCGAAAAAAACAGCGTCCGGAGAGTCGTCCGACTCAGGGGTTTGCCCATGGCTTGCGGGAGCCACTCGAGGATGAACTGATCGAGCCTCACCTTCCGTAATGCAGCCGGAATCCGAGTGTGATACCGCTTCATCTTCCTAACTCCGCTCGACCGAAATCACGCCCTTTTTCGACTCGAGCGCGCTCATCACCTTGTTGAGTTGCTCCATGTTCCCGACCTCGACCTCGAACAAGGCAATGGCCTTCTTGTCCTTGGTGGTCCGGATGTTGGCAGAAGCGATGTTCACCCCGCAGCCGGTGATGGTCTGGGACATGAGCGCCAGCAAGCCCGTATCGTCGTTTGAAAACACACGAATCCTCACAGCACGCTTGACCGGGGCGGTCAGAGTCTTGTTCCACGATACGGTGATCCGGCGCTCGGAATCGGTATCGAGGGCCCGGGGGCAATTGGCCTGATGGATGGTCACCCCGCGTCCACGCGTGATCGAGCCCACAATGCTCTCACCGGGAACCGGATTGCAACACCGGGCATAGCGGACCAGCAGATCATCCACCCCTTCGACCACAACGGCATTCCGTGCCTCACTCTTTTTCGAGGCAGACTTGACCGCGCGTTTGAGAAAGCTCTCCTCTTCTTCGGCCTTCCATTTGGCTTTTTGGGCATCGAGCTCTTCCTTGGGAATGAGCTTCAGGATGAGCGAATCCATCTGGTACCGGCCATAACCGAGCCCCACCATGAGATCCTCGAGGTCATGCACTCCGCACTCCTTCAGGATCTCGTTCATTTTTCCGGATTTCTCGAGCTTGGGAAGAGACAATTCGAAACGCTTGAGCCCGCGCTCGAAAATCGCCTGTCCCTCGAGCTTGGCGAGCTCTCGCTCCCTGAGTTTGATGAAGGCGCGGATTTTGGCTTTGGCACGCGAAGATTTGACGATCTTGAGCCAGTCTTTGGAGGGATTCTGGGTCGGTGAAGTGATGATCTCGATCGCATCACCCGATTTGAGCCGGTGTTTCAGCGATACGATCCTTCCGTTCACCTTCGCGCCCACACAGCGGTGCCCCACATCGGTGTGGACGGCGTAAGCGAAATCGAGCGGCGTGGCCCCGTGCGGGAGCTCTTTCACCTCACCGCGCGGCGTGAAGACAAACACATCCTCCGAAAACAAGTCCACTTTGACGGTTTCCAGGAACTCATTCGGGTCGGAAAGATCCTTCTGCCATTCGAGCAAGCGGTTCACCCAGGTCACGTTCTCGCGGGTGCCGCTATCGAACTTCCCTTCCTTGTACTTCCAGTGGGCGGCGATCCCCCGCTCGGCCACCATGTGCATTTCGTGGGTACGGATCTGGATCTCGGTCCGGTCGCCCGAGACCCCGATCACGGTGGTGTGGAGCGACTGGTAATTGTTCGCCTTCGGCATGGCGATATAATCTTTGAATCGACCGGGAACCGGACGGAACGCGGAGTGAATCACACCGAGCGCCTTGTAGCATTCGGTGATGTTCTCGACGATGATCCGGAAGGCGAGCAAATCATGGACTTCGTCGAAGTTCACCTGCCGACGTTCCATTTTTTTATAGATCGAGTAGAAGTGCTTGGCCCGTCCGGTGACCTGGGCCTTCACATCGTACTCCACCAGCTTTTCCTGGATGAGATTGGAGGTTTCTTCGATGTACTTCTCGCGTTCGCCTTTGTTCTGGGCGATCAGCTCGGCCAGCTTGTAATACACATCCGGGTGGATGAACCTCAAACAAAGGTCCTCGAGCTCCACCTTGATGTCACTCATACCGAGACGGTTGGCCAGAGGCGCGTAAATGTCGAGCGTCTCTTGTGAAATGGTTTTCTGCTTGTGCGGAGCAAGGTATTGGAGCGTCCGCATATTGCTCAAGCGGTCGGCGAGCTTGACAATGATCACACGGATGTCCTTCGACATGGCAATGACCATCTTCCGGAAGTTCTCGGCCTGCTTCTCTTCGGTGGTCCGGAAGGACATCTTGTTCAGTTTGGTGACTCCGTCCACGAGCACGGCCACGTCTTTCCCGAACTCGCGTTCGATGTCTTCGAGCTTGGCAGGAGTGTCCTCGACGGTGTCATGAAGAAACCCGGCAATGATGGAAGAGATATCGAGGCGCATTTCGGCCAGCACCTGGGCCACCTCGGTCGGGTGGATGATGTAGGGGTCCCCGCTCGATCGTTTTTGCTCGCCGTGAGCTTTCTCGGCGAATGCAAATGCCTTCCGGACGAGCTCGATATTGGCATCCGGGAAATACCCCTGGATGGTCTTGCAGACGGTGTCGATGGTCGCTACGGGGCCTTTTGCCATTTACCACTCTCCTGACCGTCCATGAACTCCCTGACAGCCTGATCCAATTCGGCCCGAGCCCGGGCGAAGTCTTCATTCACAATGATGCGGTCGAACTCACCCTGGCGGGCCATTTCACCCGCGGCATTGGCCATGCGTTTCTGGATGGTCTCTTCAGAATCCGTTCCCCGTCCGCGAAGACGGCGCTCGAGCTCCTCCATGCCGGGAGGTGCGATGAACACCGTGAAGCAGCGATCTCCGTAAAGCTGTTTCAAGCTCGCAGCACCCTGGACATCGATATCGAGGAGCACATGCCGCCCCGAAGACCAGAAACGCTCGAGCGTGGACTTCTGGGTCCCGTAATAATTCCCGTGGACGAGCGCCCACTCGGCAAACTCATCGGCACCGATCCGACTCTGGAAATCCTGCGGGTCGGTGAAAAAATATTCTTTTCCGTGTTGTTCCTGCCCACGGGGCGCCCTCGAGGTGGTGGAGATAGAAAGCGCCAGACGCGAAGGGAAATCCTCAAGCAGCTTGCCGCACAGGGTGCTCTTCCCGGCCCCGCTCGGAGCCGAAATGACGATCAATCCGTATCTGGCAGATGATTCATTCATGACATCACTCCAGATTCAGGCTTTGTTCGCGCATCTGCTCGATGCGGGTCTTCAGCTCGATCACCTCGCCACTGACTCCGAGGTCTTGAGATTTGTTACCTAGGGTATTGATCTCACGATTCAATTCCTGGAAAAGAAAGTCGAGTTTCTTGCCAACGGCTCCGCCGTTCTTCAAAAGGGTTTCAATGGCATCGATGTGGCCTTTGAACCGGGTCAGTTCTTCTTCCACATCCAGGCGGTCCAGCGCAGCGCTGATTTCCTGGGCGATCCGGGTCTCCATCAGGGCACGGAGGCGCTCATCCGAGGTGGGATAGGCCTCAAAACACTGTTCGATCCGCTTCTTCACCTTGTCACGGGCACGGTTCCGGATCTCGTCGCGCAGCATGAGGAATTTTCCGTGAGACTCACGGAATCCGGCAACGATCGCGAGGAGCGCTTCCTGCAAGCGTCCGCCTTCGGACTTTCTCATGTCGGTGAGATCGCGGATCAGTTGCCCGAGCTCAGCCAAAAGTCTGGATTCGAGTGCTGCGAGCTGTGCCGAATCACGTTCCTCGGCTCCGGCACGGATCACCACTTCAGGAAATGAGATCACATCCCGGAGGGTCACCGGTTCTTGAAGACCCAAACGCACCCGAAGCGACTCGAGCGAAGCATGGGCCGACCGGGCACGTTCTTCGTCCACACGGAACCCGGCGTCGCTTCTGCCGTCGCCTTTGGTGCCGGATTGCCGCTCGATCCAGAGGTCGATGCTCCCCCGCTTGATACCGGCTTCGAGTGCGGCTTTGACAGGAGTCTCGAAAGGCGCCAGATCCCGGGGAATCCTCACCTTCAGATCCAGAAAGCGGTGATTGAGAGATTTCAATTCCATTTTGTAGGTCTCTTCACCGTGGGTGAAGATCCGGGACGCGAAGCCCGTCATCGAAACGATCATGACTTCTGGCCTTTCGGTGAAACAGGTTCGAGAGCAAATCGGCCCATTTCACGGAATTTCTTGAACCGATCCTCACGGATCTTCTGACTCTCCTTCGATTCCGGATTCTTGAAGTTCCGGTCCACCCACGGCCCGAAAACCCGGTCGAGGGTGTTCTTCAGTGATGCGATGGAAGCCGCCTTGTCCCGGTGCGCCCCGCCCTTGGGTTCGGGGATGATGGCATCGAGAAGCTCCATGCGTTCGAGGTCATTGGCGGTGATTTTGAGTCGATCAGCGGCCCGCTCGGCCTGGGTGGAATCGCTCCAAAGGATCGAAGCACAGCTCTCGGGACTGATCACCGAGTAGGTCGAGAATTCTTGCATCAACACACAATTGCCGATACCGATCGCGAGCGCACCGCCCGATCCGCCCTCTCCGATCACCACGGCACAGGTCGGAACCGTGAGTCCGAACATGGCGCGGATGCTCTCGGCGATGGCCTGACTCTGGCCGCGCTCTTCGGCGTCCATTCCCGGATAAGCACCGGGAGTGTCAATGAAGGTGATCACCGGCATGCGGAATCGTTCGGCCATTTCAAACAGACGGATGGCCTTCCGGTACCCTTCCGGCCGGGCCATGCCGAAGTTCCGTTCGACCTTCTGCTTGGTGGTGCGTCCCTTCTGATGTCCGAGGATCACCACCGGAATTCGCTTTCCGTCGCGTTCGTAAAAAGCGGTGCCTCCGATCAAAGCAGCATCATCGCCGTAAGCACGGTCCCCATGGAGTTCCATGAAGTCTGGAAACAAGGCCTCGAGGTAGTCCTGGGTGTAGGGGCGATTCGGATGCCGCGAAAGCTGGACCCGTTGCCAGGTCGACAGTTTGGAATAAGTATCACGGATCAGGGTCTCCAATTTACCCTCGAGGGTGGCGATCTCGCGACTGAGATCGACCCCGTCTCCGCCGCTGATTTCGCGGAGCTCCTCGAGTTTCTTTTCAAGACTGATGATCGGCTTTTCGAAGTCGAAAAAAAGTTCCATCGGTTTCGAAAGTTTAGCACAAATCCGGCCCTTCGATGCTATTCTAAAGGCCGTGTCAGAGCATCCACACCCCGAAGCCGAACCCACCCCAGAAGCCATACCGGAACCCGAGATTTCCAACGCAGGGGGTCTGAAGCCGACCCTGAAGGACTTGCTTCACTCTTCTGACTCGCCGAGTAAATACCTTACGGTTCTTTCCCTGGTTTTTGCAGGCCTCGCCCTGATCTGTAGCGGCATTCTGGTGGTCCAGTACCTGAAGTACCGGTCGAACGCCAAGAACGAAGCGGCACGCAAAGAAGAAGAAGCCAAACTCTATGGCGGCTGGCTCTCGGGCCAGCACAAATTCAAGTACAAGAGCGAGACCGGCGACGACCTGATCACCCAGTCTCTCGGCGAATTCAGGGCCTCTTGGAAGAACATCGAACTCCGGGTGGACCTCGTTGCGGAGTGTTCCGACGAGGAGACCTGCAAGAGCCTGAAGGATCAGGAGCTGAAAGTCAGGGATCTCCTGATGCCGCTCATCCAAGGCAGTTCACAAGATGAAGTGATGAATCCAACGAGGAAGCTCGCCTTCCGTCGTCGATTGGCCGAGAAACTGAACGAACTCGAGCTCAAGGGGCGCGTGATCCAGATCGACTTCACCGACATGACCCTCGAGCCGAACTCCCACGGAGAATGATCGGGTGAACGCGTACGAGAGCGGTACCCAAAAAGTGATCCCGGCCGTGTTGCTTTATGCATTCCGAGGGCACGAGCTATTGATGATCCACGGCAAGAAAAAGTGGAACGGTCTCGGAGGCAAGCTCGAACCAGGCGAAACCATGGCCGAGGCAGCCGTGAGGGAATTCCAGGAAGAGTCTGATTGCACGACCGTTCCGGTACAATGGCGGCGCTTGGGAGAACTCTACTTCCCGAACTTCAAGGCCGATAAAAAAGAAGACTGGTGGGTCACGGTGTTTGTGACTGACTTGAGCGATGAACAAGTGTCGCAAATTCCGCTCGAAGACCCGCTCCGTCCCGAAGGCAGTCTTCATTTGGTTCCCCTGTCGAGAGTCGACTGCCTGGACCTCTGGGAGGGCGACCGGCTGTTTCTTCCTTATGTATTCGAGCGAAAGCCCTTTCAAGGGACCCTCTTCTACCGCGACGGAAAATGCGTCCGTCATGAGCTTTCCGCCATCATCTGAAATCGCGTGCGTTCCAAGGCCCGAGTGCCCGGGATTCCATGACGCTTCATCATTTCAAAGAGCGTGCTCCGTGCGACCCCGAGGACGCGGGCAGCATCGCTGCGATTGCCATTGGCGAGCTTGAGCGAGCGAAGGAGCATCCACTTCTCCATGTCCTTCAGTGACGAGATCCCGGGCAAACTCACCTCGAATTCTGTGCGCGAGTCCGACTCGGGAGAGAGAAACTCGAAATCCCCGGCCTGAATCAGCGTCTCAAAGGGGCCGAGCAATCCGGCTGCCCGCTCGATGGCATGACGGAGCTCACGCACATTACCGGGCCAGGTATGAATGCGGAGTCGCAGCAGGGCTTCTTCGCTCAGGCTCTTGCCGAACCCGCTCGCAAAGCGCTCCGCCAGCAACTTCACGTCTTCCGGCCTTTGGCGAAGGGCCGGGATCGCGACTGGAATGGAGGCCAGCCGGAAGTACAAGTCTTGCCGGAATTTCCCCTCTTCGACCAGGGCCTTCAGGGGCTTGTGGGTGGCGCACACGATCCGGACATCCGCATGGAGTACCCGTTCGGAACCCACCGGACGGATCTCGCCGTTTTCTAAAAACCGGAGCAGCTTGACCTGCAACTCCGGGGGCAAGTCTCCGACCTCATCCAAAAAAAGGGTTCCGCCGTGTGCCTGAAGGAGCGCCCCCGGACGATCCCGCACGGCTCCTGTAAAAGCCCCCTTCACGTGCCCGAAGAGTTCGCTCTCGGCCAAACTGAGCGCCAAGGCCCCGCAATTGAGTGGCACAAAGGGCCGCGCCGCCCGGTCGGACCAGGCATGGACCAGTCGCGCGAGCACCTCCTTGCCGGTGCCGGTCTCGCCACTCAGGTAGATGGAGAGTCGGGTCGCGGCACTCCTTCGGACCGCACTCACTAAGGCCTCGCCCTCCTCAGAAGCCGTATGCCAACCCGCCACTCCTTCGGGAAACTGATGGGTCTCATTGCGGAGGGGCTCATCGCGAAAGCAGAGCTCGGTGTCCCCGATGCGGATCGGGGTGCCGAAGGGAATCTCAAAGGCCTGGAGTTTCAGGTCGCCCACCCGGGCCGTGAGGCCGGGCTCAAGCACCAACAGTACAGGATTCCGTCCCTCGTGGTGTTCGATGATCATCGACTCGGGCCCGAGTTTCGGATCCCGGAGGCCTTCCTTCTTGATGTAGTCCGTGCCGAGCACGAAGGGGTACTCGCTCGTTTTGAGGTGTCGCTGATGTCCGCCCGGGTCACGTATCGATAGGTAGAGTGTTTTCATCACTCGGAGCTATCGCAACCCTTGTGCCAGAGCCAAAGTCCAATAGACCGCATTTCAGACGGGGTTCCGGAGGGACTTATGCTACACTGTTGGCAAATGGCCTCAGAATACCTCATCACGCTCGCCGACCCGGCCCAGCTTCCCACCCTGATCAAGCGGGGCTTCTTGCAAGGACACTCCGAGCCCCGGATTGCTTTTGTCGGGCGCTCGAATGTCGGCAAGAGCTCGCTCATCAATGCTCTTCTGGGCCAGAGGATCGCACGGGTCTCGGCCACTCCCGGTAAGACCAAGGCGATTCATTTCTTTTTGTGGGGAGGCCAGAAAAAGATTGTGGCCGATTTACCGGGTTATGGCTTTGCCAAGGTGGCTAAAGACGAAATGAAAAGCTGGTCGCGCCTGATGGACGCCTACTTTGCGGCCGACACGGGTCTCATGGCCGTGCTCATGCTGTTTGACAGCCGCCATGGCCCGACCGATCAGGACCTCGAGGCGCTCGAGTTCTTTGCCACCAAGGGAACGCCGATTCAAATTGTGATGACCAAGACCGACCAGCTCAAGACGCAGTCCGATCGCGCCAAGAGAAAGCGTGAAGTCTCGGCCCTGCTCTCGCCTTATGGCATCGAGGACGCAGATCTCGCCTGGGTCTCGGTCAAAGACCAACGCGCACTTGAGGCTCTCCGGGAGAAGCTCGGATGATCCGGATCGGGATCGTGGCCACCTCTTCGGTGGTGCCGAAGGTGGAGTTCGAAATCGGTGTGAATTTTTTGAAATCGAAGGGCTTCGAGATCGACGTGCACCCGAAGGTGCTCGGTGAGTCGATGTTCTACCCTGCCCCTGACGCCGAACGGGCCGAAGCCCTGATCGAAATGGCGCTTCGAAAAGATCTGAACGCGATCTGGTGCGCGCGGGGCGGTTACGGCGCCACTCATTTGCTCCCGATGCTGAATCGGGCCAAGAACAAACTGAAACGGGCTCCGAAAAAGACCCTCCTCGGATATTCGGATGCCACGGCTCTGCTTGAATGGTTCAGGGTGAACCTCGGTTGGCAGACGATCCACGCCCCCATGCCTTCGCTCCGCACCTTTTCGCTTTTGCCCGAGAACGAGTGGCACAGTGTCGAGTCGCTCCTCCAGTATTCGGTGAAGCAAGCCAAAGCCCCGAAGGCCGAGTTCAAACTCGAGCCGCTCCATGTGCCCAAAGGCTTTGCCCAAGTGGAAGCCCCACTCGTGGGCGGAAATCTGTTTGTGTGGAATAGCTTGCTCGGCACGCCCGATCAGGGCCAGGCCCGGGGTAAGATTCTGTTCTTAGAAGAAATCTCGGAGAACCTGGGCCGCGTGAACCGCATGATGCATCACCTCGAGCAAGCCGGCGGACTCAAGGGTGTGAAGGCACTCGTACTCGGAGAATTTTTAGATTGTGTCGATACGGTACCCTCGTGCTTGATGACCGGCCCGGAGCCGGGAGTGGATCTCGAGAGCTTTTTGTGCCAGCCCCCAAAAGACGCCATGGGCCCGCTCCGGACCCTCCATTCGCCCGAGGTGGCGTTTGATTTCATCTTCAAGGGTGTGGGCGAGCGGAACCGGATCCCGGTCTTCAAGGGGGTTCCCGTGGGCCATGGGCCGCATCACCATTCGCTGTACCTCGGAAAGAAGCACCGGCTCACGAAAAAGGGCGGATTCAACCTGAAGGGCTAACTTCATTCACCCAGGCTCATGACGTGCGCACCGCATTATGCAGAGCAGTTGCCACACCCTTATACCGGTGCTAGGCTAAGATTTCGATTTGAAGGCTCAGTGGCGGAATTGGTAGACGCGCTCGATTCAAAATCGTGTTTCCCTCGGGGAAGTGCCGGTTCGATTCCGGCCTGAGCCACCACTCTACTCGTTCATGTGCACTTATTCGGGACTTGGGAAAGTGCACTCCCCCTTGAAAAACTGTAAAACATTTAGGAATTCGTGGACTCCTATAAACGGTAATCCCGACCCTTAGTGGTAGTTATATGACTAGTAATATTCCTATATCTTAGTTCAGGACCAGGTGGTCCGGTCTAAATAGGGGCTACTACACCCATTATTTGGTGTACTCAGAAGAAACTCTGCGCTTGATATCAGGTAAATTGAAACCAATTGCATTCACAATCTGATCTCTTCCAGAGGTCGTGAACAAAATTCCCCGTCCTGGATCATAATAACTTACATCCTCAGAATAAGAATGGCCCTGATTGTCCCATCCTTTTACCTTGCGAATAAAATTTGCTCCCCTAAAGTGCTCCTGAACAGCTTGTACACTTTCAAGAGGATCCGACTCATAGGGCATCCAAAGCGCGCCAACCAGGATTTCACCATCAAATGAAAAAGATGCTTTTTGTCCTATTGCTCCAGTACTCAGCATTTCATTGTAAATCCAAGCTTCTTGTGTGGCAGAACGAGGTGATACTTTGACTGGCTTCCCAAAAAGCGTGCGCACTTGGTCCTTTGTGGATTTCCCTGGTTCCAGTTTTTCAACGTCAGCAAAAGAAACGATCCTGGCTGAGGGAAGTGAAAAGCTCGCGCAGGAGGTGAGACCGAGGATCAGTAATAAGTTTAAAGCTAGTTTCATTTCACAATCCTCAGTTTAAAGTTACCACCGAATTTTTTTGAAATCCAATCATACACTTTTGGGCTTTTTTCTTTCAACGTCTTTGGATTAAATAGAAAATACTCAATATTATTGGCAAAATCCTCTTCAGGGTTATTTTGGGAGTCATCCTCAACAAAGCCTTTACGATTGAGCGTCAATTCCTTGTCTCTTAACCCATTCCAAAGTGTCGCCTCCCACTCAGCTGCGATCGCGTAGTCCACTTGCTCTGGCTTTTCCATGCCTTGAAAATAGATGTGCGAAAACTCATAGCCTAACACACGTGCAACATTCCGCTTGCTCTCGAAAGCCTTATCGTAGAGCGCAATTTGATTTTGAAAGTTTGCAGCAGGGTTTTCTGGCAGCTGCGCCGAAGTCTTTAACCGGTAGATCCCCGAAACGATCTTATTAACCAACAATGGTGGCAACGCAGATATAGCCTCCAGAACTTTTTCTTTTTCATCTTCGGTCCAGACTTTTGATTTTTCGTTTTTGAACTCCCATTTCGGAGGCAAACGAGCCTTCAGACGATTATTCCAAAATGCATAAGATGCAGGGTTTTTTTTGCAGCCTGCTCGATGGTTGGAGCCGGAAACCGGCGTTCCATCACTACGGACATAAGCGCTTTGTATGTGCGCTTGCACCCAATGCTCTCCCGGAGGACATGAATTAGAAGCTGTGCCTTCTTGAACAGTCGCGAAGCTTATGGGCGAAAACATGAACGCAAAAAGTAATGTGAAAAAAGCAGTCTTGACCATCTGGGCTGTCTATCACAAGACTTTTAGAAATTATATTAGCCTTCGATACTTCAAGAAAATAATCGAAGACCATGTTCGATTTTCGGACCACAGCCTTGGTTACGCCAGACTTCTCATTTCACTCTCTACGAAATATCAAAGTAACCCCTAAAAATTTCGCATTTTCAGTATTGTTCCACTGGCACACAAACAGGATTCAAAATCGTGTCTCCTTACGGGTGTTCCGGTTCGATTCCGGCCTGAGCCACCACTCTACTTCCAAATAGACACTCAAATTCCCACTTTTCGTGATGACCTCGATTTCACTCCTTCGGCAATGGATGGTTCCATGAAAGTCAAAATCGAAAAAATAAAGAATTGTTCCCATTGCAATGTCAAAACTCCGGCGGAACCTGGAAGTCCAGATAGCCCGACCGCTAATTCACCGATCCGAATACCTTTCGATAAATCGGTGCTCTTCCCGCAAACACCACCCACAAAGGTGCATAAAGCATGACATCGAGGAGCCGACTCCCTGATGAGTATTCGATCTGATCCAGAATCTCCGATGTGCCAGAAGCGGTCACCCTCACCTCATGGCGATGTTTCCATTTTCGCAAAGGAAACGGGAGTGACGCCCCGACATCGACAAAGGACCAGGAGTTCTCGGTAAAAGAATCCTCGACGATATGACTGATCCAGGGCTGAAGGAACCCGGGCACTCCCGTACGCAGGTGAACTTCATTTCCCCGCTCGCAGCCATCGAAACGGTCTAATTCCAATTTAAGGAAAAAGGGTTTCAATTGCAGAAAGAGGTCCCGGTTGAACCCTACCTTGACTTCCCTTAATGAAGACCTGACCTCGGTGCTAAATTTAAGCTGCATGAATCCCCCTGAAGCGGACGTCAAGAACCCGTCGGTACATTTTGATGCCTCCCCATAGTAAACTGGAAGTGGGATGAAAGTACTATTTTTTAGCCTATTGGCTCTCAGCAGTATCCATGCCGCGAACAAAAAGATTCCAGGGTGCGGGGATCAATCCTTTTTTGTAGTAGAGGGTAAAAAGATTGAATTCTGTTGGCTCCCTAAAATCGAAGCTTGGGTCAGCATCCATTGTGTTCAGAAGAAAAAACCTGACTGTAAAGCATTAACCCTGTATCAGTCGCTTCTGAAGCCAGTCGTCGTGATGGAGAGCGAAGAGCTCAACGGGGGCAAGAATCCAGGCAGCGTCCTGTGCGGAAAAATCGGGGGGACCCTGCAATACGCGATTCTTGAAGGGGGCAGTCAGCAGACCTTTTGTTCGGCCGCCGACGGTAGCTTGATTGACTCCAATGCCCTCAGCAATGCGTACTATGCCGGCGAGAAAATCAAAAAATGAAGATCAAGGGCTTCATTCTTCTGCCTCTTACACTGCTTTTGGGAATGGGTTCAGTATCCCATGCGGATGACTGCGAAGCACTCAACCTGAATGACGACTACAATTCTCCGTTTCGAAGCATGCCGGTTTATGACCAGGATGGCAGCGGAACCTGCTACGCCCATGCTGCAGCACAAATGGTGAATTACTGGAGAATCAAAAAGGGCGAAAAAGATCTCATCAGCCCGATCTATGCAGCTTGGCAGATGTCTAACAACACTGGCGCTAAAGATACTTATGCCGGATTCTCAAAAACTGTGGTGAGCGATCTGAAAAAAAACGGTTATTGTCCATCCAAACAGGTAGAGACCTGTTTAAAGGCCTGGAAAAAGACCGGTGGAAATCTGACCGATGCTCAACTGATTCACTTCTTTGAGAAACTTTATAAAAACAAACATATCTTCAATCCACTTTGGCTGACTGATGTGGACGTAAGCCAGGACGGCTATTTGGGAAGTCGCTGCGAGCCCTTGATGAATCATGTTCGAAAAAATGAAATCTCTTTCAGCTATTTCCAAACTTCAAATGAAATCCTGAAATCGATCTTCAAGGACTGCAAGCCAATCACCAGCCTAGCAAGCATCCCCGATCCCAAAGTTTACGAATTTGCCACCTTCAAGGTGAAAGAACAAAGAATCGATGAATCCCTCGCGAAGGGCTTCCCTGTCGCCATCGATATGTGTAACACCATTAGGACCAATCAAAAATTCCGTCCCATGAATGAAAAAAATCAGGTGGGAGGACACAAAAATGCCAAAGGCGAAAAAGATTGCAACTATCATGCGGTTTTGGTGACTGCCCGAAAGAAAATCGGTAATTCCTGTTCGTACCTGGTCCGTAACTCTTGGGGAGCTTTTGACAGCCCCAAGGGAATTCAATGCGCCTGCTATTTAAAGAGCGGCTACTACAACTCAAACTGTACCCATCCGAGTCGAGCAAAGGAGATCAAAGAGATTGTGGGGTGTTGGTATTCGAAAGAGGATCTTCTTTCGAATACTGACCGGGTCACCACTCTTTGAATCCTCGTACTCACCCCTTCGGCATGAGTCTCACGATTTTGATCTCGCAGAGGGCATCGAGGATGTGCTCCCGATGAAAATCGAGGCTTGGTGGTCCTGCATCCACCTCTCCCGTCAGCACCTGGGTCAGGGTCTTTCCGAACCGGTTCGAAAAAGTCCGAAGTTTTGACAACTGTTCAGAGGCCGGATAACTCCCTTGCCTCCACGCACTCAAAACTGAGGGAGAAACACCGATCTCAGCCGCAATTTGTTTCGCCGAATAACGGTGTTCTTCAATGATTCCCTCGATAAACTGGGCCAAGGGGGACTGGTGATCGGTCTTTCGGGGTTGGCGTGGCATTCCAAAATGGTATTCAAAACTCGTACCATTTCGAACAAGGTTCGTTTAATCGAATTTAATTGAGCCTAAAACGAATCGGTTTGTCCGCTTCCGGTACCCCTCGAACTCCGGCCGCCCCTCCCACTTCGCCTCAAGGAGGGGCACCCCGGATACCTTAAGGAGCAGCCAGTTCATGAATCCCGCCGTCAAGAGCCCGATCCCCCACCAGAACACCGCCTCGCCAAAGTAATTGGGATGACGTGAGTAACGCCAGAGCCCGGTCATGATGAGGCGATCGCCGTTCTCAGGCTTGCGTTTAAATTTCGCTTTCTGCGCATCGGCCACCGTTTCGAGAACCAGGCCAAACAAAGCCACGACCGACCCCATGACTTCGATCCAACCCAAAGCTGCGGGACCTGCTCGAAACACGAGCAATGCCGGAAGCGCGATCACGAGCTGCAAGCACCCTTGCAGTACGTAAACCTGAAAAAAACTCTTCCACCACCAGCGACTTCCCCACCGCCGGCGCCATTCGGCGTAACGGAAGTCTTCGGGCTTACCCCAATTTCGCAAAAACAAATAACCCGAGAGCCTGAGGCTCCAAAGCACCATCAGCCCGGACCTCCAAAGACTTTCACGAACCGGACCTTCAAATTCTCCAGACGCGACGATGGGCCCATCAGTGTGCTTTGTTCGAGCTGGTGGATCTGATCTCGCAAGACCGTCTTCAATCGATTCTGCATCGAAGACTCTATCACCGCATTCGCACCCAATTGAGCTGCCAACAGAACACCACCCAATCCTGTCAGCACCAGCGGATTCTTATAGGGGACTATCCGTGAATCGCTCAGGTACAGTTCCCAGACTCGAAGTGAGATTTCCGCCAACTGAAGGCCCGCCTCCTCGCGCGAGAGCTCTGGAAGTCCAAGAATAAACTCTTCCTCGATCTGCCGAATCATCGAAAACAGAATCACACTCGGAACGAAAAGCTTCTCGTAGAATACCGCCCGTTGATCCACTGTGAGATAAGAATGAGGATCGGCCTTCAAAGTTTCGGACCATTGATTGATCTGGGTAGCGGCCTCTCGCTCTTGGTTGAAGGAAACCGAGATCGGGTTCAAGCTCCACCGATCGAAAGGAATCGATTCGGTGATCAGAAAGAACATCATCGGAAGACCCGCAACTAGCGCAATCCGCATGCCTCGCATCCAATGTGGAGAAAGAAAAAGCCCAATCACCAGTGGAATCCAATTCAGGATCCCGCTCCAACACCTCAAACAGAACCAGCTGGAGAGTCACGAACAAAAGCGCCCCGATTGTCGGAGAAACCCCGCCTCCCCAGCGCAGGTAAGCGAGACTGAGCCCGAGATCAAGAAGAAACCAGAGTAGAACTATCCCCGCGATTTTCATCCCTGATTAGGGCGCCGGCTTTCCGAGCTTGTCACAACGCTGGGAGCGCTTGGCGTTTAGGCGCTCTTCAATGGTTGGACTCATACAACCCGCATACTTCAGTTCGTTGAAGAGTTTATCGAACATGGTGCTGCAATAAGACCAGGTTCTTCTCATGCCGATCTGCTGATCGAAGTTGTCCATGATCTCGGTGCACTGGGAGTTCATAAACGCCGGGTGACTCGAGCCGTTCACCATGGTTCCAAAGATGGCCGAAAGCGAAATGTGAGGCGTGATCTCGAGCGCCTTCGGACTGATGTGTCCCTTGACCTTCTTTTGCAGCTCCGGAGAGAGATCCGAAAACTTGTAGTACTGACACTCGACCGGCACCGGCTTCTGCTCGACCTTTTCGTCGATGAGCCTGGTCAAAGCCTCTTCAAAAGGCTTCAAACACTTTTCGGTGATGGACGCGGCTGGCGCGGGTGAAGGAAT
>CAMCGZ010000021.1 GCA_945874535.1 Bdellovibrio sp. ZAP7
TGCGTGCCGTACAAAAGGATATCTGCCGCCATCAGTACCGGGTAGGTGAAGAGACCGGTCGGAATGTGGGATCCGTGTTTTTGGCTCTTGTCCTTGTACTGGGTCATCCGGGAAAGCTCACCCATGCTCGAATGACAGGTCAGGACCCAGGCGAGTTCCGCGTGTTCGGGAACTTGTGACTGTACGAAGAGTGTGGCTTTTGCAGGATCGATTCCACAGGCAATATAGGATGCGATGGACCGGTAGGTGTTTTCGCGAAGGGCGTCCGGATCCTGTTCCACGGTGATGGAGTGCAGATCGACAGCGAAGAACAGGCAATCGTATTCATCGAGATAGGGAATCCAGTTCCTGACCGCTCCGAGGTAGTTGCCGATGTGCATCGAGTTCGTGGGCTGGACTGCGGAGAGTACGGTTTTGCGTATTGCGTTCATGTCGGAGTTTTACCAAAGATAGGATCGGAAGATCCAGTCGCTTTTCGGGTAAAGGACGGCATCGACTTCTGCTTCTTCCGAATACTCGTTGCCGGCTTCCTCGAGGCAGGCCGAGGTGTCGAGGATCGTCCCCGGATCGAGACGGGCGTCTTTCTTACAAAGCGACTGAAGCTCGTGTACGGGAACCGAGATCACGATGACGCGTCCGGGACCTTTGGCGCCTTCATCAGGTGTGGCAAACGAGCGGGCCACTGTCGGATCGGAAGAAAAGGAGATCAGCGGATCGATTCCGGTATCCCTTCCGTCCGGTTCACGGAAGTAGAGGTAGGAAGCTTCGACATGGAAAGAATAGGCGGTGAATGCGGCTGCCTTCGGCGAGCTGAGTCGGTCATAAGGACGCACGGGATCTTCACCGGAACGCCAGACCCATTCGGATTTTCCACTGGAGTTCCGCTTCAGGAGAACCGACTCCGACTGGGGACCGTACTCGAAGTAGCGGAGGACCCCGAGGGACTTCACGAACCGGCTCATGAGTGCCTCCGCACCGAGATGGCCCGCGTAGTGGCTGCCGTTCCGGTGGGCCCGGTACAAAGCCGAAGTCGAGGCGAGATCGAAGGCCTGATCCTCTCCCCGGAAAAAGAGAGCTCGGTTTTTCCGGCAGCTGTTTCCCGGAAAGGCTTCACACTCGGTGATCCGGCACTTGGCCGCAGGGGAGTCTCCACACTTGGAGCGGTGGAGGGTCACCAGTCGATCGACGGAGTCGCGACCCGGCTCGGACCGTTCGCGAAGCAAACGGACACTGCGTTCAGCATCGGACCAATGCGGATCCGGATCCGATCCGGCTCGGGCGGATCCCGAGACCGACAGGATCCCAAGGAGAAGTCCGGACAATAAACGGGTGGTGCTCAACATAGGAGCGGAATTTTACCGATTTTTTACACAAAAGTCATGCAAAAAAACAGTCAACGGGAACCGTCGAATCAAATGAGCCCGAAAAGCCGGGCGTTCGCTTCAAGGGTCAGCATTCCGAGGAATTGAACGGGAACTCCGAGGAAGTTGATGGCACCGGTGAGGATCAGGGCCAGGAGAATGAAGGTGCTGTATTGGGCGATCTGCTCGTAGCGTTGCATGGCAGGGTATGGTAGCACGCTTTCGATGATCTTGCTGCCGTCCAGAGGGGGGATCGGGAGCAGGTTGAAAATCCCGAGGCCGAAGTTGATGTACACCCCGTTCTTCAGCATCTCGGTGAATTCGCGTTGGAACACGAAATCAGCGGGAGCGAAGCGGAGCAGGACCATGCAAAGGAAGCCGCAGAAAAACGCGGTGATGGCATTGGCAAGCGGGCCGGCCAGGGCCACCCAGAACAGGCCCGGTCTGAACTTCTTGAATCTGCGCGGATCGATCGGGACCGGCCGAGCCCAACCAAAAAGAAGCGGAATGCCGGTGATCATGCCGAGGATCGGAAACAGGAGGGTACCGATCGGGTCAATGTGGGGAATCGGACTCAAAGTGAGCCGACCGGAGTCCTTGGCAGTGGAATCTCCCCAAAGGTTGGCGGCAAATCCGTGTCCGAACTCATGCACCACCACACCGAGCAGGAAGGGAACGAACTGGGATCCGAGTCGAAGCAAGCCCTCTTGGAGACTGTTCATGAGTTCTCTATACCGGAAAGGCTCCGGGGTCGCATCATTTTTTCCCCCGGGGGTGGTATTGGTCGATCACCTGACGGAGGGCATCCGGTACGATGTGGGTGTAGATCTGCGTGGTCTGGAGGTCGGCGTGCCCGAGCAGGCTCTGGAGTGATCGGAGATTCATTCCAGCCCGAAGCAGATCACTCGCAAAAGTATGGCGGAGCATGTGAGGGTGGAGATTCACAGGAACGCCGCCCAGTGTCGCAAGTCGCTTCAGGGTTTTCCAGAACGCCTGACGGGTGAGGGGCAGTCCGGTCTGACCGAGAAACAAGCGGTCACTTCTCGGTTCGAACAAGGGGCGTCCTTTCTCTAGGTATTCGATCACCAGTTCCCCTGCCACAGGGGCGAAAGGGATCACCCTCTCCTTGTTGCGCTTTCCCAGCACGCGGATCAGCCCAGCCTCGGTGTCGATCCGGGTTCGCTCGAGCCCGATCAGTTCCGAGACCCGGACACCGGTTGCATAGAGGAGGTACACCATTGCCCGATCCCGGATCCGGAGAGCGTCACCGATCGCTCCTTGATAGGGAATGCCACGATCGGCAGAGAGCAGGAGTGCCGCCACGGCGCGCTCGTCGAGGGCTTTCGGAAGTTTCTTGGGGAGGGTCGGGCTACCGATGAAGAGGGTGGGGTCCTCAGACAGGAGATCCTCCCTCAGGAGGAATTTATAGAACTGTTTCAAGGCCGAAATCTTTCGCGCAATGGAAGAAGCCTTCTGGTTCCGGTCCCGGAGTGAGGCGAGCCACTGCTCGATATCGGCGTCCTTCCGGGAGATCAAAGGAGTCCCCGAGACCGCTGCGAACTGGATCAGGTCGCGACCGTAAGATTCAAGCGTGTGCGACGAAGCGCCCTTGTCGATTCGGAGGTGGCGGATGAACATCTCAATCAGAGGATCCATGTCCGATCAGACCCCGAGCAGGTATTCGAAATCACTCTGAGACAGCGAGAGTGATCCACCTTCCGGCATTTCCTTGTCCACGTTCTCGACGTCCGAGAACAAAGAATTGAACTGGGAGGACTTCCGGCTCTTCAGGATTTCTATCTTCTCTTCGACCGATTCGCTCATGATGTAGCGGTACACCTGCACAGGCTTGGTCTGTCCGATCCGGTGGGTCCGGTCAGTGGCCTGATTCTCGACCGCCGGGTTCCACCAAGGTTCGAGGTGGAACACGTAACTGGCCTTGGTGAGGTTGAGACCGACACCGCCCGTCTTCAGGGTCATGAGCATCACCGCTCCTTTTGGATATTCCTGGAACTGGCGGAGCTGGCTTTCTCTCTCTTTTCTGCCGACCTTGCCGTGCATGGAGAAGAAAGGAATCCCCTCTTTCTTCATCGCCTCTGCCAGCAAGCTGAAGGTCCCGAGGAACTGGGTGAACACCAGGGCGCTCTCGCCGGTCTCGATGATGGCCTTCAGGTTGTCGATCAGAAGTGTCAATTTCGGTGGAGTTTCCTTGTAGTCCACATTCGGGATCGAGCCCGGAGCGGAACAGACCTGACGCAGACGCAAGAGAGCGGTCAGCATGATCAGCTGACTCTTGGCTTCTCCGCCTTCGGTGATGGCTTCGCGGACCTTGCTGTTCCAGGAGAGCGCGATATCGCGGTAAATTGCGAGTTGTTTGTCAGTGAACGGGATTTTGACCGTGCTTTCCTGTTTCTGAGGGAGCTCCTTCAGGATTGAAGACTTGTTCCGGCGCAAAACGAGGGGACGTGTCTTCATTTTGAGGTATTGGATCCGCTCCGGCTCCGGCGCGTAAGACTGCATGTAGGTTTTCCGGAACTGATCGTACCCTCCGAGGCTTCCCGGAACGACCAGGTCCATCAATGAAAAGAATTCACCCATGTGGTTCTCGAGAGGAGTCCCGGTGAGTGCCAATTTGAATCGGGCCGGCAGTTTGCGGGAGACCGTGGTCCGTTTTGCGGTGATGGTTTTCAGGTTCTGGGCTTCATCGTACACGTGTACTGTCCAGCGGAAGGTCGAGAAGAACGCCTCATGCTCGGCGAGAAGACCGTAAGTGCAGATGATCACTCCTTGCGGAAACGCGTCCAGGAACTCCTTGGCCTTCTGGATCTCACGCGATTGGAAAATGTGTATCGGAAGATCGGGTGTGAAACGGGATGCTTCACTGAACCAGTTGTAGGTCAGGGAGGTGGGGACCACGATCAGACTGTGTCCGAGTCCGTTGGTCTCTCTCAAGAGCTCTAAAAAGACAAGCGTTTGGACCGTCTTACCGAGACCCATGTCGTCCGCGAGAATTCCGCCGAGTCCGAGCCGGTAAAGATCGTGAATCCATTGGACTCCGCGATTCTGGTAAGGCTTCAGGTCGCCTTTGAAGTGTTTCGGCAAAGGAAGCGGAGGACGGTCTTCATTCAGTGAGTCGTAGAACTTCACGATTTCTTCCCAGATCGGTCCGCCCTTCACGCGGACTCCCGAAGCCCGGAGCGCGAGCAATTCCAGAGTGGAGTGTTTGGGTAGACGGTAAATCCGGTCTGTTTTCCGCTGTCCGCGCTTTCCAGCGGCGTTACCGGCGAGTTGATCCCAGAAAAGAGCGAGCTTTTCCAAAGAAGGGATCGAGGCTTTGTTCAGTCGATAAATCTTTCCCTGGAAGGTGAGCATTCCGCTCTCGGAGAGTTTGCGCGCCTGCTCCTCGTCGATTTCAACTCCCTTGAAAAAGAACTTGGGCTGGAGTTCGAACCAGTCGATCCGGCCTTCTTGATCCTGTTTTTCGTCGAGGACGAACTCCGAGACGAAATCGCTTTCTTCCAGTTCCTCGATGGACTGTCCGTCCAAGGAGAGAATGACCCCTTCATTTTGAAGCGGTAGAAAGGCACGGATGAGGTTTTCGGCTCCGGGTTGTTTCCGGTTGAATATGATCTTGAAATGCTCCCCCAGGTCGGGCATTTGGCCGGGATCCTTGAAGGCGGGGTTCTGGATCACAGGTGTTTTCAGGTCGAGGCTTTTCGAACCGCTTTCACGCTGAGTGCGGGCGATCCAAGCGTAGATGAGCTTGAGATAGAACGGATAGGCCCCCGAGACGAGCAAGGATTTGCCCGGAAGGATCAGGGGGAGGGTTTTTTCCTGCCACAGATCTTCGAGAGAGAGCGTATAACTGCGCAGATACTCGATTGCCGCTTTCGAGCAAAAAAGCTCGAGAGACATGCGTGCAGAGCTCGGGGTCTCCAATTTTGAATTGAACAGATTGACGATCCGCTTTTTCAGGATCTCGAAGAAAGTATCGAATGGACGGTCTTTCTTCAGCAAGTAACGGATGGTCTCGAGTTGGACCAGCGCCGCCACTCCGGGTTGATTCAGCAGATCCCGGTCGAAGGACCTCTTGGCTTGTTTACGGGTATCCGAAAGACCTTCAGCGAGTTCCGGTCTCCAGGATTCGATTCCTTCACACAGGATCCGGAGCTGCGCCAAAATCGGCCCCGGAAGTCCCTCAACGATGGTTCCGTCGAAATCCAGTTCCACCGAGAAAGTGCCATTCGAGAAGACCCGGATCTGGGGATTGAAAGCCTCGGTTCGAACCGATTTGAAAGGAGGGTGCGCATGGATTTCTCCCATGCTCACTCCGAATTCGTCCTGGATCAGATTGAAGACGGTTTCAAATTCCCGATGCCCGCTCAGAACAGTTTCGGCGGGATAACGTTCCAACCAGCGATGGAAGGAGTGGAAGAACAGAGCTTTTTTTCCAGGATGAACCGCAAAGGTCGGGAACCAAGTCCACTCCGGATGAAGATCGAGTCGGACCCGTGTCGGGAGTTTCCCCGGGTGTTCGCCGGTCGCGGCTTCAAAATGGAAGCCCGATTTCAGCGATGGAGGGGGAGCAAAGTCGACGCTTTCGAGCGGAAGCACTCTTCCGGAAGTATCGAGCACATCCGAGTGCGAGAAATAAAGGTTCAGTTTTCCACGCTTGGCCAGTCTGGAAGCAGCTTCGGTGATCGAAAGCAGGATCGAATCGAGGCGGTCCTCTTTTGCCTTATCTGAAAGTACCGGGTCACTGACTGAGTCGGACTGCCTCGGGAAAAACCGGTTCGAGGTGAGGTCCTCGAAAGTGGCGCTGATGCTGGATCCCACCGGATGCAGCTCTCCGGGCACCAGTGTGCAAAACTTATGATAGAGAATGTCCGAGACCGGGAGCCTAGTGCCGTCCGAGAACAGGTAAACCAGGCTTTTCTTTTTGGCGAGCATCCAGTCCTGGGATTTTTGAAAGAGTGCGTAAGATCCCCCTTGGGCATCGAGCGGGGAGATCCATCTCGGGTGGGGAAGGTCGGAGTGGGAGTAGAACTGGATCGCCGGCCTGGGCAGCAGGCTTTCCCGGTAAGGATGGGACTCGGGGAGATCGATCCATTCGCCAGTCGGGAGGTCTTCGCCCATCAAGCGTTGTTCCGGAAGGCAGAGGACCAAACCGGTGAAAGTGACTCCGAGATCGGGATGGGTCAGGTACTCACGATCCCGGTGCAAGATGGTCGGAGGGGGTGGCGGGGAAGAAGCTCTGAGTTTCTGGAATTCTTCTTCGTGTGTCTGGATGATCCGGACGATTTCGGGATCGACCCGATTCAGCTCGTAGTTCTTGCGTGCGAGAGTCATGGTGACCCAGGCTGCGATCGCCTGATGTTTGCAAAGCTTGGCAGATTGAGCCATGTAGCAATTGCATTCGGAATACATGGGTTGAGAGGAGGTGGTCATGTCGACCCGTGTGGCGCAGTCCTCATCGAGAGCGAACTGGATTTGGAAACCTCTCGATCCGACCACGGCCACTTCAAGTCCCCGGAAGCCACCTTCACGGAGGTATTGGAGGCCTCGCTCCAGAGCGGACGGGTCCAGCTTCTTGGTCAACGCATCGGGACCAAGGCGTTTCAGATCCTGGAGAGAGGGAAGTTGCATTGGTCATAATTGTGACTGATCGGATGGCGGGATTCAAGAGATAAATTGCGGTCTTGCATCCTCGGAGGATCGGGAAAACAATGAAAGAAAAGGAGACTGCAAATGAAGATTGAAAGAAGGAATTTCCTGAAGACGCTCATCGTGGGTGGCGTGGCACTGGCGGTGGCCCCTGTTCTCCGTATTCGTGACGCGATCGCCGATCTGGTGAAGGCGGATGATCCTCTGGTCGTCGCATTGGGTTATGTGGCGGTTGCCAAAACCTCCAAGGACCGCAAGGACAAGAAGGCTCTTTGCAAGAACTGTCAATTTTACTCCGACACGACCGGCAAAGAAAAGCAGGCTAAGTGTCAGTTGATCCCGAGCGGCGAGGTTTCTGCCGAGGGATGGTGCCGTTCATACTCCAAGCGTCAGGCTTGATGCTGAACGGTTGGACGGAGCAGATCCGGGAGTGGGGCGATCACCCCACTCCCGAAAACGCTCGTAATCTGATTCGGGCCTTCCGCCAGTGCGACTCCGGTGTGGTCAGACTCGAGATATTGAGTCTGCTAGGACGCTGTTCCGATCCACGGTCGCACCGGTTTCTGGTCGATCGGGTTCGATCCGGGAAAGACCTCGCGGAGAGGGAAAGTGCGATCCGTTCGATCGGAAGGCGCGGTGGTCCCTATTCTAGAAGGATTCTGTTGCGATTCCTTGATGAGGTGCCGGCTTCTTTGGAAAGCCCGGTGATCACTGCCCTGGGGCAGGCGCGAGCCTTCAGTGCCGTATCCCGCTTGTCAGATCGGCTCAAATCGTCGTTGCTAGAGCGCAATCATCCTGTTTTGAAGTCCATTGTGGTCGCGCTGGGTGAATTGAAGGGCGTTTCAAGTCTCGATTCCTTGCGAACCCTGTTGGATCTGGATTGGGTACGGACGGATCGTGAGCTTGCACTCCCGATCCTGTTCGCTTGGGGACGACTGGGGAGGGATCCCGGGTTTTTCGAGTCTTACGGCCGGTTTTTCCGTGAAGATCCGTTTTCCTGGCAAGTATTCGAGAGTGCTTTGAATCAGGTTCAGCTGCGGAGCCAGGTGCGGATCGAAGATTATTTGCACCGGGTGTTCCATGCTCCCGATCCGCACCCGAATCTGCCTCTCGAGCTTCGAGCCTTCGATCCGGATGAAGTGGCAATCGGCCTTTCCGTGTTCGATCGCGAAGTCCATTGGCGGCGGCACTTGTTTTGCTTGAAGGCGCTGGATGCAAAGGCTCAAAACCGTTTTTTTTCGGGATGGGTGATCCCGGAGTCCGAGCGGGAAGTTTTTTTGCGCGAACTCGCCGGGCTCGATGAATGGGCTGATCCGGCCTCGGTTCTCCGCGAGCTCGATACAGCAATGCCCGGATGGTGCGATGCCCCGGACTTGAGATTGGCCCGCATTGCCGCTCTTCCCCAAGCTGTGGACTGGCTGGACGAGGCCCGTCGCTTCGCAGGTGAAGACGAGAAGCGGGCCATTGCGCTCTTGAATCATTGGAGTGACTGGAATCTCGTTCTCCCGGACGAGGATCGCGTCGCAGTGGATGGGGCTTGGGTTGCTCTGGTCCGGACAGCGGGAGCCAAGGCCCGCTTGTGTCGTTCTGTCGCCGAGTCGGGTCGGGGGATTCCTGCCTTGGACTCCGTTCTGGTCGATTGGTTTACCGATCCCTCGATCCGGGACAGTGCCCTCATTTACGCGGAGAAAACAGGGTCGCCACTTCTGCTCGATGGAGTGATGGGGCTTCCCGTTACCGAGCGAGCTGTGCGTCTCGCCGGAGTGATGCGCTACTTCGAGTCCCTTTTGAGCATCGGACCCAATGAGCGGGTGTCGGATGCTGTGAAGACCATCCTTGCCGAGACGGGTACATCCGGGTCTGTCGAGGTCAAGTTGGCAGCGCTCCGGGTCATCCAGTTGATCCCCTTGGCTGATGAAGAAGCCAGAGTGATTTCCTGGGTGGAGGATCCGGATCCGCAGGTTCGACTGAACGCCGTGATCGCACTTCGAGGGTATGTCGATTCAGCCGTTGCTGTTCCGGTTTTAATAAAGAACCTGGAGTTCTCCTGGTCCGCAATCAGAGAGCGTGCTCTCGATGCCCTTTGTGTATCGCGTGTTCCTTTGGCGAGACAGCGTGTCCTCGAGTTCATCGCCCGTCATGCGAGCGAGGAATGGGTGGTGGAGAGGGTGTACCGTGAACTGCATCCTGGCTTTGGAGAGGATCGAGAGACAGCACGCATTCTGAAAGAGATTCTGAGCGCCGATCGTTCCAATCCCCAGTCGGTGAAATGGGAAGAGGTGCTTGGTCGATTCTTGCCGAAGGCGCCGGAAGCGCATCAGACCAATTCCGAGTTGGAACAGATCGATTCCCGGCTCCGGAGTGCGATTCCCCGTTTTGACGAATTGGACGGGACGATCCAACTGGCACTTCGTGCTGCAGAACAGCCTTTTTTACAGTCAGGACTCCTTGAGAAGCTTCCGATCGACAAGGCCCCCACGGTGCTTCAGTACTGCAAGGCCCTCGATCTGGTCCTGGATCGGTATCTCGGTCAAAAACGGCTGTTTCCGAGGATTGATGAATCCTTGCCCGATTTCCAGCAGGTTTGGCATCGGTTGGGGTTTGTGGAGGAATATCCCCTGGTGGATCGGGTGATTTATCTCACGGGTTTGAAGGGACGGATCACGCCCGAGCACTTCCCCCTGCACAAGGCCAAAATGATGTGCGGGACTTTCTTCAACGGGCGGATCCTGCAGGACCGTTACAAAGTATTCGATGGGCTCCGGGCCTGGGCGGTGATCTTTTTACTTTTTGCGAGGAAGATTCCTGGCAAAGACGGCGGTGTAGGACCCTTGGTCGGGCTCAAGAATGCCGATGAAGCCGATTGTGTGAAGGTGGCTGTGACTTTGATGAGTTTGCAAGACCTCAGGAATCCGGCCGCTCATCGACAGACTTATCCGGATTTGGACTCGGTCCGGACGGTGAGAGAAGATTCACTTGCGCTGGTGAACCGGATTCTGGAGTGGATTCTTTAGGGTCCTGAGGACTGTTTGGATGGCCCGGTTCCGGTGCGAATCGGTTTCAGCGAAAATCTCATGGCGGGAACCTTCCATTGTGAAAGAACTGCAACGGGATCGATGTGTTTCGCAGATTCGCACGAGTTCTTCGGGGGCAGCATAATGATCCTCGGTCGGTACCAGCATGGCCACCGGACGGGAGATTCTGGAGAAGTCTCCGGCAATACGGCTAGAGGCTTCTAGCGCGGCTTTCACCCAGGCATTGGTCGGCCCTCCGACCCATCGTTCGGGAAACCAGCCCGCGAGTTTCTGCTCGAATGCGTAGCGGACCGGGCTCGAAGTGCCTCGATTCGCCTCGAAGGGGCGCCCCGGATCCCGTGGGCCTTTGGTGGGGGCGTAGCGTTCTCCGAGACCGATGGTGACCAGAAATGAGGTGATCACCCGGGCGAGTGGGCGCGGGAAAGGCTCGGTCCGGATGGCCAGCATCGGTGCATTCAACACCAAATGACCGATCTGTGCTGAGAAAAGGCTTGAAGGAGGGTTCTCGATCAAATCGAGGGCCACCGCCCCTCCCATCGAATGAGCCAATACATGAATCTTCCGTTTTGATGCTACGGATTCCAGGAATTGCTTAAGGTCGGAACGATGATCCTCGAACCGGACCAGGTGGACGGCGTCCGGATTGCTGCGGGCCAGGCGGGGAGAAGTGCCTTGGCCCCGATGGTCGTAACTCAGGACCTCGAAACCGTTCCGGTGGAGCTCATGGAGCAATTCGATGTATTTCAGCCAAGGTTCCGAAAATCCGGGCAGGAACAGGACGGTGTCAGTTGCGGACCCATTCGGGAACCGCACTCCTGTCAGGGGCAGTCCGTCCGCACCCTGGAAATCGAACCGAATTCCGGAGCGGAAGAAAGGCTCGAGTGTTGTTTCCCAACCCGTCCCGGCCAGTTCGCTCTCAGTCAATGCCCGGGCAGTGCCCGCCAGGCTGATCAAAGTGAGGAGGGTGCAACCAGCCATCCAGAACATCGCCCGGTAGCCCATTCAGAACCCCACTCCGATGAAAGTCCCCATGGTGTGGTAACCGACGAGATCGAAACTGCCTTCGATTCCCAATCGGAATCCTGTGGCGCCGGGGATCTTGAACTTGACGCCGGTAAAGGCATAGCCCGAGCTCGCGGATCCGGATTTGGAGAGATCGGTGCTGACAGTCAAGGGTCCCACCGTGGTGGTGACGGTGGCCTTCATGTTTCCGGAAGCGAACCTTCCACCGATCCCGATCCAGCTTTCGGCGAAAGAGAGCGGCTGCGACACGACCAATTCAGGCGAGATCACGGTGCAACGGTCGATGTAAAGCATCGGAATGGAGATCCAGGTATAGAGCATCCGAAATGCAAGCGAGGGGCCTTCCTCGGCCGAGATCAGGGAGACTTTCACATCTGCTCCGTAAACGGCCTGTCTCTTGAAAGTGAGGGCGGAAAGACCGAACTCGGACGAGTCACCGATGCTTTTCCGGAGGTGGGCCTTGATCATGGGGATGGCTGGGACCGCCGTCGCGTTTGCAGGAATCCCATTGGCAATCAAGGCATCCTGGAGACCGTCTCCGATCTTCACGAGTGTGGTCTCAATGCCGAGATCGAGCAAGCTCCCCGTCGAGTGGGCGACCGCACCGGAATAGGGTCGGTGTGCCGCGTAAGAGCCGACCAGCAGAATGGCCTGATCGGCCACAGCTTGTGGAATGGCGGAGCCCAGCTGGTTCGGATCGAGAATGCCGGTATCGAGAAATCCGGCTCCGTCGGCACGGTGGCCCGACAGAATGGCGAGCAGGATCGGCAGAATCAGCCAACGATCACGCATCCGTCTTTTTTTTCAGGTTCTTCAAGACGGAAAATGGATTTTCACGCAGGGGTTCTTCCGCCTCACGCTGAAAAGAAGTCTGGTTCCGTCCGCACTTGGAACAGTCCCCTTTATCGTCGGGTTCGGGCTTGGGTTGCATCGGCAGAGTGAGAACGATCTGCTCGTGCAAGATCTCTTTCAAATCCGCTAATGGCTCTTTCACCACCGTGATTTCGAAGTCGGAAGCATTCAGATTGAAGGGAGCTTCTTCACCCTCATCCTCGTCTTCATCGTCAGAAAGCCAGTCCTGCAGACCTTCGTCGTGCTCAAAAGTATTTTTACGGGAGGACTCCCTTGGGGCCTCGGCGTACATCTCGGTCTGAGTCAACAGAGTGTGGAACTGAAGCTGGATCGGAAACTGGAAGGCATCGGCGCACAAAGAACAAAGGAGGTAAAGGTGCGTCTTGGCCTTGCCTGAAACATGGATCAGATCATCCACCCTGCGGAGCGTGAAGCTGACTTGGGTCGGACGGGATCGGGGTTTCCAATTGGGCGGCCTCTGAATCCGATCCATCCGTTCGTCCAGACTTCCGATGACATCCATCACCCAGGGCGTCGATTCGTCAAAGTGGTAATCGAGATCCTGGTCTTTGATCTCATGGAAGTAGACTTTCATTTCCCTAGTTCTCGGACTTTATCCGTTGATCTGCAAGACCTATTTGGCTAAAATAGGCCATTATGCGAATTGTCATGGATTTCGACGGGGTCTTCACCGACCCGAGCCAAGAGGGTGATGCCTGTTCCCGGCAGTTCCGGAACAAGATCGTTTCGCTCGCCCTAAAGGATTTGGCACTGGATTCGGAAGAAAAAGTGGACTCTTGGTTGGGTGAGTTGCGGGCGCGTCAGGCCTCTTGTCCGTTCGAGTACGGATGGAGGAGCGAGGGGCGCATTTCGGCTTTCACTTTCGAGGATCCATTCATCCGGAATATCGGTCTTGCGGATTTCATGGACGGGCTGGTCGCGGACGGCGACGTCCGGGCCAAGAAGGTTCTCGGCGAGTTGAAATCACGGGAGAAGATTCCCAGCTACGGTCAGTTGTCCGAGTGGGCCTTCCATCAGTTGCATCTGAAGAAGGCTGCAGATCCCGCTGCCAAGGCCTGGGTGATGGAGGCGATCGACCGCGGGCACGAGGTGTTCATCGTCTCGAACTCTGCCACAGACAAGATCCAGGAATTTCTCGATCAGGCGGGCTTCCCCGCCGAAAAGCGTCCGACCGTTCGAGGTGGAGCGCGAAAGTTCGGGCTCGGGAATCGCCCGCAAACCATCGATGTGGGACAACACGGAGACCTTACGGTCCAGGTTGATACCGACCGGCCATTTTACGAATCCGCTCTGCTCGAGTTGAATCCGGATGCAGTGATCGGCGATGTGTTTTGTCTCGATCTTTCGCTTCCGATCCGTCTAAAACGGCAGAAGAAACTCGAGTTCAAGTGGGGGATTTTTTACCGTCACCGGGATTACACGCCGACCTCGATGGTGGAGCTGGTGACCGGTCGGGCAACGAAGGTGCCCGAGGTGAAGCTGGTCCGGGATTGGTCCCAGGTTTGGCCGTCATGACCCGGATCTTGGTCTTTCTGGCCTTTTTAGTCGGGGGCGGTACGGTCTATTTGAAAAAGACCCAGGGAATCGGGCCGGGAGATTGGATTGTTTCCCAGTTGGCGAGGCCATTCGGAAAGAAAACCGGAGTGGATGCCTTGGTCACCGGAGGCGAGGTCCGGAAGATCACCCCCCTGCTGTATGCCCCGAAACCGCAGGTCACCGCCCTGATGATGACTTCGGTGGTGCTTCCATCTTGTAAGACTTTTTTTGAAAAGCTCGTCTCGCTGGAGCTGAATGGGTATGATGAAAAGGGCGGTCCGCACTACTTGTTTGTGAAGGATTTGCCCCGGATGGGATCCGACTGTGAGTTGACCGATCCCGATCTGAAGTGGGCCTCCCAGAATTATTTCGAATCCTGTTTCGCAACCAATCCGTCTTCTTTGGCCGCTCCCGAAGAAAAGTGTATGCGCGCTCTGGTTTGGATGCGTGCGGCGGTGACCCGGAGTTTTTTGTCGGATCCATCCAAGTTCGATTCGCTTGAGAAAGAAGAGTTGGCCGATCTGCTGCTTGCGTCCGTATTCGTTCCGAAGGGCCGGGGAGCCGTGCCCGCTTATGGAGAAATCCGCGAAGTGGCCGAGCGGCTCGATAAGAAGTACCCCTCCGTTCCTTTGGTCCAGAAAGCCGTTTTTGTAGCCCGGGTGAACTTGTGGAAGGTTTACCGGGAGACGCTCACCTATCCAGAACAGGCCAAATTCTGGGAGGAAATGAAAAGCATCCATCTCCGTGCCCGGGATCTCGGTTTGAACTCCAGGGATTTGAAGAACATGGAACTGGTCCTCGAGACCCGTGGTTTTGAACCCACACGACTGAAAAAGGTGGCCGATTCTCTGGCAGGGTCCGCGGAAAACGCCGCGAAGCGATCTTTGCTCACCTCCTTTTATCATTGGAAACAGGCCGAAGCTGCGGCAGCCCTCGAACAGATTGAAGCTGCCATCCGGACTCAGCCCGAGGAGAAGATTTTTCCAGCCATCTTCAGGGAGTTGAGCGTTCCCGGCGCCGGAGAGGAAATCTTCATGAAGGCGCTGAATGTGGATCTGGTTCCAGCCGATTTTGAGAATTCTCCCGCCCTGTGATAGGGTGGAGACACGCGCCCGTAGCTCAGCTGGATAGAGCATCGCATTTCTAATGCGAGGGTCCCAGGTTCGAGTCCTGGCGGGCGCGCCATTTCAGTCGGTCGTGAAAGTCGTGCTGAGACCGTAATGATCCGAGTACCAGGGACGCTCATTCAGGATCAAGCGGCTCGCCTCCGGTCGAAGGGTCCCGGTGCCGCCGTTTCGGTACAAGATGTAATCGATTCTCTCGCGAGTCAGCGGGAAATGGGTGCGAATGGCGTAATCCCGGGCATAGGCGTTTTCAAAGGCATCGTAAGTATAACCGGGTTCGGAGGCGGAGTGGGTCCGGGCCCAGGAGTCCGCTAGGGCCAACTCGGATTCGAGCCAGGCATAGGGTTGGCTGCCCGGGGTGAAGTTCAAATCACCCGCAAGGATGAGCGGGGCATCCGGATCGGTCTCGCGTTGAATGAGGTCCCGGATCTGGGCCAGCTGGTCCACACGGATGGGGTCACCCCCGCGGGCATTCAGATGGGTCCCGATGAGGTTCAACCTCTTCCCGTCGGGCATTTGAATCAAAGCAAAGACCACTCCCTTACGGGACAGGCAATCATCCCCTTTGCAGCGGCAGAACTCGATTTTTGAGGTCCGGAGGATGGGGTGTTTGGAAAGGATCCTGATCCCGGATGAGACGAGCTTCGGAAATGCCCGGGGTCCGTCCACCCAGTAGGGGTATTTCCCGCTATGAAAAGCCCGTTTGGCGCGAGCAGTGAACACTTCGCTCAGGATGATGAAATCCGGGTCGAGCTCCTCGAGTCGCTCTATGGCGAACGCGTAGCGGAAGGTGTCCTTGACCGCCAAAGGCACTCCCCAGGTGTTGAACTCCACCACCGTGAAGGAACCGGCCAGGACTGATACCGGACCGGAGGCCAAAAGCCACCCGGCAATGAAGAGAAGCCACTTCGCCATGTTGCGGGTTTAACGGAAATTTTGCAGAGTGTCAAGAGTCGGAGGATTCACCGTAGCTGAATTCGATCCAGAACCGTCCACTCGGGATTTTAAGGGGAACCACAATGGTATTCCGCCCTTTGATTTCGGAGGAGGAAGACCGGATGTCCTTGCCGAGAATCAAGTTGGGAAGGGCCATGGTGATGGAATGGCCCTTCGAGTTCAGGACCTGTTTGGCCACGCCAAAGCAGATGTTGGTGATTTCGCTCGCGCCATCCTGGACTTCGGAATCCAGCTCTTTGAATTCGCTTCCGAGCATGTCGTTCATCAGGCTCAGGAAGGGGGCCGTTTCATAAAACAAGCCAAAGTAACCCGAGAATCCTGACTCGTTCACACCGATGACCGATCCGACATCGAACAGGAAGTTCTTTTCGGCCGCTTTCTTGAAGGGACTGCCGATTTCAATTTTGGTGTTGAACTGGACCTCGAGCGTTTTCCTGACTGCGCGGACAAACTCGAGGAGCATGTCGGAGCTCCAGTCCGTTTCTTTTGCGGGTGCCTGGGTCGGAGGGGCGACATCGGTGGTTTTCTTCTTGAGATCGAAGACAACGTAAAACGATTCCCCGTCGGTTTTGAATTCGATGCCCTCGGCCTCTGTGGAGGCCACACTCTGGATACTGGTGCCGGTGAGGAGGGTGGGGATCGCCATCTGGATCCCGAACCCGTTCTCATTCAAGGAGACTTTTGCGTTTCCAAAAATGATATTGGTGAGCTCAGCGGCTCCGTCTTCCATTCCGGGTTCGAGCTCGGTCATCTCTTCGCCGAGCATTCCGTTCATGACATCCAGAAAAGTCGATCGGGGGAACTGAATGCTCATCGAACCCTGGATGGCGGGAGAGCTGATGCCGATCAGTCCTGCGACAGAAATGTCCTTCCCCGAGAGTTCTCCGGGTTTTAAGCGGCGATGACCGCGGATCGGAATTCGGCAAAGGTCTTGAAGGGTCAACTCGGTCGCCTGAATGAACGCGTTCAAGAACGGGTCGAATTGGGGGACGGTCTGAGGGCTCATGGATTCATTAGAGCCTGAAACATCCCTCGGGTACAAGCGGAAGTGGCGGTCCCGGCAGGAATCGAACCTGCAACAGCCCTTTAGGAAAGGGCCGTTATATCCATTTAACTACAGGACCAGCGCTAAAATTTTGACCGCAGCGAAAGGATAGCATACCGTGTGCACCATGAAAACGATCTTTGCGTTGTCCTTCGGGGCCCTGCTCGCGATCAGCCTGGTTTCGCCCCCCTGTCTCGCTCTGGTGCGCACTGGAAAAGACCTTTTGACGGGTCGCGAGGTCCGGTTTCCATCCAAGGTGGATCGGACCCCGGTTTTGGTTTTTCTGTCTGCGCGCTGTCCTTGTTCTCGTAGTCATGAGCCGGAGTTGAAACGCCTTCATGCCCGATTCTCGGCGGCGGGATTCGAGTTCATCGGTGTTCACTCGAACCAGGACGAGACTCTTGCCGAGTCGAAAAAGCATTTCAAAGAGGTGGCCTTGCCGTTTCCGGTGATCGAAGACCGCGGAGCAAAGCTTGCTGACGAGCTCCGCGCCCTCAAGACTCCGCACGCCTTTGTGTTGAAAGGGAGTGAAGTGGTTTTTCAAGGTGGAGTGGATGATTCGGCCGACGGCGCCCGCGCGAAGAAACATTTTTTGGAAGATGCCTTGACTCTTCTTCAGCAAGGCAAGCCCCTGGAGGTGTCCCGCGCCCGGGCACTCGGGTGTGCGATTCAGAGGTGATTTTCGATGATGAAAAAGAAAATGTTATGTTTGGTTCTGAGTCTGGTGCCGCAATTAGCCTGCGGAGCCTCGCCCTTGTTGAATCACCGCAATCCCGTACGGAATCAGGCGCTCACCGGACCTACGGATCCAGCTCCTGATTCTTGCTCGCTCCGCTTCGAGCGAGCCGGGATGTGTGCCCACTTGGATTGGGTGAGACTCCCATCGGAAGAGGAAACCGGGATTTTTCTGCTCCGGTTCATGCGTCTCGAAAACGGTTCTGCCGTTCCTGCCGATGCTCCCGCGGGGTTGAAGGTTGCAGTGAAGCTCTGGATGCCGGACATGGGACATGGTTCGAGCCCCGTGAAGGTGGTGCGCCCCATGAATGCCTCCGGTATTCCCGAAACCGGACTTTACCGGGCTGAAGAAGTTCATTTTGTCATGCCGGGAGCCTGGGAAATCCGCGTGATCTTCAAGGATGAGTCGGGTGCCCCGGCTGATCAGGCTGTGCTCCCTTATCGAGTGCCCTGATGCTGTGGTGGGTCTCGCTCATTCTTGCCTGGACTCCGACCGCAAGTGCAGCGCCTTGTTGTGCCCAGGCCGGGAGTGTGCCTTCTCTCATCACGGGCGATGAGCGGATCAGTATCGGTGCGAGTTTGTCGAACGGGAGCGTGATCGGAGACGCACCCGCGGCAGGAGGGGGGCTTCCTGTCTTCCGTGACGCACTTTCGACTCGTGAAAGTCGTTCGGTGTTGCTGCTCAATGCAGCCACCCTGATCGACGGAGATCGTCTGCAGGCCGGAGTTTCTGTTCCACTCCAGTGGAACCGGATTGGAACCGGATCACGGAATTCGAGCCGTGTGGCTGCCGGAGACGTGTCATTGACCTTGGGCCACGAGACTTTGCCTGAATGGGATTATTCGTTTTGGAAACCCCGGGGATTCAGCTTCGTGCAGCTGACTCTCCCGACCGGCAGGTCCATCCTCGAGTCGTCCGAGGCTTTGGCTGGCGATGTCACCGGCCTCGGGCATGTCGCCATTTCAGCCGGGTTTATTGCTTTGAAGCGTTGGTCGCTTTGGGACGCCAGTGCGCTCATCCGTCTGGGTCGGGTGTTCGGTCGTGAGTTCGATACGGGAATCTCGACCCGATCCGCCTGGTCGGGGGCTTTCAGTTTCGGGGGCGGGGTTTCCTTCGCGGAGCGATTCAGATTCGGCGGAACCCTGGGACTCGACGCCCTTTCCGCCCAGGCTGTTTCCGGTGGTGGACTGGACAGTGCCGGAGCGGGGCGCCTCGTTTGGACCGCCGGTGCGAACCTTTCGTGGCTTCGGGGGGATGACGACACGCTCATCCTGGGCTATGCCGACCAAACGCTGTTCGGTCCCGCATACAATGCTTCCTTGGCCCGGACCTTTTCATTGTCCGTGATGCATCGGATCGAACGTTGATTTTGGGAATGAATTTCCGGTGCCTTTCCGAGCGATTCCGGTAAACTAGCGCCATGTCATATGAAACCCTGAGTTGCTCGTTCCCGATGCCGGGAATCCTGGAAATCGCTTTGAACCGTCCGGAGATCCGGAACGCTTTTAACGAAAAGATGATCGATGAGTTGTCGCGTATGTTCCGCAATGAGGCCATGGACGCATCGGTGCGCGCGGTCGTGCTGAAAGGCAACGGAGCCGTCTTTTGTGCCGGCGGTGATTTGAACTGGATGCGGAAATCGATCGAGCTCACCCTGAAGGAGAATCTCGAGGACACCCTGACCCTCACCCGGATGTTCGAGACCATGAACGAGTTCCCGAAGCCCCTGGTGGGCGTGATCCACGGAGCCGCGATCGGCGGCGGGGTGGGTCTGGTTTCCGTCTGTGACATCGTTTTGGCCGAGAAAGATACCGTTTTCAGTTTGAGCGAGGTGCGCCTCGGCGTGGTTCCTGCTTGCATCGGCCCCTTTGTCACTTCGAAGATCGGTGCCTCGAGGGCCCGTGCGCTCTTCATCAGCGCAGAACGTTTCAAGGCCGAGAAAGCCAAAGAAGCCGGCCTGGTGCACGAAGTATTCGGAACCCGTTCGGAACTCGATGCCCACCTGAAAACTCTCCTGGGTAATTTGCTCGAGTGCGGACCGAATGCGATGGCCGTTGCCAAACAATTGGTTCTCGATCTCACCTGGCCCGAAAAACGGGCGCGCATACCGGATTGTATCGAACACGTGGCTCGGACTCTGGCGGAGCTCCGGGTCCGGCCCGAAGCCCAAGAAGGTGTCACCGCGTTTCTCGAAAAACGCAAACCGGGGTGGATCCAATCATGAAATCACACAAGCTCATGGTGGCTAACCGTTCGGAGATCGCCTGCAGGATCTTCCAAGCGGCTTATGAACTCGGGATTCCCACTTTGGCCGTGTACGCACCGGGCGATGAAGGAGCCCGTCATGTGACGCTTGCCGACGAGGCCTGGCCGGTCACCTCCTATCTCGATGTCGAGTCCCTCGTGTCGGTCGCCAAGGCCCGGGGCGTGACGCTTATCCATCCCGGATACGGGTTTCTCTCCGAACGTCCACATTTTGTGAAGGCGGTACTCGATGCGGGTATCGAGTTCCTCGGGCCGCTTCCCGAAACCATGGAGGCGATGGGGGGTAAGATCGCAGCAAAAGAAATCGCCGAAAAACTGGGAGTACCGACTGTTCCTTGGGCCAGGCTCGATTTGAGTCGTACCAGTGATTCCGATCTTCGCAAGACCGCTGAGGCGATCGGGTTCCCGATTTTGATCAAGGCTCATGCCGGAGGTGGCGGGAAGGGCATGCGCCGGGTGGAGGATTTCGAGTCTTTGAAATCCGAGGCTGAAAGTGCGGCCCGTGAGGCTCTTTCCTCTTTCGGTGATGGAACACTTTTCTTCGAGCGCTACGTGCAAAATCCCCGTCACATCGAGGTCCAGGTGTTCGGAGACGGCAAAGGGGGTGGCATTCACCTCTTCGAGCGGGAGTGCTCGCTTCAACGTCGTCACCAAAAAGTCTGGGAGGAAGCTCCTGCTCCCCATTTGCCGGATAAGATCCGTCAAGGCTTGTTCGAGAGCGCACTGAAGCTCGTGGCTCATACCCTTTACCGTTCCGCAGGAACAATCGAGTTCCTCGTCGAGACTCTTCCTGACGGGACCGTTCGGGATTTCTTCTTCATCGAGATGAACACCCGCTTGCAGGTCGAACATCCGGTGACCGAGTCGGTGACAGGAGTGGATCTAGTCCATGAGCAGATCCGTCTGGCCATCGATCCATCCTACCGGCTTCCTGAACTCCGCGGAACCGACGGACATTCCATCGAGGTTCGGGTCTACGCAGAAGATGCCGCCCAGGGCTTCATTCCCAGCACGGGCCGGGTGGATCATCTGATCTGGCCAAGTGGTCCCGGGATCCGGATCGACCGTGGCGTCGAGATCGGTCAAGAGATGGGGACCCAATTCGATTCCATGTGTGCCAAGTTGATCGTGAAGGCACCGACACGGGAGATGGCAGTGAAACGGATGCAGTATGTGCTCCGGGAAACAGTGATCAGCGGAATCGGAACCAATCTCGAATATCTGAACGCGATCGCCCATGACTCCCGGGTGGTTTCGGGCAAGGTCAGCACTTTATTGCTCGACCGGGAATTCAAGACCTTTGCTCCGGGAGTGGAGGATCAGGCTCTCGATTTGATCGAAGCATTCGAGCATTCAGAGGCGTTCCGGTCGGGCTCATCCGGTGGTGCCGGCCCCGGGAAGACCGATACCGGAAGTTTCACGCGCGAATTGTGGAGTAAAACCCGCTTATGAAAACTCTCTTAAGAATCTCAGGGCAGAAATTCCAGTCTCCCGAATCGTTCGATACCCGTTGGAGTTTTGAGGTGCGCCCCGGAGGCTGGATCCTGGCGACCCGGACTTTGGAGGACGGATCGGTCGAGCGGAAGCGGTTTTTCTACTCGCGGGAACGCAAACGCTTTTTTGCCAAATTCACTGCCGGAGTTTCTCACGATTTCTACGGTGAACGGACTGAACAGTCGAGAGGCAGTTCGGCTTCCGATTCAGCCTCCGACTACACTGCCCAGTTTCCCGGGAAGGTCCGCAAGGTCCTGGTGAAAGAGACCGAGATCGTGGCTGCCGGTACGGCATTGATCATGGTCGAGGCGATGAAGATGGAATTCGCGATCAAGGCGGGGACACCCGGCAAAGTGACCCGGATTCACGTGGAAGAGGGAGCGATTCTCGCTCCCGGCCAGAAGCTGCTGGATTTCGAGGAAGGAAAGCATGAGTGATTCCAAGGTCTCCTTGTTCGAGGTCGGTCCTCGCGACGGCCTTCAGAACGAAACACGCATTCTCCCGTTAGCGGAAAAATTGGATCTCATTTCAGCACTATCCCGTGCCGGAATCCGGAAGCTCGAAGCAGGGGCCTTTGTCCGCGCTGATCGCGTGCCACAAATGGCGGACAGCGAGGCCGTTCAAGACGGTCTTTTGGCCTCAGGACTGGCCGGAGATTTTTATTTCCTGGTTCCGAACCGGAAGGGGCTCGCTCGGGCCATAGAAAAAGGTGTGAAACACATTGCCGTATTCACTGCGGTGAGCGAGGAATTCAACCGGAAGAACATCGGCATGGGAGTCGAGGATTCATTTCGCGAAATCGAAGCCGTGGTCACCGAGGCCCGTAGCGCCAACATTCGAGTTCGGGGTTATGTCTCGACCGTTTTCGGTTGTCCGTTTCAAGGTCGGATTGATCCAAAGCAGGCCATCGGAGTCATCGAGCGCATGGCCGCATTGCCGGTTGAGGAAGTCTCGGTGGGAGACACGATCGGGGTGGCCGCTCCTCGTGGCGTCTCGGAGGTGTTCGAACCGTTGATCAGAAATGCGGGCGCCGGACGGTATGCCGCTCACTTTCACGATACCCGGGGCACCGCTTTGTCGAATGCCGTGCGGGCGCTCGAGCTCGGTGTCCGCACTTTCGATTCGTCTGTTTCGGGCCTCGGAGGATGTCCCTTCGCTCCGGGAGCGAGCGGTAATCTGGCCACTGAGGATCTGGTTTATTTTTTGAAAGAAAACGGAATGGAAACCGGAGTCGATTACCGGGCACTTTGTGAGACCGGGGCCCGTCTCAGTCAGCTCATGGGTTACGCGCGTCCTGTTTCAAGGGCCTTGCAGGCCTATCTCGCTCATTGTACCCGGAATTCTGTATGGGACTCCTGAAAGGGTTTTTTTTGTTGGTCGGATTCATCTCCTCCGGAGTGCTTGCGCTTCTGACGGGGTTTGTTTCTCTACCTTTTTTGTTGGTCTTCCCTTCACTCCGTTATCGGCTGAATGAGGTGTTCATCAGACCTTTCAGTATTTATGCACGGGCTTTGGTGGGTCTGAAACTGGTGATCGATCCGGATCAGAAGGCTTCGATTCCCCGTCCGGCAGTGATGATCGGGAATCATCAAAGCGGGCTCGATTTCGCACTGATCAGTCAGGCTTGTCCGCAAGGTGTCCTGATCGTCGGAAAGCGGGAACTGCTCAGAATTCCGCTCTTCGGGTGGTTTTTCTGGCTTGCGGGGAATCTCCTGATCGACCGCAAAGACCGGTCCGGTTCCTTTGCCAGACTTTCTGCCACCCGGGAACGCCTGGTCCGGCACCGTCTCAATCTTGCCATTTTTCCGGAAGGCACACGGAGCAAGACCGGTGATTTTCTTCCCTTTAAAAAAGGTGCTTTTCAGATTGCCACCGAGGGCGGACTCCCGATTGTTCCGGTAGTCTGTTCGAGCCTGAAAGGTAAGGGCATTTGGGAGAGCTTCGAGTTGGCAGGGGGGCATGTCGTGGTTTCGATTTTACCGGCCGTGGACACCCGGGATTGGAAGGGAAAGGATCTCGGGCCCTTGGTCGCTTCGGTTCATGCTCGAATGGTGGAGGAGTTTCACCGGGTGAATGAAAAGGCGAGGGAGCTCGATGCGAGGGCTTGAGTCCCGCCGCTTATGGGTTCTCCTGGCGTCACTCTCCCTGTCTTGTTCGGGCCCGGTGGTCAAGGATGGGGGTGGCGTGCGACACGAAGTCCGTCGAATCGATCTCACCCGGGTCCGGTTTCATCGGCCGCCCCTCATACCGGTAGCTCCCGGGGAGCTTGAGGAGTCCACTCGGAGAGATGAGGTCCGTTCGTGTATCCGTCCGGGGGTTCTCTGGTCTGATTTGGTGAACCGTCATGAGGAAATCGGAAAATGCCTCGGAAGTCTCCAGTCGGGGATGGCCAATTACCGGCTCGTGAAGCAGGCTTCGCTCGAGCTCGTGTACGAGCCCGATTCCGAGAAAGAAGAGTCCTGCCTGGCCCGGGTGTTGCCGAGGATTCCTTTGCCCCGGGAGTTCTATTTTTATGCCCAGACGGAGCCATCGGGGGATCTCGAAGTCCTTTCGCTCAGTCTGGATCCGAAAAACCGCGCTTGGATCGACTGGGAATTTCTGACACCTCGCCCGAGAATCCGTTTTCCGGTTCCTCCCTCCCGTGAGATTCGTAATGCCCGCGATCTCGAAGCCTGGTTGCTGACCTGGGTTTTTTCTTTGTTTTTCCCCGATGAAGGCCCGATCCGTGCCAGCTATATGCCCGAGTTCGATGCGAATTCCTGTTTTGACGGGCAGCGAAACCCCGGAGTTCCGGGGGTCTTTTGGCCTTGACGGAGATTGTTCTCCTTGGCTACGCTCGCGGGACTATGACGACTTGGGTGATCATCAGTTGGGTGTTTGTGGCAATTCTGACCGCGGTGAACGTTTTCGTATTCTTGAAGCTCAAAAAGGCTTCTGAACAAATGATGAAGATGGCGTTCCCCGGATCCAAAAACATGAACGATGCCATGGGCCAGATGCAAAAAATGATGAGCGGTGCCGGTGGTATGCCGCCGAATCTGGGTGCTTTGATGGGCCAGATGAACAATCCCCAGATGCAGGCTCAAATGAAAGCGGCCATGGACATGCTGGCAAAAATGCAGCAAGGATCAAAGGGACGTCGCTAATTTCCCTAAGGCATCTGAAAAGCGGCTCTTGAGAGCCGCTTCGATGCCGGGATCGAGTCCCAAGAATGAAAGGGTCTCTGCCGCTGCTTCGAGCGTGGAGACGCATTCGGGTCGGGGTTCTTTGCGGATATTTCCGTAACGGGATTTCTCTTTTGGAATGATGTAAATTCTTTTCGTCTTCAGGAGCCAGGCGTTTCTCCACCAAAGAGTTTTTGCCTGGGCCCAGGTTCCATCCAGGAGGATCAGTCCGCCGATTTCAGGTGCTTCGGGCGGATCTTTGGGGTTCCCTTTTTTGTCGAGGTAGTAGATTCCCGGATCAAGCCGGCCACCCGTTTCGGAATGTTTTTTGGTGCCCAGGTACAGGGTGTGCCACAGTGCCGGACGGGCCAGGTCTGGATGGTCTTCGATGCCTTTCCAACCTTTCAGGGCCTGGGGAAGGCTCCTCCAAGAAAGCCCTGTTGCCACATGGCAGGGTTCCAGCAGAGAGGTCATCAGGGCTGCCGAACCGGCTTCCTTGTCCTTTCGCGAAGGCTCCTGTGGATGCTGGAGGATCAGAACCGGGACCGGGATCTTGAACATGGCATGGTTTTACCGATTTCAGCCTTCTCAGTCCACCCTGCTGTGAGCTATTCTCAAGATCACCATGAGTCCCGATCAAATCCTGGACCGTTTTCACGATCTCGCCCCTTGGACCCGTTTCGATGAATGGACGGGCATCTGGATGGAAATTGCCGACCGGAGCGTGTGCATCCTGTTCGGTGAGGACCAGGAGGCCGATTTCCGGATGTTGATTCTCAGAGGATCCGATCCGGCACAACGGTACCTCGGGTACCGGAGCGGGGACTGGATTCCCGAATTCGGGCTCGACTTCGCCACTACCGATGGAATCCGGGTGGAAATATTAGAAGACCAGGTCGAACGCTACGAATCCTGCCGTCCCGGACTCCCTCCCGAGCCTCTCCGTCTCGACGAGAAGCAACTCTTGTTCGAGGTCCTCGACGGGATCAATTTCCTCGTGGGGCGGTTGGATGACGAGAAAATTCCTGTTCTCGGCGAGACCGAGGATTACTGTTACCACCTCTGGAAGGTGGCAGGAACCTGGAGAGCCGAAGTGAAGGAATTCCCGGAGGAGGTATTCTCGCGTTTCGATCCGATCGAAGTGCAGGAATCCCGTATCCAACGGATTCAAGTCGCGAAGCTTCCCCAGGATGGTGTTTGGGAAGCCTCACCGTTTTTTCTCCCGGCGACCCGCTTTCAGGGTAATCAGGAGGTCTTTGTCCAGTGTGCTGCCGTGGCGGAGCGAGGTATGGGATTGCTCGGTCTCGTGACTCTCGAAGCCCATGCCAGTCCCGAGCAGGAGACTGCCGAGGCGATTTTAGGCTCGATCGAGCAGCAGAAGAGATTGCCTCATTTTCTCGTGGTCAAAGAGGAGCGCTTGGCAGAGCGCTTGCTCCCCCTGGTCCAACGGCTCGGAATCCAACTTCGCTTGAGAAAACGACTCCGCGAACTGGAGGAGATCCGCGAAGGCATGATCGACGAGTTTCCGGATGAGGACAACGAAGGTTCAGCCTGAGCCTCGGAAGGCCTCGAATTCACCATCTCCGTCCTGCGATTTGTACAGGACCGCATAGAGTCGGCTTCCCAGTGCTGTCTTCATCCGAAGGTAGGCCCGACTCCTCGCGCCTCCGGTCAGATCGAGGTAAGAAGTGCTCACGCCCGGATCGAGTACGAATGCGTGGTAGCTGACAATCCTGCCGCGTGTATCGAAGATGGTCACTCCGTCGGTTTCGAGCATATTACGGATCAGATTGGAGTATGCAAAAAGAGCACTCGTGGTTTCCGACGATTTCTTCATCAGATGCGAGTGCAGCACTTTTACTGGGTCCAAGGGGGGATGGAGGTGGATTCCATCCTTCAGCAATTCGGGGGGTGGGTGACCGGCCTCGAGGACTGCGATCAGACACCCGTGGGGCCCTGTGAAAAGGGCTTCCATGATTTTCTCGTAAAATCTGCGAAGCTTGTTCCGGAGCGGAGGGGGCACATCGCGGGAAACGGCCTTTGAAACCGACTGGATGAGCAGAGCGGGATGGTCCCGCTTCTCTTTCTTGCCGGAGGTGTCGAAGTAAATCACCGGTCCTCCGTAGGCGCGGATCTCAACCACCGACTCGCCCGACCTCTGCACCCCGATCAAAAGTGTGGTGGGTTCAGTGAGGGTCCGAAGTCGATGAAAGCTCGGCTCGTTCAAGGGAGACGGAGAGTTTCTAAAAATGCCGTAATGGATCCTGTTCTTGTCCATCAGCAGGTAGACCGACCAGTCACGATCGCGGGTGAGGGCCCCGCAGGACTTCAAAGCTTTCTTGACGGTGATGGAATGGATGGGGCCGTCGCCGATGGGGATGGGATCGGCTCCCTTCAAGCGGCTCTGGATTTCTCCCAAGTCCGACATGAGGAACACATCCGGTGCTTTTCCGGAGCCCTCTTCGCGGAATCCGACCACACCGAGTACCACCTCGAGTAGAAGTTCACGGAAGAGTTTCGGAATGCGAAACTCCCGCTGTTGGTTTTCGATCAATACTTCCAGGGTCTGCCTGGGCGAACCGAATACAGCCATCGGCGCGGACTGTATTGGGAAAGTTCCGGGTTGAAAAGGCCGGGCGGGTTAACTCGACCCGTCTGAAAAAATGGTGGAGGTACACGGATTCGAACCGAGGACCTTTTCCATGCCATGGAAACGCTCTACCAACTGAGCTATACCCCCACAACGGTGATCGAATGTCATGAAACGTACCCGACTCCTTTTCATTCTGCAAGTCATCTGATGATGGCGGGTCGAGTCATTTCGCAGCGGGTTGTCTTGCGAATCCGGCATTCCTCTGGAACAATCGAACGACAGGCAGGAGTTCAGTGATGCTAAAAATCGATCAGGTCGTTTCTCGTGAAGTTCTCGATTCCCGGGGTTACCCCACGGTGGAAGTCGAGCTCATTTCAGGTTCCATCCGAGCTTCGGCTATCGTTCCATCCGGTGCTTCCACCGGGGAGGGCGAGGCGCTCGAGCTCCGGGACGGGGATGCCAAACGTTATCTCGGTAAGGGAGTGCTGAAGGCTCTGGCCCATGTCGATCGTGAAATCGCTCCGGCCATTGTCGGGAGGGAGTTCCACAATCAAGCCATTTTCGATGATTTGCTGCGGGATCTCGATGGCACGCCGAACAAGTCCAAGCTGGGTGCCAATTCGATTCTTCCGGTGAGTATGGCTTTTGCCCGGTTGCATGCTTTGAATCTCGACGCGAGCCGGATCCATCCGCTGGCACTCACCGAGCACCTGGCCGGTCTTTTCGGATCGCGGGGCGTGACCCTTCCTGTCCCTCTGATGAATGTGTTCAATGGGGGCAAACATGCTGACAACGGCATCGCCATCCAGGAGTTCATGATCATTCCTGTGGGATTCGATCGTTTTTCCGAGGCATTGAGAGCCGGAGTGGAAGTGTTCCATTCTTTGAAGAAGATTCTTCACAAGCGCGGTCTCACCACGGCTGTAGGAGATGAAGGGGGCTTCGCTCCCAAGCTCGGAGTCGAGGCCGAGGCCGGCCCCGGATCGCATGAGAAAGTCCTGACTCTCCTTCTGGACGCGATTGAAACCGCAGGCTATCGGGCCGGGTCCCAGATCGCATTGGCTCTGGATTGCGCCTCCAGTGAGTTTTCGAAAAAAGACGGGAACGGATGCGTTTATCAATTCGAAGGGGCGCCCCGGACCTCCGCGGACATGGTCCAGTTGTACGAGAAGTGGGTTTCCCAGTACCCGATCCTGTCGATCGAAGACGGTCTCGCCGAACACGATTGGGAGGGTTGGAAATTGCTCACGACCCGTCTAGGAAGCCGGATTCAGTTGGTGGGTGACGACCTGTTCGTGACCAATCCCGAGTACCTGAAAAAAGGGATCGAGCGGGGGGTTGCCAACTCCTTGCTCGTGAAGCTGAACCAGATCGGCACTGTGACAGAAACTCTCGAAGCCATGCGCATGGCTCAACATTCGAATTACACCACGGTCATTTCCCACCGGAGCGGTGAAAGCGAGGACAGTTTCATCGCGGATCTGGCAGTGGCATCCGATGCAGGTCAGATCAAGACCGGGTCTGCGTCCCGGACCGACCGACTCGCCAAGTACAATCAGCTGATTCGCCTTGAACAAGCCCTGGGGACCCGTGCTAAATTCAGAGGTAGGGAGACATTCAAGTCCTGGTGAGCTTGCGTAAAAAGATCGACATCAACCGTATTTGGCTCGGGTTCTTCGGGGTTTGGCTCATTTTGCTCAGTGGTCTCCTCGATTTCTGGTTGAAGAGTCCGGGATTGAAGCAGTGGTACCGGGTCGCATCAGCTCTTTCGGATCGCCATCAGGAAATTGGCGTCATCGAGGACAGATCCACCACGCTCCAACACGTCGCTCGTGAGCTCGAATCCAATCCGCTGGCTCAGGAACGCGAAGTGAGAAAAGTACTCGGGTATTTGGGCGAGCAAGAAGCCGTTTTTGAATTTTATCCCTGATGGTGCGTTTCGTTGTTTGACAGTGCGCCTCGATTTCCGTCAAAATGGAAGCGGGGAGGCATCAGGGGACGATGCATATCGGACATGTGATGTGGTTCAATGATTCGAAGGGATTCGGCATCATCGAGATCGAGGACGGACAAACCGTGTTCGTCCATTACAACGATATCCAGGGCGCCGGGTTCAGGAGTTTGAAACAAGGCCAGAAGGTCGAGTTCGACCTGTATGAGGATGATGCCAAGGGTTACCTGGCTCGGAATGTGATTTCCTGCTGAAAAAAAACCCCCACCCGGAGGACTCGGGCAGGGGTCTTGAGAGAGAGTTCGAGTACTTCTTTCAGAGGACGATCAGAACACGAAGGGGCCGACCGGGGTTCCGCTGTTCAGGTACAGGTAGACCAGGGCGTTCAGGATCTGGCCAGTTCCGCCGGTGACGCCCATTTGGTTGGTCATTCCGCCGTAAGGATTGTAACCGCCGTAAGGATTATTCTGATTCAGAATCAGATTCTGGTAAGCGCGGATCGCGATTGAGCTCACGCAAGGACCTGTGGTGTTGGTTGGCATTCCACCGTTTATTCCACCGTTCATTCCGGTGTTCATTCCGCCCCACATGCCGCCCGAGGCGTACATGACGGTTTGGATCACCGAAGGGGCCAATTGGATCATGCCGGTGATGTTGGCCTGACCGGATTGATTAAGGGTCGCTCCGAGCTGGAGGGTTCCGTTTCCGCTTTGCTTGGGTTGGTACTGGATCATTCCGGCACCCATGCCACCGAGGGAGGTTCCGCCCATGGCCACTTGTCCGAACTGGCCTGCGCCAGGAATATTACCGGCATAAAGCGCACCGGTGTTCATGCTGGCATTGGTCGCCGAGAATCCGAAGGATCCGGTCTGGAGCGGAACGCATCCGCCCTGGGTCGGGATCTGGCCCGTTCCGAATCCATTGTTATTGAGACCGAACTGGTTGTAGCTCAGGGGTTGAGCGTTTTGACCGCAGGCCGACAGAGCCAGGGCAGTCACAGCCAAACTGAAAAAGCGGGTAAAAGTTTTCATAGTCCTCATTTCCTTTCGCATAAATGAACTCTCTATCCAGTAAGTCTGCAAGAGGGGTGCCAATGGGTGACTGAATGAGTTTTGTGCTTTAAGTGATTGAAATCAATGCAGAATTTTTCACAAGCTGGACGGTGGTTCGCAAGAAGGGCCAGTTCGGGCCTCCTTGGAGCGTATAAAATTTATACACCTGTCGGGACTCAACCCAGGAATCAACCCAACAATCAACCGAGCAGCAAGCGATCGAGAGCCGGAAAGAGATCCTCGGGTTTGGAGCTCGCATGAAGACCTTTTGAGGCAAGGAAGGTCGGATTGTAGACCTTGGAAACGTATTTCTGACCCGAGTCACAGAGGATCGAGACGACACGCTTCCCCGGACCCAGGGTCTTTGCGAGCAAGTAGGCCGCGCACAGGTTTGCCCCGGAGGACGTTCCCAGGAAGATCCCCTCTTTCTGAACGATGTAGTGAACCATGTTCAGGATCGTCTGATCGTCCACCCGGTGGGAGAGATCCACCCGGCAGGGACGGACATTGGCCGTCACCGCACCTTGGCCGATCCCCTCGGTCATGGATTCTCCGGAGCTCACTTCTGCGACTCCGCTGGTGAAGTAGGCGTGCATGGCGGATCCGACCGGATCCACGCATCCGATTTTCACGGCTGCGTTTTTTTCTTTCAGGTACATCGAGACCCCGGCGAGAGTGCCGCCGGAACCGATCGCACAAGCAAAACCGTCGACCGTGCCGTCCGTCTGATTCCAGATTTCGGGACCGGTGGTGCGGTAGTGAGCCAGGTAATTCGCTTCGTTCTCGAACTGGTTGATGTAGTAAGCGCCTTCTTCTTCGGCAATCCGTGCGGCGATGATCCGGTAGTTCTTGGGATCAGGATAGGGGGCGGGAGGCACCACGATCACCTCGGCACCCATGCCCCGGAGCGTATCGACCTTCTCTTGAGACTGAGTGCTCGGCACCAGAAGCTTCACTCGATAGCCTTTGATGTTTCCGATGAGCGCAAGACCGATCCCGGTGTTTCCGGCGGTTCCTTCGATGATGACCGAGCCGGGACGGATCAGGCCTTTCTTCTCGGCATCCTCGATCATTCCGAGGGCGGCCCGGTCCTTGACCGAACCTCCGGGGTTCATGAATTCCGCCTTTCCATAGATCTCACATCCGGTCAGATCGGACAGAGACTTGAGATAGATCAGGGGAGTGTTGCCGATGCTGGCGATAAAATCCTTTTTTTCCATGGTTCCTTTCCTCATGCCGGCAGGAAATACAATACGGTGAAAAAGACAGCGACCAGGACATTGAGCCACTGGAAGGTCTTGAAGGTGGTTTCCGACAGTGTCTTCTGGAGGTGCTCAAGCCCGATCCAGAACACGCTGAAGCTGAGAACCAGAATCGCCATGGCGTTCAAAGCGCCCAGCTGTTCGAAGGCTGTTTTCAATCCGGTATGCCCCAACAAGCCGACTGTTTGAAGGACCAGGTGGAGTCCGAGAGTCAACATCGAGTACTTGAATACGGCCTCGTAGTGGTAGTTCGTGAGGGCGAATCCGATCCAGAGGAGCCCGATGAGTGGAAACGCCGGATGTGCGCAAAGCAGGGTGATTCCAGCGATGAGCAATCCATGCACCAGCTTCAGGTGATTCAAGCCGAAAATACGCTTGTTCCACCGGTGGGAGAAGCGGAACAGGAAGGCCAGCACGAGAGATAAGCCGGCCGAGCTCAAAGGATGCGAGAGACTCTCACTTTCCTGGATCAAGGGGCGGACGAAGTGGGAAACCAGGAATGAAGGGATGAACACCAATAAGAGGAAAATCAGGGTGTGCTGGTCGAGAGTCCTCCGTTCCGGACGCAGGCTGAAGGGGCGCGCGAGCGTGGTCAGTCCGGCCGAAAGCATCCCGAGCCAGTCGTAGCGGAAAAAAACCAGGAAAGCGATCGAGCCTGTCAGGAGAACGAGAAACTCAAGCTCCTGGACCGGGAGCGACCAATGGAGGAGCCGGTGGGCCAAGCTCTCGTTGATGGCCGGTGCCAGCGGAATGAGGCGGGTGAGGGCGAGGAAGAACGCTTCCATCAAAACCTGGAATGTAGTCATGATTTCCCGACCTTATCACGGAGTCGGTCATGGGGATCAAAAAAAACACTTACAGAAGACTTACATTGCGTTGCTTCTGCTTTCCGGCGCTCTGTGGTCTTCTTAACCTATGAAAAATTCCACTCTGAAGGACATTGCTCTCTATACTTGGATTGTTGCGGGATGGACCGCGTGCTTTTACCTGATTCCCGGTTTGGTGGGCGATCTCGGGTTTTTCGGGGCCTGGTTCGAGGACCGGACTTGGCTTAAATTCGGGGCGCTCTGGATTCTGACCGCCCACGTGACCATCACCTGCATGAGCTTGTCTTTCCATCGCGGGCACACCCATCAATCGGTCAAGATCCATCCCCTGGTGGATATTCCCATGCAGTTGGTGCTTTGGACCATCACCAGCATGTCCAAGCTCGATTGGGTGAGTGTTCATGTTTACCACCATGCCCATTCTGATACCCCTAAGGATCCGCACAGTCCTTCTCAAAAGGGACTGCTCCGTGTGTTTTTCCTCGGGGCCTTCGACTACACGCAGGCTAAAAATTGGCCTGAAGTCCGGAAGATTCGCGCCCGGATTCCGGCAACCGCATTGGAACGTTACATCGCCGACCACACTTTCCAGGCTCCGATCATCGGCGGGATTCTCCTCATGATTCTTTTCGGCCCGTTGTACGGCTCGATCCTGACTGTGATGAACTTCGCTATTTCCCCTCTGTTTGCAGTCGGAGGCGTGAATGCTCTCGCTCATGCCATCGGGTACCAGAACTACGACGCCAAAGACGAGAGCCGGAACATCGGGTTCCTGTTTCCGCTCAACTGGGTGATCAGCGGAGAACTGGACCACAACAATCATCATAAGTTTCCGAAGAGTCCGAGCTTTTCCCACCGTTGGTATGAGTTCGACATCGGTTGGGTTTACCTGAGGATCCTGAAGCGCATCGGTCTGGTGCAAGTGACCGGGACCATTCCCAAGGTCAAGGCCGACCATGCTCCTGCCAATTCTCAATCCGAGGTGGCCTTCGTTTCTTAATAATGGCCACGATTCTATTGGGTGCGCAGTGGGGAGACGAGGGTAAAGGCAAGGTGGTCGACCACCTTTCTGCCTCGGCTGATCTCGTGGTGCGCTTCCAGGGGGGTAACAACGCAGGGCACTCGCTCTGGGTGGGCGGGAAGAAGACGGTTCTCCATCTCATTCCGAGCGGAATTCTCCATCCTCGGACCCGATGCCTGATCGGAGAGGGCGTGGTTCTCGATCCTCAGGTTCTCTTTCATGAGATCGCGGGCCTCAAGCAAGCCGGGGTTTTCCGGGATGAGCGGGAGCGGATTCTGGTGTCCGAGCGAGCCCACCTGATTCTCCCTGTTCTCAAGGAAGTCGACTTGATCCGGGAGAGCTCCAGTCGTGGTACCTCCGGTCACATCGGAACCACCGGTCGGGGAATCGGACCCGCCTATGAAGCCAAAGCCAGACGCATCGGGATCCGGGTGATCGATCTTTACTCGGATGACACGACCCTGCTTGGAAAGCTCGATCGGCTTCATGAAGCTTACGCACACCACTTCGAACCCGCCACTTTGAGCGAAATCCGTGAGCGCACCTGGGCCTTGATTTCGGGTTTCCGGAGGGATCTTGCGCCTTTGATGGTCGACTCCACCGCTTTGCTGAAGCAAGCCCACGATTCCGGTCAAGAAGTGCTTTTCGAGGGTGCGCAGGGGGTCATGTTGGACCTCGATCACGGCACCTATCCCTATGTCACCTCGTCGTTCACCACGGCTCCTTCAGCCGGAATCGGTGCTGCTTATCCCAAAATTTTGCGATCTTCCCGAGTGATCGGCGTGGCAAAGGTTTATCTGACCCGGGTCGGCTCGGGCGACTTTCCGACCGAAATGAGGGGGGATCATGATCCCGACGAAGTCCGGATCGGGGAGTCCATCAGGAAAGCCGGGGGAGAGTTCGGTGCCACCACCGGGAGGCCGAGACGGATCGGCTGGCAGGATCTGGTCGCTTTACGCCATGCAGTAGAGGTGGGTGGGATCGACGAGATCGCTCTGATGAAGGGGGACGTGCTGTGCGGTATCGAGGAGCTCCAAGGGGTTTTCAAGGTCGCCACCGCCTATGAAACACCCGATGGGCTGCGCATGGACCGGTTTCCCGCCCGTGCCGAGGAGCTTTCCCGACTCAAGCCACTCTACGAAACTTTTCCACTTTGGAAACACGCTCACCCAGATGACCCCGCCTTTGCTACACTGATGTCACGAATAGAACATTTCACCGGGGTACCGGTCCGCTTCGTCGGATTCGGGCCCGAGAGGGAACAGATCCTCGAACGGTAATCGGAGAACAGCGGAGTACATCGGAGTACATCGGATGAGCAACACCTGGTTCGGCATCGAAAAACGGAATATCAAAACGGGCATTTCAGCATTTTCAGTCGTGTTACTGGTAAGCATGCTGGCTTTGAAGCCCTGGTTGCCGAAGGCGGTTTATCACAATTTCGCCGCCATCGACGATTACAAGATTTTCGAGAACCGGATGGTTGCCGCTGGAGCTGCACGCGTTCCCTTTCCGGTTTCAGAGAGGCGCCTGCCCGGTCCGTCCGATGAACTCGCCCGTCAGCTCCGCGAGCTCGAGACGACAGCGCTCTTGGTGCTCGAGGACGGGAAGATCGTGTACGAGAGCTATGACCTCGATGGGGGAGAGGGTGTGCTTTCCGGATCCTTTTCGATGGCCAAGAGCATCGTTGCCCTGCTCGCCGGTGTCGCCCGTCAAGAAGGTAAAATCAAATCTTGGGATGAATCGATCGACCACTATCTGCCCGAGTGGCAGGGTCGTGATGAAGGTCGGGTGAGCATACGCCAGTTGCTGACCATGACCGGCGGATTCAATTGGGATGAGAGTTATTGGAATCCTTTCTCGATCACCACCGAAGCCTATTACGGAAGCGATCTTCTCCGGACCGCATTCAAGCAAAGATTGGTAGCTCCAGCGGGTGGCCAATTCTCTTACCAGAGCGGAACGACCCAATTGCTCGGAATGGTGGTTTCGCGGGCGGTCAATGAGAGTCTATCGAACTATGCCTCCCGGAAATTATGGGTGCCTCTTGAGGCCGAGACCGATGCCCTTTGGTCACTTGATCACGCTGATGGTCTCGAAAAAGCCTATTGTTGCTTCAACGCCAAAGCGCGTGACTTTGCCAGAATCGGTGAATTGGTACGACTCGGAGGAACCTGGGGATCGAACCGCGTGTTGGATCCTGAATTCGTCCGCGAGATGATCCGGCCCCACGGTATTGCGAATTCTGAGGGAAAGCCGGTGGACTATTACGGATTCCAGTGGTGGGTCCTGAAGACTCAGGATGGAGAGGTTCCCTATGCCCGCGGGATTCTCGGGCAATACATCGCTGTGATCCCGTCTAAAAAACGTGTGGTGGTCCGACTCGGTAAAAAAACCGGCGAACGGACAGACCACCATCCGGTTGAGCTCAGAGCATTGGTCGAGTGGGCGTCCCGCTCATGAGCCGCTGGGTCCGGTCTTTGTATTTTTGGGTGATTTTTGCCATTGTGGGTGGGGCCTTGCTCGGCATCGTTTCGCCATCACTCGGGACGTCCGTTCAGCCTCTGGCAGACGGTTTTGTCCGCATCATCAAGTTTCTGGTGGGGCCGGTGATCTTCTGTTCGGTGACCCTCGGGATTGCCGGGGCTGACAGCAAAAAAGAAGCCGGCAGGATCGCTCTCAAGGCATTCGTCTACTTTGAAGTGGTTTCGACTCTTGCTCTGGCGATCGGTCTTGCTGTTGCAAATCTGTTGAAGCCCGGTTCCGGTTTTCCTCTCGATCCTTCACGTCTGGATTCGGGTTTGGTTTCAGCCTACACCTCGCCCCGCGGTCATCTTATGAATCCACTCGCGGGGGTGAATCTCATCCAGGTCTTGGTGATTTCAATTATTGCAGGAGTCGCGCTTTTATTTGCGCCGGGTCACTTCCGGGCTCGTGCCGTTTCCAGATTGAAGAAGTGGAATCACACGCTGTTCGGATGGATGGGAAAGGTGATGCTCCTCGCACCGGTCGGTGCCGGGGCCGCCATGGCCTACACCACAGGAAAGTTCGGTGCCGACTCACTTCGTCCGCTCCTGTTTCTGATGTTTTGTTTTTATCTGACGTGCGCCTTGTTCATCTTCGGTGTGCTCGGTTCGATAGCGCGGGTCTGCGGGATTTCGATCCTCTCTTATCTCCGGTACCTAAAGGCCGAGATCCTCCTCGTGCTCGGGACTTCATCCTCTGAAAGTGCATTGGCGCCACTCATGGAAAAACTCGAGAGGCTCGGATGTCCGAGGACTGTGGTCGGCCTGGTGGTGCCCACCGGCTATTCCTTCAATCTCGACGGGACCAATATTTATCTGACTTTGGCGGCTGTTTTCATCGCCCAGGCTTTCGGGATCGACCTTTCATTGGGGCAGCAGTTGGGAATTCTTTTGGTGGCCATGGTTTCTTCGAAGGGGGCCTCGGGCGTCACGGGTGCCGGGTTCATCACCCTTGCTGCCACTCTTGCCATCGTTCCCGAGATTCCCGTGGTCGGTCTGACCTTGATTCTCGGGGTGGACCGGTTCATGTCCGAGGCACGGGCTCTCACCAACATGCTCGGGAACGGGATTGCGACTTTGGTCATCGCCCGCTGGGAGGGGCGACTCGATTCCAAAAAAATGCTCGAGGAGTTGGGGCATCCCCACCGAGGAATGCTCGATGCCTGAGGGACTTTGGATCTGGGGTCCTTGGGTTGTCGGCGGGGTGCTCGGATTCGCCTCGTGGCGAGCGGGAGAAGCCTCGGTGTTCATGCGATCTTGGATTCCCTCCTGGCGTTTTTTTGAAAACACCGGGAATGTTCCGTTGCTGGAGTATCGGCAGGAAACCGGGGGCGAAGCTGGCGCTTGGAAACCGGTTCCGAACCCGGGCAGGACAGCCAAGGATCGATTGTACTACAGTCCCCGCCCCAATTCGTTTCATGCCTTTGAGACCTTGGTGCTCGATTTTGCATTGAATCCGGGACACCCGGACCTGGAGTTTTGTCTGGTCGACGAAGGGGCGCGGAGGGTGAGAAGGATCCATCCTGATACGGGGCGGATCGATTTCAAGTTGAGTTGGTCCGACCTGACGGGAAGGGTGTCTGAGCCGGTTTGGGAGGGTGTGTGGAATTCACCCAGCTCCTGATCCGGATCCAGGAAGTGCTTCTCGGAGTCTCGTTGACGGTTCAGAGTGCGGAGTTCCTGTTGGCCGGGGACGGTTTGGGTTTCACCCCGCCGTTCTTAAGGTTTCCGAACGGGATCCGCGCTCTTTTAAAAGGTTTGTGTTCACCTGTAGGTTTCAGGTGGGTGCAGGGTGTGCGGGCAATGGGAGCCGTGGGGCTGATTCTGATTCCTGCGAATCTCCCGGTTCTCGGGGGCCTGATGGCACTCCAGTTCCTGATCCCCTTCCGGCATCGTGGGGCCTACAACGGGGGAAGCGACTTCATGACCGCACAGGTTCTTGCCGGCACTTTTGCGATGAGAGTCCTCGATTCCCACCCTGTGCTCGTTCGGGCGGTGTTCTGTTACCTCGGTTTCCAGACTGTGCTTTCTTACTTTGTCTCAGGGTTGCTTAAGATCCGGCATTCAGGTTGGAGGAATGGGGAGACTCTTCAGGATTTCTTGATGACTAATCGTTACGGAACTCCGCCCTGGATGCTTGAAATCCTCTCATTACCCGGTCTTGCAAAAGCGCTCTCGCTCGGGATGCTTCTCTTCGAGGTTCTGTTTCCGCTGGCTTTGGCCGGCCCTTGGTTTGCTTGGGTGTTCATGGTCCTCGGTCTCGGATTCCATGTTCTGGTGTTTCGGGTTTACGGGCTCAATCGTTTTTTCTGGGCCTGGTTATCCGCCTATCCCGCACTCTACTTTCTTTCCATGCAACGGTGGATTGCACCTTGATTGGGTTTCCGTTTATACTGGGAGCATGGTCAACAAGAAACCTTACAGGATTTCTGCCCGTTTCAAGGAAATCCTGGAAGTGCTGGTTCGAGCGCGGAGAGAAGGGTCGAACCACCTCTGGAAATCCAGTCGCCGAAGGTTGGTGCCACTGACCCTCTCCAAACTCAATCCAGAGGAAAACCTGATCGAGGTTTCGATCGAGGCGCGACCGGATTTGAAGCTCCAGTCCGGAGATACCGTCTATCTCAAACTCGAGATTCGCGATTCGGCTTTCAAGACCGAGGTGGTCGGGATCCAAGGCAGTCAACTGGTGCTGCATTTCCCCGAAGAAATCGCATTGACTGAGAACCGTGCGGAAAAGCGGGTATACTTTCACCCGACAGATCAAAAGCAGGTCCTCATCAGGAAAATCAAGAATGTGAATTCTCCGGTGGCTCAAAGATCGGTTTCGGCCACCCTAGCCGACATCAGTCAGACCGGGATGGCTCTCATCCTCAGTCCGCAACAGTCGAATGCGCTTCAGCTTCGGGATCGGATCAGCCTCGAGATGCTCGGGCCCTACCGGATCCATCCTCCCATCCAGGGAGAGATCGTGTTCAAGATCGAGCATCAGACCAGGGGTGCACTCGGAGGACTCGAGTTCGGGTCGAAAATCGGGATCCACCTCGAGCGTAGAATCCCCAAAGCGACATATGACGCTTTTTGTGTCCGCGACAGTGCTTTTGAGGTGTCAGAGCCCCAATTGGTCAGGGACCAGGCGTTCAGACGGGATGTGCGGGACAAGATGGAATCTCTGACCAAGCAAATGCGCAAACGAAAAGGCGGATCGAATCTGATCCAGCGTTTCGAATCGGGGAGCAAGAGTTCCCCCTACCTGAAAAAGCATGTCGAGCTCCTGTGTGAGGTGATGTGCGGACTCGGGACCCGGCTCGGTTGGGTCTCCAGCGCCACGCTCGATAAACTCATTTATGTGGCTTATCTGCATGACGCTCGTTATTTCGGATTACCCGCCCTCGCAAGGATCCGGGATTTGCGGGAGTTCCAGAAAGTGATGGGGACCCTGAGCCCGGAAGAACAGCGGGCCTACCTGGAAGGTCCGGCTTATGCGGCCGAGTTGGCCCGGCAAGACAGCGAGTCCCACCCGGACGCCGCCAAGATTCTTTTGCAACAAAAGGAGCGACCCGACGGCACGGGTTTCCCGGGCAAGTTGACCGGATCCCAATTGCAGCCACTGAGTTGTCTATTTCTGGTGAGCCATGCTTTTGTGGATTATGTTTACGATCATCCTGATTGGAGTCTTCAGGATTTTGTGAAAACACAGCGGAAAGTGTTCAAGGGGAATTACTTCCAGAAAATTTTCCAGGCCATGTTGGAGTGATGGTGGCTCGGGGCAGACTTGGCGTTCACCCCCTCGCTCCTGCTCGGAGGCTCCGCATGGGCAATTTTCTCTGTCACACATCCTGTGTGACAGGCCACTTCAAACGCTTCTGAAGGTCGCGTACTCCGCGGCCGAAAATTCTCGTTCAAGTCGGCCTACTTCGATTGATTGGAAGGCATGCCAGATAAACCGAGGGTTGAGAAATTTGAAGTGGTGGTGAGGTTGGCCCCATAAACTGAAGCAGTGTGAATTTAAGTCTTCCCGCATTAAACTGGTGGAGAGATCCACCAAGGAAGGAAGACCATTGTGAAGAAAAGGTACACAGAACAACAGATCATCGAATCCCTAAAAAAGGTCGATA
>CAMCGZ010000022.1 GCA_945874535.1 Bdellovibrio sp. ZAP7
AGTGCGGGAGCTTCGCTCAAAGATCAAAACCCTACTCGGGGAGATTCAAGCCCTTCAACGGCCTGCTCCGGAACAAGACCTAAGGCGTCTTGAGGAGCAAGAACGAAAATGGGAGCAGGAACTCCAAAATTAAAAAGAAGGTGCTGAACCGGACCTCGAGCATGCACCAGAACCGGAAGAATGAACACAAGGAGCGGCACCGCCCCCCGAATCACTTCTGCTCACAGGATCTCCCGCGCCAGCAACCGACTCTAAACAGGCGCTGGTCCCAAAACTCAGTACCAATACAGCAATCAAAACGTAGGCTTTTTTCATAAATCCACCCTCAGTCTTTCAGTATATATTCTTGACTAAATTGGTCAACAAAAATTAAAGAATGTGTTCTTTTTTCCTCGTTAAAAGCCTAAACCATTGAAAACAAAAGGCCCCAAGGGAATACCCCCCGGGGCCTTTTCAGCTTCTGTTCAATCAGGGCTTAGTGCTTCACTGCCGTGCCTGGCTTGGTCTTGGTGGTCGCCTTCTCGAGGATGGCGGCAGGGATCTCACCCACTCCGCCGGCCTTCGCCAGGAACTCTTCAGGCTTCTCGAGCGACAGAGCGCAACGAAGCACCTGATCCACATGGTCGACCGGGATGATCCGCATGCCTTCCTTGATCTCGCTCGGGATCTTTTTCAGATCCGCCACGTTGTCTTTAGGAATGAGCACGGTTTTCACGCCCGCGATCTTGGCCGCAAGGAGCTTTTCCTTGAGACCACCGATCGGGAGTACGCGACCGCGGAGGGTCACCTCTCCGGTCATGGCCACATCGCGCTTCACGGGGATCTTGGTCAGAGCGCTCGTGATCGCAGTGGTCATGGTGATCCCGGCAGAAGGTCCGTCCTTCGGCACGGCCCCTTCAGGCACGTGCAGGTGGATGTCGATGTTCTGGTAGAAGTCGGGGCTGAGGCCCAGAGCTTCCGCGCGAGACCGTACGTAAGACATCGCCGTCGTGGCCGACTCTTGCATCACATCGCCGAGTTTACCGGTGATTTTGACCGCACCCTTGCCCGGAACCACCGACACTTCGATTTGGAGCATTTCGCCGCCCATCTCAGTGTAAGCGAGACCGTTCGTGAGACCGACCTCGTTGTTCTCCTCGAGCTTGTTCTGGAGGTAGCGTGGTGGCCCGAGCATTTCTTCGAGATCCTCGGATTTCACGCGGATCGCCGCGATCTTTTCGGACTTTTTGCTCCGGGCGGCCTCGATCTTCAGGTCGACCAGTTTCTTGGCCACCTTCCGGCAGAGGGTCGCCATCAAGCGCTCGAGATTCCGCACCCCGGCTTCGCGGGTGTAGAGACGGATCACATTCCGGAGGGCATCGTCATCGACCGAGATGTCCTCGGACTTCAGACCATGCTGATCCATTTGCTTGGTGAGCAGGTATTTCTTGGCGATGTTGTACTTTTCGATCTCGGTATACCCGGAGATCGTGATCACTTCCATGCGGTCGAGGAGCGGGCGTGGGATTCCGCTGATCGAGTTCGCAGTGAGCACGAACATCACCTTCGAGAGATCGTAATCCACTTCCAAGTAGTGATCGCCGAAGTTCATGTTCTGCTCCGGATCGAGCACTTCAAGGAGTGCCGAGGACGGATCGCCACGGAAGTCCATGCTCATCTTGTCGACCTCGTCGAGGAGGAACACGGGGTTCGAAGATCCGGCCTTTTTCAGGCTCTGGATGATCTTCCCGGGAAGAGCTCCCACGTAGGTACGACGGTGACCGCGGATCTCGGCCTCGTCGCGAACCCCACCCATCGAGGCGCGCACCATTTTCTTGTTGAGCGCTTTGGCGATGGAACGGGCGAGAGAGGTCTTACCGACCCCCGGAGGCCCGAGGAAACAAAGGATCTGCCCTTTGGAATTTTCGGTCAGGGTCCGGACCGCGAGGTACTCGAGGAGACGTTCTTTCACGTCTTCGAGTCCGTAGTGGTCTTCGTTCAGGATGTCTTCGGCCACTTTCAGATCGTGGCTGTCTTCGGTGTACTCACCCCAAGGCAGGTTGATGAGCCAGTCGATGTAGTTCCGGACCACGGTGGCCTCGGCCGACATCGGAGACATCATCTTCAGCTTCTTGACTTCCTTGATGGCTTTCTCTTTGGCTTCTTTGCTCATGGCCTTGGACTTGATCTGCTTTTCGATCGCCATGATTTCGGCCTTGAACTCGTCTTTTTCGCCGAGTTCCTTCTGGATGGCCTGCATCTGCTCATTGAGATAGTACTCTTTTTGAGACTTCTCCATCTGCTTCTTCACGCGAGTGCGGATACGACGCTCGACCTGGAGGATCTCGATCTCGCCCTGCATGAGTTCGAGCAAGCGTTCCAGGCGTTTGGTCGGATCGGTGATCTCGAGCACGCCCTGCTTGTCTTCGAAACGGAGGTTCAGGTGGGCGACGATCACATCCCCGAGGCGGGAGGGATCTTCAATCCCGTTCACACTCATCAGCATCTCGGGTGGAATGCGCTTGTTGAGTTTTACGTAGTTTTCGAAGGTGGCCTTCAGCGAGCGGACCAGGGCTTCGGCCTCGACACCTTTGTCGGAAGCTTCAGCGATCACTTCGACGTCGGCTTCGATCATGGCTTCGCCGTCCGAGAACTTCAGCATCTTCGCGCGACGCTTGCCTTCGATGAGCACCTTCACCGTGTTATCGGGGAGACGGAGGATCTGAAGGATGGTCCCGAGAGTTCCGATTTGGAAAATGTCTTTCTCACCCGGATTCACCGTGGTGGCGGCGCGCTGGGCGACCAGGAACAGTTCCTTCTTTTTCTCGACGCATTCCTCGAGTGCGCGAATGGATTTTTCGCGACCGACGAAAAGTGGAACCACCATGTGGGGGAACACGATGACTTCACGAAGTGGAAGCACCGGTACCGTGATTTTCTCAGTTTTCGCTTGCTTGCTCATGTTGAGATTGCGTAGGTCGGGTGAGTCCTTCCCTACGACTCCTTCCTGATCCTTAGTTCATCATAAGCGCGGCCGCGAAATAAAGGAGAAAGGACAGGAACCTTGCCGGAAAATCGCACGATGACGTTGCCATGACGGTTCAAGGGGGAAGGAAGTGACATTGGTCCCGGTGTCATGCGTTTTTTCTTTACTTTTGGATTCGATTTCGGAGCAGCTTGATGTAGGGTGTCATGACCATGTTGACCCTGGCCCTGATCTGGAACCTGCTGACTCCGTCACCCGTCTTAGCTGACGAGTTGGTCCTCCATTTGATCCCGGCTCCGACCCGGACCGACTGGCGCTCGCCCCGCAAACTGGCGATTTCTGCCATTCGCAATGAAATCATCCGGTACGAAGGACTGAAACGACACGGAATCGGGCACCTCTATGTCGAACTGAATTGCGGAGGCACGCGGATCCTGACGGGAGCGACCTCGACCGGCAACACCGAAGAACGCCAGGCTCTCTTCAAGGAAGGCTACGGTCTCGGCGTGGTTTTCAAGAATTACCAAGGAAAACTCGATGCTCCGGCAGAGATTGAAGAAGACCTTCGCTCGACTTTTTCTTCGGGCAGAAGCTCGTTCATCCGGTTCCTGATCTCACCGGCCTCTTGCCAGAGAGCCCTCGCCTACTGGATCGAATACCAGTTCCGCGGGTACGACCGGATCTATGCCGGACTGAATGCCCGCCCCTTGAAAGGGGAAAGCGCCGGGTGCACGGCTTTTGGCATGAGCTTTCTCGAGATCCTCGGACTGCAGACTCCACACTTCGAGGAGCAATGGAAAACCCGTCTCGTGGTTCCCCGCAAGTTCGTGGGAGGCCCCCTGACCGGAAAGCGCGTGCGGATTTGGAAGCTCTTGTTCGCTTTCAGTGCCGATTGGGACACCGACCTCTCAGAAGGGGGATTCGGGCTCGACTTCTGGGACCCCGAAAAGATGGATGAATGGATCCGGAATTCCTCAGACTCCTTAGCCTCTGAAAACGCCCCCACCCTGCCTTGGCCGGCCTCCCCCTCCCGGATCGAGGCAAGCCCGGGCTTGGAAGTCGATGCCCGTGAAGTTCCGGTCCCGACCGGCCCCTTCTTTGAAACTGGTTTGATTTCAAACCCTTGACTACCACACGGCAGGCACAATTCGGGGTGTCATTTTTGCCGTTTTTTTGTTAAAACCAAGGGCCATGAACGCACTGAATATTTATGCCCTGGTTGCTCCAGCAGTCCTTTCCCTGGTCCTGATCGAATTCGTCTACTGCATCTGGAAGAAGAACGGATACTACTCCTTCCAGGACAGCATCATGGGAATGGGAACGATGATCATCGCCCAATGCGTGAACGTGCTCGTCTCCGTATTGGTGATGATGAGTTACGGATGGATTTACGATCACTTTGCTGTCACCCAGCTTGAGCCGACGGCAATCAATCTGTTCATCTGCTATGTGGGCGTGGACTTCCTGTTTTACTGGTTCCACCGTGCCGGTCATCGGATCAACTTTCTCTGGGCAGCCCATGCCACTCACCATTCAGCAGAAGAACTCAATTATGCGGTGGCGCTCCGAACCAGCTTCACCCAGCGCGCCGCCTCGTTCTTGTTTTACTGGCCCCTTGCTGTGATGGGATTCGGACCCGAAATCATCATCCCGGTCGTGGCCGGAAACCTCGTATTCCAATTCCTTCCCCACACCCGGGTGATCGGCCGCTTTCCGAAGTGGATCGACGCTTGGCTGAATACTCCTTACCACCACCAGGTCCATCACGGCGCGAACCGCGTATACTGGGATAAGAACTACGGCGGGACCTTCATCATCTGGGACAAGATTTTCGGTACGTATCAGGATCAGGTCGAAGAGGTGTACTACGGCATCACCATCCACCCGAAAGCCTGGGACCCGACCTACCTCAACTTCCACTGGTTCATGGTGCTTTGGAGCGACATGAAGCAAGCGACCCACTTTGTGGACAAGATCAAGATCTGGTTCATGCCTCCGGGATGGCGTCCGCGCAACCTCGGACCGTATGAGAACAAGAGCCCCCACAGCACTGCCAAGGATCAGATCAAGTATGTTTCGAAGGCTTTGCCAAATTCTTCGATTTACCTGACCCTTCAGATGATCCTGTCGATGGGTATCCTGATTCTGATCATCCGGAACGATTCTCCGCTCACCATTCTGGAGCGGGTATTGATCGGATTTTCACTCTGGCTCGGCATCTCGCTTTGGGCAGCCATTCTCGAGTCGAAGACCTGGGCACGCACGGGCGAGATCGCCCGGATCGCGATCAGTGCATCCCTACTGGGAAGTGTGATCGTGACCCACGACTTCGGAACCTTCTGGATGGGTGCTCTCGGAACCGTCACCCTCGCCTCGGCGGCTTGGGTCCTGTTCAGTATGCGCCCCAAATCGGAGATGGCTCGCGCCTGATCAGGCAGTCTCGCGTTTTTCGCCCGTGACGAGGAGAGGCTTCTCTCCCTTCACGATCGAATTCTTCGTGATGACGCACTTCTTGATCGTCTGATCGCCGGGAAGGTCGTACATCACGTCGAGCATCGCCTGTTCGACAATCGCCCGAAGTCCGCGCGCTCCGGTGTTCCGTTTGATCGCCTCTTTGGCAATCGCATCGAGGGCATCCGGCTCGAACTCCAGCGTGACTCCGTCGTACTCCAGAAGCTTGGTGTACTGTTTCGTCAGCGCATTCTTAGGCTGGGTGAGGATGTTCACCAGAGCCGCCTCATCGAGTTCCTCGAGGGTGGCAATGACCGGCACGCGGCCGATGAATTCGGGAATCATCCCGAACTTGACCAGATCCTCGGGCTCCGCCTTGGCGAACAATTTGGAGAGCGAAAGATCTTCCTTGTTAGTGATATTGGCATTGAAGCCGAGCGAACGCTTGCCGCTTCGCTGGGCAACGAGCTTATCGAGCCCCACAAAGGCCCCACCCACGATGAACAGGATGTTCCGGGTATCGACCTGGATGAATTCCTGCTGGGGATGCTTTCGGCCGCCTTTGGGCGGAATATTGGCAATGGTGCCTTCCATGAGTTTGAGCAGCGCCTGCTGAACCCCCTCGCCGCTCACGTCGCGGGTGATGGATGGATTCTCGCTTTTGCGGGAGATCTTGTCGATCTCGTCCACGTAAATGATTCCGCGTTGCGCTTTTTCGACATTATTCTCGGCATTTTGCAAGAGGTTGAGGATGATGTTCTCGACATCTTCACCCACATACCCGGCTTCGGTGAGAGTGGTGGCATCGGCAATCGCAAAGGGAACGTTCAACACCCGTGCCAGAGACTCGGCCAGAAGGGTTTTCCCGGATCCGGTCGGACCGACCAGAAGAATATTACTCTTTGCGAGCTCGACTCCGCCCTTATCGCCCTTTTTCAAGTTGGACTGATGATTGATCCGCTTGTAGTGGTTGTAAACCGCAACCGACAGGATGCGTTTCGCTTTTTCCTGGCCGATCACGTACTCATCCAAGAATGACTTGATCTCGGCAGGCTTCGGAAGACTGCCCGAGGCAGGTCCAGTGCCCGGAGCGGCAGTTCCTGTCTTCTGGCCCTCTTCACGGATGATGTCATTGCAGAGGTCGATACACTCGTCACAGATGTAAACGGTGGGACCCGCAATGAGCTTCTTTACGTCCTTTTGGCTCTTTCCACAGAAGGAACAAGTGAGGTTTCCGGAGCTGTTCCCGTATTTAGGTGTATCCATCGATCAAGCCCCTCTCTTCTCGACCACTTTGTCGATCAAGCCGTATTCGGCCGCTTCATAAGCACTCAGGTAATTGTCACGATCCGTATCTTTCTCGATCTGCTCGATCGGACGTCCGGTATGACGGGCGAGCGCCTCGTTCAAACGTTTTTTGAGATACAGAATCTCTTTGGCCTGGATCTCGATATCCGAGGCCTGACCACGCGCTCCACCGAGCGGCTGGTGGATCATGATCCGGGCGCTTGGCAGTGAGAATCGCTTGCCCTTGGCTCCGGCAGAAAGCAGGAAGGCCCCCATGGAGGCGGCCATACCGATACAGTAGGTGGCCACATCGCACTGAATGAAATTCATGATGTCGTAAATTCCGAGGCCGGCATAAACCGAACCGCCCGGAGAGTTGATGTAAAAGTGAATGTCTTTGTCGGGATCGTTCGACTCGAGGAAAAACATCTGGGCGATCAGAAGGTTCGCCACCGTGTCGTTCACCTCGGTTCCGAGAAAGATGATCCGGTCGATGAGAAGACGCGAATAGATGTCGTACTGACGTTCGCCTCGTGCGGTCTGCTCCACAACGATGGGATTGGGAATGTAACCCTGAGGAGAGAGTTCCGGGCTGAATCCCACCACATCGGGCTGAATGAGACTGGAAGGAATCTTGGGTCGTGAGGGAAGAATCAGCATGGGGTTCGGTTTCTCCTTTGAAAGCCTATCGGCCATGATACGTGATCACTCAAGAAAATAAAACCGTATCGCGACGGAAGTGCGCGTCATTTTTTATCTAAATTTCGATTAAAAATTGAAGACCTGCATGAATTCCGAAGAGGAGGTAGCGTGCCGCAACCCCGCCCGGACTGTGGAAGAAAGTCCCGACTCGGAGCTCCGTGAAAAACTGAGCGCCACTGACCCGGTAATCGATGTCAATTCCGACGCGCCCCGAGATGCCCGTGGGTTGATCGGCTCCGAAAAAGGAATCCGTGATCAGCCCACCATAAAATCCGACACTCGGAGGGGGCTCGCGGAACCCGGCAATGAATCCCGCACTCAAAAAAGAGGGATAGCTCGAGTTGAGCCCGGTCATGACTCCGAGACCGATATCCGGAGCGAAGTACATCCCGTCGAGCTCGATCTTGAGACGGGTATACACTTTCGGGCTCAGGTGAAACCCCATACTGCCGGACAAGTCTCCGATCCCGAGCCCGGTCTCAACTCCGGGTTGTAAGAAAAACTGAAAGGGCTGGGTGAACACGCCATCAATCCCCTTCACTTCAGCAAGGGAGCTCTGGGGAGACCCAATCAAGGCCGCGAGCAGAACGAGGAATCTCAATGCTTGCTCTGGGCGGATTCGGACTCGACCATCTCGTCATTGACAGTTTCGAGGTAGCTGAGAAGAACGGAACGGAGCTGATCGAGCGTCAACTGACTGACGCCTTCGCCCGGGGTGCCGAGCAGCTGGGCGATCTGGGGTCCGAGGACATCCTCGGGGAGACCGGTCATTTGTACCACTTCTTGTAATACCGCTGCTCCATCCGGTTGAACCGTTTTGATCGAGCCGCCTTGCTCTTTTTCCATCGTTCCTCCAGTGAACTCCGCTCCTGAAATCCATGGAGCGGCTCATTCCCGAATCAAGTATCCACCCGCGTTGAAAAAATTTGCAACTGAATATTTGGCAAATTTTTGTTTGAATGAAGGCATGAACCTTGCCCCCAAAGCCCCATCGGAATCAGCGGTCACCATGACGGAAATCGTCCTCCCCCAGCACACCAATGCGCTCGGGACCATCTTCGGGGGGACTGTGATGTCCTGGATCGATATTGCCGGTGCCATCTCGGCTGGAAAGCACGCCCGGACGTCGGTGGTGACGGCCTCGATCGACGCCCTTCACTTCATCGCCCCGATCCGCTTGGGCCACTTTGTCGAACTCAGAGCCAGTGTGAACGCCACCGGGAAATCCTCGATGGAGGTCGGAGTCCGGGTCGACTCCGAGGATCCCAAAACCGGAGAAAAATTCCATAACGTGAGCGCGTACCTGACCTTCGTAGCCGTGGGAGCCGATGGAAAACCTCTGCCTGTTCCGCCGCTGGCACCCGTCAGCGAGGCTGAGAAGCGGAGAAACCAGGCCGCAGCCCTCCGCCGGGCCTCGAGGGTGAAGCTGGCTCAGGAACTCAAACTCGAGGAACAGCGCCAAAAACCATGAGTGCTCAATCCGACACCAGCCTTTTCGGGCTATTCGAGGACCTGATCCTCACCCGGAACGGGGTGTGGTTGTCCAATGGTGAGCCCATCGCCCATGAGCGGACCCTGCAGGCCTTCTCGAGGAATCTCTACCGCTGCAAAGAAGGATTCGAGATCCGGATCGGTCAGGAGCATAAGACCGTCCACGTCGAGGACACGATTTATTTCGTCCAATCCATAGACGGACTTCCCGAGCTCGGGTTCAGCCTGCGCCTGAATGACGGGAGGACGCTCGAACTCGATCCGACCACGCTGAAATACTCACCCGGACGGCTCACCTGCTCGGTTCCCCATCCGAACGAGGGAACTCACGAAGATGCCCGATTCTTGTCGAATGCCTACCACGAACTCCTCCGTCACATCGAAACCGATGAGCGGGGGTTCATCATCACGATCGACGGGAAGACGATCCTTCTGGCGAAGGCATGAACTTCCGCTCGAAGATCCAGGTTCCGAACGGAACCGAAGACAGAATCAAAGCTGCCACCAACACCCTGGCAGACCACTTTTCACGATCATAAAGGATGAAGGCCAGGGCGACGTAGGCCATGAACAGTCCGCCATGAGCGGAGCCGATGATCCGCACAGGAAGCGGATCCCCTGCCAGGTACTTCATCGGCATGGCATAAGCGAACAAAGCCAATAACGACAAACCCTCGATCCATCCGACTCTCACAAACCAGTTTCTCATGCTCATCCTCAATCTTTAGCGGTCAAACGGAGTCCGCTCTCGACGGTGTACCCGACAAAGGCCAGGTGTTCGGGCGACATCGCCATCACATCGATGGGCCGATGCCCCTCAAAAACACTGTTCTCCTTCTGGAGCCATCCGTTCTGATCTTTGGGTTCGGGATAAGTCGATCGGATGTTTTTGAAGATCCCGATCAGGGTCACGGCCGAATCGAAGCCTGCAGGGACTGTGGGGAGAATCTCGATCTCGGACGCAGAAAAGGCGAGATGCTGCTGAAGCACCTCCACCGGACAGTGACAGAGCCGGGCTAACTGATCCACGGGCAACTCCCACTCGAGTTGGACCTTCCGGAGCCATTCGATCACGTGAAGATTGGATTCGCTCATGTCGGGGAGTCTAGCCGAATCCGAGCCGGAATTAAAGGACTGACACCTCCGTCAAGTCTCTGGGATTGAGGCTCCGTCCAAAAGCGCATAAACTTAAGAAATCATGAAACTTTCCCTCACCCAAAAAGTGTCCCTCTCGACCCTGCCCCTCATCCTGTGTTCGGCTTGGGTCTCCTGGCACATTTACCTGACCTCGCACCAGACGGACGCCCGCGCCGATCGGGCGATTCGAATGAGTCGCCTGATGCGGGAGGGAGAACTCCACATGGTCACCATGTCGGAAGCACTCCGTGGATACCTCCTGAATCCGGACCAGACTTCCGAAGCCGACCGAAAGGAAGCGGCGGATGCCGCCTATGCCAAGGGCGCTGAAGAAATCGGCAAACTACTCGATGACGACGCAGAAGCACAAAACCTGAACCGCTCGATGGCCGAATTCGACGAAAAGACCCTCGATGCGGCCGAGGACGAAGTGGTGGTGTTGATTCAAAAACAGAATCCGGATGCATCGAAGGTTTATCGTGAAAAATACGCTCCGGCACGGGCGATTCAGAACAAGAACTTCATCAAGCTGAAAGAACTCGTCGATCGCAGGTCTGAAACCATCCTCGCAACGATCGAAGCCGAAAAACGCGCAAACGGACTCCGCATGGTGATTTTCCTGGCGCTGGCCACCCTGATCGGAATCGGCGGGGTGCTCGGAATCACCCTGAGCAGCATCAGATCGGCATTCTCGGTGTTTACCCGGGTCGATAGCGTCGCGCGTGCTGTTGGAGATTCCGCAAGTTCACTTACGCGCACGAGTGACAGCCTCTCGGCCAGCTCGACCGAGCAGTCGGCAGCCATCACCGAGACGGCAAGCGCCATCGAAGAAATCCGTTCGATGATCGAACGGAACGCCGACCATAGCTAAAAATCGAAACAACTCTCAAAAGAAAGCCGGGGTACGGCTCACGACGGGCAAGAATCCATCGCACAGATGAAAGAAGCCATGCACCAGATTTCGGCTTCACAGGAAGCCATCATCCGCCAGATCCAGAGCGGAAACCGGGAGATCGGAAAGATCACCGAGCTGATCCAAGAGATCGCAGAGAAAACCAAAGTCATCAATGACATTGTTTTCCAGACGAAGCTGCTTTCTTTCAACGCATCGGTCGAAGCCGCCCGGGCAGGTGAAGCAGGAAAAGGCTTTGCAGTGGTCGCAGAAGAAGTCGGTAAGCTGGCTGAAATGAGCGGCACTGCGGCTCACGAGATTTTCGAAAAGCTCCAGATGAGTTCCGAGCGAGTGAGCTCCATTGTTGCCGAAAGCACCTCGAAGGTCGACCAGGGCGTTGGAATCAGCACCCGTTGCGCTGATATTTTCGACGAGATCAATCAAGCGGTCACGCAGCTCAATACTGCGACTACCGAGAACACCAAGCTCGCTCAAAACTCGAACCAGGAGGCGGTGGCCATGAAAACCCAGTCCGACTCGCTACTCAAGTCGATGCAGGATCTGCGTTCGATTTTCAAGGGCTGATCCCTCAGCCGTGTCCGCCCATGAGGAAGGGCTCCTCAAGAAAGCTCATGTCCCGTTTTTTAAGTGAAATCTCGAAGAACTGGATCGCCTCGCTCCACAGTTCTTCTTCCTCGGGAATGTGGAAGACCTTCTTCCGGAATTCGGCTGCACCGGGATAACCGCTCGAATACCAGGCCAGGAATTTCCGGGCATGGAGCATGACCGAACGACCCTCGAAACACTCTGAAAGGTACGCCCGCTGGGTCTTCAGGAGAGTGATGATCCGCTCGGCAGTGACGGGACGACTCTCGCGCCCGGCGAGCAAATCTCGGCTCTGTTCGAATAAAAACGGATTCCGGAGAGCCCCACGCCCGATCATCACGGCATCCACTCCGTAAGTTTTATAGCGACTCACCGCCTGATCGGGTGTGTTCACGTCGCCGTTGCCGATGATCGGCAGGGCGCTCTTCGCCTTCACTTCACCGATGAAATCCCAATCGGCGAGGCCGCTGTACCCTTGTGCCCGGGTCCGGCCGTGAATGGCCACCCAAGCGACTCCGGCATCAGTGGCCACCTTTACAATCTCGTGCGCATTTCGGAGCCCGGAATCCCAGCCGGTCCGGATCTTGATCGTGACCGGAATCTTGACCGACTTCACCATGGCGGCCAGTACCGGCGCGAGTAGGGCCGGGTTCCGGCACATGGCGGCACCACCGCCTTTTTTGACCACCTTGGGTACCGGACACCCCATGTTGAGGTCCACAAAATCGGCACCCATCCGTTCGACCACCTGGCAGGCACGGACGAGATTCTCCTCGTCCTCGCCGAAGATCTGGAGACCCACGGGGCGCTCGGTCTCGACGAACTTGAGGAGCTCGAGAGTCCGGTGCGAGGCGTGCTCGATTCCGTTTGCCGAGACCAGCTCGCTGATGACCACCGAGCTTCCGTATTGGCGCATGAGACGGCGAAATGGAGAATTCGTGATGCCGGCCATCGGTGCGAGCAAGAAGGGATGATCGACCTGGAGCGGTCCAAGGCGGATCATGACCAAACTCCCCCGCTCCGTACGGACTCGATTTCTGCGACGGTCCTGGGAAGTCCGGCCGTCAGCACCTCAGAACCGGAGTTGGTGACCAAAATATCGTCTTCGATCCTGACTCCGATACCGAAGTACGGCCCGGACTCGCGAAAGTAGAGCCCCGGCTCATTGGTCAGGACCATTCCCGGCTTCAATAAGAAGTCCTGGCCGCGTTCGTGATAAATTCCGGCATCGTGGACATCGAGTCCGAGGTAGTGCCCCACCCCGTGCGGATAATACTTGCGATAGGCACCGGTCAACACGAGCTCTTTAGCATCGCCTTCAAGAACGCCGAGAGACAATAAAGACTCTGTGAGGCATTCCACCGATCTCGAATGAAGCTCCCGGTAGCTGACTCCGGGCTTGATCATGGCGGTGATCTCGCGGTTCACGCTGAGGACCTGCTCGTAAACCCGGGCTTGCGCGGGTTGAAACTGACGGGAAACGGGGAAAGTCTGGGTCAGATCTGCAGTGTACCCTTCGCACTCACCTGCGGCATCGATCAAAAACAGATCACCCTCCTTCAGGACTTCGTTGTTCCGGGTGTAATGGAGAGTGGTGGCGTTGAACCCCGAGGCGAAAATGGGACCGTAGCCCAATTCCGAACAACCTTGGCGGAGCAAGGTGTACTGGAATTCGATGAAGGCATCGAACTCGGTCATCCCCGAGCGAACCTTGCGCAATACCTCGGCATGGGCTTTCGTCGTGGCTTTACAGGCTTTACGGATGAGGCCGAGTTCCACCTCGTCCTTGATCGAGCGGAGTTCGGAGAGCTCCGGCAAAGGAGACTGAACCGGAAGGTGACCGAAACGCCCCTTCCCCCTGAAGCGCGAGGCTCCGTGGAGGGTCTTCAAGAGGGACTGATCCCGTTCCGGATCCCAACCAAGAGTGGTCCGGATGGAGGTCGCGTCAGTCAACAGGGTATCGAGCCTGGAGTGGAATTCATGAACCGGATGGGTCTCATCGACTCCAAAAACAGACCGGGCACGATCGAGACCGTAACGCTCACCGTCCCAGATTTCGCGGGTTTCATCACGCTCCAGAAGAAACAAATGGGACTTCCCACCCACCAGAACGAGGATGGCACCCGGCTCATCGAACCCGGTCAGATACAGAAAATCCGAATCCTGCCTGAACGGGAAGTGGGTGCTATTGCTCCGAACTATCTCTTGGGCTCCGAAAAAAATGAAACAAGCGTCCGGGGCCGAGGTCAACAACCGCAACCTTCTTTCTCGGTGAACGCCGGGGACGGTCGACTTCAACATGGGCGATTACGCTTTCAGCGTACCCCGCTCGATCTGATCGCGCTCGATCGCTTCGAACAGGGCGCGGAAGTTCCCTTCTCCGAACCCGTCGTTCCCTTTTCGCTCGATGAACTCGACAAAGAAGGGGCCGACCAGTTCCTGGGTGAAAATCTGCATCAGGTATCCGCCACCCTCACCATCAAGAAGGATTCCGAGGTCTTCGAGTACCTTCAAATCCTCTTTGACTCCCGGAACCCGGGTCGGAACCATTTGGTAATAGGTCGAAGGCACTGCCAGGAACTTCAGGCCCTGGGCTCGATAAGATCGCAAGCCCCCGATGATATCGCGGGTCTGGAAGGCAAGGTGCTGGACGCCGGCTCCCTTGAAGCGATTGACGAACTCCTGCACCTGGCTTTCGGGCTCGGTCGCTTCGTTGATCGGCACCTTGATCTTCCCGCAGGAGGATTGGACCACATCCGAGAGAAGACCGGTTCTTCCGGTTTTGATGTTGAAGCGACGGACCGCCTTGAATCCGAACACTTCGGTGTAAAACTTGAGCCAAATGTCGAACTGACCCATGTCGATGTTGTTGGTGAGGTGATCGATCCGGAAGATACCGGTCGGTGACGGGCTTTCGAGGCGCGCGACCTTCACCCCGTCGATCAGAGGTGCAGGCACCGACAGATCAGAAGAGGCCCGGCGCTGGACAAAACGGTAACGGAAATCAGCAGGAGAAAACACCTCGGCCAGAATGAGCGTGCCTTCGGGAGATTCGAACGCGGTGGGTTCGAGGGCAGGTCTCGCACCTTTCGATACGAGATCGCGATAGGTGCTGGCAGCATCCTCCACTTCGGCAGCCAGAACACAGATCCCGTCGCCGTGCAGGCGGTGGAATACGAAACCCGCCTGTTTTTCGGCAGCGGGAGACGCATCATACGCAGTCAACAGGATCCGGACGAACCCCTGGGACATGACGACCTGTCTGCAACCTTTGGAGGGCACCTGCACATCGGCAGTCTTCTCGAATCCGATTTTCTCCCACATTTGCTCGTGTACGGAAAGATCCGCCACGACGAACTCCACATGGTCGAAGCCCTGATTCAGAAGTTTCATTGCAAGATGTCCCCGCCGTAAAACGGATTCTGTCCGGCGTCGGCAGAAAGGGTTTTCTGCAGGTTGGGCTTCAGGTTGTCGATATAGGTGTATCCCTGGAGCACGGCCTCGTAGAAGTTCTGGAGTTCCACCCCTTCTCTCGGCTTGAGCGTACCTTCGCGCACGCGACGATCGATGAGGCCCTTGACCTCTTTCTCGATGTGGGCCGGGGAATACTGGATCCAGGAGAGCACCGATGCGATGTTGTTCCCGCGGATCACTTCTTCCACGTAGTAGCCTCCGGGTTCGGTCTCGTCGAGGAACACGTGCACTTCATTCACTTTCCCAAAAAGATTGTGAAGGTCGCCCATGATGTCCTGGTAGGCACCGGTCAGGAAGAATCCGATGTGGTAGGATTCGCCGTCCTTGAGACTGTGAAGCTTGAGCGTGTCCTTCACGTCGCGAAGATCGACAAATTTACAGACTTTTCCGTCCGAGTCGCAGGTGATGTCGACCAGGGTCGCCGTCCGAGTGGGTTCCTCGTCAAGACGGTGCACCGGCATGACCGGGAACAGCTGCTGGATGGCCCAATGGTCCGGCATCGATTGGAAAATAGAAAAGTTACAAAGGTACTGGTCGGCCAGGGCCTTGGTGATCTTTTCGACTTCTTCCGGGATGTAACGCATGTCGGGGGCCCACTGCTGGACCTTCCTGCAAGTTTGCCAGAACAGATGCTCGATCTTGGCCCGGTCCTGGATGGTCAGGAGACCGAGTTTGAACATCGAGAGCGCCTCTTCCTTACGTTGGATCGCCTCGTTCAAGCTCTCCAAGAGATTCTTGTAGTTGATGTTCTGGAATGCGTAGCGCATTTCCTTGACCACGTTGTTTTCGTCGTCGGTCTCGGGGAGATCGATGGGGGTGGTTCCCACTTCGATCGATCCGAAGATGTTCACGATCAAAACCGAGTGGTGGGCGGCGATGGCACGACCGCTCTCCGAGACGATGGTCGGCTCGGGCACTTCTTCGTGCTTGCAGATTTCTTGAATCGAATACACCACGTCCGAGCAGTACTCGGGCAGGGAGTAGTTGGTGGAGCTTTCGAAATCAGTCCGGGAGCCGTCGTAGTCGACTCCAAGCCCGCCACCGACATCGAGGTACTCGAGCTTGAAGCCCATCTTGTAAAGCTCGGCATAGAAACGGGTCGCCTCTTTGACCGCCTCTTTGATGGTCCGGATGTTCGTCACCTGGGAACCAATGTGGAAGTGGAGCAGTTTGACGCTCTCTTCGTATCCATTCTCTTTCAGGTAGTTGACGGTGTAGAGCATTTCCGGAGTGGTGAGACCGAATTTGGCCAATTCCCCGCCGGAACCTTCCCACTTGCCGGACCCCTTGGAGTTCAGCTTGCAACGAAGCCCGAGCAAGGGAGTGACACTCATCTCTTTTGCGATCTGGACGATCTGGTGGACCTCGGAGAGCTTCTCGATGACGATGATCACCTTCTTGCCAAGCTTCACTCCCATGAGTGCCAACTTGATGACCGAAGTGTCCTTGTAGCCGTTTACGATGGTGAGTGCATCTGGGTGAAGGTCTTGTGAAAGGACGGCAGTCAGCTCAGCCTTGGAGCCGGCCTCGAGCCCGTAGGCGTACTCACGACCGGCGTCGACGACTTCCTCGACGACTTCGCGCATCTGGTTCACCTTGATGGGATAGACTCCCCGGTAGACACCCCGGTAACCGGCTTCTTCGATGGCGCGCTTGAAGGCCTCATTCAGCTGGATCACCCGGTGCCGGATGATGTCCTGAAAGCGGATCAGGAGGGGAAGCTCGAGTCCCCGTGAGGTGACCTCTTCCACGACCTTGGTGAGGTCGATGCCGGGTCCCTGCCCCTGACGGGGGTGGACCGTCAAATTCCCGGCCGGGTTGATGTTGAAATACTGGTTACCCCAGTTCTCGATTTGGTACAGCTTCAGTGAATCGGATACGCCCCAAGGTCTCATGCGCCTGCATTATCACGCTTTGTGTCTAGCTCAAATGGAATTCCTTGAAATCTTTGCGCTTGCTGCCTGATTGTGAAGAAAATATCATTGTTGAGAATGAGACAGACTCTGTTCATCCATCCCGATCTGGAATTCCTGAATCGAATCAAGACTGAGGGCGGAGAGCAGGTCATTTCTTGTGCCTCCATGCTTCAGGCGGTGCAATGGCTGACGAACCCGGAAATCGCCTTGCTCGGGATCTACGTCAACCCGAATGATCCCCACTACAGCGCCCTCCGCTTCCTTGAGGTCTGCTTGGTCCAGCGTCCTTCGACCCCGGTGTTCCTGATCGATGCCGAGAACGAAATGGGGCCGGATCGCCCCCTCACATTCCTGAAGCACATGAATGTGAAGGGTGTATTCCGCGGAAGCGAATCATTCCCTGATTTTTTAAAACCTTTGAACACCGGCCCCGGCGTGGATCTCTCCGGCATTTTGAGCAAAGTCACTTCCCGGAACCTGCATGCGGGGTACATCGAGATTCCGATCACGGACTATGCCCACCTGAAATCCCACCCCTTCGATGTCTTTGTGGAAGATCAGAACCGCGGCCTCCGGCTCTTTGCCTCAAAAGGAAGCGCGGTCGATCCGGCCTACCTTCAAGAACTCAAGAAGCAAACCTCATGGCTGTTCATCGAGGAGAAGTCCGTCAGCTCGATCCGGGGTCGGATCCGCGAGATCCAGTCAGAATACCAGAACCTCGAAGGGTTCCCGATCGCCTGGAAGACCGCAGAAATCCTGTTCAATGCCCGCATGCTGCTGAAGAGCATCCAAGCCGGCGGGATCAACGATACCGCCGTCGAACAAGCGGGCATGATCATCGGCGACCTGCTTCAACTCGTGTCTCATCTCGGTCAAACTCCTAACCTCCGGCGTTTGGTCCAACAAGCCAAAGAAAGCGACAAGAACGTCGCCTGCACGACCCTCGCTGTGTTGATTTGCAAGATCCTCAAATTCGAAACCGTATCGGTGACAGAGATCCTCGGAGTCGCAAGCTTTTTCCAGGACATCGGACTCTACCACACCCCCTATGGCGACCTGAGCTCGACTCCCGTGATGAAGATGTCGGAAGAAGCGGCGAAGAGGTACGTGAATCATCCGAATGAGAGCGCCGACCTGTTGGCAAAAAATGCCAACCTTCCGGAGGTGGTCCTCCAGGTGATCCGTCAGCATCACGAACGGAAAGACCGGTCCGGGTTTCCGAACAAAGTCGGCGGTCTGCAGCTGCACCCGATGGCCGAGGTCTTGAGCCTCATCAACGCCTACCTCGACTACGATCACGAGTTCGACGACGTGAAGGAAGAGGTGTTTTCGCATTATTCAGAACGGGTCGTTGCCGCGTTCCGGGGATTGCTCGACCTACTCGAACCGGTCCGACTCTCGTTGAAATAAAGTTGCCACATCAGACTGTAAGCCGGGTTCTGTCTTCGGCCCTTGCGGACCGGAGGCAATCATTCCTCTAGACGCCCGGTTGCCCGGGTCATTCATCAGCAACCTATACCCGAAGGTCAAACGAGCAAAGCTACTCTTCCTTCCTATTTGGTCTTGCTCCCGACAGGGTTTTCCATGCCCCGTTCCTTACAGAACGGGCGGTGAGCTCTTACCTCGCCTTTTCACCCTTACCCCGTCCGTTTGCACGGACCGGGCGGTATCTTCTCTGTGGCACTTTCCGTGGAACAGGCATTACACCCGCCCCCCCGGCCGTTAGCCGGTGTCGCGCTTTGTGGAGCCCGGACTTTCCTCCCGCCTGCTTGCGCAAGCCAGCGATTGCCCGTCTGATGTGGCGGACCTGACCTTAGCCCGACTGTTGTTCGCCTGTCCATTCGATAGTGGCCCGGATCCGGAGGCCATCCGCAGAGGGGAAAGTCTGACAAGCCAGACGCATGCCCCGGGCCAACTCATCCGGACTCAATTGATGCACTTCGATAGGACTCGGCGGATTCACGTACTTTTGCGAATCCGGGTCGAGAATCAACCGATCAGCACCACATTTGCCGTGGCCACCGCAACGGCTTCCGGTGGGAAGCTCGATCATCTGGGCGTGCGCGAGAAGATTCAAACCGCGGAGGCAAATCTCCGAATCGAACTCGGCACCGCCCCGGACGAACACCACACTCACAGGCGGCGCTCGTTCTTCAGGAACTTTGTCATACTCCACAGAAAATGCGGAAGATGGGTGAGTTTCTCGAACACCCCTCCCTGGTAAAGCCGGATCCAGGAACGGAAAAACTCACGCTGGGATTCAGAATACGGAAACCACCACAAGGCCTTGAATGTCAGCAGGCCGATGGCGGGGCGATTGATGTGACGGACGTGCACGAACTCATACAAGCCCATTTCGGCGTGCTTGCGGCCGAATCCACTGTCCTTCATCCCGCCCCAAGGGGTCTCAGGAAGCCCGGCCGAGAACAGCACTTCATTGATCATCACCGACCCGACATGAAGCTCGCGGGCGATTTCCTCCGCCAAGGCCATGTTCGAAGAGATCACACTGGCCAGCAATCCGTATTCACTGCGATTCGCTTTCTCGATCGCTTCTTGAACCGACTTGAAGGTGGTCATGGCAATCACTGGTCCGAAAGTCTCTTCATTGTAAATCCGGGTCTCTTCGATTCCTTTTCCACCGACCAGAGTCGGAATCATGCGGGTCCGATCACTGCTCATGATGCCACCACAGATGAACTCGGCACCGCGCTCCTTGGCGTCTTTCAGGTGGTCTTCATAGATCGTTTTCTGCTTGTCCATGGTCGCGACCCCGAGATCGATCCCGGGAGTCAGGCGGAGTACTTTTTCCTTCAGCATTTCAGCAAAAGGCTGGGCAATGGACTCATGGACGATCAATCGCTCCACCGAAGCGCAGGCCTGTCCGGAATTGGTGAATCCGCCCCATAGCGCAGCGGAGGTGGCGAAGTCCAAATCCGCATCCGGGAGCACGATCATGGCGTCCTTGCCGCCCAATTCCAGCGTGACCGGAATCAGGTACTGTGAAGCCTGCTTCATGATGGCCTTCCCGGTCCGGACGCTTCCGGTGAAAAAAATCTTCGCGGGCCGCTGGTCAATGATGGCAGCCCCGAGATCGCCTTCTCCCATCAGGGTTTGAAGGATGTCGCGAGGGAATCCGGCTTCTTCAAACAAGTCCTGGATCATCTGCCCCACCTGGGCGCTGTACTCGCTCGGCTTGAACACCACGGCATTTCCGGTCAGGAGGGCGACCGCAATATCACCGAAGGCCAGGAAAAAGGGGTAATTCCAGGGTGAAATCACCGCGACAGTCCCGAGTGGCGCGTAGGTCAGGAGGCTCTTGCGGTAGCGTAAAAACGGATTGCGGAGAGAGACTTTCTTATCTCGGAGTTTGGAGGGTCCGATGCCGGCGAAATAGGTGAGCAGCTCGATGGCGGGCAGGATCTCGCAAATGTAGGCTTCGATGTGAGGCTTCCCGTTTTCTTCATGGATCACCCGAGCGATGTCGTCGACACGACGGCACAGAGTCTCACGGAGTTGAAGCAACTTCTTGGCCCGTTGCTTGACACTGAGCTTCGACCAGAGGGCCTGCGCCCGGGCGGCTTTCTCGAAAACCCGGGGGAGATCATGAGTGGGGCTTTTCGGGATTTCCTTCAGAACGGACCCGGTGCGGGGATTGCGGCTGATCAACATTTCCATACCGAGGACTGTACCGCCTTTTCAAGGCGGGGTCTAGATTCGAGGAACACCCCAGTTTTCGAGGGTTTCCCTCTCTTCCAGACGGTTTTTCACCTTCTTGTAGCGCGCACCGGCCTTGCCTTCCACACTTGCCCGACACTCATCCCAGGTCCGATGACGCCCGAGCTTCCCACCGACCCAGCTCAAGTACACCGGCTCGAACTTTTCGTCGGTCCGGAAAGAAATCGGGTAGTTTTCAAATCCTCCAGAATAAAGCTCCACCGGCTCATTCCGTGAGAACCGCACGGCGATCTGGTCTGTCCGTTCATTGACCTCGCTCCCGGCATGCCCCTTCACCAACTCGTACTTCAACCGGAAACCCAGACCTGTCAGGACTTCCTGGCCTTTCAGAATTTTCTCCCAAAGATCGCGGTTCTTCACGTCCTCACCCGCCCGGGTCTTCCAACCCTGGGTGGACCAGTTTCTGAGATTCTTCTCGGCACCTTCCAGAACGTACTTGGAATCGGAAATCACCCGGAGCTCGCGTGACGCACTTTCAGAAGAGAAACGAAACACCTCCTGAAGCCCCCTGTAGAACCCGAAGAGCTCCATCCGGTTATTGGTGGTCGCCGGTTCAGAGCCACCCCACTCCCTGACCCCCACCCCGGGGATCGAAAGGATGAGTCCCCAGCCCCCCGGGCCGGGATTCTGGGAGCAAGCACCATCCGAGACCAAAACCCATGCAGTATTCAAAAAATCTCCTTTGATTCAAGCCATTTGTCATTCGATCGACTTTTTGACACAACCATGACACTCGGACCCCTGAATCAGGTTAAGGTGTTCGTTGAATCCCTATGGAACTTCACATTGAGGAATACCGAGCCCACTCGCCTCTGGAACCGAAATCACCGGTTTTGGAGATCCGTACGTGTCAGCGTACCCTGAAAATCTCGGCCCGTCCCTTGGAAATCGAGGGCTCTCCCAGACGCCGGTTTTCCGGAGCGGATGCTTACGAATTCCTGCTGCGTTTCGCATCCGGCCTCGAGAGCGAAATCAAGGGTGAAACCGATGTGTTCGGCCAAGTGAAGACTGCCTTCCGTGATTTTTCGACCGCACATGCCGAACTGGCGGCCGAACTTCAATCCGTGTTCCAGACCCTGTTCGAGGATACGAAAGAAATCCGGGCCCAGTACCTCCAGGGAATCGGCGGAAACACCTACGGAGCACTGGCTCGCCGGGTGCTCGATCCCCACCCCTCGCACCGTGTGCTTTTGCTCGGCGCAGGCCAGATTGCGAAGAGTGTAGCCCCCTATTTCGCAGACTCGGAACTCAAAGTTTTCAATCGTTCACCCGAACGGCTGATGGAACTCCAGGTTTCATTGCACCAAAAGGGTTATGCGGGCGTGACGATCCTCGCGGCCGATTCGGACCTCACAACCGAGATTGCCTCGGCAGAGATCATCCTCCTGGCCACACCGGTCGGATCTCCCCTCGATGCCCTGGTGCTCCGTCACCGCAGTTCCGGAACCCGCATTCTCCACCTGGGGGGCCGCGCTGAAGATCTGAATCTGCCCGAAAATGAGGCGGATCTCCTCACCCTTTCCGACCTGTTCGAATTGGAAAAAGAGCAGAGCACGCTTCGCGAAAAGAAGATTGCCCAGGCCATGGATGCCTGCCGTCAGCGCGCGCGTCTGCGCTCCTTGGCCCGATCGATCCACATTCATCACGGCTGGGAAGACCTGGCCTACTTCAACTGAGCCATGTTGCCGATATTGAGACTCGGAACCCGCAAATCACTCCTCGCTGTGGCCCAGAGCTCCTGGGTGGCCCGTGAGGTGGAACGCCTGAATCCCGGTGTCAGCGTCGAACTGGTGGGCATCGAGACCCGCGGAGATGTGATCCTCGACAAGCCTCTGAGTCAAATCGAAGGGAAAGAGTTTTTTACAGCGGAACTGGATCACGCACTCCTCGACGGATCGGTGGACTTCACCGTGCACTCGATGAAGGACCTGAGTATCGAGCGCCCGCCGGCATTCTGCTTGGCCGCCGTGCCGGAACGCGAGCTCGCGCACGACGTGATCCTGTTTCATGAATCGGTGACAGATCGGATCCGGAACGGACTCCCGGTCAGAATCGGAACCTCGTCTCCGCGGAGATTGACCTTGATCCCGGAGTTCTTGAAATCGGCGTTGCCACGGTTCCGTCCGGACGCCGAGCCTTCACTTCAGTTCATCGAAATCCGCGGGAATGTGAACACCCGCCTCGGCCGGGTTCACGAGCCTGAAGGATACGAGAGAAAACTCGACGGAGTGGTTCTGGCATTCGCGGGACTCGAACGCCTGGCCAAGGATCCCTTCGCATCGATGGAACTTCGCCGCCTGCTCCTTCGCACCCGGATGATGGTTTTGCCACTCAAGACCTGCCCGTCGGCTCCCGCTCAGGGCGCACTGGCCATCGAGACCCGGAGCGACCGTCCGGAAGTGATTGCGTGCATTGAGCGCCTTCACCACCCGGGGACGCTCGATGCAGTCCGTGCCGAACGCGGCATCTTGGAGGAATGGGGAGGCGGCTGCCATCAGAAGCTCGGTGCGAGTCGTTTGGCTTCGGGCGTGCTCTTCATCAAGGGAGTCAAACCTGACGGAACCCGCGTGGAAGAAACCCGTGGAAACCCGAGGCCGCAAGACATCGATTTCACCCGGATCGAAGCCGGAGATGTGTTCGACTTCGCGGCAGCACCGACCGGGCCGCGCGAAAAAGCCCTGCTGGAAAGCGAAGCCCCGGTCTTCATCGCCCACACCCGTGCCTTCGATCATCTCGAGCACTCCGCAGCCTTGAGAGGATCTGCAAAAAGGATCTGGGTCTCGGGCACGCAAAGCTGGTTCAAGCTGGCAAGGCAAGGGCTCTGGATCGAGGGTTCGCTCGATGGGCAGGGCTTCGAGTCGATGGGACCTTTCGTGAGGAAGGCATTGCTCGGTTTTGAAGGAAAGGACTTCACCTTCCTGAGTCACTCTCAGAGTCCGCCTGCTCCGGGCACGGTTTTACTGTCGACTTACACCCACCAGTTCCGTGAAGTTCCGCGCAAATTCATCGAAAATGACCGCCTGTACTGGAGTTCCGGCTTACCCTTTCAGGAACTTTGGAGTAAGGTGGGAGCCGAAGTTTTCAAGGGCAAAACCCATGCATGCGGCCCCGGACGGACCGCTCAATTGATCAAGGAGAAGTTGGCCGAAATCGGGATGGACCCGGTCATTCTTTCCGTGGAGTAGACCATGTATCCTGAAGGCTATCGAAGGATCCGACAGAGTCCGGTACTCCGGAACCTGACCCGTGAAGTGACGATCGATCCGCTGAAACTGATTCAGCCGCTTTTCGTGGTGGAAGGAATTCCCAACAAAGAACCGGTCCCGGGCCTGACCGGCGTTTACCGCGAGACTCCCTTTACTCTCATCAAGCAGATCGAGCGCGATCTCGAGAAAGGCGTGAAGAGCTTTTTGCTTTTCGGTGTCCCGGGCGCGAAAGCGGACCGTCACTTCGATTCCTCTTTCACTGCGAATCAGATCGCGGCGATCAAGAAGCGTTTCGGACAGGAGGTGTTCCTCGCGGTCGATGTGTGCTTGTGCTCTTACACGACCCACGGCCATTGCGGCATCCTGAACGACTCGCACGATCATGTGATGAACCATGAAACGGTCGAAGCTCTTGCAGACGCAGCCCTTGCTTTTGCACGGGCGGGAGCAGATTGCGTCGCTCCGAGCGACATGATGGACCATCGCATCGCCGCCATCCGCGAAAAACTGGATGCGAACGGATTTCATCGAACCCTGATCATGAGCTACTCGGCCAAATTCCACTCCGGATTTTACGGCCCCTTCCGTGCTGCGGCGGATTCCGCCCCGAAGGGCGATCTGAAGATCAAGGACCGTGCGACCTACCAGATCGACCCGGCCAACCCATCCGATGCCTACCTCTCGAGCGTTCGCGACATGGAAGAGGGTGCCGACATACTGATGGTCAAGCCCGGTCTGCCCTACCTCGATGTGATCCGCGATCTTTCAGACAGAATTCCATTGCCCTGGGCGGTGTATGAGGTCAGTGGAGAATATGCGGCCGTGGAGCTCATGGCCGAAAAGGGTCTGATCGACGGACGCAGAGCCCACTTGGAGTCGTGGACGGCATTTTTCCGTGCCGGCGCGGAAATGATCATCACTTACGGCGCGCGCCATGCGCGAGATTGGATGGAGAGCAAATGAAACACGATCAATCACAAGCCTTGTTCGAACGCGCTAAACTCACGGCTCCGGGAGGAGTCCACTCCCCTGTACGCGGTTTCCGCGGAGTGGGTGGAGCACCCGTATTTGTCGAGTCGGCTCAAGGAGCCTGGCTCCGGGATGTGGATGGCAACTCTTATCTCGACTTCTGCATGAGCTGGGGCCCCCTGCTCTTCGGTCACCAGGATCCGGAAATCAAAAGCGCCATCGAAGGGGCGCTTTCCAGAGGATGGTCCTACGGAACAGCAGAGCGTTACTCGCTCGAGTTCGCCGAAGACCTGATCCGGGCGATTCCGCATCTGCAAATGGTGCGCTTCGTGAGTTCCGGCACCGAGGCCGTCATGTCGGCGATCCGATTGGCCCGTGGATTCACCGGAAGGGACTGGATCCTGAAGTTCGACGGCTGCTACCACGGCCACGTGGACTCTCTCCTGGTGCGGGCGGGATCGGGGCTCGCGGAAATGGCCTCCCCCGACAGCGCAGGAATCTCGGCAGCCACCGCGTCGGAGACTCTTGTACTTCCCTTGGATGACGAATCGGCTCTCGAACAGGCTTTCGAACTTCATGGCGCCAAACTCGCAGCCGCCATCATCGAACCGCTTCCTGCCAATAACGGCCTGTTGCTCCAGCGCAAAGAATTCCTGCAAAAGCTCGCCGCGCTTTGCAAAAAGCACGGCGCACTCCTCATCTTCGATGAAGTGATCTCCGGCTTCCGCACCGCACTCGGAGGCATGGCGGAACTCACGGGCATCACCCCCGATCTCGTAACCTACGGAAAGATCATCGGGGGCGGAATGCCGGTGGGAGCATACGGCGGTAAAAAGGAAATCATGGAAATGGTCGCCCCCTCGGGCCCCGTTTACCAGGCAGGAACCCTTTCAGCGAATCCGGTCGCCATGCAAGCCGGCCACGCGATGCTGAGAAAAATCCAGCGTGAGAACCCTTACCCGCATCTGGCCTCGATGGGCGAGTGCCTGGTGGGAGGACTTCAGAAGTTGGCCGATCAGCATCTGCCTTTCCCGGTTTCGATCGCATCCTTCGGATCGATTTCGTGGATGGTCTGCGGTGAAACCCGCCCGGTCCGTCGGATCGAGTCCATTCCCGGCAGTCAGAAAGCCAATTATGCAAAAATCTTCCACGCACTGCTCGATGAGGGTGTGTACTTCGCTCCGAGCGGGTACGAGGTCGGATTTCTGAGCACGGCTCACACCGGAAAAGATCTGGACTTCGCCATGGCGGCGGCGCAAAAAGCGTTCAAAACCGTGCGGGGCTGAGGTTGGCATGAGCCGGGGTGATTTCATCAAAAAGCCGGATCGGAGATTCAAGCTCCTGGTACTGACCCAGGGACTCTGGATGACCACGCTCTTGATCCTGGCGCTTTGGTGGGGGACCTTGCTTCTGCAACAGGGCGAAGAAATTGCCGGGCTCGAATCCCAATTGGGAATGGCACCGAACAAAGTCCAAACCCGGCTCGACAAAACCACGCGGATGATCGCAGCCGAATCCGGGGCCTTCATCCTCCTCATCCTGATCACCAACGGGGTGCTTTTGTTTTTTTTCGCACGGGACACGCGCCGATCGAGGAGCCTCGAGGCTTTTTTCGCTTCAGTGACTCATGAGCTCCGGACTCCGCTCACGAGCATCCGCTTACAAGCTGAGGCACTCCAGGACATCGAGGACAACCCCAAGCACACGCCTTTCTTGAACCGTTTGCTCGAGGATGTGGGCCGGCTCGAGGGTCAGGTCCAGCAAACACTCGAACTCGCACGAATCGAGGGGGGCGGTGGCCTCACTCTCCAATCGGTCCGGATCAGGAATTTTATTCAGACCCGGGTTCTGCCTCATTACTCGCTGAATGAGGGAAGGATGAGACTTTCTTCGGATATCGAAGAATCGTTCATTCAAGCCGATCCTTCGGCACTGATGGTGATTTTGCGAAACACCCTCGATAATGCGATCAAGTACACTCGGAACGCCCCCACCCTCCTCGAACTGAAGGGGCGTCCGGAAGGCTCCGGGTACCGGCTCGAGATGCTCCATCGGAATTCGACTTTCACAGGAAATGCCGAGCAACTGGGCAAATTGTTTTATCGAGGACCTGAGTCCCAGGGTGCCGGTGTGGGCCTGTACCTCATCCGGACCTTGATGGAAAAGTGCGGAGGGAAGGCCGAGTACACCCCCTCGGAATCCAATTTCCTGACCCGTTTAGAATTCAAGATCGATCCGGGGAGCGACCACCATGGGGCATAAGATTCTCCTGCTCGAAGACGAATGGAATGTGGGCTCCACCCTGACCGAGCGCATGAAGCTCGAGGGCTATGAAACCCGCTGGTGCACATCCGCCGAAGAAGCACTCGCCGCCATAGAGTCCGGACACCCGGACCTGGCGCTCCTGGATGTCCAACTGCCCGACGGGAGCGGGTTTGATGTGGCCCGGAGCCTGCGTTACCGCTCTCCTCGAACGGCTATCGTGTTCCTCACCGCAGCCGGAACCCCTGAAGACCGGATCCACGGTCTCGAGCTCGGGGCCGAAGATTACATCGTGAAACCCTTTCATACGAAAGAGCTCCTGCTCCGGGTCCGGAATGTGCTGAAGCGCATGGAGTACATCCAGGAAGTCCGCGAGCCCGCACCGGGCTCGGTCTTGATCGGAAAGGCGAGAGTCGACTTCCAGGAATACCTTTTGGAAGAGTCCGGACAGACCCACCGCCTCTCACACAAGGAGTGCACCCTGCTGAAGCTCCTTCACGACAAGCGCGGTCAGGTGGTCAGTCGGGATGAGATCCTGGATCTGGTTTGGAGCGAGGATGAATATCCGACCCCCCGGACGATCGACAATTTTGTCATGAGACTCAGAAAAATGATCGAACCCGACCCAGAGAACCCCACCGTCATCCGGAGTGTTCGCGGAGTCGGTTACCTGATGGAGAAATCGAAATGAACCCGACTCTGTACGCTTCCGCAGTGGCCAAGAACAATCTGTCCCGTCCTCCGGTCTGGTTCATGCGTCAAGCCGGCCGATACCACTCGCATTACCAGAATCTCAAAAAGAGTCATTCTTTCATGGATCTTTGCAAGGTTCCGGAGCTTGCGGCCGAAACCACTTTCGGTCCCATCCGGGATTTCGATTTTGATGCTGCAATTCTGTTTTCTGACCTTCTGTTTCCTCTCGAGGTGCTCGGAATGGGACTCGAATACTCTCCGGGTCCGAAGCTCGGTTGGCACTTGCACGGCACGACCGACCTGAAGAAGCTGAACCCGGAGGGAAAATCCACTACCGAACTCGTGAACGGTCTCGCTTACCAGGGAGAGGCTCTGAAGCTCATCCGCGCGGGGCTGGACTCCTCCAAGTCCTTGCTCGGCTTTGTGGGTGGACCGCTGACCCTTTTCTTTTACGCGGTGGAAGGCTCGCATCAGGGCGGGCTCGAGCTTGCCAAACGCGGAATCGTGGACGGACGCTATGACGGGTTCTTGAAGTTGATGGTTCCCTTCTTGATCGAGAACATGAGTCTTCAGGCGCGGAGCGGCGCCGATGCCGTGGCGATCATGGACACTTGCGCCGGTGAGATCGATCCGGTTCTTTACCGGGAGGCGATAGTCCCTGCCCTGAAAGAAGTGATGGAGGGTTTCAAGGCGCGGCACCCGAATCATCCCATCGTATACTATTCAAAAAAAACCGACCGCGCCCACTGGCAGCATTTGGAAGGGCTCCCCTTCGAGTGCCTGGGAATCGACTGGCACCCCGAGCTGGCACCGGTCCTCGGTGAATTCGGTTCGAAATGGGCGATCCAGGGCAACTTCGATCCGAACTTGATGCTCCTTGAGCCGGAAGCGTGCATGAAAGAGATCGAGAAGTTTTTCGCTCCGATTCTCGCTCTTCCCCGCTCGGCCCTGAAAGGCTGGGTCTGCGGCCTCGGCCACGGAGTGATCCAGTGGACGCCCGAACAGAATGTGAGGAATTTTCTCCGCTATCAGCGGGAGATCTTTGCGTGATCCACCAGGCTCTCCTCGAGAAATACAACGTTCCCGGACCGCGGTATACCAGTTATCCCACGGTTCCCTATTGGGAACGGAATCCCACCACCGAAGAGTGGCTCGACTCGCTCCGGAACGCACTCCAGTCATCCGAAGGTGCGGCTATTTACGTGCACATTCCATTTTGTGAATCCTTGTGCACCTATTGCGGCTGCAACAACCGCATCACCCGCAACCGATCGGTGGGAATGCCTTACGTTCAAACTCTTCTCAAGGAGTTCGCCTTGTATCGGGAGCGCTTGCAGACCCGCGTTAAAATTCCTCTGGGTGAGCTCCACCTCGGTGGAGGCACCCCGACCTTTCTGGCCCCCGATGAGCTGGCAGTCCTGCTCCGGGGCATTCTCGATCACTGCACTCCGGTGAACGATCATGAGTTTTCGGTAGAAGTCGATCCTCGTGTCACCTCCGGTGAACATCTTGCCCTACTCCGGGAATTCGGTTTCCGCCGGATCAGTCTCGGCATCCAGGATTTCGACCCCAAGGTCCAGGAAATCGTTCATCGGATCCAATCGGTGGAACAAGTCCGGACCGTGACTGCCGAAGCCAGAAAGCTCGGCTTCGACAGTGTGAACTACGATCTGATTTACGGTTTGCCCTTTCAGACAGTCGAAAGTGTGGAGGGAACCATCCGGCACGTGTCGGCGCTCCGTCCCGATCGCATCGCTTTTTATTCCTATGCCCATGTTCCCTGGATCCGCGCAGGTCAGCGCCGTTTCACAGAACTGGACCTGCCGGATGGAGCAGAAAAAAGACGCCTTTACGAGCGAGGACGGGAACTGCTCGAACAGGAGGGATATGTCGAAATCGGGATGGATCATTTTTCTCTGAAATCCGACGCCCTTCACACCGCTACTCTCGCCGGCGGACTGCACCGAAACTTCATGGGGTACACGGCCCGTCATGTGAATCCGATTCTGGCATTGGGCGTTTCCGCCATCGGTGATGCTTGGACGGCATTCGCCCAGAATGAGAAGCTGCTCGAAACTTATTGCGAACGGGTCGAACGGGGCGAAATTCCGGTTTCACGCGGACATGTTCTCGATCCGGAGGATCTTGTACTCCGGAAGCACATCTTGAATCTGATGACCCGGATGGAAACCTCCTGGGAAACCGCTGAAATGAGAACTCCCTACCTCGAGACCGTACCGAGCAGACTGTCCGAGCTCGAGAAAGACGGACTGATCCGGATTTCTGAAAATCGCTGTACAGTGCTCGAGTCCGGAAGACCCTTTCTGCGGAATATTTGCATGGCCTTCGATGCGCGACTCGAAAGAAAGGCTCCGGGGATACGTCTGTTCTCGAGCACGGTTTGAGGGTGCCCCCATGATCGGACGTCTGGATCCCAACCACCGCGAAGTGACAGTGATCGGAGCAGGCATCAGCGGCCTTCTTGTCGCATATACGCTCAAGAAGCGTGGATTCAAGGTTCGCGTGTTCGACTCCGCATCCCGCGCTGGTGGCCTGATTGAAACCCGCACCACCGCTTTCGGGCCTGCTGAAACCGCGGCCCACAGTTTGATGGTGAATCCGGACGTGTCGGCTTTTTTCTCAGAGCTCGGGATCGAACTCGAAGCCGTACATCCGGAGTCCAAAGCCCGGTTCATTTACCGGAATGGCAAAATGCGGCGTTTTCCTCTCACTTTCTTGGAGACACTCCGTACGATTTGGCGTTTTTTCTCTAAGCCCGCCCACCCCATTGATCCGACCCGTGCCACACTGGCAGAGTGGGCCCGAGCCCACCTGGGAGAGCCGGTTCTCAAGAACCTACTCGCTCCTTTTGTGACCGGTGTCTACGCTGCCACTCCCGAGGAACTTCGATTGGCGACCGCGTTTCCGTCCCTGGTCCCGTCGGATCCCCGGCGCTCTCTCTTTTGGAATTTTTTGGAAGCCCGGAGAAAGCCGGGCCCGAAGAAGACCCGCCCGAAAATGATGACTCCGAAGGGTGGCATGGAATCGGTGATCCTCAGGCTTCAAGCCGTGCTCGGCCCGGACTTGGTTTTAAATCAACCGATCCAGGAACTTCCGGAAGTCCCGAACCTGGTCGTGTGCGTTCCACCCCCGGAGCTCGCCCGCTTGATCCAAAAGCACGACCCGGCATCCGCTTCTGCGTTGAGATCAGTGAGTTCGTCGCCCTTGGTGACCGTCACGGCATTTGCGAAGGGCACTGACTTCCGGAACGGTCCCCCCAAAGGAGTCGGGGTGTTGATCCCGAGAAATGAAGGGCTCCGGATCCTCGGAGTGCTCTTCAATTCGAGCAGCTTTTCGGGTCGGGTCCTCCACCCCGGGACGGTGTCGATGACGGTCATGCTTGGGGGGACCACCGACCCCGGAGCCTTGAGGCTCGGCGATGAGGAGATCACCGGTCTGATCGTTCAGGAACTCGGCCTCTTGCTTGGCTTCCAGGGAAACCTTCTCCACCGGGAGATCACACGCTGGGATTCGGCCATCCCCCTGTACTCGGGCACCCTCGACGGTGTCAGGGGACTGTTATCAAAGGGGTTTTTCTCTAAACAGGGAAGGATTCTGTTTACCAATTATTCCAAAGAGGTTTCCATCCGGGGAATGATCGACACCCTGAGACTCCTTTCCTAGGTTCGAAGTGGCGATTTTTTGCATCCTTGCGTCATTTAGAAATTGATCTTTTACCGAATTTTCGGTAGGACTGCGCCAAACCGTCGGTAATGGCAACTGCCACCTAGAGAGGGGATTGAGATGAAAGTGTCACTGTTAGTTCTTTTGACCACGCTCACCATCAGCCAAAGCGCGCTTGCGCAATCGAGGAGTGCTCGCCACCCCAAAGCTCCCCTGTCGGTTTCAGTACGCGAAGTGACAGGTGAATATGAAATAAACCAAGGCGAAGTGTCGATCTATCCGACCCCGGCTCCAAACCCGGGAACCAAGCCGAACACCGGTGGCGCCTACCCGACGCCCACCCCTTTTGTCGATCAGCTGCCGCCATTCCCCGGCTCGGATCCGACCAATCCGAATAATCCCAACAACCCGTACCCTTATCCCAACACCAATCCACCGAACCCGAATCAAGTCACCCTCGATCACTTGATCACTCTCGGCAGCAAGGTGTGGGACTTTGTGATCAATAACAAACCCACCACCACCTACCAGACCCTGAAGGCCTCGGTCGTTCCGGCCGGGATCAGCAGCTGGACCCAGCTTCGTGGCTGGTCCAAACCGATTGCTAAGGTTTATCGCGTGGAGTTCAAGAACATCTACGGCAAGTTTTCAGGAAGCTTCGACTACCGCATCACCTTCGTCTACGGTGGAAGCTTCAACGGCAAGGGCAAGTACATCGGACAAATCTCGTTCGTACCCGCCAACGTCAAGCTCCACACCGATCGTTCCCTGGACGTGAAGGCAGAATTGCTCGAGCCTCTCAACTTCGGAACCGAGGAAGATCCGATTGCGGCAGCCCAGCTGCAGATCACCTGGACTTCCCCGACCACCACCCGTTACCAGCTGAACTCGGTGGACTTGTTCCTCTACGCCACTGGCGAGATCCAGAATCTCACCGATGGCAACTGAGTCGCGCAGTCTTCCTGAATATAATCCGAATGCCCCCGCAGATGCTTCTGCGGGGGTTTTCGGCGTTCCGGGGTCTTACGAAACAGCCTCTGTGGTTTACCTTCCGGTACCCTGGGAAGCGACGACCTCTTATGGAGGAGGCACGGTGCATGGCCCGGAAGCCATCCTGGGAGCGAGTGCTCAGCTCGACCTCTTCGATCTCGAAGTCCTGAATCCCTACCTTCATGGTCTGTACTGGGCCCCTGAGATCCCGGGCATCCTGGCAATGAATGAGGAAGCCTCGGCTCGTGCGGCTGCTATCAAAGAGTCGGGAGGCGTTCCTGAGAACCGCACGGATCTCGCTGAGTCGCTTGCCTTCGTCAATCGGGCTTCAGATGAGCTGAACCGGAAAGTCCGGTCCGAAACTGCTAAAATCCTCCGTGACGGGAAGCTTCCTGCCATCATCGGCGGTGAGCATTCGGTCCCTTTCGGGGCGTTTCAAGCGGCTGCTGAATGTGCGGGCGAGTTCGGTATCCTCCACTTCGATGCCCACTCGGACACCCGCTCGGCTTATATGGGGTTCCGCCACTCCCATGCCTCGATCATGCGGAACGCGGCCGAGCAGATTCCGGCCATCACCCGATTCGTACAGGTCGGGATTCGAGACTTCTGCGAAGAAGAGCTTCAGTTCACCCGTGATCAAGGATCTCGCTTCGAGGTCTACTACGACCAGATCCTTCAGACCCGGAAAATGTCCGGAACTCCGTTCTCGAAGATTTCGGCCGACATCATCAAGAACCTCCCCGAGCAGGTTTGGGTGAGTTTTGACATCGACGGATTGGATCCACGCTTTTGCCCGCATACCGGGACTCCCGTCCCGGGTGGACTGGATTTCATGGAGGCATTGATGATTCTTCGCGAGCTCGCCAAATCCGGGCGCAAGATCATCGGATTCGACCTGGTCGAAGTGGCTCCGCCTTTGAGCGCCGATGGCACTCCGCTAGAGCCGGTCCAAGCCATCGATGAGTGGGATGCGAACGTGGCCATGCGCTTGCTCTACAAGCTGAGTGCCTATGCCCTCGCGTCCAGAGGGGCTGCCGATTGGAACAATCTGCTCAAGACGCCTGACGCTTCATCAAAGTAGCGATCTGCCCCTGGGCTTTGACGAGCTCGTTTTGAATCCGGTTTTTTTCGGCCTCCGCCTGAACCAGTCGTTGCTTGACCGTTTCGACTTCTTTTTTGGCCTGATTCGAGGTCTTCATCACTGTCTCAACCTTGGCTTCCAGATCCTGGATCATGGGAGCTGTTTTGGCGAGCTCTCTCTCGGCAGACATCGCACGGGCTGACAACTGGTTGGACTTGGCTTTCTCGGCATCGAGGGCCCGGTTGGCACGCTCGAGCTTCTTGTTGAGGTCATCGAGATTCCGTTGCGCCGCCGCCCGCTCGGACTCAGCGATCGAATCTTCCACCCCGACGTGGTTCTCTTTCCGCTTCAGATCAGCCAGTGCCTTTTCGAGGATCTGGTTCTCGCGCTTGGATTTGGAAAGAGCGTCGAACATTTGCATGGCTTTTTCTTTGAATGGATTGTTGTTCTTGAATTCGAGCTCCGCAGCACGCAAATCGGCCACTTCCTCGGTCAAGGACTTTTGCCGGCTCTGCAAGCGGAGAATCATCCGTTCCTTCCGGTTCAGGAGACTCTCAAGTGCGGTCACCTTGCTATTCACTATCCAGGCGTCCCGCTTGAGGGTGCGCTCCTGGAGCTTCATCTCCTCGATGAGCGCTTCGATCTCGGGAGAGCGGGTGATCTGCTGTTCCTCTTCCGCGTCATCCGGTTGATCGGCCCGTCCCTTTACCTTTTCAAGTTCTTCCGCTGCTGCCTCGTCGGATCCTTTGACGATCCTGCTTTCCTCGTCCGAGATCTCGCGGTCCACCGTGAATCGTGCGAGCTCCACCTCTTCGAGGGTTTCTCCCTCTTCCAGGGTCACTTCACCGGAACCTGCGGCGTTTTTATTGGCAGCACCATAGGTCTGCTGCAGCCATTCCTCATAGGGGAGGTCTCCCAGATCGCGGTAGGAATCGTGACGACTCGTCACTTCATCCCGGGCGTCGACCATCACCACGAACGAAACCCCCATATCCTCGGGATTCACGTTCCCGAGAGGTCGGACCACCCGCCACTCGACCAGACGGGTGGAGGGCTGATAGCGAACCTCGATCCGATCCTCCGGATTCAGAATTCTTTTCAAGAGCCCGGCCTCGGGGCTGTTCAACCAATGCTGCGTAAAAGTCTTTTCGGCGTCTTCACGCGAGCATTCGATCCAGCTCGTGAAGCGGATCGCCACGATCACGCTCGAAGACGGCGCTGCGAATTCCACCATCGGAATCCCTTGTTGCTCGCCACGGATCGAGAACTCCAGCATGGCCTGGACCAGCATCCTGAGTCCGCTCACGGAGTCGAGTTGGAATCCATGCTCACGCTCAGCCCACTCACAAAGGAGATCGGCGACACGTCCGAACGCGGCACGACCGCTGATGGTCGTGTGGACCACCGGATCGGCGTCCGAAACCGCGTTCGAGATGCCGATGCACTCAAGCTGCTTCATTGAAGAAGCCTCCTGTGCGATTCAAACTGAGTGATTCATATTTCTGGGTGACCGAGTTCTCGCCGAGCTTCTTGACCCGGGAAGCCAACCTTCTGGCCCAGTCTCCTTCGATTGAATTCAGAACCGGTATACTCAGAACGGATTCGCCCACGAAAGCGCGCTTGAGGTCGCGAACCATCGTTTCCCAGTCCGTTTCAGGACTCTGCCAATCCTCTCCCTCGACCGTGCGCAAATAGACCTGCTCGCGAATCCATTTGAGCGTGAACAGGGAGTGCCAACCCAGTTGAACAAGAGCGAAAGTCAGAGCACCACCGAGGAGAATCCCCTCTTCGTGCCGGACAATCGCCGTCTCTCTTCCTTGCATGAGCCGCTCGGCCGGGAGCGGCCCACAAAGCTCATCTGCATAAATCGATGCAAAAAACGCCTCAACACAGAGTCCTGAACCCCACAGGGGAGCTATTGCTCTCATGACCTGATGGGAAATCTCGAAAGGGGCACGGGTTGCCCCCTCGTTTACGGGTTCGATGAAGCTCCGGTGCAAGCGTGCGGCAGTCTGGAATCGCCCCACCTCCTTCACCGATACGGGAACGTAGATCACCTCATAACGCTTGAGTGACTCGAGCTCGTCGCCCGTGAAAAAATCGAGGGGGGCCTTCACACAGACCAGTTTCTCGTTCCGTCGCATCAGGACATAGACCGGTGCGATCATCAGGGCATAAGGGTTCACCGTATCCACCCGGCAGGGGTAGAGACTCTCGATCTCAGATAATTCGATTGTCCGGTCCTTGAAGTTCATCCTGACTTTCCTGATATTCGTTTCGGACAAATCACCAGAATTCATGAGTCGGGTTCGAGGTCGGATCACGGTCGGCAGAAGATCCTGCGTCATGGAATTGACGCAAGGGTGGAGTCGAATCTTGACCCTCTACCCGATCAGAGGTAACCTTCAGAAAACGAAAGGAATTTTCCATGGGTAAAGGACGTAAAGGCCGCACGCAAAAAATGAAGAACCGCAAGAACCAGGCGAAGAAGAAAGCTTCGATCAAGCGCAAGATCACTGCCAAGAAATAATTCACCGCCCCCTTTCCCTGAGCGCGACTGCACAGGGAAAGGGGCACTCAGCGCGGAGCCATCCGGGCAATCACCCGTCCCCAGGCCTGAGCCATCCCGCCATCTCCGCTTTCGAATTTCATCTTCAGGACCAAGCGTCCTCTACCGTCCGACTCCAGCACCACTTTGCCAAGATCCATGCCCTGGAGCATGTGGAGAGGAATCCGCTTGATCTCCTTTCCTACAGAAGGGGCAAGCACCTGGCGGATCTTCTTGATCAGCCACTTCCGGTTGATCCCCTGGTTCAGATTCGAAGGGACCCCGTCGATTCCATTGCGAAGGGTTTCATCGCTCAAATCGAAATCCCGGATCCTCAAACTGAGCTCCGGACCCTCGTCACTTTCAACGATCACCCACTCCGGACGGATGACCACCGGGAACTGCAATTTCCGCTTCAGGGTTGCCAGGGCCAAGGCAATCGAAGGAAAAAAGCCCGGTTTCACCTCGAGATCGATCACGACCCGTCCCAGCTTCTCCTCTGGACGATCGAGCATCAGGAAGACCCCGGATCGGCCGATATGGATCCAATCATCCATTTTCGAATCGGGATTCTGAGGAAGCTCGATTTGCCCTCGTGTGGCGGTAAAAATGGACTCATTGATGAAGTCCTGGCCGAGCCCTACGATCGCATCGGCTTCTCCATCACGAATCGTACGCGTGATCTCAGCCTCACCTGCTTCAGCCTGAGAAGCATCGGCCACAGGAAACGGAAGAGCATCCGGAACCAAAAACGCATTGTTCAACCAAATGAGACTCTGATCCATACCCACATGCAACTGGGGTCTTGCGCTGTCCGCATCTACGATTCCGATCGAGTGCAATCTGGACTCGAGCGCCAATTCAAGAAAGGGCCCGGGTCTAGCGAATCTCAAGTAGCGAGAACCGCCGATCTCGACACGATCGATGGCTGTCCGCAATGCAGTCTCGATTTTGGATCCGTTCAAGGACTCGGAAGCCTGGGCGGCGAGCAGATCAATCAGCATCGTCTTTTTCGCCTGAACCAGACCTGAAATGTCATTCTTGAACCGGAACTCGGATTTGCCGAATTCTATGGCGTCGAGTCCACCGATCCGTGACCTCGTCCCGAGATTCACCACCAACCCGTCACCGAAAAACTCGATTTGATGTCCGCCGAACCCGAGCTTCAAAGATCCGCCTGCGCCCTCCCGGACATTCAGAGTGATCCGGCCACTGATCACAGGGGCAGCTCCTTCAGCGCTTTTTATCGAGATCAAAGGCAGCTCATCGGGACTCTCCAGCCGCACATAGATATCATCGATCAGGGTCATGTGCTCTTGCCCCTCGACCCGGACGCGTCCTTCGTCATCCGTCGGAGAAACGTTCACTCCGGGAGAGTGGTGACTCACCTGAAGATGCTCGACATCCACATCCAGAGATCTGACCTCGAAACCGACAGTCAGGGCAAGCTCATCACCGTTCTGTACCGAGGACTGTAGATAAAGTCGGGGCATGCCCGCACGGTAGCTCATTTTGTAAATCTCGAGGGATGTCGAGATTTGTTTCAAACTGAAACCGATCGCGTCACGAATCACCTTCACGAGCTTCCGGTCCATGTAGTCTTCGAGCGAAATGCCGCTCTCGATCGGAGCAAGCGGCTTCAAGTGCAAAGGCCCCTGGAGCAGATCCTTGCCATTCCATTGCCGGAGAATCTCGCGAGAGAGATCGAAAGCCTGTCCGAGCTGATCCGAACCCACCGCAGCACGCACCATCACATCCGGGGATCCGGCCCGCAATCGGACCATCCGGTCTTCAGCACGGGTTCCGAGAGGAGCTAGAATCAAAAAAGCGATGATCCAGGACTTCATTTCGCCACCCCTGTCATTTCATCCATGAATCGTAGTTCTTTGATCCTGAATGCGGCTTCCATCGCCGACTGGCCACCGGGCAGTTTCTTGAATGACAACTGGGTGGGCAGCATTCCGGATTCCTTCACAAAATCGGTCAAGTCGATTTCTTTCGAGTTCTTCCGGATATCATTGATATAATCCTGCATCTCACTGCGCATTTGTTCGAGCGCAGCTGCCGACACCGTGTTGGTCAGAAGAGGCCCGAAGAGCAGGTTCGAAATAATGTAAACCGTACTCACTTCGGCGCTGGGCCTCATGTTTGAAATGATTCTCGAGGCATCCGGCACATCGAGATTGAGCCGAAGCCAGGTTTTTCCGTCCTGACCGGTGAATACCACAGGCTTGGCCTTCACGGTGAAAGTCACCTTGAGGAGATCCACCCCGGAATAATCGAGTTCGATACGGGGTGAGAGATCGATCCTTCCCTGTGAATCCATCGAGAAAAAATCATCGTCCATCTTCACATGAAACGCGCCGGGGGTATAAGTCTTGAGCAGGTGATCCTTGATCGGGTTGATGATCTTGTTCAGAAACCGGCCGCTCACCGCAGCAGAAACCTCGGATCCCGCTACCTCGGTCCAAGGAAAACTCGAATCCGGCGCCTTCAGTCCGGTATCCTCACGGTATTCCATCGTTCCAGAATTCACCGAAAGATCCGCGTTCACGCCGAGCTCAAGGGAGTTCCCCGTCTTCACGGTTTTAAGCTCACCCAAGCCGAGTGCCGCCCGATACGAAGCGAAGTCCTTGAACACTCCGTAGAGGTCGTTCGTGAAATCAAATCCGAGACCGGTGAGGTACTTCCGGCTGTCGACATCGACCTGGAGCTGCCTCTCCGCAGGAGTCAGGACCAGACGGGAGGGCAATTCCGGAATCGCAACATTGGCGAGCCATTCATTGGCCAACCCCATCCATGCATTCACGTTCTTTTGGGTCAGATGGGTTCCGATCGCCTGTGCGAGAGTTTTTGAGAGCAAGGGAACCAGATCGCTCAGAGGATGGTGATCCACATGGGTGCAACGGGTGATTTCCTCGGTGGTCATGAAACCATCGACGATTTTCCGGGACTGGGTTCTGACGAATGTCGGTGGAATGATGATCCCGTTTTGCGGGATATGGACCGGCAGTCGGGCTCCGCCTTTTTTATTGAGATTGTGGGTGAAAGAAACCAAACGGATCCCTTCCCCCCCTTTTTTCGGGTCGACCTTGAGCTTCAGAGTGACGATCAAGCGGTTCCTGTTGTCAGAATAGGCCTTGCCGGAATTGTATCCGATCTG
>CAMCGZ010000023.1 GCA_945874535.1 Bdellovibrio sp. ZAP7
AAATCAATAAGGCGGTTTTGGTTGTTACTCATGGTTCTCTCCTGTTTGCTTTAGCAACGTCATAATAACATGACGCCCAAACGGAGAATCACGGAGCTTCCAGACCGCCTTTTATGCTCCGCGTGTCCAATCAACCCCCACTAAGTACAGGATAGTTTGTCTTTCGAAAAAGTAGGCGACTTAATTTAAGATTAGAAAAGCCCCTCAACGATTATAAAAAAATAGGGTTGTTTAATATATCAGTCCTTTGTTTTCTCCAAATATGTCCTGTAGGGCCCACTTGGCAGACCCGCAACAACCTTTGAAAATGCGACTGGATCTAGGAACCCTTTTCTATAGCCAATCTCATGCAAGCATCCAATCATGAGGCCTTGCCGTTTTTGGGTGGTCGCAATCAGTTGAGCCGCTTCTAAAAGAGAGTCTGGAGTTCCAGTATCAAGCCAACTCACTCCACGACCAATCACCCCCACGCCGAGTTCATTATCATCTAAGTAGGTTTGTATCAGATCTGTGATCTCCAACTCGCCCCTCTTGGATGGCCTCTGTGTCTTTGCCCTTTGAACACAACGAGAGTCAAAAACGTACAACCCAGGAATAGCGAAATTCGACTTGGGCTCCAGGGGTTTTTCTTCAATGCTCAATACTTTACCCGTGCTCTTATCAAACTCTACGACACCATACCGCCTGGCGTCTTCCACGTAATATCCAAAAATCCGGGCCTTGAACTGATCTTTTTTTGCAATTTGAGAAGCAACTGCTTCTTTGAAAAAGGTAATATCACCGTAGAACAAATTGTCACCCAACACCAAAGTTACATCATCATTTCCAATGAAATGCTCACCAAGAACAAAAGCCTCGGCCAATCCATTAGGGTGGGACTGAACCTTGTAAGTCAGGTTGATTCCAAAGTCTGAGCCATCTCCCAAAAGGTTCATGATGTGGGGCGTATCCCGCTCTGTGCTGATAATCAGGACTTCCTGAATCCCGGCCAGCATCAAAAGGCTGAGTGGGTAATAAATCATCGGCTTATCATAAATGGGCAACAGTTGCTTCGAGATGATTTGCGTCATGGGATAAAGACGCGTGCCAGCCCCGCCTGCCAAGATAATACCCTTCATAAGAACCCCTTTATTTAGTGAAGAAAAAGCACTATACTACGAGGCCTTAGATCGTCAATCTCGGAGTGCCCTATGAGCCTGATCGGACAGGTTAAAACCCGATTTTTTTACCCAATTGCAGAGTTTCAATCCGGTCGAAAGATCACGGATAAAGTTCGTATTATGGAACAAATCCGTAGGCTAACTTCCAGCGAGCGCACAGCTAGAAAACTCAAACAGCTTCATCGTGTCTTAAGTGTTGCTCAGGCAAAAGTCCCGTATTATCGAGACCTTTTTAAGGAGCTCCGCTTCAAACCTGACTGGGTGCTTGACGGCGCCGATGCGTTGCGTCAGCTGCCGTTTTTGGACAAGGACATCATTCAAGAACAAGGCGATAGAATGCTGAACGAGGATTTTCCTCGGGCAGCCCTTCACGATAGGAAGACCGGAGGGTCAACTGGTATTTCCACACGAATTTATTACGATAACGAGGCCTTGGATTGGACGGCCGCAGTCAGTCGATACGCGCAGACCTCTACTGGGCGGGCACCAGCTGATTTAGAAGTGTTGCTATCATCCCAAACGCTTCTTTCAGGGGGCTTCAAGGAGCGAACTCGCGACCAACTCAAGGACCTTGCACTGAACCGGGTCACTCTCATGACTCACTCGCTCTCAGATTCGGACCTCCAGGCCCTCTGGGATCGTTTGCGGCGGCTTTCGCCTTTTGTTCTCCAAGCCCACCCCTCTACCGTTTATGCCCTCGCCCTCTACGTACAGAAAGAAAAGATTGATGCTCGCGGAGCTATTCAGGTTTTCGAGTCAACCGGCGAGTCCTTGGACCCCTATAAGAGCCAAGTAATTGCCAAGCAACTCCACTGCCGAATCTTCAATCGCTATGGAACAGCCGAGTTCGGAGTTACAGCTGAGAGCAAAGAAGATCCAACTCAACTCGAAGTAATCGACTATATCGTGCACCATGAGACCGTATCGCTCGGGAATGGACTAGAAGAACTCGTTGCCACTACCACAACCAACTTGGCTATGCCCTTGATTCGGTATCGAACGGGTGACATTGCAGAAATTAGATCTGAGCCGGAAAGAACCCTGATTGTCAACTTGCAAGGGCGGGTGCACGACCTGATCGAAATCAATGGAAAGCCCTACCCAACCCATTACATGAAAAGCGTGCTCGACAACGCGGGCGGAGTGGACGAGTTCCAAGTTCTAGTCAAAAAAGACGGCACTCAAATTCTTCAGGTGGTGCTTTCGAATCCTGATTTTTTGCCTGGAATTGAAAAGGCCATCCACGGGCTCTCCGGGGGCGCTTTGAAGGTAAAGGCCGTTAAATTTGACCACCTGGTCCGAGTGGGCCTTCGGGATAAATTCCGCTATGTGGTGAGGGAATCCAAGTGAATTTCGAGCGCATGCGCGACTTGGTCATAGTTCTGACCCAAAAAGAACTCAAGGCTCGCTATAAACACATGAAGCTCGGATACCTTTGGTCGCTCGGCAACCCCTTGGCCTATGGGCTCATCTACTGGCTGGTGTTCAAGTTTGTCATGAAGGTGAAGATCGAGGGATTTCCACTGTTTCTGGTTTCAGGTTTGTTCCCTTGGCAATGGTTTGTGAATTCCATCGGGGTTTCGGCCAACACTTTTGTTGGCAACGCCTCATTAATCAAAAAAGTGAACTTCCCTCGAAATCTGCTTTCATTAGTTGTTTCAACTCAAGACCTGATTCATTTTTTGGCAGCATTACCCATCATCTTCGGGTTCATGTTGATCTACCAAAAGCCTTTTTCTCCACTTCTCCTGGTTGGCGTTCCCGCATTGGCAATGATCCAATTGCTTTACACTTACAGTTTAGGTCTGATTGTTTCGACGGTGAACATTTTCTTCCGGGATGCAGAGAGGCTGATTGGCATCTTTATCACCTTTTTATTCTATCTTACACCCATCGTTTATAATCTAGATATGGTTCCAGAAGAGTTCCGTAAGTACGTCATTCTGAACCCCCTCGCTCCCTTAATCCTGAATTGGAGAGGCCTTTTTCTAGAAGGGAACCTCAATGGTAGCTGGCTGATTCTTAGCATGGGCTATGGCTTAGCCTTTTTTTTGATGGGCCAATGGATCTATAAAAAACTGTCATGGCGATTTGCGGAGGTTCTGTGAACAAGGTCGCCATAGAGTTCAAAGCGGTCTCTAAGGAATACCCTCTTTACTCGCATTTGGCAGGAGGACTCAAGGGTTTTATCTTTAACTTTCCAAGGAGCCTGAAGGGAATCACCCGCGAACGTTTTACCGCACTGAAAGACATCAGTTTTTCAATTCATCAGGGTGAGACTGTGGCATTCATGGGAAGAAATGGGGCAGGCAAGAGCACCACACTCGGCCTTATGGCGGGGGTACTAAAACCTAGCTCCGGGCAAGTGATGATCAGTGGAAGAGTCTCACCTCTTCTTGAACTCGGGGGAGGGTTCCACTCTGATCTTACGGGACGTGAAAACATTCGACTAAATGGAGTTTTACTTGGCCTTACCCGAAAGCAAGTTGAGGCGAGAGAGGCGGAAATTATAGAGTTCTCGGAACTTGGCGAATTTATTGACCAACCGATCCGGATGTACTCCTCAGGGATGCTTTCGCGCTTAGGGTTCTCAGTCGTGGCCCACCTGGAGCCGGAAATCCTGCTCATCGACGAGATCCTCGCGGTTGGGGATATTCAGTTCCAAGAAAAGTGCAAAAAGAAGATTCAGGAATTCAAGAAGAACGGGGTCACCATTATCCTGGTATCCCACTCTATTGGCGACGTACGGGCCCTATGTGACCGAGTAATCTGGATCGAAAACCATATTGTCCGGAACGATGGTCCAACCTCTGAAGTTCTTCCTCAGTACGAACAGTTTTTCTCCTGATCAAAAAATCTTGGAATAACCGTCCAGAACTTCTTGGGCCGTCTTGGCCCAGTCGAATTCAGCCCGAACAAACGTCGCAGCTGCCGGATCTTGTTTTTGTTTAAAATTTTTGGCAATTGCGCTCGAAATTGAGTCCACCGATCGATAATCTACGTAATCCGCAAAACGACCAAAATACTCTTCCGCACAACCTTCAGAGGTGACTACCACATTCGCTCCCTGGGATGCTGCCTCCAGAGCAGCAATGCCAGGCGTTTCACAGAGGCTAGGTAGTGCATATACAGAACATGCAGCATAGGCAGACTTCAGCATCTCTTCGTCCTCGATCGGGCCAAGGTGGCGATACCCCGAGTATAATCCTTCGAACTCGGAATAATACTCTGGATCTTTGACATGCCCGATCGTGATCAGAGGTAGACCCTCTTTTGCACAGGCTTGGACGAGGAGCTTGGTATTCTTTCTCCGATCGATATTGGCCACCGCTAGTACGAATGGCCCTACAATTCCAAATTGATCGCGAAAAAGACTAGGTTCGCCATCAGAAGTAAATGCATTTGAAATAGCATTGCACGTCTTCACAAATTTTTCTCGCGGGATTTCAAAATGCCGCGAAAGGATTTCGGACTCGGCATGGGAGTTCGGGAACAAAATGTTTGCTCGATCCATAAGGTCGCGAATGCGCCAGTATTGGTAATCTTCCTTAGGCGGAGGAGTCCACATGATAGTCGAGATTGCTACAGGTATACCGAACTGCCGGTATTTCTTTACGAAATGCTCGGTGCCGGGTTCTGTAGAAAACTGATGCGCAACATCCACATCTATCTGCGGGGCCCATTGATCAAATAGCAGAACCTCATGCCCTAAACGCTCCAGAGCTGCCTTGGTCTGCAGGAGCTGTACCTCGCCACCTCCCTTTTGGAACATGGCCCCGGTCCAAGTGTTGAATACGATTCTGAGTTTTTTCTTCATGATTGCCTCAAATCGACGATGTGCCTGAATTTCTGCCGCCAACCGGTGAAGATCAAATCCTCCATCCCGATGAACTCCACTGCCAGCCCACGTGGGAACCGGTGGACCGTTTCCCGTAAGACCCGTTCCCGGTCATTTGTATTCTCGAGCACGATCCTAGCAACCGGCGTCTCTTCGTCTTTGCGATAGACAATCTGAAACTCGCGGATCCCTCGAACTTTATGATCGAAGAAGTCCATAATAAAGTGAGTCGCATATTCAACCCCGTCAATCAGGATCACATCATGCATCCTGCCTTGGATGTCGTACAAAAAGGTTCCAGATGCCTCGTTTTTGACCGTGCCGATATCTCCGGTTTCGTATCTTAAGAGCGGGAAGCCGTAGTTGGTGAAACTCGTTACCACCAAGGAGCCGGCATCCACCGGCTCCATATAAAATGTCCTATCAAAAACCATGAGCTTATTGTAAGGATCGCTAGGCCGGGTGTGCGCCATCACACCGAATTCTGCATTACCATAGCGATTTACGACTTTAGCCAAAGTGTATTTTTCGATCGTCTCGACCATCTTGGGAGTGATCATCTCTCCAGAGGGCTCGAAGACCTGGAAAAGCCGCTTGGGTCGGTACCCCTTTCGCTCGATATATCGCGCAATGGCGTACATGCTCGAAGGATGTCCTTGGACCAGAAAAGCATCACGACTCCGGAGTTCACGGTAAGCACGTTCCATGAGCTCGTCCGTGAACGCCCCGACCATCAGACGCTTACGGTTCTGCGAGAAAAGCTTGAGCCAATCCATGAAGCGCGCCTTGAAGGGCGGAATTCCGAAGTCGAGCTCCGCCGATATATGCCAATCGGCGTGCCACTTCCGTTTACCGGCTAGTTCGTAGGCTCTCAAATTAATGGCCGAAGTCCAATCGAGGCCCTCTTGGTCGTAATAAAACAAAACAGACTGCCCTGTTGAGCCGCCTGTTTTTCGTGGGTGAATGGGAGGATGGGAAGAGGACTTCATCCGCTCGGAGTGCTCCCGGACTAAGGCCTTCGTCAAAACGGGTAGGTCTTGAATGTGCTTCAGATCTGTTCTTACTTTTTCAATATCCAACCCGGATGATTGAATCGCATCCCGGTAGTAAGGGATTTCGGCTTTGCAATAACTCAGAAGGCGGTAGGCAGCCTCTTTGCGGATGCGCCCTTTTTCCGACGCACTCAAGCTCTCGAATTGACGCAATTCCTGTAGCTTCGGGTTGATATTCGGCCGGGCACGGAGCTCTAGAAGCGGATACAAAATCAAGCCATTGAAGTAACGAATCATGTGTTTGCGCCTTTGTCTCCGACTATACCTGAGCTACCGGTATTTCCAAAATTCTTGTATCGACGGTACGAATTCAACCCGTTGGCCCCTTCCTGATAACGAGTCCAATCGAAGTCACCACATATTGAGCCAACTTCAGCTTCAAACTCGGTGAGCCTTGATAAGGAGGTAAATCAACGTAATCGTCCAACCTTTGATCGCCTGGGTGGTAGTTGACCGGGAATACGTGATGCCCCTTAGAAGTCAGTATTTTTACGAGTGACTCAATGTCGCGCTTTCTAAACACCACACAAGTTGGGTCCTCGAGCGTGTTGTCGTTGGAGCTCAGATTGAATTCGGTCGTATGGACTGCCAAGCCCCCGGGCTTGAGCGCCTCAAGCGAGTTTTCGACAAACTGAAGTCCCTTCTCGATCGAACCTAGATGCTCGAATGCACATGCTGACCAACAAAAATCGAATTGCCCGCTGGTCAAGTCGGCGGGAATTCGATTCATATCAACTTCTCGCAGGGTGCAAAGGCGACTGAAGTCATCATCGCGAGCGATTGAGAGCGAATTCAATTTTGGGAGGCTTCCTGTGTGCTGGGCTGTATCTGCCCATCCCTGCTGTTTAGCACTCTCGAATGACTGGTCCGAGGCCACCACCTCGACACCCCGGGACACCATCACTGCCGGCAAGGGCTCTTCACCACACCCAAACCCGAGCCCCTTTTTTCCAGCGCCAAGAAGTCCTTTCGAATCAAGTACTTGAAGAATGAAATTGAACTCCCAGGTTTTCCGATTGAACCGGAGTTGCGAGCGAATCTCCTTGCACCAATGCCTGTATTCAGCTTCGAAGAATTGACTGACAGTCACAAGTTGCGAAGTTGGTCTTGAAAAAACAGGCGGGCTGATCGTACCTCCATCTGTACCGGAATCAAGTGAATAGGCCAAGCTGAAGTTCCTGGCAGGGTAAAACCAGGATTGGGCCAGGAGCCCGAAGCGCTGGAGTTGGATCAATGCCTGCCAAAGGTGCGGGGATCTTTTCAATGAATGTTTCACCGTTTTTTTCCAGCTCATTTTATTTCCTTGCTTCGGATGATTTCGAGCATTTTATTCAGTCTACGATCCCAGGTGTTTTCACGGACCAGGATTTCACATCCTTCCGGGTCCTGAACTCCAGCCTTAAAAGACTCATCGAGCGCCTGCTCTAAGGTTTCCGCGGAATCATAGGCCCTGAAATACCGGGAGTGCTCTTCTAGCGAATCAATTCTCCTGGCCACAATCGGCTTCCCAGCCGCCATGTATTCGAAAAACTTCATCGGAAACATCGATTGAGTGTAGTCGTTCAAAGGGCAGGGAATCACGGCAACATCGAAGTGAGCAAGGTAACGCGGGAGCTCTGAATAGGCCTTGGGTCCCAGAAAGTGAATATTCGGCTCCCCTTGCAGCGACTCCATTCCGGCATCGGGTTGCCCCTCACCCACCTTGCCGATCAGCACCCAGTGCCAATCTCGGCGATTACGGGCTACTGCCAGAACCGACTCCACGTCGAATTTGTAGGAGCTCAAAGCTCCGACGAATCCGATTCGAGGCTTTGGAATCGACTCCAATTCCCGTGGAAGTTCCTGCGCCACACAAGCCTTTGAAAAATGATCAAAGTCGACCACATTTCCAAAATAATGGGTCTTGCCGGATGCCAGAGCCTTGCAATGGGCTTCGATCTTCCGACTGGTGCAGAACACCACATCGCAAGCCTGCAGGAGTTCGGCCTCGTGGGTCAATATGGTTTCGCGATCTACCCCTGGTGCAGCCGCAAGGTCGTCGACACTGTGGTAGATGACTTTTCTTGCCCCAATTGAACGGGCTAGATCGAGCACCAGGGGATTGTAGGTCCATACCCAAGGGTGATTGAACCCGAGCCGCCACTGGATCCACGAAAGCCAAGTCTTGAGAATCCATCGATTGAGAGCACGAACCCACGAAAAACGATGCAGCGGCAAGACCAGGGGCGAAAATACGAACAGTCCCGACTGGACTTCCCGCACCCCCCGGAAGAGCTTCCGGATCCGGGCCAGGATCCTCCGGAAGTCGGTGGAAGCAAGCTTGGGTTGCCGAAGACCGAGCGACTCGATATAGAGCACACGATAGCCCCTGGCAACGAGGTGTACAGCGGTATGCTGTTTATTCGTCCAAAAGGGGTTGTCCCAATCAGCGGTAGAAAAAAGAACGATGGGAGGAGGAGTTGGTTTCACCTTGCATTTCCTTGACCGGCCGTAGAATATCGGGCCTGTCGTGAATTGGGAAATGAAATTGAAAACCATGGTGCGCCGCATGCCCTGGCTGAAACGCCTGCTCAAAAAGGCGCTCCGAATCGATGCGGTCAATGCCCAGGTAGCAGACCTCGAGCGGAAGCTCATCTACCGATACATCCGCCAGCTCGAGAGTCGGGTTGGGCTCCTCGAGTCCAAGCTCGGGATACCGTCACGGCAACTCCTCGACTTTGGTGACCAGACCCCTCCTATCTTTGCCCAAGTTAGCTCCCAAGCCGCAACCCAGGAGCAGATGCGGGAGCCGACCTATCTGGAGTGGTGCAATCGCCTGAAAGATCCCCCGAACTTTCACCGTAAGCAGTGGGAGTACTGCTTTATCGTCCAGGCCTTGGAACAGAATGGGGCCCTAAAGCCTGACGCCCGAGGGCTAGGGTTCGGCGTGGGCAAAGACCCCATCGTCGCCTATATGGTAAATCAGGGCTGCATCCTGACCGCAACAGACTTGGATCCCGAATCTGCCCATGCAGCCGGCTGGGTCGAGACCAACCAGTACTCCAAAAAACTGCTCGACCTGAACGAACGCGGAATCTGCAACGACCGGGCACTCCAAGCCCAGGTCACCCTCAGGAATGTCGACATGAACCGGATTCCGGAAGACCTCACTCGCGGAACCTTCGATTTCACCTGGTCGGCCTGCGCCTTCGAGCATCTGGGCTCGATCGAACTCGGGCTGCAGTTTGTCGAGAACTCCCTGAAGTGCCTGAAGCCAGGTGGTATTGCGGTCCACACCAGCGAGTTGAATGTCAGCTCCAATGACGACACCCTCACATCAGGGGGAACCGTTCTATTCCGGAAGCGCGATTTCGAGGCTCTGGCCGCGCGGCTCCGGTCTCAAGGGCACCAGATCGACCTGAATTTCCATCTGGGAACCCAGGATTTCGATCGTTTTTACGATGTCCCCCCGTACAGCGAGTTCACCCACCTGAAATTGGAACTCGACCGTTTCCTGACCACTTCTTACGGTTTGATCATCAAGAAGAAGGCCTGACCGATTCCTTCAGGATCCGGAGTCCCTCAGGACGCAGCTCCAGAGGCGAATAACGGATCGAAGGATCATGCACGAAGGGCATAACCTCGAGGGGAATCGAGTAACCACCAAAGAAGAGAGGCATCACTCCGTCGAGCAGATCCCTGCCACCGATCCGGAGCTCCTCCACCCTCGCCAGCAGCCGATACATAGGCAGCGGGAATTCAGACTCCCGGTGGAACTCGTGGATGCCCGGGGTGAAGCGGATTTCGATTTCCGGAAGCAATGTGGGTTTTCCGGGAAGCGACCGCGCTATGAGGCGAACGCCCCGGGGCAAGAAGATGGCACCTGGCTCGGGAGGTTGCTGGGGTTCCACTTCGACCGCGAATACCCCGTAGGTTTTCTTCAATCGCATGGCTTCGATCACTTGCGTCGCTAAGGCGGAAACACCGGACTTGAACAAGACCTCCTCCCGAATCAGACGCTCGGGGGCTCCCGTCCATAAAGGCAACCGACGGAGCTTCCCGTCGTGAAGGCGATAGCCCTTCTCGAACAGAGGATACACAGACCGGAACCGTCCGGAAAAAGATGGCTCGAGGCAACCCGAGTTCGCCGATTTACCTGAATAAGGGGCCGTTTGCCAGAGGTAGGCATTCTGGACCCAGGCTCCTTCATGATTGGCCAATGTTCCATACAAATGAAGCTCACGTCCCAATGCAGTATCCCGTTCCATAGGCACGCGATCCACCCGGCCAATCGAGATCAGAAGGGGCATGAGCGCGATAATGAATGCCGGATCGACCAGATTTGCACGGAAGCCGCCCCCCCGTAAAGCGGCCAGCCCGCGCACAGCCAATAGAAACACCGCCGGCAATGACTGCACCACATAACGGGGGTAAAAATTCGCACCCATGAACAGATAAATCAGAAAATGAATCCCCACCACCGCAGGAAGGAGCATCGACTCGGACCGCAGTGCCGGCCTCGAGCGCACCCACCAGAAGACGCTCCCAAGCAGAAGCAGTACAGCGAGAACAGTGGAATCGAGCGAATGAAAAATCTCGAAAACGCGCTTCCAGGTTCGGATCCAAAAAGAATCTTGATGTCGATCGAGGACAAAGTGGCTGAACCAGGTCAGGGACCCGAACTTGATCGGGTTGGCAATCGAGTACAAGAATCCGATTCCGAAGATCGCAAGCGAAGGTTTCAAAAAAGCACGGATTCCGACCCGGGAAACCGAAGGGATCAATAGAGGGAAATAAAGAAAAAAACTGTATTTCGTGAAACAGCCGAGAAAAAAGATGCGCGACAGGAACGCCACTGAAGCACCGGCACTCAACCCATGCAAGAGAAGCACCGAGCACAAAATGAGAACGGGCTCGCAAAAGTTAGAGACTCCGTGAACAAAAAATGTGGGGATTGAGAACAGGATCCCGGCAACCAATAGCGCAAGCTTCCGGTTGCCGAGTTCTTTTTGCAGGACCCTTGCAAACAAAACAAAAGAGACCCCGTAAGAAAGCCAAGCCATCAGACGGAATCCGACGGGATTCATGCCGAAAAGAAGGAGGCCCGGAAGCGGCCAAAGCGCCACGAGGAATGGCTTATCGAAAGAGTAAGCCCTGAGCAGGAAGTCCCCTTCCAAAATGGCCCGTGCCGCCCCCAGATAGTACCCCTCATCGATATGGAGCGATGGATCCAAGGTCAGTGGAAAAGCCCACACCAGGAGGAGACCCGCACACAACAGCTCCAGAAGGAGCCCTAAAAAACGCCCGAGGATACCTGAAAACACGAAAGCATGCTAAGTTCAGGGGCATGAAAAAGCTACTGTTTTGCATCGGCACCCGCCCCGAGGCGATCAAGCTGGCACCAGTGATCCTAGAAGCCAAAGCCAGGGCGCGGGAAACCCTCATCCTGACCACCGGACAGCACCAAGACCTGCTCGAGCCATTTTTGAAATGGTTCGGAATCGTTCCGGATGTCCGACTCGAAGTTTTGTACCCTGGCCAGTCGTTGAGTGAACTCACGGCCAGGATTTTGAGCGAATTCCAACCTGCCCTGGCCCGACTCCGTCCGGACCTGGTCCTGACCCAAGGCGATACCACCACTGCATTCGGATGCTCTCTAGGAGCTTTTTATGAAAAAATTCCAGTGGCACATATCGAAGCAGGTCTCAGGACCCACGACCCCTACTCCCCCTTTCCGGAGGAGATGAACCGGCAACTCATCGGCCGACTGGCCACTCATCATTTTCCTCCCACCGAGGCCGCGCGAGCGAATCTGCTGAAAGAGAATATCCCGGGTACTAAGCCGGTGACGGGCAATACGGGTGTGGACGCTCTCCGGATCACACTTGAACGTGTGACCCCTGCCAAAGAAACACGTCCGGAAAAGTCGATCCTGATGACCTGCCACCGACGCGAGAACCACGGCGCGCCCTTGGAGCGGATTTGCCGGGCCGTCCGACGGGTTCTGGATGCGAACCCCGACACGGTTCTGGTGTTTCCGGTTCATCCCAATCCGAATATCAAGAACCGGATCGATGGATTGTTGGGCGACCATCCGAGAGTCCGGCTGGTTGCACCACTCGGCTATGTAGAATTTGCGAGCGCTATGGCTCGCTCGACACTGCTACTGACCGACTCGGGAGGAGTCCAGGAAGAAGCGCCCTACCTGAAGAAGCCAATCTTTGTATTGCGCGAATCGACCGAACGTCCAGAGGGTGTCGATGCCGGTGTGGCGGAACTGGTCGGATCGGATGAAGAAGTGATTTTTTCAAACGTGAATCGGGCCCTCAACGATCGCGACTATTACGGATCTTTCCAAAAGGCGGTGAGTCCTTACGGTGACGGATTTGCAAGCCGTCGCATCCTCGACGGACTGGAGGGGACTCTCGCATGATCACGGTCTCGTTCCAAAACCACGAGGTCCGTGAACTCGTAAATCTGGCCATTTTCCGTTCTTTAACCCGGTCTCAAGTCGGCTCGGGAACAGAAATCCTGGTTTCCGACCGGTTCGAATCCGGCTTCAAAAAGCAGATCATATTCGGGAGCCGTCCTAATCACAGGCATTTTCATACAATCGGAGGCATCAATGACTCCATCGTCAGATTTCAAGACCACCCTCTGACCCGCAACCTGTATCTCAAGGAGCGCCACTTCGAGCGTTACGATTTTCCCAACGAGTGGAACAATCTCGGATACGGAAAAATTGAGACTACACCCGGATCCCACTTCGGACTGGCAGACCCTACCGACCCAACCTATTGCGGAATTTCCGAGTCAGAATCGGATTGTGTCTTATGGTTCAATCGTTCCGTCGGCCCCATTGATGGTTTCGATTGGCGAATTGTGGAGGATTTCATTTCAGACTATCGTCACGAATCGCTCCCGACACTGCCGGTGCTTTCAGAAATTCCTGCTGGGTATCGTGCAGCTGCGACGTTTCGGATCGACTGCGATGAGGCGATTGAAAGCGGCCGCCCACTTTTTGAGCTCTACCGGAAACATGATTTCCCCTTCACACTTGCCATCAAAACCGAGCAGGACTTCACTCCGGGAGCCATGGCACTGATCGAAGAAGTGATCGAAGGAGGTGGCTCCATTTTGATCCACTCGCACACCCACGCTCCTGAGTGGGGAGAACCGAGCTCACGCCCGGGACCGAGATCAAGAGGAGATGCTTTCTTCGAGGCCAGCACTTCACTTTCGATTTTGCGCGATCGCCTCGCTGGAAGAGTCAACTCTTATGCCGTGTCGCCCTTCCATCAGAATCCGAGGGTGGCTCTACCGAAATTACTGAAAGCAGGGATTGACGGTTTTATCGGGGGGATCATCTGTAATGATCCGGAGTACCTGATCGCCCGTGGTGGCGCGGTTCCTTTTTGCGAAGGCATGATCTCGCACTCTGAGCAGTGTATGTTCCATGGCGACTGCATCCATCCGATCGGCGAGTCTATCGATGTTTACTTAGCCGCATGGGAGAATGCGGTCCGCACGGAGACTTTTTTCGGTTACCTCGACCACCCCTTCTCCAACTACCACTACGGGTGGAAGTCAGAGGAGGCTCGTCTGGATGCGCACGAGCGCTTTTTACATCGAATCAACGAAGTTCCAGGATTGTTAAAAGCCAGCTCACGAGAAACTCTCGACTTCATGTGGGACCGGGCTCAAGCGACGATTCGGGTGGAGTCCGGAAGTGCCGTGGTCACTTCCGGGGCCACTCCACGATCCCGCTTTCAATTCAAATTGCGGTGGAAATCAAAACAAGTCGATCCCATTCCGAATCCTCTGTAACCTGCGCTTGATCCGCTCGGGCCAGGTGAAATACCCGGGTCGGAGATCATCCGGGTCAAATCCCCACTTTTCCATGAACAGCTTCCGGCCTTCGAGCTCATGCGAAGACGGAATCAGGTGGGAGTGGCCACGGGTCCCCTTGACTGCGTGCCAGATGAAGCAATCGCCGACCATGTAGAACTTGAGTCCTGCGCGGTCGAAGCGCACCCGCAAATCGATCTCCTCGAAGCTGACAAAGTAGCGTTCATCAAAGACCCCCACCTTCTCAAAAGCCGAGCGGCGGAAGAACATCATCATCGGCACCCAAAAGCGCCGGTGCTTGCCTCGGTTCCAACGCGCAAAGCGCAGCGAACGCTTGAGGAGTTTTTCTTCGTCGAATTCTTTTTCGTAGTAGTGCGGCCCCACCATTCCAGCGTCGAGCTTTTCGATCGCGCCCGCCAGTGCTGTATCCCACCCTGGCATGTGCCAGGTGTCGTTGTTGAGGATGGTGATGTACTCACCCGTAGCGATTTGGATTCCCTGATTGCAGGCCCGTCCGAAGCCCCGGTTCTCTTCGTTCCGGATCACGGTGAACTTCCAACCCCGCTTTTCAAACTCGGGGGCGAAGCGATTCAGCACCTCGGGGGTGGAGTCGGTCGAATAATTATCGATGATGATCAGATCGCGGGCAATCTCGGAGTGGTTCAGGAGCGAATTCAAGCAACGCTCGGTCCAGTGCACCTGGTTGAATACCGGAATGACTACAGAGACGGTGCGGGCTTGGGTTTCGGTCATAGCCCCTTCAGCCTAGCAGAAAACGGCCTGTTTTGCCCGACTAAAACAAACCCCTTCGCGCCCGACGGCGCATGCGGTTTCGCTTCCAGCGCTCCCAAAAACCCTGGCTCTCGTAAATGGGGTACCGGCCCCACTTTTCTATAAAAAGCCGGAGGCCCTCTTGCTCGTAACCGCTCGGGAGCAGGTTCGGAGTCCCCCGGGTGCCCATCGAATGGTGCCAGATGTAACATCGGCTGGTCTGCCCGTAAAGGATGCCCAAGATCCGCATGCGCTGAAGCAAGTCTCCGTCTTCGTAGGTCACGAAGAAGCGCTCATCAAAGAGTCCGCCATGATCGAAGCGGAGGCGCTCGACCGCACTCCGGGTGAAGAACATGAGCATGGCTACGAAGTGCTCACGGAATCGATTCGGGTTACGCTCCAGAAACTCTCGTGCACGGGCATCGGGGTTCTCCACCCAGGGACGCTCGTCAAAGAAGGGGCCGACCTCGTCGAGCCCACGGGCTTTGATTTCGTCAATCAAGGCTTGATCCCAACCTTTCATGAGCCAGGTATCGTTGTTCACGATCGCCACATAGGCGCCCGTCGAAGTTCGAATGCCCTGATTGCACGCGCGGCCGAAGCCGGCATTCTGTTCGTTACGGATGGCGCGAAAGCGAATTCCCTGCGCCTCGAAGCGAGTGACCCAATTGAGAAGGACCTCAGGGGTTGAATCGCTAGAAGCATTGTCGACCACGGTCACTTCAGACAAGGCCCTTGAGTTGCGAAGCAGGGAATCGAGACAGCGATTCGTGAATTCGGCCTTGTTGAACACGGGGATGACGACGGAAACCATAGAGTCTAAATTACTACGATTTTCTCGCTAAGGGTTCATTTTTCAACCCATGTCCAAACAGTCCGAATCACGGACGGGAGTCCGAGGCATCTCGCCGAAACCTGAGCGGCAAACCCTAAAGCTGCCCCATGCGGATTGAGGAAGGGCATACAAATTGAATTATCCCAACCCTTTGATTTGTAGGAGCAAATAAAACTCTATGAGCATTTTATTGTATTGGGTTATTATATTCACCATAACCCCTTCAGGGGGATCTGGGGTTACCCAATGATCGAGGAAATATCCGGAATCGGTGGGCTGAAAATACAGATTTGGCAGGACGATTTTCAGCATGCACTGGACGGACATCCTGAAGTCACGCTCGATCGGGTAAAAATCGCGCTTCAGTCTCCCCTAGCGGTGATTGAAAGCAAGCACAGTAAAAATGCATGTCTGTTTTACACCCTGGAGGGGGTGGACGAGAAAACAAAAGAGAGGACCTACTTTTGCGTAGTAGTTGCGGTTTTAGGGGGCGGCGTTGGAAAGATGGAAACAGCATACGAAACAACCTACATGAAGTCAGGCAAGGTGCTTCACGGCAAGGAAGAATAATCTATGGTGATTAAATACAACCATGACACAGGTCTTATGTATATCCACTATGCGACCGGCATTCCGAACATTCAGGTTCGTACCGGAAATACAGAGATTGCAAAATTTGTCGCTAAAGCAAACCGCGAACAAATCGTCGGATATGAGATCGAAAACACTGAAAACAACTTCGATTTCATCATGAACCGAATCGGACTCAGCCGTAAGCAAAAACTGGCAGTAGTCATGTGTTTCATCCGGGAAAAACAAAAGAAAACCCAAAAAGAATTCTCAACCATCATCAATGTCAGTGAGAGCACCTACAAGAGCATTGAGCGCGCCGAGCACAATATCAATTTCGATACCTTGGATGTCATTTACAACCAATTCAACAAAGAGCCCGCTCTCCATGGCATTTTCTGAAGATAGCTGCGGAATCGGCTTACCATCACGCCAATTATTGAAGTTCCATTTTCCGGACCCGGGTCCGAATTCCAGAGGCTATCGAGCTTAAAATCATTGGCATTTTACAACCCTACCCAGTTGCTGATTTGCAACTCCGGGCCCATGTGAAACCCAAACGGAACAACCCCCTTGAACGCGTGTCCGGTATGCCGTACAGTGGATCCAAAAAAATGGCCAACAAAAAGATATCCAAAAAGCTAAAAGAATCCTCAAAACTTACGTACAGGGAGTACGTGGCGGATATTTTCCCTGATCTGGCTGACAAAAGGAAGGTCCGTGAAGTCTTGATTGAGGCCCTCACAGAAAACGATCTCGAGACCTTCCAGGACGTATTGATTGCATACCTTCGTACCAGTTCTAAGCTGACGTTGGCCCGCAACCTGAAAATGGGGCGTAGTACCCTTTATGACCTCATGGATCCAAACAAGCCCTTTAACCCTACTCTCGAAACCCTGGGGAAAATCTTCCAGGACTTGGCTGCCTAGGGCAAAGATTTCAAAGTCCTACAAAATGACGACTCTCAATGCTAAATTCGCCCCATGCTCTTCAACTCTTTTGAATTCCTGATCTTCCTGCCCGTGGTGTACGGGCTGTTCAGGCATCTTCAGAGTCAGACTCACCGGTTGATCCTGTTCTTTTTCGCAAGCTGTTTCTTTTACAGCTTTTTGATTCCGGCCTATCTGCTCATTTTGTTTGTTTTGATCGGCGTCGACTATTGGGCCGGCATCAAAATCGAGGACACTCCCCACCCCGGGCGGAAGCGTCTGTTCCTGATGGCAAGCGTTGCTGCGAACTTGGGCATCCTCGGGTTATTCAAGTACACGAACTTTCTGATCGAGAACCTCCAGACGCTAGCCACAGCCCTACACTGGAACCTGCCCCTTCGGGCGCTCGAGATCATCCTTCCGATCGGCCTCTCCTTCCACACCTTCCAGTCGCTCTCTTATGTGTTTGAAGTGCATGCCGGAAGGTTCAAAGCCGAACGGAGCCTGCTCCACTATGCCGTTTATGTGCTGTATTTTCCGCAGCTCGTGGCAGGGCCGATCGAACGCCCGCAAAACATTCTGCCTCAATTACACCAAAAAACCCGCTTCGATGCGGACGGGTTCAAAAACGGGCTGAAGCTGGTCCTTCAAGGTCTGTTCAAAAAAGCAGTATTGGCAGACACCCTTGCACTCGTGGCAAACCGAGTCTTTGACCGCCCCCTCGACTTCGGGGCCGCAGCAACCTGGGCTGGCGTGCTGGCCTTCACCTTTCAAATCTATGGCGATTTTTCGGGCTATTCCGATATTGCCCGCGGCGTGAGCCGGCTCTTCGGCATCGAGCTCATGGTGAACTTCAACAAGCCCTACTTTGCCGGATCGATTTCGGACTTTTGGCGCCGCTGGCACATCTCGCTCTCCACCTGGTTCCGCGACTACGTGTACATTCCGCTAGGTGGCAACCGACTCGGGCCCGCAAGAACCCAGTTCAATTTGATCGCGGTGTTTTTACTGAGCGGCCTTTGGCATGGGGCAAGTTGGACCTTTGTGGTGTGGGGCGCTCTACACGGATTTTATTTGTTGCTCGAGAATCGGGTCCTGATCCCGCTCGGATACACGTCTTGGCCTTTGCTTTTGCGAAGGGCCCAGGTGTTTGTGCTCGCTGCCCTGGCGTGGATCTTTTTCAGGGCGGACTCGGTGGCCCGTGCTTTAGAAACCCTCGGCGGACTCGGCCGGAGCTTCTCTTTGGGCTGGGAATCTTTACCCCGCTTCGAGGTGCAAGAAGCCGCCCTGGCCGTGCTCGGTCTGGTGGTGATGGAGACCCTCGATGAGAGGAAGTCCGTTTGGGAGAGGCTGCAAGCACTCCCTTGGGCGGTGCGGAGCGCGCTCTATGCCACTTTGATTCTTTTATTCCTCATCACCGCGCAGTTTTCTGGAGCTCAATTTATATATTTCCAATTCTGATGAAACCTCAATCTCCCTCCCGCATGATCGCACGCCTCCTGCTCCTCTCGATTCCGGGGATGATTTTTCTGCTCATGCTTCAATCGCTCCCGATCGATCGCTTCACGAGCCGGACCTGGGAAGCCCTGGCCCTGGGCTCGAACCGAAGCGCTCCTTTTTTGCCCCTTCAGCGCCTTGAAAAGCTCGAGCGGGGCGACCTCGCTCTCCATCACCCGGGAGCCATGACTCGCAAGATCCAGTTTGAAACAGACGAGTTTGGTTACCGCAACAGTGCCCCCGCTTGTGCGGATCCCTACGCTGTGGTGATCGGCGATAGCATGGCCGTAGGGGGCGGGCTTTCGCAGGATGAGACCCCTGCCGCTCAACTCAGTCGGGCTCTTGGAAAATGCGTGCGATCGTTTGCCGGCGGGAGTTTTGCCTACGCCCTGAACTCGGTCTACGGCCTGGGGCTTCGACCGAGACAGGTGATCCTCATTCAGACCCAGCGGAGTGTCGGGGGCCTTCGAGCCTTTCAACATCCTGCAAAGCCGGGCTGGGGAGCCCACAGTCTGCCTTGGGTTCAGACCTGGCATCGGCACTACCTCGAGATCCGGAAAAATCTCTATTGGAATTTCCGGGCCCGGCACGGAGTGTGGAATTCACTGGTTCGGGTGTCGGGGAGTCCTGAATTTTCAGGGCAGGAGACACCTCCCTCCCCGGGAGCCCCTGTCTTGTTTTACCCGGGAGATCAGGATCGCCGGGTGAGCGAAGCTGAAATGGATTCGGATCTTCACCATCTCGATGAATTGGCGCTGGCACTCGAACCGCTCGGGGCACGACTGATCTACACCTATGTGCCGAACAAGAGCACGATCTACCCGGGGGCACCGGCGGATCGGGATGCGGATTTTATCGATCGGTTTCTCCCTAAAGCGCACACCCACCGGGCGCGCTTCATCGATCTGTTTCATCCCTACCGTGAGGATTGGAAGAAAGGCATCATGAACCATCACCTTGAGGACACGCATTGGAATGCCCACGGAGTGGCTCGTTTTATAGCAGAGGTTCTCCGTGAGTAGGAACCCGATCCGACCCAGAATTTTGTGCGTAGCCCACGGAACCATCGAGAGCAACTCGGGCGGAGTGGAAGTCTACCAACGTCTGATTGCCGAGCAATTGCGGGATCAATTCGAATTTCTCTTCTTCGCACCCGATTTGAATGGCGGTGCTCGCGGGTCTTACGTTCTGTACTCACTCGAGTCCGATCTGCGCGAGAGTTTCTTACCTAGCCCTCCGGTGCTTCCTGAACATGCGAGCCATCCGGGGCTAGAGAGAATATTCTCGGAGATTCTGGTACGCCACCAGGTGGCTCTGGTTCACTTTCATCATCTATTGAGGCAGGTTCCGAGTCTTCCTGCTATTGCCCGGGCTTGCGGTGTGCCGGTAGTGCTTTCGGGGCACGACTTTTTTGCCGTGTGCGACGAATACAACCTCCTGACCGAAGAGGGTCGATACTGCGGGGTGCTCGAACAAGCCCCGGTGGATTGCGACTCCTGTCTGTACGAGCTCCGTGGATACAAAAAGGGCAGCCAGGGCAAGCGCCGGGCTTTTTATGAGGAGGCCCTCAGGAATTCGGATCGAGTGGTGTTCAATACCATCGGGATCCGGGATCAATTTCAAACCGTTTTTAGAAATCTGGATAGTTCGCGCACCCGGGTCATCGGAGCACCCTCAGGCACCCGGTTTCAAGCCCCCGTGGCGCGCTCCCTCGAGGGGCCCCTCCGGGTCCTCATCCCGAACGGGCTTTCGCGCCTGAAAGGCGGCGATGCCCTGTGCGACCTCGTCGGCTCGACCCGAGGGTTGCCCATTGAGTACCACTTCTTCGGGCGCACCGATCGCGATTATCCTGATTATCGGGTTCTGGGTCTGAATTCCATGATCCGATTGCATGGGGCCTACACCCGCTCTGACCTGGAGGCGTTCGCTCCGAGCGCCCACCTTTCGATTCATGCTTCGATCTGGCCCGAGACCTATTGCATTTCGCTCTCAGAAATGTGGGATCTAGGCCTGGTTCCGATAGCGAGTAGAATGGGCGCGCTCGGCGAGCGGATCACCGCCGGAGTGAATGGTTTTCTGGTTCCTCCGGGAGATGCCGGGGCTATGAAAGCGATCTTGGTCAGGATGCTCGAGGACCGCGCGAGCCTAGAGCGCATCCGCTTGAACCTCAGTCCGGATCTCAGCACCTCTGCTGAATCGTGTGCAGAATCGATCCGAGATCTGTATGTCGATTTGCTGAACATGGATGGCAACACCCCGAAACCCCTGTCCCGGCCGGACCCGATCACGGCGAACCCCACCACCTGGAGTACGGGTCGGGGTCCGAAGTCCCGTCGGATCAGGAAGTGGCTTCAGCGCTTTGACATTCAGGGCTGATTCTCGCTACCCTTTCCCCATGACCCAAAAGCCTCTGATTGCCCTCCTGGCCCTGTCACTCCTTCCCTCCTGCGTCACCTTGGGCTCGCGCACCGGGGTGGGCCTGATTTACACCAATCACTTCGAAGGCTCGATGGTGACCGGCAACCAAGCCGGCCGGAAGCGCGGGCGCGCCTGCTCGGAGAACTTCTTGGGCCTCGTCACCCAGGGCGATGCCACGATCTCGGCCGCCATGAAAGACGGCGCGATTTTTCAGGTGAGCTCGGTCGATCACCACTATAAAAGCATCCTCGGTGTGTACGGCAAGCTCTGCACCATCGTGACCGGGAACTGAGATGACTCCTCCGTCAATCTGGCAAGACATTCACACCCGAAGCCCCGAGACCCTGGCAGAACTCGCAGCCAAGCACTCGCTCCATCCCTCGGCCGTGCACGATTGCCTCGACCCCGCCCATTACCCCAAGGTCGAAAAATTCGGCGATACCCTGTTCATGATCCTACGGTATGCGGAGCCCGATGCTCCCGCCGATGCCGACACCTTGCTTTCTTTGACTCGAAAAATGGCGTTTTTCCGCAAGGAAGGGCTCTTGCTCACCCTGCACCGGGGGGAAGCCGGATTTCTGAAGGGCATCGATTCGATGCCGGATGCTGACCTGCAACTGTTTAAAATCCTGAAGCTTTGTATCGGGAGCTTCAAACCGCTACTGGATTCGATCGAGTACGAGATTGACGGGGTCGAGCGGCAGATCTTTTTACGGAAGCTGGCACGAGGTGAGATCTTGCGCCTGCACCGCTGCCGATCCAAGCTTTCGGTGGTGAAGCGACTCATGCTCCACACCACGCTCGTGATCCAGAGCTTGTCGACCCTCTTAGATGAGCCCCACCACCCGCTGATCCGCGATCTGAAGGAAAACGCCGAGGCTCACTTTCGCATTGCGGACGAACTGGTGGAAGACGCTCAGAACCTGCTTGAGTTGCAGCTCTCGCTTGCCTCCCAGCGCACCAACGAGGTGATGCGCTTTTTGACTGTGGTGTCGCTGTTTTTTCTTCCCTTGACCTTCATTGTCGGGGTGTATGGCATGAACTTCAAATTCATGCCCGAGCTCGATGAAAAGTGGGGCTACCCGGCGGCGTGGGGGCTCATGATTGCGGTGAGCGCCTTCATTTACATCCGCGTCAGGCGGAGCGGGTGGCTGTCGACGAATTGAGTTGAAGGCTCCGGACCCCAAAAATAATGCATATTAAAACATGTGTGTTAAAGTATGTATATGATCCTGAACCTGAAGGACCTCCGGAAACAGTGTCAACTCTCTCAAATGGAACTCGCATACGAATGCGGAGTAAGCCTGCCCACCATTCAGAAGATCGAATCAGGGCAGTCCAACCCCACCTGGGAAGTCCTGCAGAAGATCACTCGGACCTTCGGGCTCGAGATTCGGCTTGAGGACGCACCGATTCAGGTCCCCCTGGCGATCGCGTATGGCGTTCCGCTATTGGGTGAGGAAGATCCATCAATAGCCTGCAATTCGCGCACCCTCCGACTCGAATCGAGAAAGTGGCTCCGGCATTGGAGGTCAGGAAAGTTAAGCGAAAGGGAGGTTTTGGCGTTTTCTGCTTTCTACCTCGCCATCCGGAATCACTTCCCTGACTTTTACCAAAATTCGATCGCCTCCCCCTGGCTCGACCAAGCACTGAAAAACAAGGAAAAGGACGGGCATATCATTAAACTTTACCGAATCGCCCTGACACGCGTGAGCCAATACTTATGAATCATGCAACCTTGAAAAAATTTGTTCAGCTGGCTTCAAAGTCACTGACGGGTGAATGGGTAATCATTGGCGGGACTGTCATGGCTGTGCTCGGACTGGAGTACCGGGTCACGGTCGACATCGACTTTGTGAATTTGAATGGTAAAGAATCGAACTCGGACTCACTCAAGCTCATGGAGATCGCAGAAACCCTGGGCTTGCCCGTTGAGTCGGTCAATCAGGCCGGAGCCTATTTCCTTTCCAAAATCGATGATGCCCGTGAACACCTGGTGGAGATTCAAAAGGGACCCCGTTGCACCATTTACCGACCTGATGTTTATCTGTTTGTGAAGTTGAAGCTCGGGCGGTTCACACAGACCGATTTTGACGATTGCTTGATCATGATCGAAAACCATCCGGCAGAGTTCGCCAAAACCAAGAAACAAATACTCAAGCTCATCCAATCCAAACTAGGAAAGAAAGCGGAAGGAAGCGAGGAGTTGAGAGCTCGACTGTTGTCGTTCAAGGCCAAATTGGCCACTTAGCATCATTTGATACTATCAAGCTGCGGACACCGCCCCTACTTGATCGAACCCACTACTCGATGAGCCGGTAAGCTAAAGCCGACCGATTCCACTTGATGATCCCGTCCACTCACCACCATTGAAATTCCCAGGCTCGGATCATTCAGGGTATAGCTCTGAGTCGAAACGTGACTGTGTTTAGATTCCGTTTTCTTTTGTTTAAACTGTGCTCCACGAAAATAGCTCTTCATCTCATCGCTGTTTTTTGACTCACTCTCACCATTGGGAGTCCACTCAGCTGTGAGTACATGGCCAGACACCTTTGAAATGACAAAGCTTGCCCTTTGAGTCGAAATGGATCGATCCTTAAAATAAGGACGGTTGAAAAAGATCGCGTATTCATTTTGGCTAATCGAGATCTCACGCGTTGGTCTTCCAAATTTAGCTTCTAACGAAGCTCTGGAATCCTCACCTAACTTGATCTGCTCGACTTCCCGAAGGCTGATTAGGGCATCGGGATGGTCCACAGGAGCGCTCGAACAGGACTGAATCAGAAGCGCCGCAAGACCGTAAATCAGGTACTTCATTTAGAACCCTTCCCTACTTTAAACTTTGCCCCATATTTGTTTCGAATCCAATCGTATATTTTCGGCGCACTGGGCTTCAAGCGTGGATTCCAGACTTCGAAAAATTGGGGATTGCCCTTGCAGTGCCCCGCAACCAATGTTGCGGCAACGAAGGTGCCGTCACTTCGGGTGTATGCATTCCGATGGTGAGTCCGTACCCAATGGGCCCCAACCGAGCACCTCTGTTTCTCAGCTGCCCCCGCTGAGGGACCGAAGCAAACCAACCCCAACAGTCCAACAATAGAAAAATCGAAGCGCCTCAGGCCCATTCCAATAAAATAGCAAGTCTTGCACCAGACACAACTTACGCGCGCTGTTTTGAATACGGCAGATTCTGCCCATTATCAGCACCCCTATTTTGTCCTTAGACTGGAAGCATGAAAACGACTGCCCTCATGCTCTCCATCCTGCTCCTCTTCACTGCTTGCTCCACCCTGAGTCCGATGGGCCGGAATCCCGCAAGCCTGCCGCCCCTCGAAAACGAGGCCCGCATGCTCATCGATGCGATCGAAGTGAACTATGGGCCGCTCAAAATGAAACAGGAATCGGTCGGGCTCGAGTGGGAGCAACACAAAAACCACTTCATGGAGAAGATGAAAGGCGCCAAGACCTCGGTCGAGGTGTACCAGTCGATTCTGGAGCTCTTTGCAGGCTTAAAAGATGCCCATGTGTCGGTGAGCATTCCCAGCAGCTACCGAGTGAAATTTGATGCGCAGTTCATGCGGGTCGAAGGAAAAGTGCTTCTGAGCCACCTCGGCGCCAGTACCCGTGAAGCGGGCAAGTGCGGCGCCCAAGTCGGCGACGAGCTCGTCTCGATCGAGAACCGGACCATTCCGGAGCTGTTCGAGATGATGGATCCTGCCCTGCACGTCGGTAACGAACGAAGCACTCGCGCCCTCCAGACCCGAGCCCTCAGCACCTGGACCGAGAAGAACCGCCTCGTGACCCTGGTCCGCGTGACCACCTCCGGAAAAGCAGCTGCGCGCTTTACTTTCAAGGCCCGTGGCAACGGAGCGCAGGCGGAGTGCGCCCTCCCGGCCGAAGTCAAAGGATCACCCTTGGTGTCGTTTCCGCTCGACGCGAACCTCTCAGACTCCGACGCGCTGGCTGCAGCGCGCGCCGAGCTGACCCGCTTGGCAGCCGCCCAAAAGGACCCAACCCGCGTCCGTGCCGAGCGCGAGAACGATCTCGGGCGCCTCCCCCTGTCTCGTGCGGACCGCGAAATCCTCGAGCAAGCCCTGCGTGTGGCCGAGCTCCAAGACCAACTCGTGGGGCTCGAGCTCCCCGAGGCGCGCAAGGTCGAGATCGGGCAGAAGCGCCCCTACTTCAAGCTCCCCAAAAACTTCCGGCGCATCAACGGGCTCGGCGCCGGGGCTCCGATTGTGGGCAAGCCTTTCAACCGCGCCTCGGGCGTGTTTGCCGGGATCTTCAAGCGGAACGGTAAGCGAGTCGGTTTTGTACGCGTTCCATCTTACATGCCGGGAAGCACGATTTCACTCCTCATGGCGGACATGAGCCTGCGTGCTTTGCTTTCGCAAATGGAAAAACGAACCGACTTGCTGATTCTCGACCAAACGCACAATCCCGGCGGAGCGGTGATTTTCTCGGATTGGCTCGTGGGCGCGCTTGTTGGAACACTCGACCCCGAGAAGCACATGAAGTTCGCTATCCGCCCACGGGGCGACTGGATCTCCACCTACTCCCAACTGACTTTGGAACTGAAAGGCATCGAGCAAAAAGAGATGCAAGCTGCTTTGGGGAGTGGCAAAGCTCCGAGCGGCAACCAAGTGTTCATGCGCAAAGCTTACCTCGAACAAATGCAAAAGCAGTACGAGCGGGTGTTTGCCTCTTATGCACGCGGCGAGTTTCAGTCTCCGCCCGTATCGCTCTACCTGACGAGCGCCTACCTCAAAGACACCATTGACTCGCTCTTTGTTCGCCTGGATAAAGACCGGCGCCACCGCTTTGCAGGCGCCCTCCTCGATGTGCTCTACCCCTTCCATTCGGCACAAGCTCTGAGCGAAGGCCAGGTGTACTCAAAGCCGGTCTACATGATGATCGACGAGCTCGATTTTTCGGGTGGCGATGCGACTCCAGCTATTTTGCAGGATTACGGTCGCGTGAAGCTCGTGGGCGTAAACACCGCCGGAGCAGGTGGAACCGTCGAGCAGTTCTCGAGCAAGGGGATGTTCCCGGTGAGCTACTCGCTGACCACGAGCCTGATGGTCCGCCCGGGCGGACGCCTGGTCGAGAACTACGGAGTGAAGCCTGATATTGAGTTTGAACTGACTGCCGAGGATGTGGCAGACGGGTTCAGCTCGAGCTTTGAGCGGATGCTCGATAAACTCGGTATTTAGCGCGCCTTCCATCTCCGATGGGTCCAGAGCCAATCGGCTGGATTCTCGCGAATGCGCGCCTCAAGCCGTTCGGCCACCCGGCGCGTGAGTGCCAGCGCGCGTTCTGCGGTCTCGAGGCTCACTGCATGCACGCGCGCGATGCGCTCGATTTGCGCCCGATCGGCCGAGGTCCACTCAAAGCCACTCGCCTCGGTGCTCAGGATCTCGACCCCCCACTCAAAGCGTGAGCGCCCGAGATCGGGCCGGCGCCGCATCCAACCCCAAATCGGAGTCAGTCCCTGCTCGAGCGTGAGGAGGCCTGGCCCGGGCACCACATAGGTGCGCTGGTTCAGGAACTGCACTTCGAAGGCCTTTTCGTAATCATGCGGGGCCTGATCGCCGAGCAATCCGAGGAGCCAGGGCTTTGCGGGCGGTTGCTCGAGCACCCCGCGCACGGCCTTGATCGGAATCATCTCGATTCCAAAACGCTGGCGCGAGACGCGGATTTCGGCATCCATTTTAGGATCCGACAGCGGCTTATACACACCGTAACAGTGATGCTGGAATTCGAGACTCAGAGAAAGTGCCAGGATCTCCCAATTGGCGAGGTGGCTCGAGATGCCAGCCACGTTCACTTGCTTGGCCCAAAGCTCTTTTGCGACCTCGGGCGTGGTGAGGCGGCAACGATCGCGAAGCTCGGCCTCGGTGATGGCGAAATTCTTGATGGTTTCGATGAGAATGTCGGCGAAGTTTGCATAGAACTGCCGCTCGATGGCTCGGATTTCGGCCTTGGATTTTTCCGGAAACGAGCGCTCCAAGTTCCCCCGCACGGTTTTTTTGCGGTACCCGAACACCCGGACCATCAAAAAGGCAATGCCGCTCGAGAGCACATGAAGCACCGGAAAGGGAAGCTTCGACAGGAGCCGGATCAGGGGTCTCATGTGCTGCCCTTTCGAGTTTGAGCCTTTCCGGCCGGGCAGTGCCCCGGGCGGGGTCCAATCTTAGGGAAGGTCCGGCAGACCTCGGGGCGCTTTTCGTACACGGTGCAGAGGCGGGTCTTTTCGTCCAAGAAGATGCAATCGCCGTTCACCCGCTGCTCGATAATGAAGAGCCCATTGTTGGCGTGGTAGGACTGGATGATTCCCTCTTTTGAGAGTTTCTTGGCCACCTTACGAAGCGAGCTGGCAGCCTCGTCCTCGGTAATGACCCCGAGCCGGATCAGGTCGTAAGCGCTCGTTTCGAGCGGAAGCGTGCAACAGCCAGCCCAGCAGCCCTCGCAAAGCCCGCTTTTATAGGGCCTCCAGGTGCTCGGCTTTTGTGGATCGGCGCGGTTCATGATGCCATGACACTACCACAAATCCGCACGAACCCAAATTCAGGGGCTGACTCCGCCCTCGCGGTCTCCGTTCAAATCCCCTGTAGTCCTGCTGAAGGTGCCTGCATCGGGATCATACACTTCGGCTGCGCGAATGAGGCCTCCCGCATTTCTTCCTCCCGCCACTAAGATCTTTCCATCTGGCAATTTAGCAATAGTGAAGCCCACCCCAATTATTGCCGGACTTTGACTCGTTGGGGTGAAGAGACCCGTCAGCTGGCTATACCGCTCGGCCGCACCCCCTCCCATCACAAAGACCTCGCCATTATTCAGGAGCATACTCCGAGAGCCATTACTCTTGTCTCGGTTCGTGGTCATCGAACCCGTGGCAGTGAAAATCTCGGTAGTCGGATCATAAAGCTCTGCAGTCCCCATCATTCCCCCAGATCCCCTTCCTCCAAACAAGAGCACCTTACCATTAGGCAAAAGGTGAGCGAAGAGCGAGTGACGGGCATTCACCAAAGGATTCGGGACGACTGAAAAACTCTGGGCTACTGGATCGTAGATTTCGGCGCTCGACAATGCGGTATCAAATCGATCTGCCCCCCCAGCAATCAGAACTTTGCCATCACTGAGCAGCGTGGCCGAGTGATTCTTCCGCCCCACCGAAAGGTTGCCCACCCAGGTAAAACTCCCAGTTCCGGAGTCGTAGAGCTCTGCAGTGTTAGTGACCTGATTCGAGAAGGCTCCGGCCGTCACTAAAACCTGCCCGTCTTGGAGTAGTGTCATGGTGTGTCCGGACCTCATGTGATTCATGGGTCCGGTGGTTGCCGAAAAGGTTCGCGTGCCCGGGTCATAAACCTCAGCACTCGAGAGTGTACTTGGTCCAGTGCCCCCAATTCCTCCTGAGACCAATACTTTTCCATCGTTTAAAATCACGGCCGCATGGTCGACACGAGTGACACTCATGGCAGCGACTGTGGTAAAGGTGCGGGCCCCCGGATCGTACTCCTCAGCACTCTTCAGGTACGAATATCCGGCTCCATATCCACCCACCAAGAGGGACTTAGCCAGTGCAGGTTCCGGAGTTGGAGTGGCCGAACCTGAGCCGCCCGTAGTGCCGCCCGTAGTGCCGCCCGTAGTGCCGCCACTTGAAGTGGACGCCGATGAAGATCCTCCTTTAGCCTTGATCAGTTTGCTACAACTGGTCAGGGATCCACCCATCAGGGTCATTCCCAGCACGACAACACCAAGTTGAATTGAGTCTCTCATTGCGCCCTCCGCACGACGTTTCGGCATCCCCCCAAAGAACTGAAAGGAATAACGCCCCAGCTGAATCCGAGCAAAACAATCCCCTTCTTTCAGCTTAAATTAAACCGGGTACACAAACCACTAAATAACTCCATGCGTCATTAGTGTAAGCATTTAATCTGATGAAACTTTTTCCATTCACCCCGTATCTCGCAGGCATTAAGGCAGCACTCATCAAGCCCAAGCCCGTGAAAGAAAAGGGAAAGGGTGCAGTCAGTTGGATTTTGTGCTTTAATGCCGGTCGCAATGAAGCTCCGTGTCCTATTTCTTCTGTTCGCGTCGACGCACGCCCTCGCCCTGGAGTCGGCGAGCTTGCCCTCGCCGTGTCCAAACCCCAGCGTCGAAGAACTTCGCGTGCAGATGAAATCGAGCGCCACTGAAATCCAAAGCCAGATCCCGAATCCACTTCGCCGCCCCAAGTCTGTACGGCAAATCGGATGCGAACGTCCCTTCGTGTACCGCGGAGACGCCTACAACGTGGACTCGCCCCAAGCACAAGATGCTTCCAACTTGCGTAGCTTCGTTCAAAGCGTGCCGGAATCTGACGAGCTCCTAAAGAGCTACCAGCGCCGGCGTGACCTCAGCAAGTTGAGCGCCTACACCGGAACCATCGGCATTCTGGCCCTGGCGCTTGCGCCACGGATTTCAAAAAGTGTAGCCGCCGAATCGCAAGCCTCGTTGAAGTCGATTCTGCAAATCAGCGGTCTCGCTCTCACCATCGGCGGATTTGCCTACAGCTTTGCCATTTTGAGAACCAACGAGAGCCTGATTCCCAAAGCCGTGAACGCCTACAACCAGGCCAAACCCGAAGACCCGGTCGAACTCAAGTTCGAAACGGGATGGAGCTTTTAAGTTATGCCAAAAAGAACAGACCTGAAGAAAATCCTCCTCATCGGTAGCGGCCCCATCCAGATCGGGCAAGCCTGCGAGTTCGACTACTCCGGCACCCAGGCCATCCAGGCCCTTAAGGAAGAAGGCTATACGGTAATCTTGGTGAACTCGAACCCGGCCACAATCATGACCGATCCCGAGCTCGCCGATCGAGTCTACATCGAACCCCTGACGGTTCCGGTGGTCGAAGAGATCATCCGCCAAGAAAAGCCCGACGCGATCCTCCCGACCATGGGCGGACAGACCGCGCTCAACCTCACCCTCGAGTTGCACAAAAACGGCGTTCTCGACCGCTACAAGGTCGAAATTTTGGGTGCGAAGCCCGAAGTCATCCACCGCGCCGAAGACCGCGAGACTTTCAAACGCACCATGGACTCGATTGGCGTGCAGAGCGCTCGCTCTTTTGTGGCCACCTCGCTCGAAGAGGGCAAGAAGATCATCCAGGAAATCGGACTCCCCGCCGTACTCCGTCCCTCATTTACCCTGGGCGGTGAAGGCGGCGGTTTTGTGAACACCGAAGCCGAGTTCACCGAAAAGCTGTCTCGTGCGCTATTCTTGTCGCCGACCCATTCTTGCCTGATCGAAGAAAGCCTGCTCGGCTGGAAAGAGTTCGAACTCGAAGTGGTGCGCGACAAAAAAGACAATGTGGTCATTGTGTGCTCGATCGAAAACCTCGACCCGATGGGTGTGCACACCGGCGATTCGATCACGGTCGCTCCGGCTCAGACCCTGACCGACAAGGAGTACCAGAACCTCCGCAACCAGGCGATTCGCATCATTCGCGCCATCGGAGTCGAAACCGGCGGGAGCAATATCCAGTTTGCCATCCACCCCAACACCGGACGGGTCATTGTCATCGAGATGAACCCGCGCGTGTCGCGCTCCTCCGCCTTGGCCTCGAAGGCCACCGGCTTCCCGATCGCACGGATCGCCGCCAAGCTCGCGATCGGCTACACGCTCGACGAGCTCAAGAACGACATCACCGGAACAACCCCCGCATCCTTCGAGCCATCGATTGATTACGTGGTCACCAAGGTGCCACGCTTTGATTTTGAGAAATTCCGCCAGACCAATCCTGAGCTCGGGACCCAGATGAAGTCCGTGGGCGAGGTGATGGCCCTCGGCCGGAACTTCGAAGAGTCCTTCTTGAAAGCCATGGCCTCGATCGAGCGCCGCGCGAACTGGCTGAAACCCCTCCCCGAAAAGCGCATTTATTGGGAACGAATCGAAAAGGCGCACCCCGAACGCGTGCTGGCCGTGGCCGATGCGATTGCCAAGGGTGCCAACCTCGATGAGATCTACCAAAAGTGCAAAATCGACCCGTGGTTTCTGGACCGCATCGCCAGCTTGATTGCCATCCAGAAAGAAATCGAGTCGACGGCATTTCCGTTCAGTACCGAATTCATGAAGCGCATCAAGGCCCAGGGCTTCAGCGATCATTCGATTGCCGAAATCAAGGGCCTGAAGGCGATCGAGGTCCGCAAAGCGCGCGAAGGCGCCGGAATCTTCCCCACGTATCATTCGGTCGACACCTGCGCCGGCGAGTTCGTGGCCAAGACTCCCTTCTGGTACTCGAGCTACCAAGGCACGGTGAACGAATCAATCCCTTCGAAGAACCCTAAAAAAGTGATGATTCTCGGTTCGGGCCCGAACCGGATCGGACAGGGTATCGAATTCGATTATTCTTGTGTGCACGCCTCGATGGCTCTCCGGAAGCTCGGCTACGAGACCATCATGGTGAATTGCAACCCCGAGACCGTGAGCACGGATTTTGACATCTCGGACCGTCTCTACTTCGAACCCCTCTCGGCCGAATCGGTGCTGAACATCGCCCGCATCGAGCAGCCACTCGGAGTCATTGTGCAGCTGGGCGGCCAAACCCCGCTCAAGCTGGCCAAAGCCCTCGAAGAAGGCGGGCTCAAGATCCTCGGCACCACCACGAAGAGCATCGACATGGCCGAAGACCGCAAGCTGTTTGATGATCTGGTGAAGGACATCAAGAAGTACCGCTTGCTCCAGCCCGAATCGGTGATCGCCTCGACCAAAGACGAAGCGATCGAAAAAGGCCTGAAGCTGGGCTTCCCGATGCTCCTGCGCCCCTCGTTTGTATTGGGTGGCCGGGGCATGAAGATCGTTCGCTCTGAGGCGGCCCTTCGCGCTTACATCGATGACGCCATGTACGCTTCGGGCTCGCACCCGGTGCTGATGGACCGCTTTTTGGATCGCGCCGTAGAAGTCGATGTCGACGCACTTTCGGACGGCGAGACCGTGCTGATTGCAGGCGTGCTCGAGCACATCGAAGAAGCCGGAATCCATTCTGGAGACAGCGCCTCCTGCCTGCCTCCGCAGTCACTGCCTCGGAACATTGTGGACCGGATTCGCACCTACACCCGCATCTTAGGGCGCAAATTGAACGTGATCGGTCTCATGAATGCGCAGTTTGCCGTGCTCGGAGACGACATATACCTCATTGAAGTGAACCCGCGCGCTTCCCGCACGGCTCCGTTTGTGAGCAAGGCCGTCGGGACCCCAGTCATCAAGATCGCCGTCGAGCTCATGCTGGGCAAGAAGCTCGAAGACCTCGGCTACTCCGCCGACTTCGACCGCAATCTTCAGGTCTACAACGTCAAAGCCCCGGTGTTCCCTTTCCACAAGTTCCCGAACGTCGACCCGGTCCTCGGGCCCGAGATGAAGTCCACCGGTGAGGTGATGGGGCGTTCAAAGAACTTTGCCACCGCGTATCAGAAGGCACTTGAAGGCGCCGGCGTGCGATTACCCCACAAGGGCAAGGTGTTCATCACCGTGCGCGACGATGACAAGGCCGAGGCCTTCAGCATTGCCGAACAGTTCCTGAACCTCGGCTTCAGCATTGTCGGTACCCCGGGCACCGCCCGTTTCTTCAAAGAGAACGGGATGACTTGCGAATCGGTGCTCAAGGTCTCTGAAGGCAGTCCGAACTGCGTCGAGGCGATCAAACGCGGAGACTACGTGCTCCTGATCAATACCGTTTCGGATACGGCCACCGCCATGAACGACGGTTACGACATCCGCCGGGCGGCACTGGAACGGAAGATTCCGTACTCGACCGTTTTATCAGCTGCATGGGCGATGCTGCTGGCCATTGAAAAGATGCGCGATGAGCGGATCGAGGTCATGACCCTGTAGTCTTGAGCCATGGGGAAGTGCTGGTCCTGCAATCACGACATCGCCGCAAATCAGTATCACCGGCAGGATCACTGCGATTCTTGCGGGCGGGACACACACGCTTGCAAGAATTGCGAACACCACGACCGCGCCTACAATAACGAGTGCCGCGAAAGCTCTGCCGAGCGAATCGTGGACAAAGAAAAGGCCAATTTCTGCGATCATTTCAAGCCGGGGACCCGAGCCGGGGCGGAGGCCGCCTCGCGGGATGCCCTGAAGTCAGCGGCCGAAGCGCTTTTCAAGAAGAAATAGCCGTGTTAGGCTCGGGGAATCATGTCCGAAGAAAAATTCCCAATGACCCTCGAGGGCAAGCGCCTGCTCGAGGAAGAGCATAAGTACCTGACCCAAGTCGAGCGCCCGAAAATCGTGGCTGCTATCGAGCACGCCCGCTCGCTCGGTGATCTTTCCGAGAACGCCGACTACTCTGCCGCTAAAGAGCGTCAGGGCTTCATTGAAGGCCGCATCCAGGAAATCAACGCCAAGATGGCCCGTGCCCAGGTGATCGATCCGAAAGAGATCAAGTCAGACAAAATCGCCTTTGGCGCAACCGTGGACCTCGAAGACGAGAACGGCGGCAAAATCACTTACCAGATCGTCGGCCAGGATGAAGCCGACATCAAAAAGAACAAGATCAGCGTCCTGTCTCCGATTGCTCGCTCGATGGTGGGCAAGCGGACCGGAGATGAAGTCGAAGTGAACGCCCCGAAGGGCAAGATCACTTACGCGGTGATCCAGATCCGTTACGTGTGACCAAGAAGGCGTTCCAGGACAACCCGCTCGACACCCCGGTGCAATTCATCAAAGGGGTGGGCCCGAGGCTTGCGACCGTGTTCGCCTCGAGAGATATCCGTACCATCCGGGACCTGCTTTATTTTTTTCCGCGCAAGTACGAGGACCGCTCCAAATTAGCCCTGGTGAAGGACTTGGTCGAAGGATCTTCGGCCTCCTTGAAGCTGACCGTGCATCAGGCCTACATGCGGCCCCTGCGCGGACGGTTTTCGAAACTGCTCGAGGTCAAGGCCTTCGACCAGGACAAGCAGTGGATTTCGCTCAAGTGGTTTCGCACCTACAAGGGATTCGAACAGAAGTTCGAGCCCGGCATCAAGATCATCGCCACCGGCGCGGTGAAGGTCTTTGGCTCGATCCGCGAGATGGTCCACCCGGACATCCAGTTTGATTTGGAAGAAGAGCTCCACGTCGGGCGGATTGTGCCCATTTATACCGAAATCGACGGAATCCCGACCAAGACCCTCCGGAAGATTCTCGATACGGCGCTCTCTCTGGCGCTTCCATCCATCAAAGAAGAACTTCCTGTACCGGCACTTCGCAAGCACGGCTTGCCGGGAATTGCACACGCCATCCGTGAAGTTCACTTTCCGCCCGTGATCCCCGGCGGGCAGACCACTCAGGGCGAAGAAGCGTTTGCCGATTTCAAATCGCCCGCTCACCAGCGCCTGATTTACGAGGAGTTCTTCAAGTTCGAGTGGCACATTCTTTCTAAGCGACTGAACCTCGAAAAAGAGAAGGGCCACCCGCTCGATTCGGCTCGCCTGAAAGCAAGCCTACAGGCGCACCTGAAGGCACTCCCCTTCACTCTGACCCGTGGCCAAACCGAGGCCTTAGAAGCCATCGGTGGCGATCTCTGCCGCCCCCACCCGATGAACCGCCTGCTTCAGGGCGATGTTGGCGCCGGCAAAACAGCCGTGGCATTTTTGAGTGCGCTTGGCGTGATGGATCAAGGATTCCAGGCGGCGCTCATGGCTCCGACCGAGATTCTGGCCGAGCAGCACTACATGAATTTGAAACGCCTCTACGGCGAACAAGTGCCTGTGAAATTACTGGTGGGCAAGACCACCACCACCGAACGGCGTGTGATTCAGGAATTGCTCGATACGGGCGGAGCGGCTCTCTTGATCGGAACCCACGCCCTCATTGAGGACCCGGTGAAGTTCCGGAACCTCGGGCTCGTGATCATCGACGAGCAGCACCGTTTTGGAGTGGATCAACGCAGAAAGCTACGCGAGAAGTCCGTGATCCAGCCCCACACCCTGGTCATGACGGCCACTCCGATTCCGCGGACTTTGGCTCTCACAGCCTATGGAGATCTTGAAGTCTCGGTGATCCGTGAGCGTCCGCCAGGCCGGACCCCGATCAAGACGCGACTGATCCGCCCCGCAGAGCACCGGAAGATGATCGAGGTGATCACCCACGAGCTCAATAGTGGTCGCCAGGCTTACTTTATTTTTCCGCTCGTGAATGACTCTGAAGAAGAGTCCTTTAAGCACCTGAAGAGTGCCGTGAGTGCTGCCGAGACTCTGGCCAATGAGGTGTTTCCGCAGTTCCGGGTCGGGCTCTTGCACGGGCAACTCTCGCCCTCCGAGAAAGCGGCGGTGATGGAGCGATTTAGAAAAAACGAGGTGCAGATCCTGGTTTCCACCACCGTGGTCGAAGTCGGGGTCGATGTGCCGAATGCGACCATCATGGTGATCGAGCATCCCGAACGCTTCGGACTTTCGCAGCTGCACCAACTGCGCGGCCGAATCGGGCGCGGGCAATACGCCTCGACCTGTTTTTTGAAGACCGATCGCCCCGAGCACATTCCCACCCCGGAACGTCTCGAAGTGATGTGCGAGACCGAAGACGGCTTCCGCATCGCCGAGGCGGATCTGGAGCTGCGTGGTCCGGGAGAGTTCCTCGGCACCCGTCAGTCTGGCGCCCTGCCCTTCAAGATTGCCTCATTGGTGCGCGATCAGGACTGGCTCATCAAGGCCCGCGACGATGTGATGCAAATCTTGAAGGCCGATCCGAGCCTGAAGCACCCCGAGAACCGGCCCTTCAAGGCCTATCTCGAAACCAGCGGCAAGCTCGAATCGGCACATCTCAAGACGTCTTAAGGGGCTCTGAGGTCGGTGATGGTTGCCGCACCGATACCGGCGATCGTCCAAGCCGTTGGAGTCACTCCATTGAAGTTGGCATCGCTGCCATGGGGTTGTATGAGTAAGCAACCCGAGGAAGTCGTGGCATTAATTCCTGCGAAACTGAGGCACTCAGTGAAGGTATTCGGAGCTACTCCTACTACCGTGGAATTGTTAATCAGCGTCGAATTGTTCAAATCTGAGTTCGTGTAATGTATAGAACTCAAGCGCGCCAGGTTGGTCGACCTGGTTCCCCGTACCCCAAAGCTATCTCCGCCATTGCTGGTGGTTCGGACCATCCAAAGCTGAAACGAATCACCATCGTCCGTACTGAAGGTCACAGCGAGCTTCTCGCCATTAGAAGCTGACCCTTCGGCCACTTGAAGCATGTCCACTCGGCTGGCATTGGTGTTCTCATTCTTCTGGAAATAGACTTCCATTCCGCGCTTCACTTCACGGAGGGGCTCTTTCATCATGTCTTTGTCTGCAATGATGTATCCGGT
>CAMCGZ010000024.1 GCA_945874535.1 Bdellovibrio sp. ZAP7
GTGGCACCGAGGACATCGGACAGGACGGGCAACAGGGCTTCCTGACTGACTGGAGAGGCCTTCAGAACCAAACGCGTGACCGGTCGGGCAATCGATACCTTCGAAAGGGTCTTTTGCTGGTTGATCGCACTCAAAGCAGCCATGGCGGCATCGAAGCTTCCGGGATTCCCCTCGGGGATCCCCGCGAAGTCGACCGCGGACGGGTACGAGGCCAAGTGGACGCTGCCCTCGCCTGCGAAACCGAATCCCCAGACTTCTTCGGCCGTGTAAGGCAGGAACGGAGCAAAAGCCCTCAAAAACACCTGGAGACCGAAACGCGAGGCGTGCACCGCTGAAGCTTTCTTTTGAAGCGCTTCCGAACCGGTTTTTTCACCCCAGGTACGGGATTTCACCAACTCCAGGTAAGAGTCCGTGAAGTTGGACCAGAAGAATTTCTCCATCTCCATCAAGGCTTGGGCGGGTTCGAACTCCTCGAACGAACGCAAGGCGGCCTCCGCCTGGACTTTCAATTTGGTGAGGAACGCCAGATCGAGCGGCTCGGTCACGGTGGCTTCGATGGCGCTGTTCGACAAGACGAACTTGCCGGCATTGAAGAGCTTCATAGCCAAACGACGGCCAATCTTCATCACTCCCGGATCAAAGGCAGTGTCGACTCCGTAGCGGGCCAGTCCCGCCCAATAGCGAACGGCATCGGCTCCGAACTCGTCGATGAATTGTGCGGGCGTGACCACATTGCCTTTGGATTTAGACATTTTTTTACGATCCGGATCGAGGACCCAACCCGAGATCATGATGTGCTTCCAAGGAATTTTCTCCTCATGAAGCATCGCTTTGGCGATGGTGTAAAACGCCCAGGTCCGGATGATCTCGTGGGACTGCGGGCGCATGTCCATCGGAAAAATCTTATGATGCCGGGACGGATTCAACTCCCACTGCGAACCGAGCTGCGGAGTCAGTGAAGAAGTGAACCAGGTATCGAACACATCGGCCTCGCCGATGAATCCACCGACTTTTCCGCGTTGTTCTTCACGATAACCGGCTGGAACATCCGACATCGGATCGACCGGAAGCTGTTCTTTGGAAGGCACCAGTGGACGTGAATAATCGATCATTCCCTGTGCATCGAGAGGATACCAGACCGGGATACTGACTCCGAAGAAGCGCTGACGGCTGACACACCAATCGATGCTCAGATTCTCGGTCCAATTTTTGAACCGTGAATACATGAATTCCGGATGCCACTGCACCTTCGATCCGTACTCGATGATTTTTTCTTTCTTATCGACCAGTTTCACAAACCATTGGCGCGTGGTCATGATCTCGACGGGGCGATCGCCTTTTTCGTAAAACTTGACCGCGTGCTGGATGGGCTTCGGCGGTGCTTTCAGGGCGCCCGAAGCCTGGAGGAGCTCGACCACGAGCTTTTGAGCCTGTTTGACTGTCTTGCCTTTGATTTTCTCGTAGTTTTCGTTGGCAGAAGCGGGATCCACCGAAGGAAACCCCTCGGAACCGAAGGTCACGGGTTGCAAACGCCCGTCCCTACCGATGATCTGCCGGAGGGCGAGCTTCTGCTCGCGCCACCACTGCACGTCGGTCTGATCGCCGAAAGTACAGACCATCAGGATCCCGGTCCCCTTCTCGGGGTTCACGAGTTCGCTTCCGAAAATCTGAATTTTAGCCCCAAACAGAGGGCTGATCGCAGTCTTTCCGATCAGTGCGCGGTAGCGCTCGTCGGTCGGATGGGTGGCGATCCCCACACAGGCAGGAAGCAACTCGGGTCGGGTCGTGGCAATCACGAAGCTTCCTCCGCCCTCGACCTGGAACTCGATATCGTGGAAAGCTCCGGGGATTTCGCGATCCTCGAGCTCAGCCTGGGCAACCGCTGTCTGGAAGTCGGTATCCCACAGTGTGGGTGCTTCGACTTGAACCATCTCCTTTTTCTGGAAAAGATCCAAAAAGCTGAGCTGAGCGATGCGACGGGAGTTCTCATCAATGGTGGCGTACTCGAGACTCCAATCGACGGAGAGTCCGATATCACTCCAGAGTTTCTTGAAGAGCTTTTCATCCTCCACCGTGAGCTTGTGACAGTGTTCGATGAAGTTCCGACGGGACAGGGATCGCTGCGGGATCTTTTTCGCTTCGAGCTCCTTATCGGTCATGGTCGAAAGGATGGGCGGAAGGTCGAGACCCGCTTCGTACGGAACCGAGGCGTCGCAACGGATATGGAAAAAATTCTGAACCCGACGTTCGGTCGGTAAACCGTTGTCATCCCAACCCATGGGGTAGAAGACGTTTTTGCCCTTCATGCGCTGGTAGCGGGCGAGGATGTCGGTCTGGGTGTAACTGAAAATGTGCCCGACGTGGAGGGATCCGGAAACCGTCGGAGGAGGCGTATCGACAGCGAACACGGGCCGAGCGTCGTTCTCTTGGTAACGGTAGGTTCCGGCCTCGGACCACTTCTTCTGCAGGCGCCCCTCCACCTCTTTGAATTCGAGGTTTTTGGGAAGGGATTGAAGATCAAGACCGCTCACCTGGGAAAAGGATTTCGATGGGTTTGGCATGAGGGCGAGCCTAACACGAGGGCCCTCCTCCCGCAAAACGAACGCCCGCAATGGGACACTGCGACAATCTCAGTACAGGCAATTGGCCCGATGCTGATCATTCAGCATGAGTGTCCGCTTGGTGTGCCCCTGAGTCCCGTCGAATCCTACAGAGGGGTACATCACCGCTTCCCGGTAATCGTCCGGAGCGTCCCCGCAGCCGGATCCGGTGCAAGAATGGTCAAGCCCGAGCATGTGCCCGAGCTCGTGGAGAATGATGGTTTGGAGATCGGGAACCGGAAGTCCCGCACCGAAAAAGTGCTGGTAGTTGATCTCCATCAGGGCCGAAAAGTACATCGGATAGGTGGAATTGGCGGTTCTCGACGGACAGGTGCTGGTGAGGCCGATCACCGATGAACCGTATGCCCAGTTCGAGGTCACCTTGTAGATCATGATGTGACGGGTGAACCCGCGGGTGTTGACCGCTTGCTGGGAACAAACCGTGCGATTGGTGAGCCGTGTCCCACCGGTGCTGACCACATCGAGGAGATTGTCTCCCGCCAGGTACAGCTGAAATCCTTTGGACTGCTCGAAGAAACTGTTCCAAGTCGCGATAGCCGCCTCGATGGCCCCGATTTCCGAGGGAGAAAAATCGACAGCCTGAACTGCCAATGGAATCGGCTTCACGCTCCAATACCCCTTCAAGGTGGTCTTCTGGTCATCGTTCAAAACGCATTCGCTCGTGAAAGATCCGGTTTGAGGAGCGCAGGCGAAAAAGAGGAAAAGAGTGAGCCCTTGAAACAAGCTCCTCCACCTCTTGATCCCACTGATCCGTGATCTTGAATTCCCCAACACCGATCCTCCACCCGAACAGGACCCACTCCCGTAAGTGTACCATTTTTATCGGCTTTTCTGATGCGGGCATTGAGGGGTTTTTTATGGCTGCAAAAATCCATTAATTCCTGTAGCTTACACCCATTTTTTGAGCTTCGCGCAGGGGGATCCGTTCGACCACCACGGTGGGATTCCCCTGAAGGCCGAGGCGAGGCAGGCGGACCCGGGGAAGTGAGAAGTCGGCCAGAGAGCCGATTGCCATGACCGAAAACAGGATGAAATAGAGCGATAGCTTTTTCGACGGCATGAATTCCCCTCCCCTCGAACTTGAGTTTAACAAGCTGCGTGTAAAAAAATAAAGAAAAATTGAACCGCTTCTCAGGATTTGATGAATTGTTCGGCGATCCGATGCGGGAGCTTCAGAAACTCCTGTTCTTGCTCCGTTGGCGAGAGACCTGCGAAGAGAAAGTCGGGTAATGCTCCTGAAATCCCGCAGGGGTTGATCCCTGAAAAGGCTCGAGGATCGGGGATGGAGTTCAAGGCGAAGCCACTCGTCGTGTAGCCTTCTCGGATCTTGATACCGATGGAAACGAGCTTCCCTTGTCCGGTCCAAATTCCGAGACGATCGCCTTCTTCTACCGTGAGTGGCGAACGATAGGTCTGCGCCACCACCTTCACCCGCTCCAGAATGCCCATCACTGCTGCTCGAACGCCTCGAGGATCACCGGTGAAGGACTCGAGCGAGGTCAAGACGAAGCCCACCCATTGCCCGGGCCCATGCCAGGTTTCATTTCCACCCCGTTGACCCGGTACCAGATCGACCTCCGGCCCGGCATGGACTCGGAGCCGATCGAGATCGGCACTCCCCTGCCTGGCCCCGAGCGTCAGCGTCGGGGGGAGTTCTGCGAACAGCAATGAGCTCTCCCGGGTTCCCCGGATCCTGCCCAATTCACGCTCTTGAAGGGTCAGGAGATCGGAAAACCGGAAGGGCCGGTCCGGATGGTGGCGCTCAATAGAGACGGACCACATCGCCTTCCTGGAAGTTCCCGCCGGTGTGGATCACGGCCATGGCACTGTCCGTGCCGATGAACTCACTGACCTCCAGCGTTCCCTTCAGGAACCCTTCTGAACGCCCCAGAAACGCACGCGTCACCGGGTCGATGATTTCCTCTCCCGGGGAGAGCACTTTCAGAATATCTCCAGCGAGAATCCCTGAGGCTTTTCCGGCATTGATGTAGACCTTGCTACCCACAATCTTGGCGATCCGGCCCTGCCAGTCCATTTTCTCCAACGAAACCACCGCATCGGGAATCAATTTTCGAACGGCCTCATAAAGGGCTTCTTTGGCGAGTTCGGCACGGGCTTCTTTATTGGCAAGAGCATCCTCATCGAATGCCACTCGGGTTGAGGCGGTGGCACTGGCAGTCCGCTTGTAAGAGGAAACCTCCCGGCCCGATATCACATCGAACACCTTCATCTCGATATCCACACCGACCCAGCTCTCCGCCTGCCTGAAGATGCCGACTTCCTCGCGATCCTGACGGAAGGTGATCTTCGAAATCCTTCCGAGAATCACGGCCGAAACTCCAAAGCGACGGCCTTCCCGCACCAGCTGGGTGGTTTGAACCCGATCTCCGTCCACAAAGTCCTTGGTGACCGCGGCAATCATTTTCTCTTCGGGGAAGAGCACGTGGCGTCCGAGTTCGAGCTCGCGTTTGAACTCCTCGCTGGCAAAAGTGCCGAGACTGTCATCGCCCACAGGAGTATCGTTCCAAAAGCCGAGTACGAGCACCCTCTTTTTTGGCCCTTTGAGCCGCTCCGGACCCCCCGCAGCGGCAACGCGTCCGGCTTCGTCCTGCTCGTAATAGCCGGACGGAGTCTCTTCATAGAATTCACGGTCGCGCCACCGGTCATGAGCCCGGACACAGGCGCTCAGTGCAAAGCAGAACAACACCGGACTCAGGAGCCAGACGGACGGGATCTTCGGCCTCATCCCTTAGAGAGTAACACTTAGAACTGGAGATTCATCCCGAAATTCAATCCATAGACCGAGGCGGTCGATACTTGGCCTTGAGCGAAGAGTTCGAAAGGCCCGAGCGGAAGCGCGAGCCCTGCCAGATAGCGGAGTTGGATCAGGTTGGGCGCCGTGCCGTTTGACGCTCCATCGACGGTTGCGGTGCCTGTAAAGACTGTCGTCGCCCCCTGGGTTCCCACCACAGGGCCGGTCGATCCTCCGGTGAGCTTGCTCGAGCCGAAATTGAGGTCCACTCCGAGTCCGGTAAAGACATTCAAAACCCAAAGAAGCCGGACTCCAGTGGTGACCTGGTTGGTGAGGCTGACCACGGTGGAGGTGACCCCGATGTCAACATTGCTGTTCCACACCATGTCCACACCTCCGCCTGTCTGGGTGAGATTGAACGGGGTGCGATAGGTTGCATCGAAGGTGGAATAAGTGAGCCCGCTCGAGATCCTGAAACCGTTGAAGCGGATGAGCGGAGTCCAGTCTTTGGGGCTGTACATCTGGTAGCCGAAACCGAGGGAGGCCTGCATGGACTGCAGACTGATGCCCTTCCCGATCCAGGACGAGAGGTCCATCGAATAAAAGGACCCCCCGATGGATAGTTTCGAAGCATCCACCGGCCAGGAGATTTTGATGTTTTTTGCCGGAATCATCACCGTGACGCCGGTCTTCGCACCGACTCCGATCGGAGGGAGCTGGTTGGCCGGAACGCTGATTCCGTTTGAGACTGTGGAGCTCGATCCGAGTGCCAATGCCATACTGCCTCCGAGACCGAGCAGGATCTTGTCGCTCGAGGTTTGAACCCCGGGTGCCAGAAAGGATCGGGATGATCCGGCATTGGCGTTCCCCACCGCTTCGAGGAAGCTTTCTTGATTGGCTGAACTCGCGATCGAAGTGTTGAAGGACGACTCGAGAGAGTCCGCGAGGGTATCGAGAGCGGCCTGGATTCCGGCCCCGCCATTCGGATAGGACCGATCGGTGATGTCGAGGGTGAAGGCCGAGGCGGGATGCGGCATTAAGCAAAGCTGGATCCAGAGCATCATGATTCTCATACCCACTGATCGGTGAAGGGGGCGCTTCACTTGATCCGGGACGTGACCCTTGCGTCAAGATTCTCCCTTTGCTACATCCGAAACATGCCGAAGACATTCCTGCTCAAGTCGGAGCCCGAGGTCTATTCGATCGACCGCCTGATGCGTGAGAAGAAAACCAATTGGGATCATGTCCGCAATTTCCAAGCCCGGAACGTGCTCCGTTCCTGCAAAGTGGGCGACTTGGCCCTCATTTACCACAGCAATGACGATCGCGCAGTCGTCGGGGTGTCGCGCGTGGTTCGGGAGGCCTACCCTGACCCGGATCCGGAACATCCGGGAGACTGGTCGCAAATCGATGTCGCCTTTGTGATGAAGCTGAAACAACCCGTCACACTCGCCGAGATCAAAAAAACGCCGGAGCTGGCAGATATGCCCCTGATCAAACAATCGAGGCTCTCTTGCATGGAGATCGGGAAAAAAGAATTCGAACTCATCCTGAAACTGGGAGACTCATGGGCCGATTTTCGGAAGCTGAAATAAACTGGGCGCCCTTCCGCCCCTGTGCCCCGGGAGAGAAGCCCCCCTACCCCAGGAGTCTCCAGACCCCGGAAGGCCTCGGCGACCGTTTGCGTTTCGTGGCCTTTGCCGAAAAACAGGCGATGGAAGCCTTCAGCCTCGCCGCCAATGTGTTTTCAGATTCCACTGAACACCAAAGATCCGCCTGGCTCCGCTTGGCAGACGAAGAAGCCAAGCACCTTTCCTGGCTGCTGAAGCGAATGGAAGAGTTGGGAATCGACCCGGGCGAGCGTTCCCAAAGTCTCGCGCTCTGGAACTCCTTCGACCGCTGCGAAGGGGCCCATCAATTCGCTGTCTTCATGTCTAATGCGGAAGAACGGGGTCGGATTGCCGGGGAACAGTTCTTCGAGACTTTGAAATCAACGGATCCCGTGACAGCCGAAATCTTCCGTAAAATCGCAGAAGAGGAAGTGGAACACATCCGGATCGCGGAAAGCGCTCTCCGCCCTTGAGCTTCACTTTTCAAATCGGTTCGGGAGGCGCACAATCTAAGGATGCTCCTCAGATTCAATAGCCTTTTCGGTTTGGCCCTGATTCTCTGCATTCCCGCCTGGGCACAGGAAAGTGGCAGCCGCTCGGCGGCGTTTGGTTGGTCATCGAAGCGTGCGGAAGTTCGATCTCAGACCCGCTGGAGCCTCGAGGATTGGCTCAAGCAGCGCGAGCGGATGAAGTGGTCGGACCTTTGGCTTCAGATGAATTCACCCTCCCCCTATGAATTCTTTTTGAATGCGGGAACCACTCTGGTTCCCGAGTCGGTCGGCCGGAGCCGGGGAATTCGCTTTGGCGCGGGAGCCTATGTCACCCTCTTCGGACTCGAGTACGAGCGACAAAAAGTCTTTGAAGCCGAAGACCACCTGCGCTTCCATGTCCGGTTCTTCGGGAACAGTCTTCAAAATACCAGTCTCACGCTCCACTTCGGAATGAGACAACGGGGAGATCAAGCAAACTTCAACCAATGGTATGCGGGCCTCGACAGTCAGATTTACTTACAGAAATACTTCGGACTCACTGCGGGCTACCGCTACCATCTGAAGAGCATTCCGAACGCCCTTTACGGCACTCCCTTCGGGCACCGTTTGGAGGGCGGACCGTTCCTGGACTATGGGTTCCTGAGGATCTTCGCAAAATTCCTGGCTGAGACCGAGAACCGCAGCGCCGGCATGGTCGGGGCCTACGGATGGAGTGGTGGATTGCAGGTTTTCTTCTGAAAAGCGCGCTTCACTTCCCCGAACTGCCGAAGCCGCCAGTGCCTCGATCCGAAGAGGAAAGCAGTTCCACTTCCCGGGTCTGAGGAGTCGCAATCGGCTGAATCAGCAGCTGGGCGATTTTGTCGCCGGCCTGGATCTCCTGGGGCTCTTTGGACAGGTTCCAGAGGATCACGCCCACCTCTCCGCGGTAGCCGGAATCAATCACTCCTCCCAGCGTCTTGATGCCACGCTTCCCCATCGAGGAGCGGTCCCAGACCAGCCCGACATAGCCGGGATCGATCTCGATGGCGATGCCGGTCTTGAAGATCCGGCCCTCGCCCGGTTGAAGCGCATGGCGCTCGAGCGAATACAAATCGAGTCCCGCATCGTGCTCATAGGCCCGAGAGGGAACTTTTGCCGCAGGATCGAGTTTCTGGATGTGGAGGGTTTTCATGGAGATCTCCTGTTCAGTTCAAACGCAAAACCATTCTCAGGCCGGACTCTTCGCCGGTGATACTCTGGTTGGAATTGATGGTTCTCAGTTCGCCATCCGTGTTGAAATCATAAAGACTGGTGGCGCCATTGCCGTCCACCCAGTAGAGCACCTCGTAAGTGACCTCGGGTGGAGCCGGATGACGGTACCTCGAGACAGCCAGATGCACCGTGAATTTCCGGAACCGCCCTTTCCCGTTTTCGCACTTCACGGACCAGTCGTAGGGATTGTCCTCGCGCTCGAGGAAATGGCGGCACTTCATCCGATCCGCTCCATCGAAAGTCTCGAACAAGAAACTCATCCGGTCACTGGCAACTCGAACCCCTTCTTTGCCGGATCGGGGAGCAGCCAGGACTGTCCCTGCAAACAAGAAAAGTCCTGCGACCATCAGTCGGACCATAGAGCTGTTCCACATCACACTTTCCCCCCGAGCAAGGACAATGCCTGACTCACCACTTCCGATTTTGGAATCACAAACTGTTCGCCCGTCTTCAAGAACTTCAGAACCACCTTGCCCTCTTGCAATTCGGCCTCGCCAAAAAGAATGACGAGCTTGGCTTCGTGCTTGTTGGCCAGCTTCAATTGCTGACCGAAGCCGCCTTCAGAAAGCGGGGTCATCACATTGAATCCCGCATTCCGGAGCGAACGGGACACCTCTTCTGAAAGTCCCCGAAGAGAAAGCGCAGGCAAGGAAACAAACACATCGATCTCGCTCTCGAACTTCGGTACCAGGCCGTGGGTCTCGAGGAAATTCTGCAGCGAAACATCCCCCATTCCGAAACCGACCCCGGATAGAGATTCTTTTCCGAAGATCCCCATCAGGTTGTCGTAACGGCCGCCACCGAACATCGCACGATGATTTTCCGGGCTCACATCATAAATCTCAAAGACCGTCCCCGTATAATAGTCCAGTCCGCGCATGATGGTCGGATCGAACACCACCTGCTTGCTCACTCCGGACTCCTCGAGTGCGCGGAACAGGGCCACGAGGTGCTCGGACCCGGCACAGGGTAGGTCATTCCGGATTTGATCCAGATTGGATGAGAAGAATTTTTCGAGTTCGGCGATTTTCGACTCCTGGAGACCCGCCTCGATCAACCACCCTTTGAACTTGGCCTCGTCTACTTTGGAACGGGCATCGATTGCCTTCACGACCTTGTGTGCTTGCTCGGTGGTGAGCTCCATGCGCTTAGTGAAAAATTCGTCCATCAGCTGCCGGTGATTCACCCGGACTTGCATTCGCTCCCCGCCGCCAAAGGCTCGCATGATCTCGACTGCGAGACTCAGGACCTCGGTCTCGGCCAGAAGGGGATCGCCACCGAGAACATCGACATTGAGTTGCCAGTGCTCACGAAGACGCCCGCGCTGGGGGCGTTCGTAGCGCCAGAGATTCGGGATGCTGAACAAGCGCACGGGCCTCGGCAGTTCGTGGATTTTTGCAGCCACCATCCGCGCCATCGTCGGTGTCATTTCGGGACGGACGGCAATCTTGCGCCCCCCCCGGTCTTCCATGTGATAAAGTTGCTGGTTCACGATCTCCTCGCCGGTCTTGGCGGCGTAAAGATCGAAGCTCTCGAGCATGGGCCCGCCGTATTCGCGGTAGCCGAAAGAGCGGACCGTCGAGGAGAGCTTGCCGAACATCCAGTTCCTGAACTGCATGTCTTGTGGATAAAAATCCCGCGTCCCTTTGTAAGACTCTGTAGAAAGCGCCATGATTCAAAGAGTTATCAACGCTCTTCCCGCTTGCCAAGGGATGTTTTTCCCTGAAATACTGGGACAAACTTGGACACTCTCGAGCCACACACACTCATCTGGATCAGCCCCGTGGTCCCCCAGACCCAACTGGAGGGTTTGTACCATTGGATCAACCTCCACCTGACCGACTCGGGACTCCTCCCCTTGACCTCTTTTTCGAAAATCCGGACCCGGATCCTGTCAGAACCCAAGGAAGCACTCCGCTTGGAACTGGACATCAGAACCCCGGGTGACCCGGATGCCGTGCTGCGATTCAAAGAGCTGGTCTGGATGGAGCTGTTCGCCGGGAGCTTCCCTCTCGAGCATCCCTACGCACTGTCGCTCCGCGAAGAATCAGTGGGCCGCTCCCCTTTCAAATTGGCTTGTTTTGATATGGACAGCACGATGATCAACGAGGAGGTCATCGATGAAATCGCCAGAACCCGCGGCCTCTACGAAGAGGTAGCGAGCATCACGGAGCGGGCCATGCAGGGCGGCCTCGATTTCAGTCAATCGCTCAAAGAAAGAGTGGCGCTCTTCCGGGGGATGCCAAAAGCCGCGGCCGAGAGCATCATTCCTCATTTGAGTGTGAGCCCCGGGGGCGAGAAACTCCTCGATCATTTTCGCTTCAAAGGGGTTACCACTGCTGTCGTGAGCGGGGGGTTCGAGTTCATCCTGAAGCATTTCCAGAAGAAACTGTTCCTGGACCAAGTCTACGGAAACGTCCTCGAGACCGATGATGAGGACTGCTTTACCGGAAAGGTGGAGGACCCCATTGTGGATGCCAGCTACAAACAGAAGTTGGTCCACCGGATGAGGGAGAACTACGGGGCATCGCGGGCCCAAACCATTGTGGTCGGGGATGGAGCGAATGACCTCCAAATGATGAAGGAAGCGGGCCTTTCAGTTTCTTTTTGCGGCAAGCCCAAGCTGACCGCCGCGGTGAACACCTGGATTCTCGACCGGAACCTGCTCTGGATCAAGGCACTCTTATGAACACTGAACGGCAAACCGAACCCCGCAACATCCCGCTCGATCTCTTTCTCACCATCCTCACGTGCGGCATCTGGAACCTTCTGGTCCAGAAGTCACAATTCGAATACCTGAACCGTGAGCTGAAGGAGGAAAAGTACTCACTCCTGAAGACGATGATCTGGACCCTCCTCACCTGTGGCATTTACATGCTGGTGGTGGAGTACAGGAAAGCGAGAGACTGGGAACGGATCTCCGGGCAGCCCGGTGATACCGATGCCATTCTGGCCTTGACCCTCGGCTTTTTGGGACTCACTTTCGTGTTCGACGCCATTTTACAAGACAAGATCAATCGCAGGATCGAGCAGAGCCAGGCTTTCAAGCCCTGAAAAAATTCAGGCCCGACCTCTGGCTAAAGAAGTCGGGCCTAGGCAACCGCCGCTCGCGCGACGTTCACCAATGGAGGAAGTGCTTATTTCTTGAGATTCTTGTACTTGTTCATGAACTTCTCAACGCGTCCGGTAGTGTCGACGCGCTTGTCGTTTCCGGTGTAGAACGGATGCGACTTAGAAGAAACTTCTACTTTGAACAAAGGATACTCTTTGCCATCTTCCCAGACGATGGTCTCTCTGGTGGCGATCGTAGAACGGGTCATGAACGCGAAACCGCTCTGGAGATCCTTGAAAATGACTTCACGGTAAACCGGGTGGATATTCTCTTGCATGATCAGACTCCTTGATTACTTCTTCGAGTGGGACGGCATCTTGGTTTCAGTGAAGAGCACGTGCTTGCGCACGACTGGATCGTATTTCTTCAGCTGGATCTTATCCGTCTGCTTCTGCTTGTTCTTGGTCGTATAGTAGCTATACCCGGTTTTTGCTGAGGAAATCAGCCTTACTTTTTCACGCATGATTCGGTTTCCCGTCAAATTCGGCCTGGAAGAGAAACAGGTTCTCTTCAGTGAACTGCTGACACACAGCCACAACCAGACCACTGGTTATTTCACTTTAGTGTTGAGACTTTAGGACAAGTCCTCGGAAATTACAAGAAAGACATCAGGAGTTTGATGTCCTCATCTTCAAACCGCATCCCACCGCCGAAAAAAGCCGAGAACTGCCCGTTGGCTTTCCGGAATCCTTCGACCCCGCCCGTGACGTAAAATATTGAAATCGGTTGGAAAACGGCATAAATCCGTCCATCCGGCTCGGCGCTCCAAATCCCGTTCAGGGTCTTGGCCCGGAAGTAGAGGTCACCGACCAACTGAATTTGATGCGGGTTGTCAGAAGGGCCGATTCCGACCCCCACCCGGGTGGCACCATCCCCGCGAAGGAGCCCGACCGCCACATCAAAACGGTCTTTGAAAATTTTCCCGAGCATGAGGGAGAAGTTGAATCCACCCTGGTTTTGAACTGTCGTGCGGACCACATTGGTCACACCTGAGACCTCAGTGGTGGTCGTGCTCTGGGTGAAATATCCCCGGGGATCCATGTCGACCCCGAGGAGGTAGTATCGGGAGGGCTTCGGATAAATGGAGAGCATCACACTGGCACGACCCGCATTGTAAGCCGGCAATTGATGAATCCCGAGGTTCACTTCGAGTTTCATCTCACTGGCTCTCCCGAGGAGCTTGTTCAGGCTCTGCATCGCTTTTTTGAGCTCTTCCGCATAAGCCGGATCATTGAGAACCATCCCCACCGAACCTTGACCTTGGTTGATCCGGGTCATCTGATCGCGCATCTGCTCGATCGCATCCTCGAGCTTCATGAGCGAACGCTGGGCGGTCTGGGTCAACCCTCCCTGTGGAGAGAAGGTCCTGGAAGCTTCTTCGAGGGTCTTGTTCAACTGTCGGATCGTCCCGCGGATTTCCTCGGGATTGATCGAGTCCTTGAGAGAACGGGTGAGCGACTTCATCTCGCTCATGAGCGCTTCCATGTCCGTGGATTTTTCACCCACCGGAACACTCCGGGTATTCCCTCCCTCTGCAGCTTGGGCTTCAGCTGCCCTGGCTTCTGTAGCACCGGCAGAAACGGGAGAAACCAAATCATGCAAGGATTTCAGGACCCTCATCGAAGAAGACTTGGGGCCTTCCGGAGTCGGTGCTTTGACCTTGTCGTAAACCTTTTCACCCACATACTTCACAGGCTTCAGCTCGAGGAATCGATCGCCGAGAAAACCCTCGCTCCGGACATAGGCACGTGTGTCGGACTGAATCTCGACCGGTGCGGTGATGCAAAGCTGGAGGCTCACACCCGAGCTCACCAGACCGAAATCGGAAATGTAACCGATCTCGAGCCCCAGCGACTTAACCGGTGATTTCACCTTGAGTCCGGTGGCATCCTCGACCACCACTTGGATGGGATCACAGGTACGCCACCAATAAGGCCGGTTATTGATATAAACCGTGAGGGTGCCGAGAAATCCGAGTCCCAAGAGGGTGAAGAATCCGACTTTGAGCTTGGTTGCCTTGCTTGCTGCGTTTGCGTTTGCCATCAAATCCTCGTTGTCATTTCAAAATCAGTTGGCTTCCCCGAAGCGGAAGAATCATGGTCCAGAAGTAATCGAGAAGCAGAATCGTGAGGCAGGCCGCCACCACCGTGGACCGGGTGGACAAACCGACGGAGCGGGCTCCCCCGCTGGCACGGAAACCGTAAAAACACCCCATTAAAGAGAGAGCCGCGCCGAAGGAAATGCTCTTCATCAGGCAATGGAGCAGATCGATCCAGTCAGTCCATTGCCGAAATCCCTTCCAGAACACCGGATAGCTGAGATCCAACACTCCGCATGCGATCAATGCCGATGCAAAGGTTGCGACTCCACCGAATAGAAACGCGAGTAACGGCATCATTGTCGCGCCCGCCAGAACCCGCGGAACCACGAGGTATTCGTAGGGATTCACCCCCATCACTTCGAGCGCGTCAATCTGCTCGGTGACCCGCATGCTCGCGATCTCGGCGCCGATTCCGGCACCGGCCCGCCCGGTCACCATGATGGCACCGATCACCGGTGCCATCTCCCGGAAAATCCCGACCCCGAGGGTTCCGCCCACCAATGCCTGGGCGCCGAAAAGTTCAAACGACTTGTACAACTGGTAGCCCAATACGGCACCGATGAAAATGGCGGCTACGGTCAGGATCCCGAGACTGCTCACTCCGATGAACTCGCACTGATTGAGAAAGATGCCAGAACGACGTCTTGCATGCCCGATGCTCTGGAAGGTCCGTGCGGTGAAGAGCGTGAACTCACCCAGCCATTCCATCCATTTTCTGAATCCATACGCGAGTTTCAAAGTCTCTCCATTATGAACCCGCGCCCACCTCCTGAAAAGCGAAAAACCTTGGGATGTCAACATTCTGCCGAGACCGGAAGGTCAATCCCGGTAGACACCGTGGTAGAAGTCGTGGAGGAAGTGGAGTCCGAGAAGGAGAGAGAGGATCGAATACACAAAGCCGCAACCGAATGCGATCAACACCGGATGCACATAGGGCAGAATGGGCGTCGGAAACCAACCGAGGATGACCAGACAGAATCCGATCACCCCGAGGATATTGTCATCACTGACGTAGGCAGTGAAGCGTACTGCGTTATTAAACTCCCTCCTGCGGGTGATCCGTGCGAGCTCGTTCATGGTCGTCGCATCGCGAAGAGCCTTTTCCTCCCAATCCCCGGAATGGCGTCGACGATCGATTTTTTCGAACCACTCCTCCGAGACAAACCGGATGGTCAAGGAGTCGAGCCAGAACCCGAAACGCGTGATCCACCCTCCCCCGTTCTCTCCCACCTTCTGGGCGTGCTCCCTCCACTCTCTTTCCACGGAGTCGATTTGTTGAAGGATGATCGAGCCGAGCTTGCGCTTCATCAACTGGTACACACTCCCGCAATGCGCAGCCGTCATGGCGAACAGAAAAACGGCGATCAGAATCAAGGAGGGCCGGTAGGTCGGGAAATCATGGATCATCCTGAGCGCCCCGGCGATCATCAGGGCGTTGAAGGTCACCCCGTCGGCGATTGCGTCGAGAGTCCGGCCGAATGCGGTGGATTGGTTTTTCATCCTCGCCAGAATTCCGTCCATGCAATCGAGGATGGCCCGGAACTCGAGCAGGATCACCGCGAGCAGGTACCGCCTGTCATAAACACAAACCGCCGCAAAAACACCGACCACTCCGTGAGCGAGAGAAATCTGGTTGGGACTGATCCCGGTGGGCCGGATCCAACCTGCGAGCCGCTTTGCGACGCGGTGCCGGTACAGACGGTTGATCGGATCCAGGAGCTCGTGGAGCTTTTTTTGCGCAATGGCGTCCATCTCATCGAATTTTAAGGGTAGTTCGTGGCAATTGGAAAGGAATTCGTGCAGACTGCCAGCATGCCGAACCTCACCAAGATTCAACCTGAAGATGCATCCCATGCCCTCCTCGGTTTCGACAACGGGGAGGAGTTCCGGATTTCTTACCTCACGCTCCGATTCGAATGTCCGTGCGCCACCTGCGTGGACGAGATGACCGGCAAGCGGACTCTCCGGAAAGAGACCCTTCGGGCCGATGTCAAACCGAAGCAGATTCTGCCGGTCGGTCGCTACGGAATTTCGATCGCATGGACCGATGGACACTCCACCGGGATGTATCATTTCGACCGGCTTTACGAGATCGCCCGCAAGGAGTTGTAAAAATCACGGACCTCCGGGTCGACCCGGAACACCCTGGGTGAAAGCCCTTCCAGAGTGAGATCTTCGACAGAGCGGACTCTCGACAGCGCGACATAGGCCTGACCGTGCTCCCAGACGCCCCGGAGATCGGCATGGACGCGATCAAGCGTCGCGCCTTGCGCTTTGTGAATGGTGCACGCCCAGGCCAGATTCAAAGGGAAATTCGTCGCACTGGCAAGCACTCCGCCCTCGGCATCGAGGAGACTGAAGGTGGCCTTGCCAAGCTCGATCGTCTTACCCGAGAACAACTCGATTTCAATTTCCTCGTCTCCGAGCTTGCGAACGGTCCCGAGAGTGCCGTTGACGAAGCGGTATTCCGGATCATTCTGCCGGAACATGACGAGCGCCCCCTCCTTCAGATTCAGCACTTCGGGTATGGGAGCATTCCGCCTGAGTTCGTCGAGGCGCTGGGCTTTTCCGAGGTAAAGGGTGTCATAAGACCGTGCTGTGCCCGGAAGGGTCTTCAGCCTCTCCTGATTGAGGGAATCCGCTTGATTCCGACGCGCGAACAGCCGTGTCCCTTGAAAATGCAGGGGGACGGGCGAAGACCTCGACTGAAGCAGTTCGAGAGACTCCCGGTCGGGATCCCCCCACCTCAGTCGACCGAGAATCCGGTTCCAGTGCTCGTCTCGCGATCGAACCACTTCCTTCAAGACCACCGGATCAAACAGACTCTCGCGCCAGATGCTCGAACGGAAACACCAGGGACGCTCCGAAATGCCGGTACCCGGCTCGACCTTCACCACCGGGGGCAATTGGGCGAAGTCCCCAACCACCACCACCCGGAGGCCGCCCCAGGGCGAGGAATTCTGACGCGCCTTGCGTGCGATCCTTTCGGCAGTCTCGAGTTCGCCGGTGCCAATCATGGAGATCTCATCCATCAGAACCACATTGGTCTTACGGAGACGTTGCACGATCCCGCGGTGCTTGAGCGCACGCTCCACCACCGCATCCGTCCCGCCCTCCATGATTCCGAGTCCGAAAAAAGAATGAACGGTCCTTCCCCCCAGGAGAATCGCCGCAGTCCCGGTGGAAGCCAAGACCGCCACACCTCCCGGTTTTTTGATGAAATCCCGGATCACCGTTGATTTTCCGGTACCGGCTCCACCCGTTAGAAAAACATTGTTCAAGCCATCCAGAGTTCGAAGAGCGACTGTCTGGTCCTGCGTCCATTCCATCAGGAAATCATTCCCCCGCTTCTTCAGCTGTCAGGGTGACGGGAACCTTGGTCTCGTGCTTGGCCTTGGCGTTCGCAGTGGGATGAGCATTCCGGATCCTGAGAGCCAGAAGGAGCCCGATCAATGAGAGCGGAATCATCGCTACTGGCCATTGCCCCCAATTCGCGGGATCCTTGGCCGCATCCCCGTTCGGAAGAATCCTTCCGTAATAAAAAGCCTGGAGACCGGTTCCCAGATACACCATTCCGTCGATGAGACCCACCGCGGTTCCGACATTCTTCTTACCGCTGAAATCCATACTGGCGGTCCCCGAGAGCATTCCGTGCACTCCGATCACAGCCATCGACATGAAAACCATCAGCCCCCCCAAGTAGGGGGACTCGAGTAGGAAAACCGCGAACATTCCTCCGATAAACATGATTCCGTACAAGACGGCCGACACGGGACCGCGCCTAGAGTCGAAAACCTTGTCCGAGATCGTACCGGCAAAAACACCGCCGAGAATACCTGCACAGCACAGCAGGAGGCCCCAGTTCTTCGGTACGAAGGTATCCATGATTCCCGTCTGTTTGGAGAAAATCAGATACCACTGCATGATTGCATTCCGGAGGAATCCGGAGCAGAACTCGATGATGGCGATGGTCTGAATCACGGGATGCGAGAACATGCGTTTGGCAATTTGCCAGGTGGTCAGGGATTCTCCTTCTCCGATCCTGGCATCACCAGCATCAAAGTCTTCGAAACCCGCCTCGGAAGGCAGATCCCGGACCATGGCGAACGAGAAGAGAAAGAACCCGATCAGAATCAGGGTCGGAACGAAGAAGACCCAAGGCAAAGAGAGATTCTTCACAATCAGAGCACCCCAGTCGTAAGCGAAATAGAGCCCGAGGGAAATCAGGATCCCGAAGATCCCCCCGAACGTCCCGCGTTCACGGACATGGAACCAGGCCGCGTTCACTTTCACGATCGCCACGGCGCCGAAGCTTTGAAAGTACATGTTGAGCGCATAAAGCACCGAGAAAGTGACCACCAGATTGTCGGTGTATCCGTACCAGGTCACGAGCCCCATGAGGAGATTCGCCATCGAGGCGCCGAGCGCACTGATCAGGATGGTCCGCCTTCCACCGAGCTTGTCGGTGAGAGGCCCGTTGATCACGAAAGCACAACCGTAAACCCAGGTGCCGATCGAGAAGATGGTTCCGAAATCCGCGTTGGTCATCAAGTCGCCGAACGCATTTTTACTCACGGTCAGGTTGTATCGACCCATGTACAAAAATGCATAGGTCAGACCGAGCGGGAGCCAGTTCCAGAGCCGTCTCCGCTTGAAAGCATCACTGTGCCCCACATTCACTTTCGGAAGACGGGACAGGACGACCCCGATGGCCACGAGCAGGATCACGATGGGCATGGCCTGTTTGAGACTCTCGAAAAACATGGTGGACTCCTTCCGGGAGTGGATTAAGTGGTTGAAATTCCGTGCCTGTGACCCTACCAACCCGGAGCCGGGCTTTCAAGGAAAACACCGTGCATTATAACGTGCCAAAACCGGAATTATCGGGTATGCTCTGCGCGCCTATGCGCCTTCCTCTGTTTGTAAATCGTGAGAACAAATACATCGCCGGCGCGATTATGTACGCGATCGGGTACGCCTGTTATTACTTCACCAATCACCATCCGGTGTTCACGCCACGTGAACTGCCTATGAATTGGATCGACCTGAATACCCCGTTCTTGCCTTGGACACTCTTGATTTACATCAGTGAATACTTCTACTTCGCCTTCGTGTACATCCTGCTCCGCGACTACGACAACATCAACAAGTACCTGTACTCGTTCTTTTTACTGCAAGTGGTGAGCTGCGGGATCTTCTTGGTTTATCCGACCATCTACCCCCGCGAATTGTTCCCGGTTCCGACCGATCTGCCCCAGTGGCTCCAGGCCACATGGAGCTGGCTCAGGACCCAGGATGCGGCCACCAATTGCCTACCGAGTCTTCACGTGAGTTCGGTGTACCTTTCTGCTTTTGCGTTTCTCTCTGAAAACCGCAGAAAACTGTTCTGGACGTTCTTCATCTGGTCGACCGCGATCGCCCTCTCGACTCTGACCACGAAACAGCATTACCTGGCGGACATCGTGAGTGGACTGGCCTTTGCCGTGGTCTTTTACACCTGGTTCCACACCAAGCAATCGTACTCACGGATCATCCCGCTCGAAATCGAAGTGCGCTCGAGCTGATCGATCAGACAGCCAGATTCCTGGCGATTTCCAACATTTCCGCAGGAAGCCCGGAGGGATGGGCATCGAGCTTGGAAAAAGAAGTCAGAACGATCCGGGAGCCCTGCACTCCGACCATTCCTTCTTTGACACCGCCGAGAAGAGCATGAACCCCGACCGCTCCGAGAGTCGATGCGAGCAAGCGGTCGTGGGCACTCGGGCTCCCGCCCCTCTGTGTGTGCCCCAGGATGGCGACTTTGGTCGAATAGCCGCGTTTTTCCAGTTCCTTGGCCAGAGGGGTCACCCCTCCGAATTGGCAGCCCTCCGCCACGACGATGATGCTACTGGTTTTGCCCCGACGGGCTCCCCGGTCGATACTCTCGCAAATCGAATCGATGGAGGTTTTGAATTCAGGAACCACGATACTCTCGGCTCCTCCCCCCATGCCCGTGTGAAGCGCGATCATCCCGGAATGTCGTCCCATCACTTCGACCAGAAAGATCCGGTCGTGTGAGGATGCCGTATCCCGGATCCGGTCGATCAACTCGATGCCGGTATTCACCGCAGTATCAAAACCGATCGTATCCTCGGTGCACGGGATGTCATTGTCGATCGTGCCGGGAATCCCCACTACCGGAATTCCGCTTTCGCGATGGAGCAGCTTGGCTCCGCGAAAGGATCCGTCACCGCCAATGACCACCAAGCCCTCGACTCCCTGGCTCCTCAATGTCTGGATGGCCTTCTTCCTACCCGAAACCTTGTGAAACTCAGCACACCGGGAGGTCCGGAGAATGGTTCCTCCACGCTGGATGATGTTCGCCACCGACGCCGGCACCATCGGATGGATGAGGCCCTCGAGCAATCCGGAATACCCCCGTTGGATCCCCATGGCCTCGGCCCCATGCGCGATCGTCGTCCGGACGACGGCTCGGATCGCTGCGTTCATTCCGGGGGCATCGCCTCCACTCGTGAGGACTGCGATACGCTTCACAGCTTTTTTTGAAGTTTTGAACTTTGGAATTTCGAACATGGGTCGACTCCTCAGGGTTTCAATTCATCCGGCAATCTGAAATCGGATCGAGGGGAGAGAGAAACAGAATGGACCTTGGGCCCCGGTGGGAGCGTGGTCCTCTTGAACTGTTGGGTGAAAAAGCGTTTGAAGAACACTTCATGTGCTCGATCCACTTGGCTGCGAAGCTCTCTCTGGTCCTCGAAAGCGACGCGTGCCAGGGCGAGGATTTTCTCTTTGGAATAGCCCGAGGAGAGAAAAGCATGCAGGAAAAAATCATGGAGATCGTAACTTCCGATCAGACTCTCTGTTTCTTGTGCGATCTCACCCGATTCGTCCGGCGGAAGCAATTCAGGGGAGATCGGTAGAGCGAGGATTTTTTCCAGGATCTGGGTCATGGGACGTGAGGCGGAGATCTCGGCCCAATATGCAACCAATTCCTTGACAACGGTTTTTGGAATCCCAGAATTCACCGTGTAATGAGACATGTGGTCAGCATTGAAAGTGCACCATCCGAGCGCCAATTCGGAAAGATCGCCCGTACCGACCACCATTCCGCGATGTTCATTGGCCAAATCAAAAAGGATCTGGGTCCGCTCGCGGGCTTGAGCGTTCTCGTATACGACGCTTCGGTCACTCTGTGCCTTGCCGAGATCCTTCAGGTGCTGGTGCACCGCTTCGGTGATGGAGACCTCGATGGTCAGATCCACTTTGGCTTCTTGCAAGAGTGCGCGCGCGAGATTCAGAGTCTTTTCAGACGTCCCTGGACCGGGCAAGGTCACCCCCACCACTTTCAGTCGATTCCCTGAGATCTGCTTAGCCCGGAGAGCGATATATAGAGCACAAGTGGAGTCTAATCCTCCGGACACACCGATCAGGAGGGTTTCGGATGATGCACTCAAGGCACGACGCAAAAGACCGTGCGCCTGGATCTGGATCACATCCTCGAAATCCGGGATTTCCTCCAAAAACGGATAGGCTGCGACTGTCCGGTTCAAGCCATTCAAGGGCCCGGGGTGTCGGTTGAAGGAGCTTCTCCACACGGCTTGCTCGCCCTTATTCTCCACAGCCTCCATGAAACAGATGTCTTTGGTTCGGGAGTTCAAAATCCGTTCAAAATCGAAATCAATCCGGAATGCATCCCGGGAGGTGTCGAAGGGCACGGATTCGCCGAGGCATTTCCCGAGCTCATAGGCGAGGGAGTGCCCGGAGAAGACCGTATCTTTGCTCGACTCCGACATTCCGGAACTCGCGTAAAAGTAGGCACAATGGAGCTTCTGCGACTGGATCTCGACCAGCTTCTTCCTGAAACGGGGCTTGCCCACCAGCTCATTGCTTGCCGACAGATTCAAGATGAGATTCGCACCGTTCAGAGCCAAGCGGGTGGAGGGTGCCTCGGGGGCCCAGAGATCCTGACAGATCTCGATTCCGACTCGAACAGGTCCCCCTTCGAAAATCTGGCCGGGTCCGGCCCGGAAGACTCCCCAGCGGGGATGCCGGACCTCTTCATTCAAATTCCGTCCGCTGGCGAACCAGCGGCGTTCGTAAAATTCACCCATATTGGGTAGAAATGTTTTTGGGACAAAACCGAGCACCCGACCGGAATGGATGGCATATGCACCATTGAATAAACGCCCGTCTGGCATCCTGAGTGGTGCTCCGAGCACCCAAAGCGCGTCGTGCCCGGTGGAACCTTCGACCAATAGATCGATTCCCGCCTCGACATCACGGTGCAGAGCCTCGGAATGAAAGAGATCCTCGCAGGTGTATCCCGTAAGAGCGAGTTCCGGAGTGAACACCACAGTGGCGCCTGCCGAGGACTCCCTGCGGAACAATGACAGGAGGAGGCGGGCATTCTCGACCGGCTTCCCCAATTCAATGGCAGGAAGCAAAGCCGTGATTCGTGAGAATCCGAATGCCGACCAATCGATTTCCATCATCAGACCGCGGGCGTCTCCGAAGACGCCTCGGCAGAAGCCTCTGCCGGGGTCGTGGGAGCAGTCGCCAATTGAACCGTCAAGGCGCGCTCATTGAGGGTCGCTCCTTCGAATTTCTTCACCGCTTCAAGTGCAAGCTCCTCGGTTTCCATTTCCACAAAACCGTAGCCTTTCGAGCGTCCGGTCTTCTTGTTGAGGATCACGCGCGCTTCCACGACCGTCCCGACCACGGAAAGTACGGTCTTGAGATCCGCGTCATTGACTTCAAATGGAAGATTGCCGACAAAAAGTTTTTTTGACATATCCCGTCCACCTTAGCGAAACTGTAAGGCGCATGGCAACCCTTTTTACCAGGATCATCAACCGTGAAATCCCAGCGAATATCGTGTACGAGAACGATAAAGTCCTCGCCTTCCGGGACATTCACCCCCAAGCGCCGCACCATGTCCTGATCATCCCGAAAACGGAGATCCCCACTTTGAACGACCTCGACGCGTCAACCGCTCCCCTGATCGGGGAGATGTTCCTCGCAGCGAAAGAAATCGCACGGACTCTCGGGGTCGATCAGGATGGCTATCGTGTGGTGATGAATTGTAACCGCGATGGCGGACAAACGGTGTTCCACATCCACCTGCACCTGCTTGCCGGCCGGGCGATGCACTGGCCTCCGGGTTAAGCCGCTTTCTTGTCCGCGTCTTTCATCTTCACATACCACTCCGGGGGAGTGAACATCGCGCGGGTGAAGGGCAAACGGTTGGTTTCAATCTCATTCATGAAGGTGGGCAGATTCCCGACCGGGATGAATTCCCCGACGATCTTTCCTTCAGGGGTTCTCCCCCTCTGGATGAAACGGAACAGGTCACGGATCAAGTAACGGCCGAATTCATCGACTTCGGGAATCACCTCACTGATGTGGGTAACCTTACGCGATCCGTCCCCCAACCTTTTGATCTGAACCACGATGTGAATGGCGGCGGCAATCTGCCGCCGAATCGCAGCGGGAGGGACATTCGAGTCTCCCATCATGGCCAGGGTTTCGAGACGCACCAAGGCATCGTAAGGGGTGTTGGCGTGGGCGGTTCCCATAGAACCACCGTGGCCCGTATTCATGGCCGAGATCAGATCGAGCGCCTCGGCTCCCCGGACTTCCCCGACCACGATCCGGTCAGGACGCAAACGGAGTGCGGCCTTGATCAGATCACGAATGGTCACCGCCCCTTTACCATGTTCATCACCGTGTTTGGTCTCGAAAAACACCACGTGATCCGTGTTGATTTTGAGTTCGGATGAATCCTCGACAATCAGCACCCGCTGGGTCGGCGGAATCCTCGAACCGAGCACGTTCAGCAATGTCGTCTTACCTGAGCCGGTTCCGCCCGAGATGATGGTGTTCTTCGCCAGAAAAATACAGACATCGAGGAAACGGGCAGCTTCCTTGGTGATCGAACCACGATTGATGAGATCGACGAAACTCGGATTCCCTTTCGAGAATTTCCGGATCGACAGGGTGGTTCCTTTACGTGAACAGGGTGGAAGAACGGCGCAAATCCGGCTTCCATCGGGCAGACGCGCATCGAGAACCGGATTGTCTCCGTCAATGGTCCTGCCCACGAACTGGGCGATGTTCCGGACCGCGGCAATCAAGGACTGCTCGTCGCGGAATTTCGCATCGGTTCTTTCGATGAGTCCACGACGTTCGACAAAGATCTCCTCCGGTCCGTTGATCATGACCTCGGAAACACTATCATCCGCGAGAAACCCGACAATGGGCGACAGGAAGGTCGCAATCGAATCTTCAAAAACGCTGGATGCCTTGTTACCGCTCATAAATCAGTGGTTCCGGAATTGGGGAGTGAAATCCTGATCCGAGATCAGGCTGCTACTCTTGACTGGTTCGGATGCCGGCACCCTTGCTTGGAGCTCCAGATCCTTGACGACGAATCTTCCACGCGCACCGGTCATCGGGCAGTGAAAAGTGAAAGTCCCGCTGTGATCGGGAGTGAAGGTCACCTCCTCGACCCTTTGGCTCCGGACCTGGCGCCGGATTCCGAAAGAGTCGGCCATGAAACATTGGGACTTCTTCGACGCACCGGTGATGAAGATGCGGGCTCCGATTCCGCGAGTCAGAAACACGGTGGAAGGATAAAAGCCGGTGTCATTTGCGATCACGGCGACTTCCTGAACCGCCCGGTTCTGAGCAGCCTTCCTGACCACGGTAGCTGGATGGGCAGAGGTGTCCGACGCCACGATCTTGACGGCGCCTGCCGGACTCCGACCCGGACTGGTTGTGGCCACTGAAGCCACTCGATCCGGAGAAGACTCGAAACTCGACTCGGAAATGGGAGTCAGCTGACGGGCTTTCATGGCTGCCCGGACTTCGGTCTCTTCCACCGAACCGGATTCCGGTCCTCCGAAACGCGATACGGCATCCGCATTCTCGTCCTGCCTGTCCGCCCCCGCCACTTCCTGGTCCGGAAATACGGCTGCGACCGCTCCCTCCGGGATCATCAGAACACCCAAGACCGCCATGATCATCAAAATCCGATTTTTCAGTTTCATACACGTCCTCGTCTTTCCCTTCGGCTCGGCTGCTGGAAACCTTTATGCGTCAAATTGCCGACTGCCCCGGAATCATTGAATTCTCCACACGAAATCGCTATTCTTTCTACATCACGAAGTGAAAGGATGATTCCGTGCCGGTTCTGATTGCCCCACTGCTGTTGCTCGCCACCCTGACCCAGGTCGCACAAGCCGAAACCTGCATCGGTCCGTGTGACGGTATCGTTCGAAGCCTCAGGGAAAAGGGCGAAAAACTCCAGAGAACCCAGATCATCCTCCAGAAAAACGAAGATTACATGAAGAAGAACCCGGATGCTTCCCCTTCGATCGCCATCAAAGTCCGTTCGAACATCCTGGTTTCCAAACTACAAATCGAAACCCTTCAGAACGAGAAGGTGTTGATCGAAAAAACAATTTCCGAGAAAGGATGCGGATCATGCCAACCCAGCCCTACCAAAGGAACCTGAAGAATCTCCTCATCAATCCGCGCTATCAGCTACGGTACGTATTTTGGCTCACCTCGAGCGGATTCGCCCTGGTTGCCTTGAATGCTGTGATCGCTTACAGCTTCATCAAAGAAAACTACCTGACCCTGGTGGATCTGAGCCCCATGACGGATGAGGCAAAGACCCAGCTCTACGTGGAACTCCGTCAGTTGACCCTGTCGCTCGGTGGACTCTCCGTTCTGTTTCTGGCCGTGATTTCCGTGATGGGCGTCATGCTTTCACACCGTACTGCCGGTCCGATGTATCATTTCAAACGGGTGTTTGACGAGATCCGCTCCGGCAACCGCAAGCAACGCGTCCGCCTCCGTCCGAAGGATGAATTCCAAGACGTGGCCAAGAGCTTCAACGACATGATGGACTCAATCCAGAATCCATCATGAACCTGACCCTCCCGGCTTTGTGGATCACCGCCCTGGCCCTGACAGCGGCTTCGTCCGCGCAGTCGGCTCCGGTGATCGGAGCGCCAACGAAAGCGGTCAGCGTCGGAGGGTCCTCCAAACCCAAGTACACCGGCCCCGCGCCCCTCGCCTTAAAACAGGCGATTGATGTTTATTTCAAACAAAACTTGGCATTTCAAGGCACCCTTCTCGGTCAGGAACAAGCAAAAATAAACTTCCGCCAAAGTTGGCGTGCATTCTATTTCCCGACATTGAGATTCACCACAGGATTCACATCAGCCCAAACATTGGCCACAATTCCCGGAACCGCCGCCAGACTGGCCTATCCATCAAACAAATTGAACGGATACCCTACATCGTACTTCGGGTTTGAAATTACATCTCCGAACCTTTTCGCATTTTTCACTGAACGTCTCACATTCGACCAGGTAGTGATGGATTTTGAACGGACTCAACAGAAGCTCGATGAGGACAAAAGAACTCAAGCGAGAGATGTGTACAAACAGTACATCGAGGCGAGGCTGGCTCAAGAGCAAAACGAGGCAGCAGAGCGCTCTGTGCAAATCTCCGAAGTCATCCTCAATCTGGTGCGTTCAAGAAAAGCACTCGGGACAGCAGACCAAACGGAAGTGGAGTCGGCTGAAGTCGACAGAAATGATGCCCGTACCCAGCTCATTTCAACGAAAACAGAGCTGAAACAGGCCCTACTCGCACTGAACAACACACTCAACATCGAATCCGAAAGTGAATGGAACCTGACCACATCCTTCGACTACAAGCCCTTGGACATGACATTCGAACAGGCGTTCCAGATCTACAAAGACCGGTCTCCCACCATGCGGGATCAGAAATTGAATATAGAAAAACAACACATGGGCTTGGAGATTTTTGAGAAAAACAGAATGGGACTTCCAAGATTGACGCTCAATGGGAGTGCCATCAAATATGAAAACGGATGGTCAACAGCCGGTGCCAACTCAATAACCGGCGACCGGCTGGACGCCACGCTCTCTTTTAACCTGACGATTCCCATTCTCGATCAAGCCGGGTTTTTTCAGACCGATCAATCGAGACTCAATCGAATCAACCTCGAACGAGCCGAAATTGACTTCCGGGCTGCAACCATCCAAGGCGAGAAAGACATCCGGACCGCCTTTTCCGAACTGCAAAAACTCCAGGAGCAACTCGCCCCACTGAGAGACAGTTTCAATGCTTCAGCCAAAGTCCTCGACCGCATGGTGAGCGAAATGGCTACCAAAAAGCCATCGCGCCTTGAACTTCGAGATGCGATCAAAAATGCTAGGGAAAAGGAATTGGAACTCCTGAAGAACGTAATGGAATTCATCAAGGCAAGGAATACGTTCTATGTCCTCATCGGAAAGGATCTCGAATTCTGATGAAACTTTTTCTAGTCCTCATTTCGATGGGGTTTAACTTGATCGGCGGTACCTCTTTCGCAACCGAACCATTCTATAAAGAGAATTCGGCCTACCAGTGGATCACTCAAAAATACCGTTTTTCCCACCACCTGGACTTTCGGTACATGAACGGATTCAACCCGGGCATGGGTGGTAGTTATCGCCTGGCTTACAGCCTGGGTGAGTACTCTGTGGACCTGCAGGCATCCTATGACCAAACCCGCTGGGGAGCCTTGGGCGCACTTCAACCTGATAACGGCGCAACACCCTCTGGGCCTGCTGTCTCGGATCCGACCTCCCAACTCAATCTACCCCGGAATGCATCGGACCAATGGAAAGCACTGCTGCTGGAGGCTGGGTTGTCCTACCGGGGGCGCTTGACCCCCCGTACAGCAACGAAGTGGATGCAGAACTCGAGAATTTCCGCGGGTCAAATCAGACTGACCGATGAGGCCAACAGCCTTTCCTTCACAGGACTGACGGTCAACGTCGAGTTCAGCATCTGGTATCAACTCTTGCCGAAAGTCCTGATCGGCCCCACCTTCGGATACCGCTTCGGCTGGGCCTACCTGAACGGACAACCGAATGTCGAAACCAACCGGATCCCGATCCAAATGCTCCAAGCCACCCTCGGAACAGTGTTCCGCTTTTAGTCAGATTGGCCCCTCACCGGGTAAAAAATTCTCGACTTACCCGGATTCGGGATTTCAATGGGATTCATTTCAAGCCAAGCAACTCCCTGCACTTACGAGAGTATTGCACCCCTTTGCCAGAGGTTCCGTTTGGCATGAAGCTTGTACATGTCCGTGCCGTATGGAAACCCAACTTGAGAATGTCATCGATCTGAACTCCCACCGTCGCCTCCACTCCACCGGTCCGGCCAAGCCCGAATCCGGACGTCATTCCGAAAGCGCCGAAATCCTCGACTGGATCGCCGCCCGGAACAAGGCCAAGTTAAGAACCGAAGACCCCTACTACCAGGCGAAGGTCAACGGGATGCACATGGCTGAACTCCTCGAAGAAATGGTCGCCTTCCATGAAAAGCGGAGTGGCAAAGGAAAACTCTCTTTGACCATGATGGTTCGAGGCCGGATTCTCTTCGCAGCACTCGAGGCCAAGGCCTCGACCCGCGAACTGAAATTGCTGGCCAGCTCGAACCGTCGCCACCTCGAACACGAGATTGCGACCAGCCTTCGAGCCGACCAGGCCCAAGTCTGAAAATCAGCCGGCTCTCAGAGCAAATTGCTCGCGAGCTCGGACAGTTTCGAACGCTCACCCTTCAAGAAGGTCACGTGTGCGGCGATGGATTGGTCCTTGAACCGGTCCACCAGGTACACGAGACCGTTATTTGCGGAGTCGACATAAGGGTTGTCGATCTGGAACGAATCCCCGGTCAGGACAATCTTCGTATCATCTCCGGCACGGGTGATGATGGTCTTGATCTCATGGGGAGTCAGGTTCTGTGACTCATCCACAATCAGGTACTGCTGCGGAATCGTCCGACCCCGGATGTAAGTCAGGGGTTCGATCTGGAGCAAGCCCTGATTCATGAGCTCCTGGGCTCCTTTGCCCGCCCCGCGGCGGTTTCTATTGGCAGACGACCCGAACAGGAAATCGACGTTATCGTAAATGGGTTGCATCCAAGGATTCAGCTTTTCTTCGATGGTACCCGGCAGGAAGCCGATGTCTTTTCCGAGCGGGAAGACAGGACGGGAAACGAGCAAGCGGTGATAAACCCCCTCATCGACCGTTTTGACCAGACCGGCAGCAATGGCAAACAGGGTTTTACCGGTACCCGCCTTACCCAACAAACTGACCAGCTTCACTTCATCATTCAACAAAGCATCGACTGCGAAGGCCTGTTCCGCGTTCTTCGGGAAAATCCCCCAAAGCCCTTCGGGTGGTTTCACCAGAGGAACAATCGACTCGAGTTCTTTCGAATACCTGCCCATCGCAGTATGCGTCGGATTCGCATAATCCTTCAGGATCAGGTACTGATTCGGGTAGAGCACCTTCGATGCCTCCGGTTCGAACTCAAACAAGCGCTCGGAGAACGGCAGGCGCTTGTTGGCGTAAAACTCATCCACAATGGAAGGATCAACCTTCAGTGTGGTGCTTCCGGAATACAATTGATCCGGCTCGACATTGGACGGTTCGTAATCCTCGGCAACAACCCCCAAGGCATCGGCCTTGATCCGCAGGTTGGCATCCTTGGTGAGAAAAGTGATCGGACGGCGCGGTTGCTCCTTTTTGAGCATCAGAGCGAGACCGAGGATCTTATTATCCGCCTTGTCCATACCGAGCTCGGCCGGAAGTGGAACGTCCCCGCCTCCGAGTTCGACAGTGAGCTGACCGCCGTTCGGCAATTTCACGCCTTTCGCCAATTCTCCGGTCTTACGCATTTCATCGATAGACCGCGTGAACTGACGGGCATGTCGCCCGTTCTCACTCATCTCGCGTTTGAACCGGTCGATCTCCTCGATCACCACGATGGGAATGATCACATCATTCGCGCCGAGTTTGAAAATGGCCAAGGGATCAAACAGCAGGACGTTGGTGTCGAGGATGAATGCTTTTTTCAAGTGTCGCTCCTTCTTGGTTTCGAGGAAGACCGTCAGAATCCTCTCCCTCTTGCAAAAAAAGTATCATAGGATGCGGAGTGAGCGAGTCAAAAAACCGGTATGAAAAAATTTTTGGAATGGCTGAAAGAAGAAGCCACCACAGCGCTGTGGTCGAAAGGAGTGACACTCTCCCGAAGCCCGGGGTCCTTCGAGCGGATCGGCTCTGTGAAGAAAGGTGGCGAGCTCAAATTCAAAGTGCGTACACCGGAGCGGATCCTCGCGTTCACCGTCACACTCTGGCCGGATGACGAAGATGCTCACTGCGATTGTGGCAGTAAAATCGAACCGTGTCACCATATTATCGGCGCAGCCGTGGCTGAGGCTGAAGGAAGGATTTCAGAAGTACCGGAACAGGATCAGGGTGCCCGCCTGCACTACCATTGGGAATATACAGCGCCCTCCCCGGAATCGAAGGCCTCGATCCGGTTTCACCGGGGCTTGAAGGTCGATGGTGGGCTCCGCAAAATCGAGGGCTCCCTCGTGGGCCTCATCGGAGGGATCAGAAGCGGGCGCATCGCACTACCCCTTCCTTCGACTACCCCGGTCGACCTCTCGATCGATGAATTGTATGCGTCCCCCTCCCCCTCCTGGAGCACACTCCTCGAACGCATCGCCGATCTCGGGCCGTTACCGGTTCTCAACCATCCTGAATACTCCGAATTGAAGGCTCTTCAGCGGCCAGAGCGCTTGCGTGTCGTGATCCGGGAGACGCGCTCGGGCGACTTGGAGCTTTTTCTCGAAAATCCTGCGCCTGGAGAGGACCTGCAAGGCGGTCTCAGGATCAAAGAGGGCACTCTCGGGATTCACGTCCAGGCTCCCGACACCCTCAGAAGAAGAATTCCGCCCGACCAGATCGGTGAATGGACCCTGAATGAACTTCCGGTCTGGAAAAGCGCCTGCGTGGTCGTAGACGAAAGATCCAGACCCGTTGAAATGATCGAAGGTGTCCCGGCAGCGGAGTGGGTGCTCGAGACGATCGGGACCGGAAACCTCCGCCTGACCGTGCGGATCGGATACCCCCGGGCACTGCCCGGGCAAGTCCTCCGTCCATCTCCTGAAAAAGAGGCCGAACTCCGAAGGACGCTCCGGCAGGACTATGGCCTGTTTCCGGATCAACCCCGTCCCGTTTCCATCGCTGAGGCGATACGAATCCGCGATCGCCTCCCGGAAGAAAACAGGAAGGATTTCGACCGCAAGCTCGGGCCGGTTTTACTGACTGAAACCGGCCTCGATCTCGAGGCCGCACTCAATCACCGGGATCTGCTCCTCGGGTTATTGGAAAAAAAGGACAAACCCGACGCTCCGACCTCACTGATCGATCGGATGCTACGGTCCCTGCCCCTGGGAACCACGCTGCCTCCCCTGCCTCTTCCCGGACAGATTCCCGCTTCACTCGAGGGAGTCCTTCGCCCCTACCAGAAGTCCGGGGCGGCCTGGATTCAGCGGAATGCGGAGACCCTCGGATGCGGACTCCTAGCGGATGACATGGGGCTCGGGAAAACCTTGCAAACCCTTACCACAGTACGCGGAAGAACCCTCGTGATCGCTCCGCGTTCCCTTCTCGGAAACTGGCAACGCGAGGCAAATCGCTTCCGGCCTGACCTGAAGGTCTCGATTTACCACGGCCCGGGGCGTCACCTGGATCCTGAATCGGATCTGACGGTGACGACCTACTCCATTCTCCAGCTCGATGCCGGGATCCTGTGCGCAACAGAGTGGGATTCGGTGGTTCTCGACGAGGCCCACCAAATCCGGAATCCGGAGACCCGTGCCGCAATGGCCGCAGCCCGGCTGAACTCCAGGTTCCGACTCGCTTTGACGGGGACCCCGATCCAGAACTCCAAGCGCGACTTGCTGAGTTTGTTCCGCTTCTTGGCCCCCGGACTCTTTGATGAGGAATCGGAACTCACCCCTTCCGCCATTGCTCCTTTTTTATTGCGTAGAACCAAGGAACAAGTCCTGACCGAACTCCCGCCAAAAACCCCGATTGACCATTCGATCGCGTTGTCCGAGGCAGAGAAAAGCAGATACGATGCTTTGTTGAGCGCAGCCCGGCAAGAGTGCCTGGACAAGATCGGATCGGATCGGTCGCTCGAGCCCCTTACAGTATTTGAGGTCCTCCTTCGGGCACGGCAGGCTTGCTGTCATCCCGGACTGCTCGAGGATGGCCAGAAAAGCGAGTCATCTTCAAAGATGGATGCGCTCCTCTCATTGGTGGAGGAAATCCTATCCGAAGGACACTCGGTTCTGGTTTATTCCCAATGGACGCGTTTTCTCGATTTGATCGAGCTGCAGTTGAAGGGTCGCGTCAGTCATTTCCGCCTCGATGGCTCCACCCGTGACCGCGATGCCAGGATTGAGGGATTTCAGGAGAGTGCGACCCCGTCGGTCTTCCTCCTTTCTCTTCAGGCCGGAGGAGTCGGGCTCAACCTGACCCGTGCCAACCATGTCATCTTTTGTGATCCTTGGTGGAATCCCTACGTGGAACTGCAGGCCGAAGATCGCGCCTACCGGATGGGGCAGGAGAAGCCGGTCACCATCCACCGCCTGATTGCCGAGGATACGATCGAAACCTCGATCCGGGAGCTGCAAGCTGCCAAACTCCGCTTGGGGGAGACCACTCTGAGTGCGGAAGAAGTGTTGAATCTGATCAGGTGAAGAACTATGATCGGTGACCATGTGCGGAATTGTCGGTTATGTCGGTGAACGTCAGGCCTTGCCCATCTTGCTCGAGGGACTCAAACGACTCGAGTACCGGGGCTATGATTCCGCTGGATTCGCACTCCAAGGACAGGGCGACTTCCAGATCAAACGGAATGCGGGGCCGGTGGATGGTCTGGTCGAGGCCTCCAGCGGATTCGGACTAACCGAAAAAGAAGGCATTGCCCATACCCGGTGGGCCACCCACGGCGCCCCCAATGAAACCAATGCCCATCCCCACCGTGCCGGAGAACTGGTTCTGGTTCACAACGGCATCATCGAGAACTACGCCGAGATCAAGGACCGACTCACGGCTCAGGGAGTGAAATTCTCATCCCAGACCGACACGGAAGTCTTCGCCCAGCTCATCGAATCGAAGCGGAGCCTCCTTGCAGCAGAATCCCCGGGCTCCGATCCGGAGAGTATCCTCCTACGGTCAATGAAGGCTGCGATGACTGAAGTCGAAGGCCACTACGCGATCGTTCTCATGTCACGCCAGATTCCGGGTAAACTTTATGGAATCCAGAATGGCGCACCTTTGGTGGGTTCCACTCTGAAGGACGGCGCACTGATCGCCAGTGATCTCCAAGCGGTCATTCCCCATCACAACGAGGTGTCTTTCCTGCCCAAGGGGGAAATCTTCATCGCCGATCGTAAAGGGATCCATTGCGCTGGATTGAAAGTCGAAAAGATCGACTGGACCGCTGATAAGGTCGAAAAGGGCGGTTACGAGAGTTTCATGCTGAAAGAAATCTTCCAGCAGCCGATGGTGGTGGCCGATACGTTGACCGGACGCCTCCCCTCGGATCCGAAGAGCCCCTTCATCTGGGATCATCAGAAGGCTCATGAGGTGCTCTGGAAGAACGTGAAGCGACTTTATCTGGTGGCATGCGGAACCAGTGCACATGCCGCTATGGCAGCGAAGTATTTTTTTGAACGGTGGGCCCGACTCGATTGCCAGGTCGACATTGCCAGCGAGTTCCGCTATCGGGATCCCGTATTCGAGCCGGGAACAGTGGTCGGAGTCATCTCCCAATCCGGTGAGACTGCCGACACCCTGGCCGCCCTCCGGCTTGCCAATGAGCGCGGAGTCTCCACTTTCTCGATCTGTAACGTCCCGAACTCCACCATCGCCCGTGAGAGCTCGTTCCAGTATCCCACCAAGGCAGGGCCGGAGATCGGTGTCGCCTCGACCAAGGCGTTCACCGCCCAACTGACGGTTCTTTGCGCACTCGCTCTCGATGTGGGGCGTTTACGCGGGATTCAGAGCGCACGGGATACCGAGAAAGAATCGTTTCTCGGTCTGGCCAGACTTCCCCAGGATCTCGATCACATCCTCTCCCGGAGCCAGGAATTCATTCGCATGGGTGAGACTCTCGGCAAACAAAGAATCATCCTCTTCGTCGGCCGGGGAACCATGTTCCCCATCGCTCTCGAGGGAGCGCTCAAATTCAAGGAGCTCACTTATCTTCCCGCTGAAGGTTTCGCC
>CAMCGZ010000025.1 GCA_945874535.1 Bdellovibrio sp. ZAP7
ATGGAGGGGCTGAGCGAGGTGGATTCCAACTTGAAGCCGAAACCCTGCTTGGCCGAGAAAATGGCGGTCTCGAGCGATCAAAAGACCTACACCTTCACGCTCCGCAAAGGGGTGAAGTGGTCCGATGGAACACCGCTTAAGGCCCAGGACTTTGTCGAGGGGTGGAAGCGTCTCCTCACTCCGGCAACCGGAGCCCCGTATGCCTACCTCCTCTTCGATGTGGTGGGGGCCGAAGATTTCAACAAAAAGAAGCTCCTCGATTTTTCCAAGGTGGGAGTGCAGGCGCGGGATGAGCGGACCTTCGTAGTGACCCTGGCCCGCCCGGTGGCATACTTCCCCTGTTTGACCGCATTTTGGCCCCTTTTTCCGGTCCGCAAGGATTTGATCGAGCGGGATGGAAATCAATGGCTGAAGCCCGGGAAGCTGGTCTCGGTGGGGCCTTATGTGCTCGAGTCCTACCAGATGCAGACCAAGATCGTGCTCAAGGCGAACCCACACTACTGGAGAAAAACCGGCAATGTGACCGAGGCTGTGGCCATGGTAATCAAAGACAGTGCGACAGCCATGAATGTGTTCAAGTCGGGAGGGGTCCAAGTCATGCAGGATTTCGCCCCGAATGATCTGAAGCTCGCCCGGCCCATGTCCGAGTTCAAAACCTTTCCCTATCTCAAAACGCACTACCTGGCGTTCAAGACCAAAGGCTCTGTCGCCGAGAACCGGGAGCTCCGCCTGGCATTGGCCCACGCCATCAATCGGAAACCCATTCCGAGCATCCTGAACGGAACTCAAAAAGTGGCCTCGAGCTTCATTCCGCCCAAGGTGACGGGGCACGACCCCAAGCTCGAGTTTCCCTTCGATCCGGAAAAAGCGAAGGAGTACCTGAAAAAGTCCGGAATCAATCCGGCCACTCTTCAGCTCGAGCTGGTGGCTCGGAACGCTGAAAGGCCTCAAATCATGGCTCAGTACATCCAGAACGAGCTCAAGAAAAACCTGGGTGTCGAAATGAAGATCCAACTCTTCGATCACAAGGTGTTCCGGAGCCAAGTTCAGACCGGAAACTTTCCGATGATGCTCATGGTGTGGGCAGCGGACTATCCCGATGGAGACAGTTTCATGGGGCTGTTCGAAACCGGCACCGGAAACAATCTGACCCGTTTCTCCCATCCCCAGTTCGACGAAAACATCCAGAAAGCACGCGAAGATTGGAATACGCTGAAGCGTGACGCCCTCTACAAGGAGGCGCAGCGGCTGCTTCAAGCCAAGGAGGCGGCCGTGCTTCCTCTCTATTACGAGGAGAACGAAGCCTTGGTCGCCAAGCAGGTGAAAGGGTTCAAGATCAATCCGATCGGGTATTACTTCCTTCGGGAAATCGAGCTTTAACGCACTGCGGTTTTAAGACTTCTTGCGCAACAAGCCAGCGCAGGGTATCACCCGAGGCATGAAAATCCTCCTCTTGAACCTGCTTTGTACAGGAATGCTCTCGATGAACAGTGTTGCCGCCCCCTTGGATCTGTCCGCCTGTGATCAAATGTATGCCGGTCGCGGAGATCGGTTGATTCCAGCTGCCCAATGTTACCAAGCGGCTCTTTCCACCTCCTCGGACCCAGAAAAAAAGACCGTCTACGAGCGGGCCTTCATCTCGCTCTCTGCTGCAGTCAACGACGGACCCAAGACCCAGGCCGAGACTGATGCGATCGCACTCGGCCTCAAGCTTGTGGGAGACTTCGAGCGCGTGGCTCCCGGTACGGCCGATTTGGCTTACTGGCGTGCAGTGTTTGTCAGTTTCGATGCGATCCGGAAGGACCGCGGCGCCGTATTGCCGAAGAACCTCTTTGCCGTGTTGAAGAGTCTTCAGCAAGACCTTCGCTCGGCGATGTCGCTGGATCCGAAGGTCCATGTCTACGGACCCAATCGCGTCCTCGGGATCATGCACACTCAAATGCCCGGCATCGTGGGTGGCGACAAGTCGCTTGCCGAGAATCTGCTGCTGGAAGCCTATCAACGGGCTCCGGAGTTGAGCGGAAACCATGTCGCCTATGCGAAGATCCTCATGGTGAACGGGAAGGACACCCAGGCGAAGATGGTACTGGAACGCTTCCTGGCCACGAAAGACGAGAACCTCGATCCTTATCCTTCCGAGCCTCTTCGCACAGTGAAGCCCGAGCTCGAGCGCGATCGGAAAACAGCCAAGGCGATGATTCAGGAACTGAGCGAAGAAGAGTGAGGAAGATCTGAATGCGCCTCTCCTGGTGGCTCGCAGTATTGCTGCTCGGATGGGCTGGGTCCGCAGAGGCCCAGGTCCTCTCGACCTACGTGCGCGAGCAGGTCGGGACCTTGCCGAAGGGCCGCTTTCTGGTGAGCATGGTGAATGTCACCGCCTCACTCGACTCGATGTACGGGCGAAACGGGCAGAAGCAGTCGCTTTCGTCCAATTTGAATCAGGGCGTGAGCTTTCAGAAAATCACTGAAGAGGACTCGGTCCGGGGCAATCAGCTTTCCGGGCTGTTTCTTTCTAACGGAGTGAGCCTTTCGGATTCGGCTGGGACCTTGAGTGGAACGATTTCCGGATCCGTTTCAGGAAAAATCCCGGTTCTTGGCTATGGTCTGACCGATGACACGGGCATTTACCTTTCGATTCCGGTACTGAACTTCCGCATCAGTTCCCGCTATCGCTTCACTCCCAGTTCGGCCACCTCGGGCTTGGTCTCGCAGCTTCAAGCTTCGGATCAATCCTCGGTCGCGTCCGAGTTCAATACCGCCCTTGCCAACAGCCTTGAGAGCAAACTGACCCGGGCCGGACTCACTTGGAACCCAGAAGTGAATCGCGATTATCTCGGTGATGCGCAGATCACCGTCCTCAGGATGATTCCGTCCGATCCGGGATCCTGGAAGCGCTCGCTCCAGCCCCATGTGATTTTGCCGACCTCCACCACCGCGGATCTTCGGGATCTGTACGGGCTACGTGCCGGTGATCGACGTTTCGGATTCGGTATGAAGTTCGCAGCTGAGAAAGAATTCCTCTCACGCTTCAAGTTCAACGTCGGGTTGAGCGGAACCTACCTCTTCAATTCCACACAGGGCAGGCGTTTGCCGAAGGATTCCGCTGACAGCCTCGGAGAACTGGTCGATCCGGCAGCACGGATCGGCGGCGGAGCCCGGTTCCAAGGGCAGACCCAACTCCGGTACACCTTTCCGCGGTGGGTGGGCGTGAATATGGGGATGGTTTACCAGCGTCGTCTGCAAGAGAAAATCAGCGGAGGTCTCCAGCCTGCCGAGGCTTACGCACTGGCCTCCGGTCGCTCTTCCTTCCAGCTTTTGTCGGGGTATGCCTCGGTCGATCTCAATTCGATCCAAAGCTTTCTCGAGGGCGGATTCTTGTTTCCAGCCCAAGCCGAGCTCGGGGTGGGTTTGCCTCTTGCAGGACAGAACGCAGTGGCGGAGCCGGTAGTGGAACTTCAAGGGACCATGTTTTTTTAAGGGGTACGGATGAATCACACAAACATTCTGATTGCATTGCCGATTCTCCTCCCGCTCCTCCTCTCTGCCTGTGGGCGGGCGCCGCTCGACCTCGGTCCTGAAATCCGCTCGGAAACCCAAACGGCGCTCTCGACCGAAAGGCTGAAAGGGCTTCGGGTCAAAGAGCTGTTTGTGGTGGTGTTTCCAAAGAATTACACGCCGCTCGAGTGGAAAGCCATTTTTGACGACACTCGGATCCTGAGTCAAAACAAGCGCCGCTTACGGGCCTTGGAAGGTCTGGCCGACGACGCATCCCAGGACGAACGGGCCGAACTCATTGGCCGGAATGCAGAGATTCTGACCCTGCTCGGCTCCAAAAGCCTTTTCATGATGAGCTGGAGTGCCGCAGACGAGAATTGCAGGATCCGGGACACTCTCAAGATCACTTGCCGGCCGTCCAATCCGGACAATCCTTTGAATGGGGGTCTTCCGAAGCACACGTCGCCGCTCGAGTGGGTCCGTCCGGATCCTATTCTTTCGGATGTCAAAACCCCGTACGTTTCGATCCGTCTCGAACAGAAGGATGCTGAAAAAGGTGCGCTTTACGGCCTGGACTTAAGGCTGAAGCCCGAGTCTCTCGGAGAGTCCGAACTGTGGTTCAAAGGCGAGGCGATCCCGGTAAAAGGGAGTCTGTTTTCGGGTGCGGAAGGTTCGCCGGTTTCGGAGTATTTTCCTTACGGCTATGCTGAGATGACGCTCGGAGAGTGAAAACGCGAACACCCGGAAAGCTTCGCTCTCCGGGTGTTCCGATGATGATGAGGGACGGGGTTCAGAGTTTCTCAGCGTTGTTCCGGTCCTTGATGCCGCGGACATAACCGCGAATCCGGGACTTCATGATGATGGTGTAAGAGTCTTCGAGATGCTGATCGCAGTACTTCACCAGGTTGGCGTTCGGGTTGTCAGAAAGATCGCTGAGCATGCAAGGAACAGTGGAGGAGTACCATCCGAGCAAGGTCACTGCGTACAAGGTCGATGCCGCACCGAAGCCGGCCAGGGTGAGGATTTTCACAGTGGTTCCTGCAGCGACTCCGAAGCCGACCACAGAGGCAATCCCTTCCCAGGTTTTGACGTCAAGGTTCGGGAATGCAGTCACCAGGAGATCGATCTCCGCCATGCTCACTTTGTCACCGCGGAGGATCCGGTCGGTGATCTCGGCAGCGGCGATCTCGCCTTTGCTTCTGAGTGCGTTTCCGATCCGGGCAATGAGATTGATCATCTTGCTGTCGGTCTGGTCATTCAGACGCTTTTTCTTCTCGAAACGGCCTGACAAATAAGCGGTTCCGTAGAAAAACGGGGTCATCGCCTTCATCATGCCGCGATTGAGTGCCAATCCGATCTTGGAGGCCAATTTACCAATCTTAGTTTGCTTCTTGGGTTTCTCGCCGGCACTTTCAGCTTTCAGTTCGTTGACTTCGTTCTGGATCGAGTCGATCACTTCGAGTTCTTCTTCAGAGCTCGCTTCAGTGCGAACGATATCGATACTGTTCTGGAGGCGCTCCAGGGAAATCGACTCGGATACCTGTTGATCGAAGGTTTCCACCAGTGCGGCGTCTTCAGCACCCGTCGTTTCAGCGTGGGCTTGGAAGGAAGGAGTGATCAATGAGAGGCAAAGGAGGGCCATCAACAAACGGTTCATCATGGGGTAATCCTGTGGGTCAAATTCAGCGAAGGGGTTGCGGGAAGCGGCAGTGCTTCCCGGGGGGGTACGACGCTGAAGAGTGAGCGAATACTACCTGACCGTTTTGTTTTTGTAAATAAGAAAAGAATAAAAATCAGCAACTTGGAACAACTGGATCCGTTGATCCAGCCCCAGGGCTCACTTCTTTTTAATCAGGAAGTACTGGGCCCCGTATCCTCCGATGCTTTCCGCAGCAATCCGAGCTTCAGGTCCGTAACCAAAGTACAGATCCGCACGGGCCGGGCCTTTAATGGCTCCTCCGGTATCCTGGCTGAGCATGAATCGGGTCACATCCTTGCCGTTCACATTGACCTTGATGAAGTTCAGCAAACCGGAAGCAGGGTAGTGACGGCGATCGAACGCCAGCGAGCGCCGCTCGGTCAGAGGAATTCCATGGATCCCGACCGGCTCCTCGTCAGTCAGCTTGAAGTACACATAACTCGGGCTCGCCTGGAACAGCTCGCGCTGGATTTCGGGACGCGAAAGAAACACCGACCTCTGCTGATCGTAAGAGGTTTGCGTGGGCTCCAGATAGCCGCGTTCGACCATCAGCTTTGAGAAAAACCTTAAGGGTTGTGCATTCATTCCATCGAAGCTGATGTGCTTCACTACGCGGACACCGTCTCCGAGATCCACACGGACCCGGCCGCCACCTTCGATTTGAAGTGAATAGAGCTCGAAGAGATCGGTGTCGAGGTAGACAGTTTCCAGTCCTTTTCCGGCTAATGCGTCTTCATAGATGATTTTCTCGCGAGTGGACTCCTTCAGGGCAGTGTCCTCGGGTGTGCGGTAAAGCGGGACCCGGAAACGTTCAGAGGGGGCTAGGGACCCTTCAAAATCCGGACTGTAGTAGGCCGTGTAGCGGGTCGACTTCACCGAGGGGCGGTACACTCTGAAGCGGGTCCGGACTGCGCGGTTGAATCGTTCAAAGCACTCCCCCCGCATTTTCTCGGTCATGCATTCCCGGGCTCCGCGCCCGAGTTCCTGGAACAGCACCAAGCTGTCCCGCAAGATGGTTTTTGGATACCAGGTCTCACCGAACTTCACGCGCCCCTTCAGGTCCACTCCGGCGTCGAAAGCATCGAGCTGCCGCTGGATGGCCAGATCGAGGAGCTCGAAATTGAGGTCGTCCTCGTAGGTGATCTGGGATCCGCTGATCTCGACGGTCGGTGTGATGAAGTCGCCCGCCTTGGCCCACGCGGAGACAGGAAGAACAGCACTCGCGATCATTAAAAGCAGGCTCATCAGAGGCAGGCTCGGATTCATGCTCATTTCAGCTCCTTCTGGTAGATCCTCCACCTGCGGTAAAGCGGGGCACCGAGGTCGGTCCAGGGTTTGTTCATGGCTTCATTGTCTTCGAGGATCCAGGAAGCTTCTCCGGCGAGATACCCGAAGCGGTTGGCCCGCTCGAAGGCTTCGAAGGTGAAGAGGGCGAAGATTCCAGTACCCCGGAACTCCGGCTTCACTCCGAGTGTCACAATTCGGACCGTCTTCATGAGGTGTTTTCCGATCAGGAGTTTGAAGATCCCGGTCGGGAAGAGTTTACCGGATGGAATGCGCTTGAAGACATGGTTCATGTCCGGAAGGGCGAGCATGAAACCGGCGGGCTTTCCGTCCACCTCGGCCATGAAAGCCATTCTCGGATCGAGGATCATCTTCATGTCCTTGGCTGCGAACTCGAACTCCTCGCGTGACATCGGGAAAAATCCCCAGTTTTTCTCCCAGGCCGAATTATAGATTTCAAAACACTTCGCGACTTCGCCTTTGAAGTCCTTCGTGTTGAAGTCCCGGAAGGTGACGTTTGAGTTTTCAGAACGCAGTTTCTTCACGTGCTCGATCACCCGCGGAGGAAGCCCTGTGTTTTTCTCTTTGGCGATGATGTAGGCGACGAGATCCTTGGCCTTGGTCAGGCCGTAACGGTCGTGAAGTTCTTCGTAGTATTTCGGGTTCCACGTGGTCATCAGAGTCGGGTGCTGGCTTTGTCCCCGCACCAGCAGTCCGCACTCGTGATTCGTCGAGGGATTCATCGGTCCCTGCATGGAATCGAAGCCTCTTGCTCTCAGCCATTTCTCGGCCGTTTGAAATAGAAGATTGGCGACTTCCTGGTCTTCGACGCACTCGAAGAAGCCATAGAACCCGGTTTTGTCCTCGTGGAAGCTGTTATGGGAGCGGTTTTCCACAGCAGCGATCCGGCCGACCGCCTTGCCGTTCCGCTCGGCGATGAAGAGTGCGATTTCCGCGTTCTTGTAGAAGGGGTTCTTCTCGGTGTCGAGCGCCTCGTACACCGCCATCCGGAGCGGAGGAACCCATTGAGGGTATTTCTTCTGATCGTACAGCTTCCAAAGCACATCGATGAACTCGTTTGTGCCTTGTTTCCCTTTTACTTCACGGATCTGGATCGTACTCATGATGGAGGGAGCCTACTGAATCCCCGCTCATTTCCAAAGGCTTATTTTACTGCTCCGGTGACCTGGTCGAGATTCACGCCGGTCTGCTTGTAAAGGGTCTGACGGATGTCAAACATGTAGGTTCCGATATTGTACTGGATCGGATCCGGAGTCGCGGCATCGTGAACACCAACCACCTTGGCGCCATTCGGACCGATAGCCAGGACCGAGCTTCCGCTGTTACCGGGCTCGGTGTCGCACTGGTATGCCATGCGTGCAGCATTCGGAGTTTGAACGGTGATGACCGTATTGCGCTTCAAGGCGCAGTACTGGGACCACTCGAGCGGACGTCCCTGCGGGTAACCGAAGATGGTCAACTTGGTGTTGGCAGCGGTGCGCGCCGTTTCGGTTGCGATGGCCACTTTGGCTTTCGGCGGGTTGTTCACCTGGATGATTGCGAAGTCACGCGCTTCGGTGAGTTCAGCGTAAAGGATTCTGGTGCAGGTGCTGGTCGCGGTGACCACCGGCTTCGGGCTGCCGGTCGCAGGAGATCCGCGATAACCCCAATAAACTTTGGTGGTTCCGCAAGCCTGGTTCTTCACGATCTGACCCATATCGGCAAAGCAGTGCCCGGCGGTGAGAACGTAACCGTTTCCGAGGTGGGTTCCCGAACAGGAACCCGAGTTGCCCATGGCGACAATTCCGAATGCGTCGAGGAGCGGGCGGAGGCCTGCGTCCACATTCGATCCGTCAACCCGCACTGGGGTCAATGAGTTGGCGCCGATGATTTTTGAAGCATGGTACTCAAACGATCCTGCGGTGGCGGTGTTCGGAGACTGGAGCGCCTCCACGGTCACCGGACTTTGTTGTCCGCAAGCGCTCAGTGCCAGCAAGGTAATGCTGGCGAGGGTGGCTGAGCAAGAGAGGGATCGTGAGCGGTTCATGTCTTTCATGAGTCATTCCTTCTCCCGGACCGTTCTTGATCCGGAGTGGCGTTACTAAACACTAAAAGGAATCAGTTTAGAAGATAAAATGTGATTATTTTAATTAATCAAGTCAAAAGGTTGATTAACAGCCCGCATGATGAGCGGTCAGTGCAGGGTTGGTCTTCGCAAAAGTCCTATAATTTCAATTTATTGACTCTTGAACCCTTTAGGGTGTCCCTCAACAATGGGGGAATGAAAATCCTTTTTGGACTGATGAGCGCAGTGGGCTTGGGGTGGGCCTCGGGACCAGCTTGGGCCGTTCCGGCCCCCGATTACCGCTTGGGGGTGGTTTTGGTGGTCGATCAGTTCCGCTCGGACTATTTGCTCCGATTCCGAAGGGACTTTAAATCCCCCTCGGAATCCGGTTACCGCATGCTCATGGAGCGAGGAGCTTACTTTCCTCTCGCGGATCACGGTCTGCTCCAAAACATGACCGGCCCGGGCCACGCGGTGATCCTTTCCGGGTCCTATCCCTATCGGAATCAAATCTCGACCAACGTCTGGTTTGATCGGGAGAAGAAAAAACCGCAGTACTGTGTTTCGGACGATTCCTTTCCGCTGGTCGGTCCCGGAGGAGAAGTGTCAGGGGCGCGCAACGGCGTATCGCCGCGCCTGATGAACGCCGACACAGTCGGAGACGAACTCAAAAATGCGGATCGTCCGTCCAGAGTGGTCAGCGTGGCGCTTAAGGACCGCGCAGCGGTTTTGATGGGGGGGAAGCGTGCGGATCATGCGGTCTGGTTCGATGACCGGAACTGCCAGTGGGTGACCAGCACCTTTTACGGTAAAACCCTGCCCGGCTTTGCCTTGGAGCAAAACCAGAAAAACGCCTCTCAGAAGTCGAAACTTCTATCCTGGGGCCCTTTCCGGGATTTCTCCTGGTGTTCGAAGGAAGGTCTTCAAACCCCCTTTGCGATGGAGAAGACTTTTGAATTGGCCTTGGCTGCAGTCGATGAGTTGAAGCTGGGGCAAGGTCGTGACACGGATCTCCTTTTGGTGAGTCTGTCGAGTCACGATTACTATGGACACCATCACGGACCGAACGACCCCCACATGAAGCAGATGGTGCTGGATGAGGATCGCCTAGTTTCCGAGTTTTTGAAAAAACTGGCAAAAAAAGTTCCCGGCGGATTGAAAGATAGCTGGATCGTCCTCACTGGCGATCACGGGATTCCACCGAGCGCACTCCCTCAGGACCGGATCCCGTCGGAGAATATCCCTCCCGAGCGTCTTCCTCGCTTGGTGGAAGAGGAAATGGAGAAAAAGTTCGGCAAGCCCCGGTCGGGCAAGTGGGTGGAGTCGGTCGTGGAGTTTCAAGTCTACTTCAATCCCGATGCTTTGCGTGAAGCCTCACTGAAGCCGCAAGATGCACTCCGTGCGGTCCGCGAGCGCCTGCTGCGGGAACCGTATATCGATCAGGTGTGGGCGCGGGATGAGATCCTGTATGAGCGTAAAATTCCGGCGGGTGAATACGGAAAAGTGGCCGACCGCACGCTGAGTCGAAACAGTGGCGACTGGATTGTGGTCCTCAAGCCTTTTTACTACAGTGACTCCTACCGGATCACCCACATGACGCACTACTCATACGATCGCTATGTTCCTTTGCTCTTTTACGGAAAAGGATTCAGGCCCGGAACCTACCGTCAAATCGTGAACATGGTAGACATCGCCCCGACGCTTTCCAGTTTGATGGGGGTACTGCCTCCGGCCCAGTCGGAAGGCCGGGTTCTGACTGAAGTGTTGCGGTAATTCCTTAAAAATAAGAGACTCTAATGACTATGAAACGCTCCACCTTTGTCCTGTCCCTCTTCGGATTCATTTCAATGCAGGCGAGTGCCCAGACCTTGCACTGCCAACAGGTTCCATCCCTCATCAATGTGTTCATGAGCAATCACATCTCGGTGAATCAACTCACTCCGGAGTTGAAGGGGCGGACGGTGAGCCTGTTCCTGAAATTCATGGATCCGAACAAGCAGATGTTCTATCGGAAGGATGCCGAGCGGATGAAAACCCAGCTCGAGTCGCTTTTCGACACGATGAAGAGCGGAAATTGCGCCGCCCTGAACGAAATGAGTTCTGTGATCGTGGAGCGTTCGACCGAGAATCTCAAAATTGCCTCCGAGAAGCTTTCCAAAGACTTCGCGCTGAAGCCCGAGCTCAAGTATCAGACCGATACCAAAAAGCGCGACTACCCGGCGGACGTGATCGAGAAACGAGCCTTGCTCGAGGCGGCGATTCACACGCAGGTGGCCACCATCATGGCCGGTGATGTGAAGCTCGATAAAGCCAAAGAACAGCTCGTGAAGCGCTATGAGCTCGCCCTGAAGCGTGCAAAGGAGCTCACCCTCGGCAAGATGATCAACACCTTTGCCGAAGCCTTCGCCCATGCGCTCGATCCGCACTCCGATTACCTGTCTCCCGAGCAGCTCGATGAGTTCCGCATCAACATGGGGCTCTCACTCGAGGGCATCGGCGTATCACTCAGTTCGGATGACGGTTACACGATTGTCCAGGAGATCATCCCCGGCGGTAGCGCTGACCGCGCCAATGCGCTTCAGCCCAAGGATAAGATCATGGCAGTCGCCCAAGAGGGAAAAGAACCCGTCAATATCATCGATATGGAGCTTTCCGACGTGGTCAAGATGATCCGGGGTAAAAAGGGAACCAAGGTGAAGCTCACCATCGTCCGGATGAAGGGGGGCAAGAGCTCCACCTTCGATGTGACAATCGTCCGCGACAAAGTGGACATGCGCGATCAAGCGGCCAAGGTCGAGTACCAGACCCGCAAGCTCGGCGGTAAGACCTATCAGATCGCGGTGATCGATTTGCCCTCGTTCTACGGCGGTTCGGATCGGAACTCCCGCGATTGTTACGAGGATATCAAGAAAATCGTCGAGGATGCGGTTCGTAAAAAAGTCGACGGCATTGTGCTCGATCTTTCGCGGAACGGAGGCGGCTTGCTCCAGGATGCCGTCCGGATCGCAGGGCTCTTCATCAAACGTGGCGGAGTCGTGGCCACTCAGGACGGGAAGAAGAATCGCGAGATCCTCGCGGACGAGGATTCCCGCGTGGTGTTCAGCGGGCCTTTGCTGATCCTGACTTCCCGTGACAGCGCTTCGGCGTCTGAAATTCTCGCCGGTGCGATGAAAGACTACCGGCGCGCGCTCATCGTCGGGGGAGACCACACCTACGGCAAAGGATCAGTCCAGATCCTGAATCAGCTCCCCTTCAATCTCGGTGCGATGAAGCTGACCACCCAGATGTTCTATCTGCCCGGGGGTGTTTCAACCCAGTTCGTCGGGGTGAGTTCGGACATCTCGATGCCCGGTTACGAAGATACCGACGACCGCGGTGAGCAATTCATGGATTATGCTCTTCCGCCGTCCCGTACCGAGCCGTTCACCGCGCATGATGCCGCCAATAGCCAGGATCTCAAAGAGCAGTGGAATCCGATCAACGAAGGGCTCGTGAAGCACCTGAAGGAGCGTTCCTCCAAGCGGGTGGCCGAGAATTCCGAGTTCGCAGACATCCGCAAAGATCTTGAAGAGGCCAAGAAAAACGAAGGTTGGATCAAGGTCGGCGAAATCATGAACCGGATGAGCAAGGACAAGAACAAGCGCAAAGAGAAAAAGGACCTCGCCTCCACGGCCAAGGGTCGCCGATCTTTGTGGCTGAAAGATCCCCATGTTCAGGAGTCCATCCAGATCATGGCGGATTGGCTGGAGCGCGATTCCTCGGGTGTCCCGGTCGGAGCGAAGTGATCGCGGTTCCGTTTCACTTTCCCGGAAACACAAGGGTAGGTAGAGCGGTTCCGGGCTTGACCGGCAGGGATGGTGCAGTACCCATCGAAGAGGGGGGTGGCTGAACCGGCATCTTCTTTTGGGGGAGCTTGGGGGCTGTCGAAAGTTTCGCAGCCGGCTCTTGCCCCGCCTGGTTCCGCTTGTCCTGCTGCCCGGTTTTTCCTTCCGAGTCTTTTTCGTCGGAGTCTCCGTCGTCCTCCGTCTTTGATTCAGCCTGAGTGGAGTGGACGGTCACTCCAGCATCGCCCTTCAGTTTCTGCTCACTTACAGGTCCCTTAGAGTCTTCTGTCGCTTTCTCGAGTGCGAGATTCTTCAATTGCTCCAAACGGAGGCGTTGATGGCGTGCTTCGGGGGTTTCCGCCTGGGCTGATTCAGTGATGGGTGCCAGGGTTAAACAAAATAAGTTTAAAAATGTGTACAAAATGACTCGCATGTTGAACAGCCTAACATTGCGCGTTATTCTTCTCAAAGGGGTGTTCTGATGATTTCTCGGGGTTTGATTTGGAGACGTGTCGGGTGGTTACTCGCGAGTGTGTCTTTTTGGATCGGGACAGGGGCCTGGTCGGAGGAGAAACTCGAGGTGGCCTGTTTGGGGTCTGACGGGAAGGTGAAGAACGCACTTCCCGAGGATGTGTGTAAAGCCATTCTTCCCAAGTGCTCTGATTTGCTTTCTAAAAACTCCAAGGAAGTGCGTCGGATGCTTTCCATGAAAATCATGGGTTACTACAAAGGGCTGGATCTGGATCTAGATCGGTCCACTAAAGACAACCTGGTGGGGGCTTCGTTGTCGATTCCGGTGTGCAGTGTGGTGGGTCACGATCTTTCGAGAACGGGGGATGAAGAGCTCTGGCAACAATCAGTCGGCAACCGGGCATCCTGTGGCAAAGCGCCTTACATGACCGGGAAGAGCGGTTCGAAGAGGCTATATCTCCGTTTTCAGGGCGACGAGGGGAGTGCCTGGGGCGCTTGGATGATGGGGGCTTACCCTTGGGGCATTCGATCTGCGAGTTTCGATTTTTTGAAATCGCTCAATGCGGATCTTTCCAACTTGGACGAGCTGCTGAAGTCGGACGTGACCAAGGCCAGAAAAGCTGAGTATGCGCAAGTGGAGGCATCATCCCGAAAATTTTATCGGGATCTCGAAGCCCCCGCAAAAGCAGTCTGTGATTCAGGTGCCACCGATGTGGGCGAGAAGTGCACCAACGGCGGATTCTCGATCACCGACCCGGCCATACGGATCTGTACCCTTTACAGAGCCCAGTTGGCCACCTCGGGCGCGGCGCTTTCGAGCTTGATGACGGCCGAGATCGTGGCTCGCGCCCAAGTACGCCATGATTCCATTTTCAAGAGTGTGATCGCTAATCAAGTCCGTCCGGGGTCTGGATCCAACGGAATCATGAATCAGCTGATTCACGCATGTAATCGTTACACCTATGAGGGTGATAGCACAGGAGGGGGCGGTTGCGGTTACAGCAGGCGGCACTACCTCGCAACCGTGGGTTCATGCTTGGGCAATGGAACCACCTACCGCGCTTTTGCGAGTTGGCATGTGGCAGAAGGAAGCAGTTACACTTGTCGTAGGGAGGGGCAGCGGATTTCCCGATTCAGTCTGACGGATGGTAAAATCCTGACCAGCAAGGGTGTGCAAGGGGGGGGCTGGTACACCTATGCACTTTCGCCGGCAGCTGGGGTCATCACTACTTTTTATGGAAGCGGACTCGGTGGTTTGACATCAGGGGTGAATACCTCTGACCCGAGACTCACCCGACAAAACGGATTTGCGGGCGCGATGGAGTTTGTGATTAGAAAGCTGATCTGTGGTGCGGAACGGCGGGATATTTCTACCCCGCGCTGTGACACCAGCGAAGCAACGGGGATTCCAGACAAACCTTCGGACATCAGTTGGTGAGGAAAAAATCATGAAATACTTTTTAGTTTTGTGGTTTGGGGTGGCAATGTTTTGGGGTGTGACCACCTCGGCGGCGGAGGTTGGGGTCGAGTTGAACTACGCCTGCGTGGGGATCGATGGTATTCCGATCACGAGCGGAAGTTCCCTGGCAGGACAGTGTTGTTCCGGAGGGAGTCTGGTTTCAAATCCTCCCGCAGCATGTCGGGCGGGCTTTGGAAGCATCATTTCGAGCGCAGGGGGGGGCGTGGCCCAGCACCTGAATCAGGCGATCAAAGAGCTCGGACAAGTGGCCCATTTATCAGGAACGACTGCCAATTACGACAATCCTCAGAATGTCGTGCCGGTAGCGGACTCTCAAGCCATGACGGCCGGCACGGGCGGGAGCCAAGGGAGCGGTGGAAGGGGTGAATCAGGGATCGCCTCCGGAGCGGCGGGAGAATCTGAAGAAGGTTCTGGTGCTTCCGGCGGTGCGGGTGGGGCTGGTGGTGGAGGAATCGCCGGTGGCGGCCTGGGAACTCCCGGCGGTACCAAGCGGCTGAAGGATAAGGCCGAAGAAGAGGCCCTGCTTGAAGCTGGAAAATACAAGAGCGCCGCAGGCAAAGACGGTAAAGGCGGCAAAGAAAGTGGCAATCCTTTCGATTTCTTCGGTCGTCGGGATTCCGGTGGAGTGAAAGCGGGCGGACCAGGCCAGGGGGCACTTCGATTCGGGGCCGCTCCGGCCGCAGGCGATGCTGGAAATGCAGCTCCGCGTTCGGAGGACGATCGGGATTATCTGTCCCGAATCAATCAGGGCGACAGTATCTTCAAGGTCGTATCGAAGCGTTATGTGAAGGAAACGGTCCGGAACAACGTTGCGGGCGTTGAAAAGTTGCCTGCTGAGTGATGTAGTGGGGGCATGAAGTCTGCTTCGACCCGCGTTTCTTTGTTGAACTCCGCCGTAGTGGTGGCGGCGCTCGGATATTTTGTCGACATCTATGATCTCCTTCTGTTCAGTATCGTCAGAGTCGATAGCCTCAAGTCTCTCGGCTTTGCCGGCCGCGAGATGGAAGTAGGAGCCCACCTTCACAACATCCAGATGACCGGCTTGATGCTGGGTGGAATCCTCTGGGGAGTCCTGGGAGATAAAAAGGGGAGACTCTCCGTACTGTTCGGATCCATTTTTCTGTACTCGATTGCGAACCTCCTGAACGGATACGCGGACACATTTACAGAGTATGCCTTTTGCCGGTTTTTTGCGGGTTTGGGCTTGGCCGGAGAATTGGGAGCGGGAATCACTCTCGTAGCCGAGACCCTCCCTGCTCATTTGCGAGGCTATGGCACCATGATTGTGGCCACCGTCGGGGTCTCGGGAGCGGTGGTGGGCGGGTGGGTGGCCCAGGTGTTTGATTGGCGTACCTCCTTCAAGATCGGTGGAGTGCTCGGGTTCTTGCTGCTGGTGCTCCGGATTGGAGTGTCTGAATCCGGTATTTTCCAGCACATCAAAGAAACCAAGGTAAAACGGGGCAGTTTTTTCAGTCTGTTCAATCATCTCGATCGTTTCCGTCGCTTCGGGTTGACCATCCTGATGGGAGTTCCCATCTGGCTCACCATCGGCATTCTAGTCAACTACGCGCCGGAGTTCGCCATCCAATGGGGAGTGATCGGCACCGTGAGTACCGCCAAGGCGGTGATGTCCTGCTATGGCGGATTCGTTTTCGGTGATTTTCTTTTCGGTGTTCTCAGTCAGTGGATGAAGAGCCGGAATCGGGCGGTGTTGATCGCGATCTTGTTGAACTCGATCGCAGCACTGTATTACCTGCTTGCGATGGAGGGTGCGAGTCCTGAAAAGGTTTACTGGATGTGCGGTATCCTCGGGACCACGGGGGGGTACTGGGCGGTGGTTTGCACCATCGCTGCCGAGCAGTTCGGTACCAACCTCAGGGCGACTGTCGCCACAGCGGTGCCGAATTTCATCCGATTCGCTCTCGTGCCGATGAATCTGGCACTTCTGTCTTTGAAGCCTTCCTTCGGAATCGTGCGTGCGGCCATCATGGTCGGGGCGGTGGTGATCGTGGTCGCCCTCCTTTCCTTGAGAGGGCTCAAGGACTCCTACGGAAAGGATCTCGACTTTGTCGAACCGATCTAGGAAGGCGCAAGTCTGGATCGCACGGAGAAAAGTCTCCGGAGTCGAGGTTCTCTTGTTCCGCGTCCGTGAAGATCGGGGCGGGGGTTGGCATCCCGTCACCGGGGGGGTCGATCCCGAGGAATCGTTTATCGAGGGAGCCAAGCGGGAGCTTGCCGAGGAGACCGGGTTCGATTCTGACCTGGGGGTCTGGTTCGATCTCGAGATCGAGCTGAAGTTCGAGAGCAGATTCGGACCTGCGAAGGAGCGGGCTTTCGGATTTTGTCTGGCGGGACCGGGTGCCGATCCCGTGCTGGATCCGAAAGAACATGTGGAATCCCGGTGGGAATCGATTGACCGGGCCTTGGACCTCGTCGCCTATGAATTTCAACGCGATGCACTCCGGCGTTTTTCGTGCTACCTTGGGGAGTCATGAGTGCGCGTTCTTCTTGGGATGATCTCGATTGGCCGAAGTTCCTGAATTGGACCGGGGAAGAGGCGCGTACACCTTACGGGAAACTGAGGATTTTCGCCCTCGCTGAGCCGACGGCCTTTGCCCAGTCGGTCGAGCGTGCGCGTGAGCTGCAAGCCGAGACCCAGGAGGTTTCAGCTCTCCTTGAGAAATCCGCACTCTGGGGTCCATTGAATGGTCTCGAGGAAATCGATGACGCCCTCGAGGCGCTCGAAAAAGGGGGAGTTCTCGAGCCTGCGTCGCTCGTAAGGGTCCGCTCCTGGTTGTACGTATTCGATTCATGGAGCCATTTCCCGACCGAAAGCGCCGGTCGGCTGTTCCGGGAAGCATTGACCTCCCTGCTCGATCCGCATGAGTGCCTCAGAATTCTCGATCGGGTGCTCACTCCTTCCGGAGAGTTGTCCGAAAAAGCCTCGCCGACTCTTGCGTCCTTGCATGCCCAGGCGCGGGAGGTTCGTCGTGAGATCGGAATTCGCATGGAGTCCCTCCTGCGGGAATACTCCCAGAAAGGCCTGCTCCAGGAACGCTTTTCGGATGTTCGAGATGGTCGTTACGTTCTTCCGGTGAGGGTGTCCGATCAGAACAAGATCGAGGGAAGAGTCACTGAGCTTTCGGTCAGTAAGCAAACGGTCTTCATCGAGCCCAAAGAAGTGGAGCAGCTCCAGTCGCGCCTGCGACGCTTGGAGGCGGATATCGCCCAGGAGATGTTCGCCATCCTGCTCGAGGTGTCCCGTCAGCTCAGACCTTTTGGCGATGCCATCGGTGCGTCCATGATCCGAGTCGGCTACTGGGATGCCGTTCAGGCCCGAGCCCGGATCGCCAAAGTGTACGGAGGTAAGACCATTTCTCTCAGTCCGGATCGTGAATGGTACCTCCAGGATACGGCCAATCCGGTCTTGTTCTGGAACCTCGAAGAGTCGGCCATTATCCGGAATTCCATCGAGCTCGGAAAAGGGCAGCAGATGATCTTGCTGTCGGGGCCCAATACCGGAGGCAAGACCGTCCTGTTGAAGTTGATGGGACTCTCGGCACTTTGCGCGCGGAGCGGGTTTTTCTTCCCCGGAACAGGAAAGCTCACGGTGCCCTATTTCGACTCCTTTTTTATCGATCTCGGTGATCCGCAATCGATCGAGGATCAGATCTCGTCTTTTTCGGGACATGTGCTGAAGATGAAGCGCATCCTCGAAGGTCTCGGGCCCCGTTGTTTGATTCTGATCGATGAGATGAATTCAGCTACCGATCCCGAAGAGGGTGCTGCCCTGGCCATGGCATTCATCGAGACCGTTCTTGAAACTGAGGGAGCGATTCTGGTGGCCACCACTCACGACCCGAAGCTCAAAGCCATGGGGGTCGGGGATAAGCGAATCATGAGTGCCAGCATCGTATTCGATGAGGCGACACTCAAGCCCACTTATCGAGTGGTTTTCGGTGCACCGGGAAGATCCAGGGCACTCGAAACCGCGGCGAGACTGGGCCTACCAGAGCCGGTACTCGAGCGGGCAAGGGCCCATCTCACCGATGAGCACAAGGTAGTCGAGACGGTGCTCCAGAAATTACAATCCCAGCTCGGGGCGGTTGAACGGGCTGAGCGGGAAGCTCAGCACCTTCGCGACGAAGCGGAACGGATGCGTGCCGAGTGGGAAGAAAAAGTCAAAGTCACGGTCCAGGAGTCGTTGGAAAAAGCCCGGCAAAAATTGAAGCACGTGCTCGAGCTCGCCCAGATCGAGGTTCGTGAGACGATCAAAAAAATCCAGTCGACCAAGTCACATAAGCAGCTCGATGAGATTCGCCGCGAATTGAACGAGGTTTTCGAACAAGGTGAAAAACGGATCGGAACCTCCGTGACCGAGGCCGCCCCCGAACTCAGCGAGGCTTTCGGAGAGGATGTGACGCCTGTTCTCGATACCCCGCGATTTGACAAAGGCGTGTGGGTCCGGGTTCCGAAGTGGAAAAACGTGGGGGAGATCATCGAATGGGACGGGAAGCGTGCCAAAGTGGCGCTCGGTGCCCAACAAGCGGCCACGGGCATGGGGAAGGCTTTCATGGTGACCGTGTACCCCGTCGAGATGGAGCCCCTCTCTGAACGCGAATTGAAGACCGTTCTCGGTGTGCGTTCGGGAGTCGGGAATCAACGCTTATCAAAAGTGACGGTTCAGTCCGAGAGTGTCGGTCACGTCCCTGACCAGGTCGATCTCAGGGGACAAAGGCTGGAAGATGCGGTCCGCGAGGCGGGGTCTTATCTGGATCGAGCGTTCCGATCCGGAAAAAACGAGGTCACTATCGTGCACGGGCTCGGGACGGGGGCTCTCCGGGAGGGGATCCGGAGTCTGCTCAAAAAGACCAATTATGTAGCCCAGTTCCAAGACGCCGGGTCCAGTGGTGCGACGCTGGTGCGTTTCTCGGTCTGATTCGACGTCGGCAAGTTCTGCCCACTTGGTAAATCGGGATTGTGTAATAAATCAGTTCCTCCTACTCTTGAAGAAGGATGAGCGAGCACGATCTGATCCGGATCTTCACAGAATGGAATCTTCGTTCTTTTTCAGGGGAACTTCCCGTTCCTGAAATCCGTTGGAACTCGCGGCTGAAAACCTCGGCTGGCCGGTTCATTCCGGATCGAACCCGTTCCATCATTGAGGTGGCGACCTACCTTCAGGAAGAACCCAATGCCGAACACCTCATCCGGGATACCATGGGTCACGAGATGATCCACTTCTGGCTCTGGGAACGTCGCATGCCGTATGGCCACACTCCTGAGTTCCATCGGAAGATGGAGGAGATCGGGGTCAGTCGGTACAATAGTGTTCCTCGCCATCGGCCGTTCAAATACTGCTATGCCTGCCCGTCTTGCGATCAGAAGATCCTCACCCGGAAACGGATTCGTAGGGCAGCCTGTGCGAAATGTTGCAATGCTCACAATGACGGAGAGTTCCATGCCCGTTACCAACTCAAATTGGAGGCTGTGGGTGAGCAGGTCGGGCAGATCGAGAGGCGGGAACGGGTCGGTTGATCTCTTCGGCGCCCCGTGTTAGCGTGGGTCCGTGCATTCACCGATAGAAACTTTGATGGAGCCTTGGATCGACGAGCTGAAACGTTCGTTCGCGGCCTATCCTGAGTTTGTAGAAAGGGTCACAGCCACCCTGCCCATGATCGAGCGGCAACTTTCCGACCTTGGAATCGAGAATGCCGCACTCGAAGCCCGGCTTGCCGTATTGGAGATCGCGAGCCAGGAACGACCCACGTCCGGGCTGACTCCAGAGGCCCGGCAAGAGATGAATGCCTTGCTCGAGCGCTTCGAAAACGAACTCGAATCCACCCGTGCCGCCGCTGATTCGGCCACGCGGGAGCTGACCACACTCAAACGTGAATTGCAGGCGCGCGATGCCGAGATCGAACGATTGAGGAACTCGAAGTTTGCTGTGTCAGCTCCAAAGAGTGTCAGGGTCAAAAAAGAGCTTTCCGAGAAGCGTGTCCTGCTGATTGATGATGCCGAAGTGAGCCGGGTCTTACTGAGTCACTACTTGAAGGGACTGCCGATTCGGGTCGACTATGCCACCTCGGTTTCGAAAGCGATCGAACTTTGCTCCGGCTCGAAGTACGATCTTTTGATCCTCGACACCGGTTTGATCATCCCGGGAGATGATTCGATTCTATCGCGGCTGAATTCATCCAAGGGTGATGCTTTGATGTTCGCATTCACCGATAGGGAGTCAGAATCGGCCGATCTTCCTGGAATTTCGGGAGTGATCTCTCGCGGACTTCCTCGAGAAAGCCTGATCGAGCGTCTCTCTCAGAATCTCTGGTCCGGATCGGATCAGAACAGGGAGTAACTCACTCCCGTCGACATCGTCCAACGGAAGTACTGGTAGGTGTCGGAGACAGTGGAGATGTTGCGCGAGACGGAACCGTCGGCAGTGAGGCTCCACCTGGGTCCCAGCTGATGGAGAATCTGCAATCCAAGGGTGAAATTGCGGTCTTTTCTCTCGCCGTCGAGCCGGTATTTGAAGTCCGTCTCAGACACGCCGAGCGAGACAAAGCCCTTGGTCCGATCCGAGAAAAGAAGGCCGTTTTGAAGAAGAACCGCACGGGTCATCGATTGGAAGTCCGTTTGATCGGTATCGATTCCCGAGAGGCCCAGTGTCAAGGCGGGATTGACCCACTTGCCTTGGGAGGTGAGGGTGAACTGCGAGGTCGCACTCCAGCCGAGACCGGTTCTCCGCTCGTTTCGCGCAAAAAGCAGATCACCGAAAAACAATTGAGGACCCGCCCCAGCGCTCAGATTCACGCCCACGCGTTTGCCCCACTTGAAACGGTAATAGGCTTCGAGCTCGGATGTCGCGCTGAACTGTCTGAACGTCGAACTCTCCGTAGAGTTGGTGTCGAACTGGTTCTGGAATGTGTGACCGAGATCGATTTTGAAACCGTAGGTCGATGGATCGAGTGGGCGATGGTTGAGAAAGAGCGAGAGTTCCTGGGTGAGGAACTCCCCCTCACGGGTGTCGGAGTTGAAGTTCTTGTTGTAAGACACGCGGTAAGACGGGATCCACTGGAAGTTCTCGGTGGGTGAGCTCATCCTTCCGATGCCCGCCTGAACCAAGGTCTTGAAGGTGTCCTGGTTGATATTGAGCACACCCTCGGCTTGATCCGGAAGGGCCTGAACGTTCGAGTCATACCCCAAAGCCAGAGCAATGGATCCGAAGTTCTGTGCTCGGTCGAGCGGCGCCAGAATGCGCTCGCAGGCTTCCAGAATATTCTTTGCAGTCGGAGATTGCTTGGCCAGAGGGCGTGCCAGGAGTTTGGCATTCACAAAGCTTGCGCTGGCCGCACCCGATTCACCGATCTTGAGTTGCGCTTGGCCCAGATAGAATGCTGCCGGGGCAGCGATTTCATCCAGACCTGACTCCGACGCCACTTTGAACCGGACGGCAGCCTCGGCATTTCTTCCGGCCTCGAAATGGATCATGCCGAGAAAAAACGAAGCGGGTGCCGTATTGAATCCCGATTGGATCGAGGCTTCGAAAAGCGGGATCGCGGCAACTTTCTGTTGGGTCCGGAAGCGGATGACGCCCAGTTCGAACTGATAAGGGGAAAGTTCCTTTGCCGATGCACCCGACTGGGATTTTGCTTGGATGATGGATTCGTAGGTGCTGGCACTCTCGGTATCGTTCTTCGCTGTTTTCAGTGCAAGCGCTTTCAGTTCCAGGAACTCGATTGAACCCGGGGTGTCACGCAGGAGCTCGTTCAATATTTTGAGGCTCTCCTGATATTTTTTTTCGTTGTAAGCGATCACAGCCAAGCTGTACTTCGGCTCCTGCCGCTTGAGGATGTCAGCTTGCGCAGGTGCGAGGCTGAAGAGAAGAGAAATCAAAAGGGTGGAATTCATCCGCATATGGGTCCGGGGTGACACTCTTGTTGGCCGTGAAACATGCCGAATAAGATAAGAGTAAGGAAGGGTGGGGTAAATGAAAAGGGGCATTCGATCCGTTGCGGCTCTTTTAGGGTTGCTTGCGGCATTTTCAGCTCAGGGGTCCGATGCTCCGGTGGGCAAAGTGGTGAGCATCCAGGGCAAGGTGGTGGCCCGGGTGGAGGGTGCCATTGCCGGTCTTGCCCGTCTCCGCTACCTGAAGTCTGGCGACTCTGTTTACAAGAAAGATCTGATCAACACCTCGAGCGATGGAAACGTCAAAATTTTGTTCCAAGACGAATCGATCATGGATGTGGGTCCCAGCTCCCTGTTCAAGGTCGCTCAATTCGATGCAGCCGCGGATTCGAAAAATCGACGCGTGGAAATGGGGCTCGAATACGGAAAAGTGCGCGCATCGGTCAATCAGAAGCTCGGCCCGCGCGGAAAATTCATTTTGAGAACCCGTGCCGCGACCATGGGTGTCCGGGGAACCGAATTCTATGTCATGAGCGACATCATCGGAGCGCAGGGAGGCCAACCCGATCCGGACCAGCCGAAGTCGGCACCGATCAAGACCGAGGTGGTCGTGACCGAGGGCAAGGTCGAAGTCTCGAAGCCGGTTTCACCCAATGCGGGAACCAAAGAGCGCGAAGCGTCCAAGCCCGTGGAAGTGAATCCGGGTGAGAAAGTCACTGCTGTGGTCGAGACCGCACCTCCGAAAAAGGGCGAGCAGTCAGCAAGTCCGCCCGAAGTCCGCGAGCCCCCCAAGGTGGAAAAAATCACGCAAGAAGAGATCAAAACAGTCGAGTCCGAGGTGAAACTGAAGGACTCCACCTTCGCAAAGGCCATCGTGGTCGAGCCGGCGGCTGAACAGGGCAATACGGGTTTGCCCCAGGTGCAAGGCGGTCAGGGTTCGGGGGTGGGCGGTGAAACGCTCGCAGCCATTCAAGACATGATGGCCAAAAATCCCGGAAATATCGAAGTCCCGAAGGCGGGTGAACTTGGAATTCCAGGGTCCTTCCAGGCTCAGCCTGGATTCAATGGAAACTTCCTTCCGGGATTCAACCGGCCGATGGCCAAGCTGAAAGTCATTTTCGATCGATAAAGGTGAGGGTGTGATGGGGACGGGGTACATCATCAGGTTATTGGGGTTCGCACTGCTGACGATCGCATCGCTTTCGTCGTGTTCCCTCGATCAGCGATCCATTGCAGGAGGCATGGCGAGGATTCAACTCAATACCCGTTCGCAAACCGGTGGACCTGCCAAGCTGGGATCCATGACCGGAAACGGAATGACCGCGCCGACCGCAAGTTCCTACTACGTCGTGGATGTGGAAGGCGAGGGGATTCCCCGTGATGTCATTGAGCCTACGAAGTGCGTCCGAGCCAGTCCGATCAGCAGTGCCATGGTTCCGGCCCTGCTTCAAGCTGGAGAGGCTGATCGCACCGAGATCGAACTCCTGGTACCGGTCGGAGCGAACCGGAAGATCCGGATCGTTCGGGTAGATTTGAACATTCCAAGCGGGAGCGCTTTTCCGCAGTTCGGAGAGAATCCGTTCCGGTTCAAGATGCGGAATCCCTCTTACTCGGTCAATCCAAATCTGTTCATTCTGGCTGAGGTGGAGATTCCGTTCCTGAATGGAGACCAGAGCGTGACCTTGGTCGAGAAAGCCTCGCCACTTCCGTTACCGAATCAGTGCTCGAATCCCGGACCGCCTCCCATCTCGAACGGTGAGGTCCAGATCAGTGATTATGAGCCCTTCAGAAGTCAGGTTCTTTGGAGCGGAACTTACGTTTTTAGATTGAGAGGGAGATTGACACGGCTGCAAAGCGGTTTTTCTTCTTATTACACTTCATCACCCGTCTTGAGCATACCGGGTGGGACCGTGACAGCAGAAGGTTCTCCTCCTCCGGTTATTTCGGTGGGGGGACAGGCTCCAGCCCCGATGCAAGTCTGGTTTTCGCGCGCATTCACCTTCACACCCCCGGCCGTGCTGCCGTTTTCACAGGTCGTGACGGGGACTATTCCCTATACCGGGGGAACCCTCCCTTCGATTTCCTGGACTTTCCCGGTGACGGTTCGATCTGAAACTGCACCCTTGAATGTGGCGATTACGGGTACCCCCTTGATGTTGAATGGCATGACCTACGCGAACACCTTCAAGGCTCAAATCGGGGCAAGTCGTTCTGTGGATCTGCAAGCGATCGACTTGGGCTCGGATATTTTCGGATACTACGACCATTCCTCCTCGGAGCCCGCACTCGAATTGGTACCACCTCCCCCTTCGGCAACGGGAACTCCCTGTCCTCTGAAAGGGCCCGGCTCTCCGGGCTCTCCGTTGTTTCTCAGCCCAGCTGCTCTTTGTGATGTTTACGTGAGGACTTATCAGCAGACCGGCTTCGCCCATTACGTATTGAATCTGAAATCAGTGTCGGGTGGGAATTTTGGTGCTCAGACGGCGATCCTGACACCAGCTGCCGGATTGAGCTTTTCACTCAATGCCCGGGGTGAGAGTGGTATCGAAGGGATTCAAACTTCGGCATCTACCCTCACTTTTGATGGAAGCACGATCCTTCCCGTTGCCACGCCTACTCTGAACGGTAATTGGGCACTGCCCGTCGCGGAAGCCGGGGCGACACTCACGCTCGAGCAGGTCCGTACGAGATTTGCGAACGGGACTGAGTGTGCCCAGATCTCCAATCCTTTTTGTGGGGTGACGATCACTGCGGGCAATCCGACTTCCCTGACCTTTCCGAGTCATGTGGGTGGATCTCCATTAGTGGAGTTAAATGTCGTGGTGAACAAGGTGATTTCCTCGAATACCACCCACTATCGGCAGACCATCCGGCTAAACAATTTAGTTTATACCGGGGTGCTTGACGATCTGCCTGCGGTGACGCCTGCACCTACACCTGCACCCACACCTGCACCCACACCTGCACCCACACCTACACTAAATTCCCTTTCTCTCATTGCAGGTTCCATCGGTGGAGCTGGAAATCTCGATGGAACGGGCACATCTGCGTGGTTTAACGGGCCATCCGGCGTCGCGGTGGATGCATCGGGCAATGTGTATGTGGCTGATTCTAGCAATCACACCATCCGCAAGATCACCCAGGCAGGAGTGGTCACTACCTTGGCTGGGACTGCTGGATCCCTAGGCTCGAGTGACGGGACTGGCGCCAATGCGAGGTTTAACAATCCACAAGGCGTCGCAGTGGATGCTTCGGGCAATGTGTATGTGGCTGATACGGGCAATCACACCATCCGCATGATCACCTCGGCAGGTGTGGTCAGCGCTTTGGCTGGGACAGCTGGGACCTTGGGATCGAATGACGGGACTGGCGCCTCTGCTAGGTTTAACAATCCATTTGGCGTCGCGGTGGATAGCTCAGGCAATGTGTATGTGGCTGACTCTAGCAATCACACCATCCGTAAAATCACTTCGGCAGGTGTGGTCAGTACTCTGGCTGGGAAAGCGGGGTCCCTAGGCTCGAGTGACGGGACTGGCGCCTCTGCTAGGTTTAACAATCCATTTGGCGTCGCGGTGGATGCTTCGGGCAATGTGTATGTGGCTGATACGGACAATCACACCATCCGCAAGATCACCCAGGCACGAGTGGTCAGTACTCTTGCCGGGGCTCCGGGGAACAGAGGTATTGCACCTGGGGCTTTGCCCTCCACTTTGAGCGCTCCCCAAGGGGTGGCTGTTCGGGGTAGTGACGTTGTGGTGACCTCTGGAGGCTCAGTGCTCTTGATTGGACCCTGATTTAATTGCCCGCCTCTGCTGTTCTTGCCGAGGATAACCAGCATCCGATAGTCAGACCCATCATTCGAAAAGGCGAATGGGGTCTGATACCTGAGGCTCCAGGAAAGCCGTGTTCCACAAGTTCAATTCGCCGATCTAGAATCCTTCGAACACTCGAAACGGGCCGAAATCCCACGTAAGAAGTACGGATACAGAAAAGATGAAAGGCCTTTGGGGTGGCGTCGGATGTTTGAAAGTCTAAAGGACGTGCTTGATCCAAAAGCAATTGTTGAATCGGATCAGAACCTGCATTATCCCAGGTTCGTTCAATAGAACCTTCGATCAGCTCTTCTCACTCGACCACACCTGCGCCATGCTTCGGGCGCAATGAAAGGGGGCAGTTAGTGAATCAACCCGTGGAGCTTCAGCTTCTCCATGAGGGTCACGCGCTCCATGCGGGCGGCGCGGGCCGTCTTGTCGAGGTCGTGATTGAAGCTCTTCAGCAGCTCAGAGAGGTAGATCTTCTCGAACTCGGATCGGGTCGCCTGGAAGTTGATCTTGTCGTGACCGAAATCAGGAAGATCCCGGAGTTCGATTCGCTCGGAATCGCAAGAGACTGCCGCCATCCGGAGGACGTTCCGGAGTTCGCGAAGGTTGCCGGGCCAGTCGTAATCCCGGAGCTTGCGCCAAGCGGTCTCGGAGTAGCCCTTGATGAACTCCTTGTGGAGCTCTTGGGTGATCTCCTGCAGGATGCCCATGGCGATGTCTTCGAACTCATCTTCACGCTCGGCCAGATTCGGCATCTCGATGCGGTTTTTAGAAAGGCGGAGCAAAAGCTCGTCATTGAACATCCCGGCGCGGGCGCGGGAATCGATCTGAGGAACCGCGGTTGCGATGATCCGTACATTAGCGATCATCGGCACATTCACCCCTTTTTGAGTTTGGGGAACGGCGCGGGTTTTCAGGAAGTTCAGAACCACCATTTGTTCAGAAACAGGGTAATTGGCGATGTCGTCCACAATGAGGGTTCCCCCGTTGCAGTCGCGGATCTGTTCCGCAATCGTACGATCCCGGGTGGCCATGATGCAGATCTGGGCCGCACGGGGTGAGTTCTTATGGATCCACTTGGCGAGAGCGCCCTTGCCGGTTCCGGTGCCGCCGATGACCAATACGGGTTCATCATCAGACTGGGCAGCCGAAAGCGCGATTTTCCGTTGGGACGAAGGAATGAAATAGACCATGCTCATAGTGTCTTTCGAGTATAGCGGAAACGGGGCACGTTCACCAAGGGCAATTAGCGTCAGAATCTTACCGATTTCAGCTTGTTTTCAATGAAGATACACTTGAGTCACGGAGGTCCCATGAAGACATTTTGGCCGGTGGTGTGGTTCGCGTTCCTGATGGTCCCGGAATCGCACGGGCGTGGTTTGAGTGTTCGTGAGGACCTGGTCCAGGTGGCAAACGGTCAAGGCATTGCATCTCCGAGTTACCATGGGGCCCTTTTCGGGCAAAATCCGGCAGGCTTGGTCCAGAACCAGCGCCTGAAGGTGCAAGGTGGCATCGCATCAATGGATGATTCTACGGCTAATTTGAAAGCCTCCGGAGCAGTTCTGGCCGGTAACGGAGTTCTGGGCGCCGGTGTCGGATACTCCCAGTTTGACTCCGGAGCTTATGCGTCAGGAACGGGTGCTCTTCAATGGGGCGCTGCAGGAACCCTGCAGTCTTTATCGACTACCTTGGGCATTTCCGGACGGAGTGTCTCGGGAGGCGCATCGACCTACGATGTCGGGCTGTTTTTTGATTTTATCCCCCGGACCCGCATTGCCGGCGTGGTCAAAGATGCAGGGAACGGTCTGCACCTGGTCGGAGCGGGGGTTCAATTCATGGTGGATTCCATGGTCGATCTGGTGATCGACGCGGATTACGAAACCCGGCTCAAGCAAGGGGTGGTGAAGCCTGGCTTTTCCCTGCATACGGAACGGGTTCAATTCACCGCCGCCTACGGCTTCCGCTATGTCGGGTCCACCGACTTGTATCTTTATTCCCGCATGACTGCGGGAATCGGGATCCGGATTGCCGATTCCATCTTGCTCCAATACCAGTACCGGAGCCTGCCTCAGCACCTGGTCGGTTTGACATTGCGCCTGAACTGACTTAGCGTTTTGGCACTATGAAGACCCTGACCGAATTCTCAGGATTTATCCTGAAAGATGCCCTTGCCAAAAAAGCCGCCCTTCTTGCCGAAGGAAAGACCGAAGATGAGGCGCAAGCCCACATTCTCGAGATGCTGAAGCTCGACGAAGCCAAGGCGGGTTTTTACAAGAATGTGGTCGACATGACCAGTTCACGCATGGACCGGGTCAAGCGGGTGGTCGTTGCACTGAAGGCGACTGAGACCGAGAAGGTTCCCGAGTCCTACACCGAGCGTGAAGGGCACTTTTACCTGATCGAATATTTTCACAGTGCGGATCAGCGCGGAAGTTCTGATCGTTCGCGAGACGACGATCGTCGTGGTGGTCGCCGTGATGGACGTCGTGACGGACGTCGCGATGATCGAAAAGGAAGCGGTGAGAAGCGTGATGGAGGGGGTCGTCCCCCGCGCGGTGATCGTCCCGCTCCCCGTACAGATGCCGTATTCAAAACCGATGGCGCAGCCAATGGGGATGCGAAGGCTCCGCGCCCAACCCGCGCTCCAAGACCGCCACGCGAGCCGAGGGCTCCGCAGGCTCCACGCGCACCTCGTGCACCGAGACCTCCGCGTGCTCCTCAGGGTCCCAAGGGTGCAGGTGAGCTCCGTTTGGTTCTAAAGGGCCAGTCTGAAACCCGCCTTCAGGGTTCAGCGCCGGCAGAAGCGTCGGCAACTCCGGTCACTTCTGAAGCGCCACAGGCATAGCGTTCATCGGTCCGACAGATTCGGGCTTCGGGAAAGCATGCATCACGGTCTTCAGGTCAGTGGATTCCGTGCGGTACTCGAACACGGTGCGGGGTAAGCTTGACTCGCTTTCCAGGTGAACCAATTCTACTTTGAGACCGGCTTTTTCGAGATCGGACTCAACGGTTTTCGTGATGATGATCGCGTCGGGAGCCTTGCTGAACAAGGATTCGCTCGAGGGGGCATATCCCATCTTTTTCAGCACCAGACGGACAAAACGGCCCTCTTCGGCATTCAGATTGTCGAGCACATGGACTTTCAGTGCGGGAGCGGCAGATGCGCTCTGGCCCAGCCACAGTGAGCCCAGGATGAAGATGAAACCGAAGAACTTGATGTTTTGAATTCCAAACCGCTTCATACCCCTACCTAAAGCGAAAGGTGTGCCAGCCTGAAATCGAATCCGGCTCGGTCCCATCCCCAATCACTGACCAGGCGGAACCGGGGTGTCTAAATCTTAGACAGAGCGCAAGTAGAACCCCTTCAAGTAGCGCTGCTTGGAATCGAGGGGCGTCGGAAAGGTCTCGGGCAGATCCACCCGACCGAGCCACTGGAGGCGGGTCCCCGCCTGCTGGGCGGCAGCCTCGATATCGCCTAAAAATGCCCGTTCAGAGATGTTTTCTGAATTGATCGAGGTGACGAGGATTCCGTTTTTCGCGAGAAGGGGCAGGATCAATCCATGGAGCCGGGCCAGGTCTTTTCCTGTCGAAAAAGCGCCCGTCTTGGTCCTCGAAAAAGAGGGCGGATCACAGAGGATCGTATCGTATTCGAGCCCCTTCTTCTTCAGTCGGGGGAGCCAGTCGAAAACGTCACCGAAGATAAAATCGCCAGTCGATCCCGCTAGAGCGGCATTCTCCCAGCTCTCGCGAGCCCACTCGATGGTGGGTTTGGAAAGATCGAGGGTAGTGACACTCGAAGCACCACCGGCTCCTGCGGCGACCGAGAGCGCCCCGGTGTAAGAGAATAGATTCAGAACACGCTTGTTTGCCTGAGTCCGGGTCAACCAGCGTCGAAGCGGAGCATGGTCGAGAAAGAGCCCCGGGTGTTTGGTGTTTTTCATCTGCACGAGATAAGGAATCCCGAACTCCTTCACTACGAATCTTCCCTCCCGGACTTCGCCATCCAACGGAACCGAATCCGCCTCGCTGGCCACTTTCGAGCGGTCCATGAGCACGATCCCCCTGCTCCGCTCCGGAAGTCTTTGCCGGATCACGCTGACCACATCCCGCATCAGAGTTTCAGAAACGGGGGCCCACTGGGTGATCCAGGTCTGGTCCGAAAACACGTCGATGGCGAGCTGTGAAAGGACTGAGTCGGTGCTTTCTCCCGGCCCGTAAAACATCCGGAGTGCCTCACTGTCCCGGAGCGCACCCAGGGATTCACGGAGTTGGAATGCGGTCGCCAACGAGGATTCAAGCATGCTTTAACTTCTCCCAAAGTGTTGCGAGATCCAATGCCAAGGGGGCTTCGAACCTACCCACCGGAGTTTCGAGAGAGTGAGCGTGCAGGCAGACCCTTTCGGCGGTCTCCCCCCCAAAAGATTTGTCCCCGAGAAGCGGAAATCCGGCCCGAGCGGCATGTTCGCGGATTTGATGGAATCGCCCGGTCAAGGGTGTCGCCCGACCCAGAAAATACCGGGATGAAGCTTCAACCGCTTCGAAGAGCGTCTGAGCCGGCTTCCCGTCGACCGGAGTCCGGATCTGGATGGCCGGTCTCGAGGGTGGGGGAGAAGCGAGAAAGAGGTAAATCTTTTTGGCAACTCGCTTTTCGAACCAAGCGCATCCTTTGCGATGGGCTACCGGATTTTTCGCCACCAGCATGACTCCGCTGGTGAATCGATCCAGGCGGTGGATCATGTAAGCCGATCCGATAGCGCTTTCTCTCAGCCAAAGGCTCACTACCCGGTCTGAGGGAGTGGGGTGCCGGGCGGGTACACTGAACCACCCCGGGGGCTTGTCGAGAGCGACGAAGTCCTCGTTTTCAAAAAGGATGCCGGGTGTGGGTTCCATCCGTTTGAGCTTATCGCCATTGAGGGGGACCGTCAAATGGGGTAGTCTGAGGACATGATTCTATTGCTTGCATCTCTCGCCATTGCGCTCTCGATGATTCTGCTCGGAATGTGGATCATGGCGCGTGCCGGGAGTCATGTGAACATGGACCGATTGCAGGTGTTCATTGCAATCGCCACGGGATTCATGATGGCGGTTCTGTTCGTGGACTTGCTGCCCGAGAACCTCCTGCAATATCCGTCAGGACCCAAGTCCTTCTTCAATTGGGCATTGGCGGGCATGGGGCTGGTGATCGCATTCGAACGGTACGGGGTCCCGAGACTCAGGTTTGTCGAGAGGTTTTTCTCGACCGATGATGCGACACTCGAAAAAATCGAGACTCACGACGGGCATGTCCACGAATCGCACGGGCACCATGAACACCATGATCTGAAAGAGGCGACTCACTGCGATCATTCGCATGAGCACGGGCACCTTCACCAGCACACTCACCTCGAAGTTCTCGGACACGGCGAGGTCTGCTCGGCCATCGCCTGTTTCATGATCTGCGCCTTTTTCGACGGGATCGCTCTTTCATCGGTACAGGCAGTGGACCAAAAACTCGGAGTGATCCTCGTAGTCGGTGTGATCCTGCACCTGCTTCCCGAAGGTGTTTTATCCGGAGCGATGGCGCTCGCCGGGGGCGCGAGCATGAAGTCCGCACAAAAAGTCCTGTTTTTTATCGGGGGTGCCTTTCTGACCGGTTCGTTGATCCCCCAGGTGTTCCGGGGTTTTGAACACACCTTCCTGGCGATTTCGAGTGGGATTCTGATTTTTGTGACCCTGGTTCAGCTCCTTCCTACCGCGCTCAAACTCAGGTTCGCTCCCGGCTGGATTCTGGCCGGTGCAGGAGTGTACTACGGGTCTCATGCGGTCTTGGCAGCCTTGGGGGTTCATTTCTGATGGCTCGCTTCAAGAAGAGTTTGGTCTGGTTGCGACGTGATCTCCGGCTTTCGGATCACCGTGTGCTCTACGAGGCTTGTGCGACTTCAGACGAAGTGATCCCGGTTTTTTTGATCGATGAAGATATCCTCGACGACCTCCCGAAAGAAAACCGCCAGGTTCACTTCATTCAGGGGTGTCTGGACGAACTCGATGAGCGGCTTCGTGAGAAAGGCTCGCGATTGCTGGTGATTCGGGGACGTCCCCGCGAAGCGATCCCGGCTTTGGCGACACGACTCAGGGTGGATGCGGTTTTCTTCGGGCATGATTATGAGCCCGCTGCCAAGAAGAGGGATCAAGATGTCAGCAAGGCGCTTTCCAAGTATGGTGTGCAGGTTCTTTCTTTCAAGGATCAGGTGATCTTCGAGTCGAGGGAGATCCTCGGCGGAAGCGGGGATCCTTACAAAGTCTTCACTCCGTACTCCAAGAACTGGCTGAAGACCCTGGAGTCCGGAATCGAAGGCCACCTCAAGGATTATCGTCCTGACTTGAAGCGGCTCATTCCTACGGATCAAATCCGCGATCGGAATGCGCGCTTCTCGGAACTTGGATTCATCGAGAGTTTTTTGTTTGTTTCTCCGGGTGAGAAAACTGCGAAGACACTGTTAAAATCTTTTTCAAAAAAGATCACGGCCTACCACGAACAGCGTGACTTCCCGGCATTGGAGGGAACCTCCGGTCTTTCCCCTCATTTCCGTTTTGGAACCCTGTCTCCGCGCGAAGGGGTCCGATTTGCGCGGGAACACCTCTCTGCCGGAGCCAAAACCTGGCTCAATGAGCTCATCTGGCGCGAATTCTATCAGATGATTCTCGATCAGTTTCCCCATGTCGAAAAGGGGGCCTTCAAGCCCGAGTACGACCGCCTGAAGTGGGCCTCGAGCCGGGAGCACCTTCGCGCCTGGTGCGAGGGGCGGACCGGTTACCCCATTGTCGATGCGGCCATGAGGCAGTTGAATCAAACTGGCTTCATGCACAACCGTCTTCGGATGGTGGCGGCCATGTTCCTCACCAAGGATCTGTTGATCGATTGGAAGGAGGGGGAACGCTACTTTGCCTCGCAACTCCTCGATCACGAATTAGCGGCCAATAATGGTGGCTGGCAGTGGAGCGCTTCCACGGGTTGCGATGCCCAGCCCTATTTCAGAGTGATGAACCCCATTTCACAAAGTGAGCGGTTTGATCCCGAGGGCGAGTTCATCCGGAAGTATGTTCCGGAACTGAAGGGACTCGATGCAAAGAGAATCCATTGGCCTCATGAGGGCGGTCTG
>CAMCGZ010000026.1 GCA_945874535.1 Bdellovibrio sp. ZAP7
TCCTGGAGGTTGTGTCCGACGCCCGGGATATACGAAGTGACTTCGTACCCGTTGGTCAGGCGGACCCGGCAAACCTTCCGAAGAGCCGAATTCGGCTTCTTGGGGGTAGTGGTGTACACCCGGGTGCAAACGCCGCGCTTCTGAGGGCAAGAAGCCATCGCAGGCGAACTGGTTTTCCAAACTTGTTTTTTACGGCCCGAGCGAACGAGCTGGTTGATCGTAGGCATTCCTACACATTTCCTTTCATCAAAATCCGAAAATCTGAAGAGATACGGAAGGATTACAGATAATCTTTCGGACCGCTCAGGTCAAGCGCGATCTTCCAGTTCTCGTAAATATTTGTAACTTTGGCTTTTTATTCCCTCCTCAGCCCGGAGTTTGCCGAACCGTTTGACGGCATCCCCCTCCTCCGCTACCTTGAGCCTGTTCCTTAGTGAGCCGATGTAGCTCAGTTGGTAGAGCAACGCTTTCGTAAAGCGTAGGTCGACGGTTCGAGTCCGCTCATCGGCTCCATTTTTTCCATTTGATTTTTATATAAAATCTATATATTATGCGCGCCATGAAGCGCGTTCTCTTCTTGTTTTCAGCCTGTTTTGCACCCTTTTCCGCTCTGGCCGCATCGCAATCGGGTGATTTCCTCATTTGCGCCAGCGAGGACAACCTGGTCAAGATGACTGCCGACCTGTCTTCGGGGCGGGGAGAGAAAACGGCAGTGGCTGTTTCGAATGAACGCAGAATCCTGCTCGAAGAGGTGTCCGGCGGACGAATTCGCCACCGCTTCATGTTCTACCCCGACCGCCGCACCCCCCTACTCGTGGGTCGCCAAGGCGTAAAAACCCCTGAGATCCGGGTGAGCGTGGATCCGGCACGGAGCGGTTATACCGTGGTGCTCGACCGGAAGGCGCCGGTTTTGTACCGGGTCGCCAAGTACAGTGCAAAATTGACTGTGAAGTCATTGGGAATCGAGTCGCGCGATGTGGCCTGCACCGAAAGCAAGTGGGCAAGCGACTGAATCACCGCTTGGCATGAGCGGGAGATCTGAGCCTTTTTTTGACGGATTCCGGCTCAACTGACACCAGACTCCAACGCGCGTCGCCCCAAGCGGTGCCAGCACTCTGTTCCAAACGGATTCTGTAGCGTTTCCGCTTTCCGACGACGACAGCCGTGGCCACTCCCGCACCGCAACGGATTTTACCGACCCGGACCATGCGATCTCCACAAGCACCGAGATCCGCATCGATTCCCAAATTCAGACATTCCGAACCGTGAACGTAGACCCGCGGACAGCTCGACTCTTGGGGCTCCGCGAAAACCATGCCGCCGCCCCACATCATTCCCATCCAGACTGAAACCATGCCCGTTGTCATCACCATGTTGCTCTCCACGATCCGGCCCGCAGGGCCGGGATGCTCTACTCCTTACGGAAAATCCTCCGAACCTCTGAAATGTTTTCTTCACAATCTTCGATCTGTTTGAAAAGATTGGCTTTTGGAAGGAACCCTCCTCATGAACTCCCGATCCCATTCGCTTCGATTCCGACTTTTGCTTCTGATCATTTCAGTGACCTTGCTGTTCGGCGTGATGGGGTTTTTCGTCTTGGAAAAGATCTCGGCAACGGTCGCACAAAAGGAGCTGCACTCCTTCCAGTCCTACTCCCTGTCGCTGGCGAGAAGCATCGAAGCCCAGTTCTTCGAACGCTACGGGGACGTTCAGAGTTTCGCGGAGAGCCCTCTGGTGAAGTCCGGGTCACGCGAGGCAGCGGTTCCGTTTCTGAATCGCATGGTGGAACTGTATGGCATCTATGACCTGATCCTGGTGACCAATGAGAATGGAAAACTGATCGCGGTCAATTCGAAAGGACCGGACGGAAAGACCATCGAGACAGAAGCCCTCTACGCGCGCGACTACTCCCAGTCCGAGTGGTTCCGGGCGGTTCAAGAAGGGAAGGCCACCGAATCCTCCGAAAAAGGCCTGAAAGGGACCTATTTTCAGGATGTTCACTTGGATCCTGACACTTCGAGCGCCTACGGCACCCATCACCTGAGCAACAGTTTCAGCACCGCCCTCCGCGACGCCCGCGGTCGCGGGATCGGCGTGATTTCTGCGCACGCCGGATCCCGATGGTTCGAAGTCCCGATCAAAGAAACTTACAGCAATCTGAAAAAGCTCGGCATGAACACGAGCGATGTGAGCCTGATCGCCAAGGACGGGACTCTCCTGTTTGAGTACTCCTCGAACCCTGCGGTGACCGAACTCGATCCCGCCCGGTACGACATGAAGCGACTCCTGAAAATCAATTATGCCACCGCCGGATTCGAACCGGGAAAGCGCCTGAGTGAGGGCAAAGATGGCTCAGGAACCCACTATGACCCGACCTCGGGCGAGACTTACACCTCGGGGTTCACTCCGCTGAAAGGTCCGAAGTTCGTCGATTCGATCGGATGGGGCGTTCTGGTCCGGAACTCATCAAAGTTCAACGAGGGTCTGGCCGAGTTGAATGCCTTCAAGGTGCGCGTTTATTGGATCATGGGGATCCTGATGCTCGTGGCCTGGATCGCAGCAGGGTTCCTGTCGTCTTCTCTGGCGCGGAAGATCTCCGACCTCGCCCGCTCCCTCTCGGAGCGGACCCGGGAAGTGGCGTCCGCCGCCCATTCGATCTCGGCATCCAGCCAGAATCTTTCCTCATCGGTCAGTCAGCAAGCGGCCTCACTTCAGGAAACCGCCTCGGCTCTCGAACAAATCGGATCCATGATCCAATCGAGTAGCGACAACGCGGTCCGATCGGTGGAAGCATCGAAAAAAAGCCATGAATTGGCAGGTACGGGATGCAGCTCAATGGACCAACTCATCGGAGCGATGAGCGAAATCAAGAGCGGCTCAGAAGTCATTCTGGAGCGGGTGGATCAGGGCAATGCCAAGATCACCGGTATCGTGAATCTGATTCAGGAAATCGGCCAGAAGACCAAGATCATCAATGACATCGTCTTTCAAACCAAACTGCTTTCGTTCAACGCATCGGTTGAAGCCGCCCGTGCAGGCGAGCACGGGAAGGGGTTCTCGGTCGTGGCTGAAGAAGTCGGAAACCTGGCCCAGATGAGCGGGACCGCAGCCAAGGAAATCTCGAATTTGCTGGAGTCGAGCACCCAAAGGGTGGAGGAGATTGTGCGGGAAACGAGGTCCCTCGTGGAACAGGAAGCCCGTCGAGGCCGGGATCAGGTCGAAAAGGGCACGGGAGTGGCGACCCAGTGCCGTGAAATCCTGGAACAGATTTTCGAGGGTACGGGCTCTGTCCAGGCGATGGTGACGGAAATCTCCGGAGCGACACGCCAGCAAAGTCAGGGCATCCAGGAGATCAACAAGGCCATGAGCCAGCTCGATCAAGCCACCCAGCAAAACTCAGGAATTTCCCAGACTGGTGCTTCTGCTGCGATCCAGCTGACCGCCCAATCCGAACAGCTGGAGAAACTTGTGGTCGAGCTCCACTCGGCTGTATTCGGGGGACACTCCGGGCAGCCCGCCAGCCCGTCTGTCGAGCCGGAGCCGGAGATCCAGACCGAACACAAAGTCGAGCCATCTCGTGTGCAAGCAAGTGAGCCCAAGGTGGAGCCAGTTCTCACTCGAACCGAACGGAAGGCCTCTCCGGAACCTCGATCCAAAACCGCCCAAGTGACTAAGACGGTGGATCCCGGGCTTGGCGTTCCGAGTGCGGACGATCCCCGTTTCGAGGATCTCTGAGGTTGTCAGGAAAGAGGGTTCGTGCAAAAGTCAGCGCATGCTTTTGCAAGTGCGTTCACTCGAAAAAACCTACTCCCGGGGTGAAGAGACGATTCATGCGCTGAGAGGCGTGAGTCTCGAGATTCCCGAAGGTCAGTTCGTCTCCATCATGGGGCCAAGCGGATCCGGAAAAAGCACCCTGCTTCACTTGATGGGGGGACTGGATCGGCCGAGCTCGGGACAGGTGATCCTGGGCGGTGAATCGATCGACCGCCTCAGCGACCACGATCTCTCTTTGTTCCGACGTCGGAAACTCGGTTTCATTTTCCAGTTCTTCAACCTTCTCCCCACTCTCTCTGCCCTCGAGAACGTGGCCCTTCCGCGCCTTCTCGGGAACGAGTCTCTGAAGGAAATCGAACCCCGTGCCCGGGAACTTCTCGGCATGATGGGGCTCGAGAGCCGGATTCATCACAAACCCGACCAACTCTCGGGTGGAGAAATGCAGCGGGTGGCGATCGCCCGCGCATTAATCAGTGACCCGCTCCTGATTCTCGCAGATGAACCCACTGGGAATCTCGACTCTAAAACCGGTGAATCCATCCTCACTCTCTTGCGGGATATGGCACTCAAAACAGGGAAGACCATCGTGATGGTCACCCATGATCCGAAAGCCGCCTCCTTCGGGAACCGGCTTCTCCGGATGCGCGACGGGGTGCTCGAGTCGGATGAGACTGTATAACACTTTCCGTCACATTGGACTCAGCCACCTGAAGGCAAGACCGGCAAGAGCTGTTCTGACCACTCTCGGGGTTGCGTTCGGGATTTCGCTCTACGTGGCGATCGCCATCATCAACCACTCGACCCGCAACTCCATGCGCGACAGCATCGATGCCGTGGCGGGAAAGGCCAGACTCAGCATCTCGGCCGGCATCGCAGGGTTTCCGGAAAGCCGCCTCGAGGTGATCCGGGTGATCCCCGGCGTGAAATCCGCAGTACCGATGATCGAGGCACGCGCCTTTTTCGAGGGAGCGACCGAATCAGCCGACGGTCTCCAGATCATGGGTGTGGACCTCCTGCAAGAGGCTTCCGTCCGCACCTACAAAGCCACCGATCAGAAGATCATCGATGATCCCCTCACCTTCCTGAACCAGTCCGACAGCATCATCCTGACCCAGGCCCTTGCAGCGAAACGCGGACTCAAGATCGACGACAAGATCCGGCTCTCGACCGCTCTCGGCGCGCGTGAGTTCACCATCCGCGGACTGCTCGAGCCCGAGGGCGCGGCCAAGGCCTACGGGGGCTCGTTGGCCATCATGGACATCGACGGCGCCCGGGTGAGCTTCGGTAAAGAGAACAAGCTCGACCGTGTGGACATCGTTCCGCGAAACGGCGAGGACCTGAATGCCCTCCAAGTCAGGATCGAGTCCGCATTGGGATCCGGGTACAGGGTGGAACGCCCCGAAACCCAATCCGAGCAGATGGAGCGCATGCTCGACTCCTACCAGTTGATCCTCACTTTTTTCAGCTCCCTGGCCCTCTTGGTCGGACTGTTTCTGGTCATGAATTCCATTTCCGTCGCCATTGCGGAGCGCAAGCGCGAAATCGGAACCCTCCGGGCTCTGGGGGCGACGCGATCTCTCATGGTCGCACTGTTTGTGAGCGAGGTAGTCGGGATCGGATTCATCGGGTCTGCTTTGGGTTGCGTGCTCGGAAAAGGACTTGCCCACCGGATGTCTTCGCAGATCACCACCTCGGTGGCGGCACAGTTCCAGATGAGAATCGAAATCTCCCACTTGGAGTTCACCGTCTCACAAATGATTTTCACCCTGTTGGCAGGGACCGCCGCGGCGGTGATTGCGGCATTTTTTCCGGCCCTCCGTGCGGCGACCATCCACCCGCTCGAGTCGATGCGCCGTCACTCCGAGTCACTCGATCCGGTCGAGACCCGGCGATCCAATCTCCAAGTGCTTCTCGGGATCCTTCTGCTCGGGTTCATGAGCCTCTCCATGATTTTTTCGTGGGGAAAGCTTTGGATCGGGATCGACCTCATGACCAAAGCCTCGGCTGTTCTCGGAGCGGCACTGTTCGGGCCCTTTCTGGTGCTCGGACTCTTGCGACTCACCCGCGGACTTGGCGCAAACCTTTCTTTTCCCATCCTTCGCCTGGCACAAGAGAACCTCCTTCGTTCAAGAAAGCGCACCGGGGCCAATGTGATGGCTCTCATGGTCGGGCTGTTTCTGGTCATGTTGATTGCGAGTGTCCGCTCGAGCTTTCATGACACTTTGACCCAATGGCTCGACCGGATTTTTGTGGCAGACATCATGGTGGGTTCCAACGGACGTTTCATCAGTGGAGACGTCCAGGCGATCCAAGACTCGATCTTGCCGGAGCTTCTCTCCGTACCGGGAATCAAGCCCATCGGTGCCGACCGCGGTGCCGCCACGCGGATCGTCCCGTATTTCTATGAAGGTAAGAAAATGGCGATTAAGGCCATCGACCGTTATGCGGATTTCTACCGTTTTCAAAACATCCCGGTGACCGGATCCGACCGGACCCGCACAGCCCTCGACTGGTACGAAAGCGCGGAACCAGCGGCATTGGTCTCGAGAGGCTTCCTCACCAATGCCAAAAAGAAAGTCGGTGACCACTTCGAACTCGACTCACCCGGCGGAAAAGTCAGTTTCCGGATTGCGGGTGAGATCGTCGACTATGCATCCTCCCAGGGTGTGATTTATCTCGATCGCAAGGTCTATAAGAAATTCTGGAACGACTCCCTCGTGACCGTTTTCGTCCTGAACCTCGAGTCCGGAACCACTTTCGAGCAGGTCCGGACTGAGATCGCCAAGAGACTCGGTAAAAAATGGAACCTGGTCACCATCTCCAACCGCGAGTTCAAGGATCAGATGCAATCGGCTGTGGAGCGGAGCTTCGCCTACACCCGGGTGATCGAGACCATCGCCCTCCTCGTGGGCCTGCTCGGCCTCCTCAATACACTTCTGATCAGCGTGATGGAACGGACCCGTGAGATCGGGGTCCTCCGTGCCATCGGATCCACCCGTATCCAGATTTCGAAAATGATCCTGTTCGAGGCGGTGATCCAGGGCTTCTTCGGCGCCTGTGTCGCAATCCTGCTCGGTGCCTATGTGGGGAGGCTTTTTGTCGAATACGCTCTCACTGAACAACTGGGTTGGATCATCGAATACCATTTCCCAAAACAATCGGTCTGGATGACCATCATCACTGGAGTCCTGGTCGCCGCTCTCGCGGGCATCTGGCCCGCACGGCGCGCCTCAGGTCTCGAAATTACGGAGGCCCTGGATTATGAATAAACACCTCATTCGCATTTCACTGATCACCTCGCTCATTCCCGCCTTCTCATGGTCCGCGCAGGCCGAAACCGCGCTCGAGATCATGAAGAAGAACGAGGAGGTCAGGAAAGTGAACGAGTTCGAGTCCCGGGCCAAGCTCACCACCGGGAACTCGGCCGAAAAAACTGAAAAAGTGAAGGAGTTCACCTTTTGGAGGAAAGTCCAGGCGGACCGGATCCACAACAGTACCCTCACACGGTTCCACTCACCTGCCGAGGTCCGTAACGAAGGAATTCTCATCCTGGAGAATCCGGACGGAAAGAATGATGTGCTGTTGTATCTGCCGAACTTCAAGAAAACCCGCAGGGTGGAAAGTCAGCAACAGAGCGGGAGCTTCATGGGGTCGGTGTTCAGTTATTCCGACATCGCCACGCCTCACACCTCGGACTACCTCTACAAAACGCTCCGACAGGAAAAGTGTCCGGGGGCCGAACATGCCTCAGTCCAGTGTCACGTGATCGAGGCTTTGCCCGTAAATGAGGACGTGCTCGAGCGGACCGGTTACTCGAAATCCGTGGTCTGGGTCCGGACGGACAATTTCATGGCTGTGAAGGGAGAATACACCAACGCCCAGGGCGAACTCTTCAAACGCTTGGAAGCCGGTCAGATCAAGATGGTCGATCCGAAAGAGAAGAAATGGCTCGCTCATTTCCTCTCGATCGAGAACCTGAAGACCCGTGACTATACCCGTCTCCTGTTCTCGAATGTGAAGGTGAACGGAGGAATCGCGGACGCGGTATTCACCCAGCAGAATCTCCAGAAAGTCCGATGACCCGGCATTGGTTTCCGATCCTGGCATGCTTGCTTTTCCAGGATCCAGCAGCGCTAGCCGCTCCACCGAAGAACAAGGGCTACCGGCGCCCCGTACCTGTGGTCCGTACCGTGGTTCCGGATCCCACACCGGCCCCCACCCCCGCTTTGGAATGGCGGGGCCGTCTCTACACGGATCAGTACTGGTTCACTGCAGGCTCACGCCCGGGGGAGTTCGAACATTCCTCGATTTCCGCCTGGCTCGATGTCTCTTCAGAGGTCACTTCGAAGTCCGGATTTCGCGGAGTGGTTCAACTGGACGCCTTCTACCGTGACATCAATCATCCTGATTCGAGTAGTGCCCGATTGAGGGTGAGAGAGGCTTATTACTCGTATCTGGGTGATGGAATCGAATTCAGGATCGGTCAGCAGATCATCCCGTGGGGACGTTCCGACGGAGTCAACCCCACCGACTACTTCACGGCAAAAGACATGACCCTCTTGAACCCCGATGACGAGGTCAGGCGTCTCGGGGCTCCCGGATTCAGTTTGAATTACACTCCCGATGGCGGAGCCTCGCCCTTCACAGTGCAATTCGTTTTCCAGGCGGCCTATCCGCAAATGCGGATGCTGATTCCGGACCAGTCGATTCCCCCCGGCATCGTTTTCGAGAAAACCGCTCCCGCACCGGACTGGTTTCGTTCCGACTCGATGGAGGCCGGAGTGAAGCTCTCCTATCAACAATCCTCCTTCGACCTCTCTTTCTCCGCCTTCCGGGGGCGCTCCGCATATGCCCAGTACCTCTTCGATCTCCCCACCGCCTCGATCCGCGCGGTCCATCCCGGTGAAACCGCAGTGGGTGCTGACGGGTCCTTCACCTGGGATGCCCAGGTGTTCCGTTTCGAAACCGCCCTGCGGATGCCAGACAACGGCACGCGGGATGACCCGAACTTCGGGCTGGTCCAGCCTTGGCACTGGGACAGCACCATCGGAGTCGAGCGCCCCCTGGGGGACGACTTCAGGATACAGGCCCAGTTTCTGTACCGTTGGCACCTGTTTTACCCGAACACCATGGCCTTTCTGCCCGTACAGGTCGCTGTCGGGAATGCGAATGCCCTCATTCTCAATTATCAGGATCAGGGCAACCCGGGAGGCACCCTCCGTCTGGCCTGGCAACGGGACGGTTCGAACCTGACCGCAGATGTCTTCATGGTCGGCTACTTTGCCAGCGGCGAGAGTTACCTGATCCGTCCCCAGGTGGGATACACCCCGTTCACCAACATGAAGTGGGTTGCAGGTGCTGACCTGTACGGAGGCAATCCCGATCGGCCCCTCGGTGCACTCCGCTCCAGGAGTCACCTGTTTTTCGAGGCGAAATATGTATTCTGATACCGGGGGCTCCGCATGATCCGTAGAATCGAGATCCTTGAGGCGGGCCATACCCATCAACTCGAATACTTCGCAAATCCGGTATCAGGAAAGTTCGAGACGGTCCGCTTCCCGACCACTGTGGCCCTGATCGAACATGCGGCCAGAGGATTGATCCTGTTCGACACTGGCGTCACTCCCCGACTCCGGCATCTGCTCAAACGCTTTCCGGAACACCTGTTCTCGAATCTATTCTCGATCCGGATCGACTATGAAACCACCGCGGTTCACCAGTTGAAGAATCTCGGAATCCGGCCGGATGAAATCCGGCATATTGTGCTTTCGCACTTCCACTCGGATCACATCGCAGGAGTGAATGACTTCCCTACTGCCAGGTTCTTTTTTTCTCCCGAGGAGTACCGCTCGATGTGCGGGCTCTCGAGATTCGCCCGACTCCGGCATGCTTTCGTCCCGGAACTCCTTCCGCCGGACTTCGTTCAGCGAAGGTCAGAGCCGGGAGCGGAAACAGACCTTCCCCAGCTCGGGCCCGGATTCTCGGGACGCGACCTATTCGGCGATGGCTCGCTCTTTTTGGTGCCTCTTCCGGGGCACAGTCTCGGACACCAGGGTTTGTTCGTGCCAGATTATCTGGGAAAACCCTGGTTTTTTGTCGGCGACGCAGCCCACCTCAGTTCCTCGATCCGGGACGGGACTTCACCCGTGAGTCTGGGAGCGAAACTGATCTTCCACGACACCGAACAGTACAATGAGACCCTCAGTCGGCTCCGGGGTGTGCCCGAAACAGTCTGCCTGCTCCCCTGTCACTGCAATGAAGCTTTCCAGAGGGCGAAGACTCAGTTGGTGAGTCCCTGACCGCGACCTTCTGCCTGAGATGAATCCACGGCCCGCGGACGTGCCAGCTCGAGGGTTTTCGTCGTCCAGGCATTCAAAAGATCCATGCCTTCAATCATCAGATCCAGTGCCTGAATGGTTTCTTTCGCCATACCCGAAAGCGTCTGGCTTTCGAGATTGTGAATCCTCTGGCGATACCACTTCAACAAGCATTCGAGCTCGGGCTCGACTCGCGTCACCCGTCCAATCAGGGCTTCCATCTCGAGGAGTTTCTTCCCGCAAGATTCGATCGCCTCACGATCCTCGACCGTCATCAGATGCCCGTTCCGGTTGCGTGAAGCAAGAGTCTCGAGTTCGCGCGCGGTTCCGCTCGCGCCACCGACAATCTGACTGATGACCTGAACGGAATCCCGGAGACTCCGGATACGCTTGATCAACGCGGAGCTCAGGGTCAATTTGGCGGCTTCTTGTTCGAGTTCCGGTAACCATCCACAAAACCACGCACGGGCCATTTGTCCCCGGACCCGGTAAATCCAAGCTTCGAACTCACGGATCGCTCCGGCGGTCTGTTCGTAACAGACTCCGCCCCCTTCATTCGAAGGCCGGATCCTCGATTTGTAGATCTGAACGGTCTCGAGTTGGCGGTTGCAGCCCAGGTGATCGAAGTGCCCCTGTAGGGTGAGTGAGTTTTTATGGAACCACTCACTCTGGTAATAGGACCAGGCGGCATAGGCGGCATCGGGATCCCATTCCTTGGACGCGGCCAGAACCACATGGCCGTTACCGTATGGACCCGTTTCAGCCCATTTTAGGCCGAATTCGCGGACTTCGGGACCGGTCGAATAAAACACCCGCAAATTCACCAGGGACGCGAGGTCAACGAGAGGATCCGCCCCCGCGCACAACCAAGCACATTGGGAGAACACACTCAAAGTCGTATCGAAACCGGTGCTTGGATCCAGACGGATGACTCGCGGACTGTCCGGAAGGTCTCGAATATCTCCGGGTCCTACCACAACCATTCCGTAATCGGGATTCCGACGGAGGACTCGCTCCATCCATTCCGACATCCGGGTCGGTGCGGAGGATGCGGAAATCGCAACCCACTTGAGCCCCTTGGGCCGTCGGGTCCAGTTGTCAGGAGATTCAAGTGAAACCGTTTTAAAGAAGTAACGGGAAGTCACCTGATGGTTTCCTGCGTCCTGAGCAGGCTCGCCGGCATGAATCTGGAGAGCGGTCAGGAGCTGGGTCGTGACCAGATCGGTTTCATGGATGTCTTGTTCCACTCCCCCCTGGCTCCAGGCATGACGGTACATGCTCCAGGCATCGAAAGACCCCTGGCTGGAATCCTCGCGGAAATGATCGCCCAACTTCACGATGGCAGGAATGAGACTGGTGGCAATCGATGCCATCCTAGAGGTCGGTCCATTGCCGGTCCAGTTGGCGAGAATGTCGAATTTGCGCTCGACCACCGTTCCGAGCCAAGAGGCCACACTTTGAAGCGCGTTTTCACGATTGAGCCCCTGAGGGAGAGTCAGGACTTCATCCATCCACTCCACACGGGAAACCGGATCCACACCTTCCGACCGGACCAGCATTCGAACGCGAATCGCGGGATAAAGCTGCTTCACAGCCTTTAATGCCATGAGAGATCGCAAAACCTCGGACAAGGATCCCATTTGAACGATCAAAAGCTCGAGCGGGCGTCGCGGTTCCTGTCTTGCGGTTTCGACCGGAGTATTCATACCGCCTCCCGGGCGGCAACCGCGAGCTCTTCGGCTGTCAGAATCTCGAGGGCCAGCTCCTCCACCAATTGGAGGGTATTCTTGGGCCTCTGATCCGGGTCTTGAATGATTTTTCCTTGTAGAAGTTCGATGTCAGCTACCATCTGTCCTCCATGACAGTTGATCCAGGCGTCGGTTCACTCCGCCTCGATTCGGTTCATCAGGTCTTTCGCACCCTGGTGATCAGCCTTGATCTGGAGAATCCTTCTCGCAGTGATCGCAGCTTCATTTTTCTTTCCGACGTGGAATTGCAGTCCGGCCAGGCTGTACAACAGGCTTGGGCTCACGGGCGCGACGTCCACATAAGAAGAAAGCAATTTCTCGGCATGAGCGTACTTTTTGATTTCGTACGCGCACTTGACGAGGTGGAAAATGGCAGTGGAATTCCGGAGATTCAACTCCAATGAGCGGGCAAAGGCATCGTGAGCGGATTCCTTGTTTCCTTCGGAAACATGACACAGTCCGAGTCCTACCCACGCTTTGTCATTTTCAGGATTCGCAGCAACTGCATCCTGGTAGCAACGCTTGGCTTCGACCGCCTGACCCTGCTCCAGATAGAGAGAACCGAGATTGGCCTGAACCTCGTCGCTTGCCGGACTCAGCTCGAGGGCTTTTTTGTAAGCACGCTCGGCATCGACCACCTGACCCAAACGGGCCATGCAGTTTCCGATCATTTTCTGGTATTCGGCCTTTTCTTGGGTTCCGAGATCCAGAGAACGGAGGGCGCGGGAGAGCGCTTGGGCAGCCTCTTGATCCCGACCTTGTTGAACGAGAAGTTGGGCCAACAATTGGTAACCAGGCTTGTTCGGAGCAAAAGCCACCGAGTCCCAGGCAAACTGAATCGCCTGATCGACCATGCCTTCACGATCTGAACAGGCCGCAAGCCCGGCGTAGGCGATATCACTGGCCTCGCCCGATCTCAAAATGGCCCGGAACACATTCCGCGCAAGGGCCACCTCGCCAGCCGCGAGCAAAATTTGTGCATTTTCAGCAAGATAGGGGATGTCTTCTTTTTCGGTGGCCGCGGACCCGGCCACTGCGCCACTCCCGGTTTCCGAGACGGCTGGAGCACTGACAGGCTCCTGAACCGGTGTGTTCATGAAGGGGGGCGGGGTCACCGCCTTCATTTTCGGGGTCCGGATTTGGGCAAGGTAGTACTCATACTGGTACTCCTCGTCGCTGTCCTGGAGGTGGATGGCCACATCTTCGAGAGAGGCCACACTAAAGAACCGGGTGTTGTCGGATGAAGAGTTTTGCGAAAGCTGTCCCAGTTGTTCAAACATCATGTTTTTCGTCTCACTTAAACCGTTTGATCAATCCCGTCTCCAGTCGGGGACTGGGATTGGCTTTTAAACTTCGACACCGCCTCTTTTTCCTTGAGGCTTTTCAGAATCCGGCTGCGTAGCTCGTACCCTGTACCTTGAATGTATAGAAAAAGTGACTGATCCGTCAATTGAATCTCGCGAATGATGGTCATCACCCCGTCAAGAACCTCCTTGAAGCCCGGATCGGACTGCAGACGGATCACCTCGGGGGGTAAAAGTGCCTTCTTGGCCTGGTCGATTTCGGCGTCGAGCGCCTGCATGACCCGGAGATTCGCCTCACGGACATCCGAAAGCTCGTCGATCAGATCGAGTTTCTCTTCAATCTCGACCCCTTCCTTCGAAAGGGATGTGTGAAAACCGCGCGTCCGCTCCAGGAAACTGCGAAGGAGCCTCTGCTTTTCTTCAAATAGCTTGATGATTTTCATCCTGCGTTCACTTTCTGTTGTTTGACCTGTTCGATGGCACCCTTCCACCCTTCGAGGAGATTCTCGAGGAGCTTCCGGGCCTGGTCGAACTTGGTCGGATCGTTTTCGAGGTTGCCCCGGGTGATCTGTTCGATCATGAAGGCATAAAGACGCTCGAGGTTCTTGGCAATATCGCCCCCCACATTGAAATCGAGTGAATTCGACAACTCATTGATGATGTCATGGGCCTTTCCGACCGCAACGCCTTTCCCTGCCAGATCTTTGGTCTGGGTGCATTCGGATGCTTTTTTAAGATACTTGATCGCACCTTCATAAAGCATGATGAGCACCTGCTCACGGGATGCAGTGGTCACGGCTGTTTGCTTGTATGCGTTGAACTTACTCATGGATTCATCCTCCTAATAACTGCGATACCGGATTTCCTCCGCCACCCCCGAGGGTGGCAGAAAGATAACTTTGTTGCCGCTGAAGCTCGGACAGGGATCCTTGCAAACGGCTGAACTGGTTGGTCAGCGACTCGGTCTTCTTCTCGATCGCACGCTGCTTGCTGGATATCGATTCGTCGATCTGCCGGATCCGTGCCTGGAGACCCTTTTCCCGGGCCACCATCACTCCGCCCTGTACGTTGGCGAAGCCGTCCATCACCGACTTCAGCTGGGTGATGAAACCCCGTTCTCCGGATACGGCCTCGGCCACACCTTCGAAGTCCGACTCGAGCGCTTTCTGGAATTTCTCTTCTTTGAGCTGGACCACGCCCTTCTTGTCGAATTCGATTCCGAGCTCGCTCAAATGCACCACCTTGAACGAGTCCTCATTCTCAGTATGGGACCCGAAGCCCTCGTGCATGAGGTTCCTGAGACGGAATTCGATGTTCTGAAGAGAAGTATCGCCCGCGAACGTGCTCTTGGTGTCCGAACTCTCATTGACCGCGTTCTGCTTGTTGATGAAGTCGAGGACTCCGTTGATTCCCTCGACCACCCTTTTGACCTTGTCGGTGACCTTGGCGTAATCGGCCTTCACATTGAAAGTGAACTTCTGACCGGGCTTGGCCTGTTTCAATTGGACTCCGATCCCTTGAAGAAAATCGGGGACTTCGTTTCCGGGGAGCTCGATCTCGAATCCATCCACCACCAACAATGCGTTTTTGGCCCCCTTGTCCTGGTCGATGTACAACTCCTCCTGACCATCCACGAAGTACATTTGCGGAAACTTCACCTCGCTCTCGGAACCGTCTTTCTTGGCGGTGATCACGAGTCGATAGGGTTTTTCGGTATCGGTCACATCCTTGAGGACGGTGGCCTTCACCGGACTGTCGAGCATGAGATTGATCTTATTGGCGACACCGTACAGGGAGGCATCTTCCTCGGTGACGTAGATGTCGTGGCTTTTGCCATCGGGAAGATCGAAGGAGATGGATCCCACGCCGAGAACCTTTTTGTTCGGATCGCTGAATCCGTTGGAGATCATCGAAGATCGCTCTGCGAGCTCCTTGATCTCGACTTCCCAACTCCCGACGTTGGCCTTTTCTTTATCGACATTGACCGCCATGAGCTGGGCACCATCACCCAATTCGGCCCTCAATTCTTTGAACTTCGAAAAGCCGATCATCGACTCTAGAGAGCCTTGCAGTGCGGAGAATTTCCCTTTGAAATCACCAAAGAGCTTCAATTTAGCGTTTTCCGCCTCCTTGCGCTTCTCGAGGGATTTGACCGGCTGTTTTTCAGCCTCGATGATGGCGTTCAAAGCCTGTTTGAACTGGCCTCCGCCCATGGGATCAAAACGTAAACCCACGCTTGAAGTCCTCCTTGACCTCATCTCTTATTTTGAAGGAATTCCCACTAAAATCCAGGGAAATTGCGGCGTGAGATCATTTCTCCATCAGATTCCGGGAAATTCCCGCAGACTAGAAATTGACGGTGAACCGGCGGATAACCCATATTGAAATAAAAGCCGCCTGCCGAGTCAAGGTCGTGACAGTGACCAAGGATCACACCGTCAAATCCCCGAGCTCGGATCGCGGAGGCGAACTCCCGGAATACCTTTCTCAGGGAATCCCGCCGGAAGGGGGGCCAGCTTTCCGGTAACTCCCCGGCCTGTCGCTCCGGGGACCTCGAAAGCCGTGAAGCCACCCGGTCGATCCAAGCACCGGGGAGGATTCGCGCCAGACCCTGCAGGGGGGGCGATCTGAAAAAAGCCCTGAGTTGCAGGTAGCCGATGTCGTTCTGATCGACCAAATCGCCATGGGCGACATAAAGCTTGCGGACGCCGGTTGCCCCCTCCATTTCAACACAGACCGCCTCGGGCTCGAAGCGGACTCCGCGGGGCAGGAACCCCGACAAATGGAAGTCATGGTTACCCTCGATATAGAAGACCCGCACCTGTCGCGAGAGCAATCGAACGACGGAATCGATGAAATCCCGGTGCTTGATCCGGAAGTATTCGGAATCACCGACCACCAGATCGAAGATGTCTCCGGCAAAAACCACCGCATCCCCCTCACCCGCAGGTTCCTCGAGGGCGGCGATCAGCGAACGGTATAAAGGCTCATTAGGACGGGTCAGGTGCAAATCCGAAAAGACCCAAACCCGGCGAAACCGTTCCATCAGGCTTTTTGATCGAGAATACGTCCGGATTTATTTCCCGAATGGATCGCCTCGCGGAGACGGAGAAACTCCTCACCCGAGACCGACCGGAGGATTCCTCCGGCCCCGTCTTTCAATACCACCCGAAGTCCGGGGCCGCTCCCCACCGATGAGGCACTGATCCCGTGAGAGAGATTGGTCTCATCCACAGTGAAAGACTCGATCGCCTCCTCCAGAGCCTCGGCCGTGACAGGAGTTTGGTCTTCTTTTTTTTCTTGTTTCTTCTGGCGTTCGTAAGCATTGGACCCCGCGCCCCCCTGCTTGTCGTTACCCGCCTCGGTGATCCGGCCAAAAGAGGCCTGAATCGGTATAAAGGTCTGGATCTTCATTCCATCACCCTCCCAGCAGCTATTCGGCAAAACGGGAAGAATGATTGAATTTGTTGCTTCTAGGCTGCCAGGGCTTTGAAGATTCAGGGGTTTTTTGTCACCCAATCGGGCCATTCCGCCCCGAACTTCACCCGACTGAAGCGAACTGCGCTTTTTTCTTGACTCCTTACATCAACTTTGTGTAAGATGTGCAAAATTTTTTGGAGGATTCCATGATCTCTTCCCGCCTGATCGCCCTGATTGCCGCACTTCCAGCCCTGCTCACGGCTTGCTCCGAAGGAGCTTACTCTCCGAATTCCGGCACTCCTTATCTGGCAGCGGGCATGAATCAATTCGGCATGAACCAACCCGGGGTGATTCAAAACAGCGTGAATCCGATGATGACGAATCCGATGATGATGACCGCCCAGGCTCGGATGAATGCGGGATTCTACTTCAACGGTTTCTGGAACATGGGATGTGGCATCCGGACCGGAGTCGCCTACACCGCCGATCAATGCGCCTGCGTCCAAGCCCCCTGTGATTGCAAAAAAGTGATGCAACAGTGCCAGAACGGAAACACTTCCGGTGGTACCGATGGCATCAATTGCGATTCGAAGACCCTGCCCCTCACCCTGACGGGCGCGGATGCCCGAGCTCTTTACAACCGCATGGCCCGCGAAGAAGTCGAGACCGGCAAGCGCGGCAAGACCCGGATCAAAACCGGAACTGTGATCAAGTGCTTCAAGGATGGCAAGGGCAAGCGTGACGAGAACTACGCCTGCGATTTCGATATCGCCGTAGCGGACGGCCGTTTGTACGAGTACTACCCAGTGGGTCGCCCGGCGACGGCAGGTACCGCCTCTGACAGTGTGTATGCCGGATCGAGCCTCGAAATCGGTGGCCAGTATCTGAACACCAACGAAGCCCTGATCCGTCTTCGCGGACGGATTGCCGCAACCCTCTACAAGAAGCTCGGCACCGAGGCAAAGCCTGGCAACATCGGCGGAAGCACCGCAGCCAACATCAAAAGCGGCATGAACCTCAAGTGCTTTGAGACCCTCACCACTGCCACTCCGATCACCGAGTGCCAGATCAAACTCCGGGTTGAAACCGGTGAAGTGATCTCGAACTGACCCCCTTCAGAGCCCCGACCGACCCGGCAATTCATTCCCATTCACCCGGATGCCGGCTGAGCCGAAAGGTAGGCAGGAGGGTGACAAGGATGTCAAACCCAGGACTCGGAGAATGTTTGGTTTTCATCTGCCTGGCTCTGATCACAGGCGCACCGTTTTACTTCAAGCACTGGCTCGATCGTGAGCAGCCGGTGCTCCGGGATCCACTCGACCGGCACACCAACCGCCTCTCTCTGATCATTTTCGGAGCCCTGTTCGCCGGCGCCTTTCTGTATCCGCGACACTCCTGGAAAGTGGCCCAGGTCCTTCTGGGCGCCTCGATCCTTTCGTTCTCCATTCTTTACCAAACCCGGGGCCGTTACATCGCCCGAATGTCAGGACTGGCGACTCCCAAGCCGGAGGCTTCCTTTCGTCAAAGTGCTGCCCGGATGGCCATCGGACTCGCGCTGTGTGCCGCCTTCTCCTGGAATCCTCTTCTGATTCTTGTCGCACCCTTTGCCCTGCCTTTCCTGATGCCCTCCATTTTGAGGCTGCAGTATTCCACCCAGTCCATGGAGGACTCCCCGATTCGCTCAAAGATCTCCCGGACTTTTGCAGAAGCTGGCATTCCACTTTCTCGAATTCTCATCATCGATGAAACCGGATCGGGCTCAAGGAATGCCTTCATCGCCGGAAGCAGCTTCGGCCGCGGTGCCTTCGGAAGAACCCTGTTCATCGGACTCGGTCTTTTTGAAACACTGGAAAACGAAGAACTGCATGCAGTGGTGCTCCACGAAGCCGCCCATGCGAAACTTCACCACATCCGGAATCGCTGGTTTGCGGCGATTGGCCTCTTCATCCTCTGCAGTTTCTGGACCGCGATTCCAGCAGCCTTCTTGTTTCCGGGGGATACGGGAATTCTGATCGCAGCTTTCATTGTCGCCTGCATAGCGCAAATCTGGCTTCTCGGAAGAGTCATTCACCGTCAGGAGCTCGAAGCCGATCGGGAAGCGGTCAGACTGGGAGCCGGATCGGATGCTCTTGGAATAGCTCTCAAGAAGCTCGACGCAGGGATCTCAGGACCCTACCCGACCCTCGAGGAGCGCTTGGGATCCCTGAAGGAAGGACTTCCCCCTTCAGAAGGAATCATCCCGCAAAAGTCATTTTTCTCGGCCTACTCGATGATGGTGGTCGGAGTGGTCCTCTGGTCGGCGCAGAACCTGGCCCCCAAAGAACCCGGCCCGGCACAAATTGCCCGTTCAGCGCAGGAGGGCGTGCGTCGATGAATAAGAGGGAGAAGGATTTCCTATGAAGTGGACATTGGGTTGGATCGGATTTGTGATCGCACTCGTGATGACCGTGCCCTCCGGAGTTTGCTCCGAAGTCGCACCGGCAATGAGTCTCGACCAGGCTTTCGAAAATCTTGAAAAATCGATCAAAGAAGGCAAGGACTCAGCTTCCGGCTCGACACCCCGATGGAAGGAACTCGAGCAATTCCAAACCTCCTTATGGAGAGCCATGGCCCTCGACCCGACTCCCGGCGCCGCTGTGCCCGTCCATGAGGTGCCCAAAGAACTTTTTGCTGCCGAACTGAACCAGGACCTCAAATCGCAGTGGGAAACTCTTGAGAAAAGTCCGCTCCCGAAGCAAAGCGGTTCCGAGACGGAGTTCAAACAGTACGCAGCGACCGTCCAGCAGATCTTGACCTTGCGCGAGAGCCGCCAGTTCCCACTGGCTCGAGCCATCGCCAAGCGCGGAATCCTCGATCATGACTACAAACCCCTTCTGACTCGCATTCAATCGTCAAAAGAGTCGAACGGCCCCCTGACCGGCTGGTCCAGAATTGAAGAACACGCCAAATCCATACGCGAAAGGGTCTTACCTAAAGACCCTCAAAAACGAGAACTCTTCACCAACGGCAACCAATTCATCTGGTATGCCGTGGTCGCATTTCTAGGTTTTTTTGTCGGCGTGATTGGAATCCGGTTCAGGCCCGACTTCTTTCAGAGATTCGCCGACACGATCGAAACCGCGGCATCCGCCTCCGTGAGCAAAAGGAGCGATGCGCAGGCCCTCGATTATTCAAAGTGGCTAAAAGAGCTTGAAGAGATCCTGAGTCGGCTCCGCTCCTCCCAGATCGGACATGAGCGGAGAATTGAAGACATGGTCCACCAGGCCGATCAAATGGTCCAGCAGGCCAGCGGCTTGGCCGTGGATGCACGGATCAAGAACGAACCGAATCTCGATTTCCGCGTCAATGGACTCCTGAAACAACTCAGGGGGCAGATGGAACACGCGCAAAAGCTGAAGGCCGGCGATCGAGTACAGATCACTGTGATGATGGAACACTGCCTGCGCCTCTGCGATGCCATCGAAGCAGGAGCCATCCATTACGACCGGACCCGCCCCGTCGAACCGCCCGTGATCAAAAGTGCATGAACGGAATTCGTTAATTTCTTGACGTCAAATCGGCTCTCGTTACCTCAAATTAAACTATAGAAGCTAATTTTCCGTCTCAATTTCATGTTTTCTCGGAGATCTGCTTTACAGGGCCGTTTGTCCGGTCAACACTGAATAAAACCTCAGGACGAGGAGTAATAGGGATCCGTATGGAAGGGCCTCGGCCTCGAAGTGCGAATTTCAAAAAACAAGTAGTACGTAAGGAGAAACAAATGAAAAAGGCCCTTTATTATTGGTGTAGCGTGTTTGTACTTTCGCTCGGAATCTCGACCTATGCTCAAGCCCAGTGTGGCATTCAAGTGAAGCGGACCTTCACCTGTAACGGCGTGATCAATCTGATCGGCGCTGTCAATAAATCTTATGCTCCCAATCCTTGGGGATCTTACTGCTGCGGCGCTCTCTGCGATCGCGAATCAAAATGTAAAAGCGATCTCGAAGCCCAGTGGCTGAACAACGGCGCTTTCTGGAGCCTTCTCGGTCTGAGCGCTGGTGAACAGAACACGATCTGTAAAGCAAAAGGCGGCAACGTCCGCGTGGATTACGGCTTCGACGCCCGTAAAAAAGATTGGCAGTTCACCAAGTACGTAGCCAAGAACGGCTGTAAGTGCGACTTCACTTGCGAAAACGGCTTCTGGAAAGAAGGCAACACTTGCGTTCGCCAAGCTTGCCCGGCTAACAGCATGGTGAACCCAGGCGTTCCTGCTTGGTTGGCCATTGGCAACTCCGGTTACAAGACCGACGACAAAGGCGGAACCCGTTTCTTCAAGCCTGCTGTCGAAGGCAACTGCACTTTCTGATCTGATTTGAAAAAATCCGATGCGACCGCCGGCAGGACAACTTGCCGGCGGTTTTTTTATTTCCTCCTTGCACTTGATGCTTTGATTGGATATGATGCGCCGCGTTAACACTAAAGGAGGCGCTCATGTTGAAATCCCTGGCTCGGTTTTTGGTCCTGTCTCTACCCCTTTTCGCCCACGCCGAGCCGACAGGCATCGAAGGGGTCATCGGCACAGACGAGCGCTACCCCATCACTCGCGCCAACATGCGCCAACCCCACTTGAGCATGGGGCAGTTGGTATTGACCTTCGCCGGGGGCGAGGCGCTCTGTTCTGGAACCGTGATCGGCAAACGCCACGTGCTGACTGCAGCTCACTGCCTGGTCGACCATGGGAAAATCCCGAGCAAGATCGTGTTCTACCCCGGCTCGACCACATCCATCGCGACCACCAAGAATCGGTACGGAAAACATGAGGGAGTGGCCGTGCGAGTCCACCCCGGTTACAACGAGGCTCAGATCACCGAGAACGACATGGGGATGATTTATTTTGCCAAAGACCTTCCCGTCCCGGCACTGCCGATCGCTGAGGCTCCGAGCGCGTACACTCTCCCCTTCTATGAACTGATCGTCAGCGGTTACCCAGGCGACAAAGAAACCGGAACCCTCTGGGAGGCCAAGGGCTACATGAAGACCAATCCCCTGGTCGACAACAACTCCCACTACCTCGATACTTACGCAGGCATGTCGGGCGCGTCGATCCGGACCGGAGGCGCGGTGATTGCCGTTCATTCGAGCGGGCAGTCCGACGCGAGTGGCAAGTACATCGTGAACTACGCAAACTTCCTCTCAGCGACCCGCATTCAAATGCTGAAGAACTGGCTCAAGGATTAACCCTGTGCTAAACTCCGCGCGATGAAGCCCGGTTCCGGAAAAAAAGTGATCCTCGGGATGTCCGGGGGGGTCGACTCGTCGGTCGCAGCTCATCTGTTGCTCGAGGAGGGCTACGAAGTCCTCGGGCTCTTCATGAAGAACTGGGACGAGACGGATGAGTCCGGAGAGTGCTCCGCGACCCGGGATTTCGAGGATGTTCGGAAGGTCTCCGCACAGCTGGGAATTCCCTGCTACTCGATCGAGTTCATCGAGGAGTACCGGAATCACGTGTTCTCCGAATTCCTCCGCCAGTATGAGGCGGGCTTCACCCCGAATCCCGACGTGCTCTGCAACCGTGAGATCAAGTTCGATCTGTTTTTGAAAAAAGCGATCGAGTTCGGGTGTGATTATCTGGCCACCGGCCACTACGCGCAGGTGCGCCCCAGGACCACACCCACCCCGAACGGGGCCAAACAGGAGCTCCTCCGCGGAGCGGATCCGAACAAGGACCAGACGTATTTTCTGACCGCGGTACCCGGTGCAGTCTTTGACCGAGTTTTGTTTCCGATCGGACACCTCCCGAAGCCCGAAGTCCGTGAAATCGCCAAGCGGCTCGGGCTCGCGACTAGCACCAAGAAAGACAGTACCGGCATTTGCTTCATCGGAGAGCGCAAGTTCAAGACCTTTCTGAACCAGTATGTGCATACCCAATCGGGAATCATCCGTGACCTCGATGGCAACCGGGTCGGTACGCACGATGGCATCGCCTTTTACACGCTCGGACAACGAAAAGGGCTCGGCCTCGGAGGCGAGGGCGAGCCCTGGTTTGTTTGCGGAAAAGATCGCGAAAAGAACGAGCTCGTCGTCGTCAGGGGTCAGGAACATCCGGCCCTCTATGCCTGGGAACTCGAAGCATCGGAATTGAATTGGTTCGGCGGGACCCCGCTCACTGAAAGCTTCGATTGCACGGCGAAGTCACGGTACCGCCAACAAGACCAAGCCTGTCGGGTCACCTTCACCGGACCGGGATCGGTCCGAGTGAGGTTCACCGAACCGCAGCGAGCGATGACACCCGGACAGTACGTGGTATTTTATCAAGGCGAGGTTTGTCTCGGCGGCGGGGTGATTCAAAGCATCGGGCGCAGCTTGTTCGAAGAACAGACCGGGATTCAAATGATCCGCTGAGTCCGCTCATCGAGTACCGAGACCGGGATTTCCCACTCTTTCATCCAGCTCTCGAAGGTTTTCAAGAAGTAGTGCTCGCTTTCGCGATGCCCGAGTTCGAACACGCTCAAGCCCTGGCGAGCCGCCTCGAGAGATGCGTGGTAACCCACCTCGCCGGTGAGGTAAACATCGACCCCCTGCGATTGAACCGCTCCGACAAAAGACGATCCGCTCCCGGGGGTGAAAGCGATGCTCCGGACTGATTTCGGTGTGTGCTGATTGGTCAAAAAGGATTTCACTTGGAACACCCGCTTCACCCGCCGGACGAACTCAGAATATGAAACCGGCTTTTTCAATTGGCCCACAAACCCGTAGCCAAGACCCCAGACCATGCCTTTCATGCCGGGAACCGGATCGAGTGGAATCAAATCATAGGCCACCATTTCGTAGGGGTGAGCCTCTTTGAGTGCGCGTATGGCCACCGACTCCATTCCGGCCACCACCAGGGTTTCCAGCCGGATCTCCTCGACTTCTTCAAGCTCCCCCACGGCTCCGATGAAGGGCGAAGCGCCCTTCAATGGACGGAAGTTTCCGACTCCGGAAGTCCCGAAGCCGCAACAATCATATTGACCGAGGTGTCCACAACCCGCCAGATAGAGCGCATCCCTCACTCGCTCGTAATGATCGACCGGAATGTAGGTGACGAGCTTTTTCATCAGACTCCGTCCCTCCTTCGGGACCTCGAGCACCCGGGCAGTGGGCTCGGCGCCGAGGGCTCTGGCAAGATTCACCATTCCGTCAATGGCGCCGCGATCAAAGTTAGTATGAGCCACCACTAGCCCAATGCCACGACGGTAGCACTCGAGGAGGAGTTGCTCACGGGTCTCTGCCCCGCCTGGAACCAAGCGCGCCAGACCCTTCCCCTTCGGGAAAAGGGGCGGGTGATGAATCACGATCACATTGGCTTTCTTCCAACCGGCCTCTGCCAGCAGGGCCTCGGTCAGGTCCACCCCCACCACCACCCCCCGGACGGCACTCTTGGGATTGCCCACCACGAGCCCTACCGGATCCCACGATTCGGCCAAAGAGGCTGGAATCCGGGTTTCGAGCTGTTTCAGAAGGGTTTGCAGTGTGAGCTTGGCCATAGCCCGATTGTAGCAGATTCAACCTGATTCGTTAAACCAACAAAATCAAAAGACTTTTAGCTTTTTTATTTAATTTTTGTGTATTCCATGTTCTAATGTCGCGCATGAAAGCCCTCACCCTCCTTTCGCTCTCCCTGGTCTCGCTCACTCCATCCCTGGCCTTTTCGACTCCCTATCAGGTCTCGACCTCATCGACCGAAATCGGAAACATCATCCTGGCCAAAAACTGCCTGGATTACACTTTTTGCGGAGGAGAAGGCACCTCGCTCGCCGGGGGTGATGGCTCGTGGAGGCTCCACAGCTACGTCGACCTGAGTTCCTTTCAACTCCTCAAAGCCCAACAGGTGTGCAACTTCAAAACCATCGGAACCGCCGTTTCGATCAAGAATCTCGCCAGTAATGCGTCTGTGCCACTCTCGATGATTCAACCCGATCGTGCACCATTCGCTTCCGTGCCGAACCTTTATTTCCCATCGATGACCCAGGCCGAAAAACAGACAAAAGCCTCAAGAATCGAATCTCTGAGCAAGGCGGGAAAGAAAATTGAGGCGATCGAGGCGGTGATTCGCGAGTACGGCCTACAAAATCTCGGCTACGCCATTCGCCTCGGGGGAGACATGGGAAGAGCGGGTGCGGTGACCGACCACCAGAAACGCGAAATCCGCGTCTCGGATTCAGCATTCGAACACCCCTGCATTCTCATCGAAACCATGCGCCATGAGCTCGAACACGTGACCCAGATCGCCCAAGCAGACCGTTGCCTCGCCAAAAACGAAGGCCACAACTTGCTCGATCATGTGACGCGCGAGCGCTCCGCCTACTTGAACGATATCCGGACGATTCCGCAGTTCTGCCCCGATGCCCGCTTTGCCAAGATGCTTCAGGATTCGGTGGCGGACACCTTCTTGAGTTCGTATACCCGAAAATAAATCGAGGATCTACCCATGAGCGTTCAAATTGAAACCATCACGAACGAGCGAGTCCGCAAGGAAGCGCTCCTGAAGTTCCTCCCGACCAATCGCGAAGAAATGGCCCTGCGCGGGTGGGAGGAGCTCGATGTGCTGCTCGTCTCGGGCGATGCCTACGTCGACCACCCCACCTTCGGAATTCCCTGCCTCGGCCGCTGGCTCGAAAAACTCGGCCTCCGGGTCGGGATTGTGTCCCAACCCAAGTGGAAGGACGAGAAAGACTTCTTGGTCATGGGCAGACCGCGACTTTTCGTCGGAGTCTCGAGCGGCACCGTTGACTCGATGATCAACAACTACACCGCAAACAAGAAGAAGCGCACCGACGATATGTATTCGCCTGGCGGCGTGGGCGGAAAACGCCCCGACTATGCTTCGATTGTCTATTCCGAGCTTGCTCGGAAAGCCTTCCCCGAAACGCCGGTCGTGGTAGGTGGAGTGGAGGCTTCGCTCCGCCGCCTGGCACATTACGACTACTGGCAGAACCGGATTCGCCCATCCATTCTGACCGAGCTCAAGGCTGATTTCCTGGTCTTTGGAATGGGAGAACGCACCACCGAGATGATGGTCGAGGCCTTCAAAGGGGCAGAGGCCGAAATCGGTGCGCCCCTCACGACCTCGCATCCCGCCACTCAAAAAGCACTCGATTACATCAAGACCCAGCGCGGGATTGCCTTTTTATCGTCTAAGGATCACGCCCGGCAACTCGAAGGCCGCCTGACCATTCCGAGCTTTGAAGAGGTGCGTGATGACAAACGCAAATTCGCCAAAGCGGCCTACTTTATCGAATACGAAGCCTCTCCCTACAACGGCAAGCGCCTGATCCAGTACCACGGAAGCAAGGCCGTTGTGATCAACCCGCCGGCTCTTCCGCTCAGCACGGAGCAAATGGACGCCGTGTACGAAATGCCTTTCACTAAAGAGCAACACCCGATGTACAAGCACCGGATTCCGGCTGCTGACATGATCCGATTCTCGGTGAATTCAGTCCGCGGGTGCTACGGAGGATGTTCCTTCTGCGCCATCACCCTGCACCAAGGCCGGATCGTGCAGAGCCGCTCGACCGAAAGCGTACTCAAAGAAGTCGAAGGGCTCAATAAAGTACCCGGCTTCAAAGGCATTGTGTCGGATATTGGAGGACCTACCGCCAACATGTTCCGCACCAGTTGCAAGAGCCCCGAGATCCAGAGTAAGTGCCGGAAGCTCTCGTGTGTGCACCCCAAGGTCTGCCCGCAGCTCCAGCACGATCATACGGTGCAGGTCGACATGCTCAGGAAGGCTCGTAAGATACCTGGAATTCGAAAGATCCACATTGCCTCAGGGCTCCGATACGATCTGGCTCTCTCCGACAAGAAGGCGGGCCACGAATACCTCCGCGAGCTGATCAGCCACCATGTGGGGGGCCACTTGAAGGTTGCTCCGGAGCATTTGGACGACGATGTCTTGCACTTGATGAAAAAGCCGGGACTCAAGAACTTCGACGAGTTCGTGAGTTACTTCAAAGAAGTTTCTGAAGAAGCGGGCAAAGAACAGTACGTGGTGCCTTACTTCATCTCGGGCTTCCCGGGCACGACCCACGAAAAGATGGAGAAAGTTTACGACTACCTGAAGGAGAAGGGCTGGAATCTCCAGCAGGTTCAGGCCTTCATCCCGACCCCCATGACGCTCGCCACTGCCATGTACTGGACCGGCTTGAACCCGATGAGCATGAAGCCGCTCTTCGTGGCCAAAGAATGGAAAGACCGGAAGATCCAGCAAGCCCTTCTCCAGCCCCACAAGCCGGAACACCGGGAAATCTTGCGCGAGTACGAGCGAGACAAACGCAAGCCTCTTTCAAAGGCGGTCTCGCCGCGCGATGCGAACGGTAAGCGATTCAGGAGTGTGGTCGAGGCTCCGAAGAGCAAGCTCGGACAGAAGCTCTTACTCGATTCGAGGTGAGTCGGGTTCAGTTCTCATGGCAAGAGTGGAACTCAACCGTCTCGATGTCCGTCCGGCCCCCCAAGGCCTGCTCCAGATCCCAGATCCGGGGCTCAGCCCAATCTGAATCGAGCATCAAGAGCCGCTTTTTCCCGAGGGCCTCGAAGGCCGCTACGGCCACGACCGAATGCCCGCCACTGTTGCGTTCGCCAATCTTGCGGGGAAGCCAGAGGCGACCATCCAGGCGTGAGGTCTTTGTACCCGAGAGCGCCACTAAAGGAAGATCCGCCTCGAACATATTGGGGCCGATATCGAAGGAGACGAGCACCGGAGTGCCCGCCAACACCTGCTCTGCCACATGAGCCATGGCCCGGGCGGAATCCTTGAATTTGCGGAGTCCGCAGTTCAGACCGAACTCCTTGCCGTAGGTTTTCAGAATGCCGTGGATGGAAGTCCGGTGAACGGTCGAAATATAATAGTCATTGATGGCCCGGACCAAAAACTGAGTGCGGCCTTTTTCGCTGGCAAACTGCGCCTGAAGGGTGTCATTTCCTGACAAACGGTTGCGGGCGATCTGTTCCATCATGTGGTCCATGGCGTAGCCTGTGCAGGTGCCATCGACCTGATCATAGGGGCGGACGATCTTTTGATAGCGGGCACGGGGAGCCAACACTTCGGAGCGGTCGAGAATCAGGACCTTCTTTCGATCGAGGTCGAGAAGCATGCGCTGTTCGGCACGCCCGTTGGCGGCGACGAGGTCTCCTAAAAAAAGCGCCCGGCGAGGGGTGGCTTGGTCATCGAACTGCAGCGCCACCCTGGAGCCGACCCCGACCGATGCTCCAGCCTGATGGGCTGCCGACACCACATCCATTCGCACCGCACCTTCGGCCAGCGAAGAAACCAGCAGGACAAGACACCAGAACCATTGAAACCGGACCATACAACCCCCTCAGTTGAGCGCAGAGAGTCATATCCGAGACTTAGACGTTTCGCAATAAATAAAGATTGACCAATCCAGTCAGGTATTGTAATCTCCCTCGATCATGAAAGCCATCCCCCTCCTTTTGACCTTATCCCTCCTGCTGGGCATGCCCTGTTCCGCCGCCGAACCGTCCTTCATGGACTCCGTCCTCTCCTACTTTTCCAAGGACTATGTCCACGCCCGGAACACCCTCGGCTTTCTGAAAGTCCGTGCCCGGACCGCCCGCTCCCTGCTCGCCGCCCGGAAGGTTTCTGAAGCCGAGCGCTCGCGTCGTCTTCATGTGGAACTGAATCGTGCTTACGACCTCCTCCAGGACAATCGCTCCCTCTTGAGCCGGGACACCTACGGGACCTTTAAAAAAGAAGTCGACCGGGCCCGCTATCACGTGGTCATGCACGATCTTTATCTGAAGAAAAAGGCGACCCCAAAAGCCGTTTGGCACCACAAGGTGTTGTCCGAAGAGCTGGCCTCGACCCTGAATCTGATCGACTGGATCGAGCTCATGACCGGAGGTCGGACATGAAAAAGGCACTTCCTTTGATCCTGACGATTCTATTTACCGCAACTGCATGCGAAAAAGTGGATCTGCAAATGAACCCGAAGGGCTTTACGAGCGGACGTTGCTTGAACTCGGCGGGCAAAGGTCCGAGTGCTACCAGTCCTTACCAAAACCGAGTCTGGGCTGATGAATTCAACGGACCCGAGCCGGGAGAAGATCCGGGCTGCTATTCGAGAACTCCGGAATGCGCGCTTCGCCTCGATTGGCCCGGCCACGGTGACCGCTGTAGTTCTGCCGCCAATCATGCGGGACTCCGCGACCTGAACAAGTGCAACTGGAAACTCTGGGACGGATTCTCGTTTTGGGGCGAATGGCCCAAGGGTGGGAAGTTTTCTTACAAACCAAGTCAGGTTTCGGTCCATGGCGGTGCGGTGCACTTCACCGTTGCCCGCAGGAATCCTCAAGCCGGGGCTCTGTGCGGTAAGCATGCGGGCGGTGATCCGAATCGCGGAGATTACTTCGGAACTGACTGCGAGTGGGTTTCTGGAGGCATCGATTCGAGCCATGCGGGCGGCATTCCCGGAAGAAACATCAAGAACGGGCGCATCGAAATGCGCGCCAAGCTGCCGTCTGGCGTGGGTGTTTATCCGGCGCTCTGGACCTGGATGACCCCGAAAGGCCGTGGAATCCCCTACCAGAACCCCTCACAAACCAGCTTTTCAGGTGAGTACGACATCCTCGAAGCTGTCACGAAATCCTCCGGCCGCATCCAGGCATTCCAGACCTACCACGACTGGGGATACACCCCTACTTCGCACACCCAATCGGGATCGGGCACCGAGTACCTCGATCCGGGTGTGTGGTACCGCTTCGGAGTCGAACGCTTCCATGACAAAATCCGTTATTACATCGACGATTGCTACACCCATGAAGTCGTGGACGGTGATCGCGGTGTAAGGATCAACGACCTGGCCCAGTACCTGATCATGAATCTCGCCATGGAAAACCATGTCATCAATGAAGGCCGGGCGGGTCCGCTCGATGGCAAAACCCTCGATGTCGATTACGTGAGGCTCTACGAATGAAACCGCTCACCGTCATTTTGGGTCTTCTCCTATCGCTAGTCTGTATCGAATCCGGAGCCACCGTTCTGTTCCCGCCGGAAAGCGGATGCCAGATCTCTGACCTCGAGATTCAGACCACTGACTTGATCCGGATCCGGAACTTGCGTCCTGAAATGTGCCGGCTTTCGTCAGGTGAGATGATTTCGATCGGTCTCAGCTTCGGACATCAGTTTTACAGTGGAGTCGCTGCACAGTGGGCTCATCAAGGTGCGAGCGGTAAAATCCTGTTTCACGTCAATGCCGAGCTCGCAACGAGCCGGATGTTGAACGACGTGTACGCCAACAGCTCGAAGCTCTCTTTTGACCTGCACATCGGTAAGAGCGGTCTCTTTGCAGGACCGCTGGTCCAATCCGTCTTGCTCGTGAATCCTCTGATATCCAGTCCCCAAACGCTGCGTTTTAGCGGGGCGGGTGGGTCTTTCTTATCTTATTTTCTCGGGTCAAAAGCCTCGCGCAGTGATTCGCCGATAAGGTTGATTGAAATCAGCATCCAGGAAAGTGCGACCGTCGGGGCCACGAGCAACCAGGCCGCGTTCTGGATATAGGTCCGGCCCTGCTGGAGCAGTTCGCCGAGGGACGGAGTTGGCGGCGACAGTCCGAATCCGAGGTAATCGAGCACCGCCAGTGTGGCGATCCCGCCCGAGACTGTGAAGGGGGTCAGTGTCAGGATGGGAGTGATCGCATTCGGCAAAATGTGACGGAAAATGATCCGTCCGTTCTTGGCCCCAGCCGCGCGGGCCGCCTCGCAAAATTCACGATTCCGGATCGAGAGCACTTGGGCACGGAGCTGGGATGCGATCCCGACCCAGGAGAACAGCACGACCACCATGAGGGTGACCCAGAACGAATCCGCCTTCATGAGTCCGTTGACCAGGATCACAACCGACAAGAACGGCAGGATCTCGATCAGTTCCTTAAGGCGCTCGGTGAAGAAATCCGTATTGCCGCCGAAATAACCTTGTACGCACCCAATCGATACTCCGATCAAGAAACAAAAGATCCAGAACATGAGCCCGTAAGAGAGCGACACCCTGAGTCCGTAAACCAGACGAGCGGTGACGTCACGCCCGAGGGAATCCGTCCCGAGCCAATGGTTCTTCGATGGCGATGCCATCACATCGGGGGTCTGCTCCAAAGGATCCCAGGGATTCAAAGGAAACAACACGAAGGTATCCTTCCCAGCCTCACGGTCCTGGTTTGCGATGCCGCGGTAGTCGACCACAAAAGAATCGGTGATGCCGAAGGATTGCGCCGAATAATCCACCAAGGCAGGAAAGTACCAGCGTCCTTCCCTTTTGAGGAGCAGCGGTTTGCTGTTCGACCAGACCTCGGCCGTCATGGAAAAGAAAAAGACGCTCAGAAAACCGGCCAAGCCCACCCAAGCGCGCTTTTGGCGGAAAAAGGAATTCCAACGGCGAAGGGTGAGCGGAGAGAAAGAAGACTGTATCGAAAACATGTGCTTCATCCCCTCCCGCTGAAATCGATCCTCGGATCAACCAGCACATAAGCCACGTCACTCATCAATTGTCCGAACATGACGACTCCGGACTGGATCACCGCGACCCCCATCAAGACATTGTAGTCCCGCGAATTGAGCGACTCGATCATGAGCCGCCCCATTCCGGGCAGACCGAATACGGACTCGATCACGATCGAACCGGCCACAAATGCAGAGAGGAATCCACCGAGACCCACCATCAAGGGAAGGATCGCGTTCCGGAGAGCATGCTTCATGACCACCCGGCGTTCGGGCAAGCCCTTGGCGCGAGCAGTCCGGATAAAATCACTCGAAAGCACATCGAGGAGGGAATTTTTCATGAGCATGGTCAGGAAGGTAAAGCCCCCGAGCAAAGAAGCCGCCACAGGCAGGAACATGTGACGGGCGTAATCCACACACTTTTGCACGAAAGTGAAACTATCCCAGTCATCCGAACGGGCCCCACCGAGCGGGAACCAGGCCCCTCCCGGGAACACCCGGTCCGTACAGAATACGAGGAGAAGGACCACCGAAACCACCAGGGGCGGAATACTGTAGGCCACAAAGAGCCCGACGGAGCTCCCGATATCGAGGCGTGAGCCGTCCTTCAGAGCCTTCGCCATTCCGAGAAAAATACAAACGATGTAGGTCAAAAAGAAACCTGGAATGCCGAAACCGACCGAGATCGGCACCCGCTCTGCAATGGTATGGATCGCCGGTTCGCGGGTCGCGGTGGAATCGCCGAAATCGAGCACTGCGATTTTCTTGAGCCAGTTCCAATAACGGACCGGCACGGGTTTATCGAGTCCGTATTGCTTTTCGAGCTCGGCCTTCAGTTTGGCGATGTCATCGACGGACATTGAGCGACCGCCCCCGTCTCCGCCTCCGAACTGAATGCGGGCTAGGACTTCCTGGACTGGACCACCCGGCAGATAATTCTGAACAGCGAAATAAACCCCGGTCATCAGGAAGAACATCGGGATCATCGTCATGAGTCTTCGGATCAGATAGGCGAACATGGGCTCCTCGGATCAGGGTTTTGCGGTGTAAATCGAGACCGGTGCGGTGTCACTGTACTTCATCAACCAGCGGGACG
>CAMCGZ010000027.1 GCA_945874535.1 Bdellovibrio sp. ZAP7
CGCCGCCGGAGAGCTCAAGCACGGACCCATTGCGTACATCGACCCCGATGTGACCGTGATCACGCTCGCTCCAAAAGACGAGTGGTACCAAAAAACCGTTTCGAACCTCGAGGAGATCCGTGCACGCGGTGGACACCTGATCACACTCGGAACGGAAGGGGATACGGTGCTCGAGAAACTTTCAGACGCCTTCATCGGTCTCCCTTCTGCGGCCTGGGGAACCAACCCCATTCTATCTGCGATTCCTCTCCAACTGCTCGCTTACGGATGTGCGAAAGCCTTGGGAAGGAATATCGACAAGCCGAGAAACCTCGCTAAATCCGTGACGGTGGAATGACTCCTCATTGCTGGCTCTGGTGATAGGCCTTTGCAGGATCAATGGGAGCCGGGTCGATTCGAAGCCCGAGCCTCCCGTCGATCACTGATTCCGGTCCGAAACCCACCCCGTACAGCTGATGGGAAGCAACAATCCTGAGCACCTCCTGATCGGGTTTCGGAGAAAGAATCGCTGAATTCAAAAGATCCCGATGACGTTGCCGCTGAACCCGGTTCGCACATGGAAGCACCGTACTGACCGGATCCATCGGAATCCTGAGGCCGCAACTCTCAGCGAATGCGAGGTTCTTGAGATTCTCCAGAGCCGGGTACACCTCCCGGAGTGCTTTGATCCGATTCGGAACCGAAGAGGGCATCATGGTCACGAATGCTCCACCGTATTTTTCAAGCGTCTGCTCATACTGATCGGGGCCTTGGCGAAGTGCCTCTAAAACTTCACGAATGACAGGATGATCGGGATGATTCCTCATCAGGTCCTGCAATCCGTAAAGAACGGATCTTCCGTTCTTTGCGTTCTCAATCGGGGGGGCGGAATCCAACCCGAAAAAATTCCCGTAAAGGTTCATGAATCGGGCAATGCCAGCCGGTCCGCTCAGGCGAGCCTGTCTCTCAGCCGAACGGATCCCGTCGATCTGGAGAGCATGGTGGAGTTCGTGCCCGACCGTATAGGCCTGACAGATCGGACTCTGTTCTTTGGAGATCCAGAGGTGACTCTGCCCCTCGAGGAGCTCGGAGCTCCGTGTGGATTTCCTTACGAAACAAGCCCCGGCCCCCCTCCATTCGGGTTTTTCCAGCAGTGCGATCCTTCCCGGAGACATCCGATCGGTGAAAATCTCTTGCAGGGGAATTCCGGAACACTCCGAATACCGTTCCAGATTGTACCGCGCGTACGGCAACACCTCGAGCAGGGCCAGGATCTCTTCAACTCCACCACCGGAGGACCGGTCGATGATTTTTTGGAGGATTCCCAACCTCGGAAAACGGATGAAGTGTCTTTCCCTGGCTTTCTCCAGTCCCCCTTCTTCGACTTGAACGGCCGAACTCCAAGCGTCCCTGGCGTCCTGGACCCAAGTGGCACCGGGGCTGGACTCCATGATCAAGCAACCGCTTTCTTCCTCAAACGATGACGCGGACCCCACAGCCGGGGTCTCGATCCAGACAGGGCGCGAATCCAGTCCCTCCCGTAATTTACTTTCGTTGAGCCAGATCATTCCTGGACTTCCCTTCCAACGGGATTCCAGTCCTGATTCAAAACGCTGAAGCAATTTCCGCATCCTTCTCGACTCGAGTCGGGTGATCACCCGGTCCGGACAACGCGCACGGATCAGATGACGGAGTAAGGGGAGCGCTTTCTTTGCAATCCAGCCCCGCGACCCAGGATGGGACGCAATCCGTTTCAGGGTGACTTCACTACCGGACCGATCACCGCCAGTATACAGGGCTTCCGGCGATTGAAGGACGCTGATGCGGTCGAATTCGGCTGCGATCTCGGGACAAGACTGTTCAATTCGAACCACACTCCAAACCCACTCGGCACGGGAGCGATGAAGTTTCGAAAAAAACGAAGCGATGGCCCGCCGATCGATCTTCCCTTCAACCCTTCTCAACCACGAGTGGATGATTTCGGGTGCTTCGGGATCCAAAAAAGCGGCAACCTCTTTGATTTGCAAAGAAAGGCCGAGCAGGATGCCATAAATCCGGTAAGCACTCGGGGACGGTTGATCGAGCTCCACCCTCAATTGAGCCATCATCCGGAGAATCTGGATCAGTTGAGCCGCGGAAAACACAGGCACGTGATCCACAGGAACAGAATCCGGTTCGTGGAAACGGAGAGGTGATCTCAAAGTACTGGAATCGGGACTGTCGTCGACGATCACGAAGGGTGCATAACCCCCGCCCTTCGATGTGTTCACGGTCGAGCTGAGCGGACCCTTCTCCACGGGGGCGAAGCGAACCAAAGCGTTCCGTGTCAGTTTGGGCGTGGTGCCTTCTCCACCGTAGAGGACCCACATCCTCAAATCCGCAGCCAAATTCGCAATCCGGTAAAGTTCCCCAGAAGCCGCTTTCATGGATACGGGAATCCTCCCGATCCGCACCAATCTCTGATAGGCATACCCGTCAGGCCGATCACGCACTTCACGCAGGATCCGGCTTCGCTCCCGCCTGGTCAGGGCCATCAATACATGGACTCCGGTCCCGCCGGAAAGATGAGGAGATTTGACCACCCACTCTTCCGGACTGGAACTCAGGAGGTGCACCGACTCAGGATTCGAAGGCAGTGACTCCGGGGGAAGCAGGCAGGGAGAGTCCGGATCCAGGCCGGCGGATTCGCATTCCTTCCGATAAAACCTCGGAGCATACCGAGTGAGCACATCAAGCAGGAGTTTGTTGTCGAGCAATCGATTCAGTCCGCCGATGTAGAGCTTCCGTTCTTGAATCGCCTCCAATGCACCGCTCACCCGAAACACGGATTCCATGGGAACAGCTCGTCCTGCCGGATCGACTACCACCGCACCCGACAAAGGATCCCGACAAACGAGGGGCTCACCACTCTCCTGATCCCGGAGCAAAACACCTCGGTCCGGGTCGAACAGCATACTGTCACTGTTCACCCTTGAATAAACCGAGGTCACGATCGGATCAGATCCGTCGACCGATCGCATCCTGACAAAACCTTTGGAATCCCTGTACAGATGTGCCGCCTCACAAAGAGTGAGCCCGGACTTCGCGGCCAGACTGTGAATCTCGGGGGCAGCAGCGTTCGAACCACCGGGAGGAAGAAGGATTGACGTTCCATCCGCAACCCCTGTCCAGGACTCGCCGAGTGATCGATAGGTACTCCGGAGCGAGTCGAAGTGGTCATTGCCACACACGGGACCGATAGAATCGAGTAGTGAAGGATCGGTGGAACTCAAACCCTCCAACAAGACAGAATTGTTAGAAGCACCGGAAGGGGATCCGGCGTTGATTTCGAGGAGCCGGAAAGGCAGTCCTTCTTTGACCGAACCATAATCTTCTACAAGAACGAGATCGAGCCCGACCTGATCGAAGAAAGGATACTCCAGCATGACAGAATGGTGGAGTTGCGGGATATAGTGGGGCGACTCCAGGATCGTCTTCAGGAACACCTTCCTTTCAGTCAAAGGCAAACTCCGGATGAATGGACTCTGTTCCGGGCTTGGGTTTCCGTAAATTTCACGGAGTACTTTTCTCATACAGAAGACCAGGATGGCGGCTGCAGCCGACAGGCGTTCGAACTGAGACTTTGGAAGTGGAACAACCGAGGTAGTCACGGGCACAGGAAAGATCTTCTGTTCTCCGTCCCTTCCTGATTTACGGAAGGTGAGCCCCCTGCCCTCGAGGAATCGAGTGAGGCGCCGGCTGTTACGGTGATGCTCCGACGGCGAACGCCTGAGAAACGAATTCACCAGGGCTCGCGCATGAGGGTGACCCTGTCCGGTCCCGGACTCGAACAGGTAATTGGCCACCGGGACTTCTTTCCGTCCAATGAAGCCTCGATCAGGGATGTACTCGGAATTTCGATTGCGGTCGGTCATGAATGGGTGATTAGCAAGTTCGATACCGTCCTCCATTGCAAGGGAACGGACACTGAAACACGTCCCCATCCATCGGGTCCCGCGGAACGGGCCAAAAAGTCACATGTGATATTGAATCAAAAAATTGCGCTGAAACACTGCAAGTCTGACAAAGGCGTGTTATGACCCGCACCCGATGATTCACATCGACTCTGCTCCTGATTTTGAAACGCTGGTGCTGGCCATTTTGGAAGATGGAGGGAAAAGACACTTCAACCTCCCCTTCTCCGTCATTCCCCTATTCCGGAATGATGAGAGTGCCGGATTCGCCTACTTCGAAAAAACCCGGCTCATCTACCGTTTGGAGATTCGAAAATCAATTCCGACACGTATCGAATTCGATTGGATCGACGCCGGAACCGGCGCGATCCTGGAACGGCGGGCTTTTCAGACAGGAGGGATCGGAGGGGGGAATCCACCCGCCAATCTTCGACGATTCGAGCCTGCTTGCCCGGTGACCGACCTCCTCTACAGGATCGCGTTCAATGAATTCGAGAGGGTGACAGCAGAAAATGCCGATCTCCACCTGATCCGGCTCTTGGAACGGACTCTGGATTCCATCGGGCGTTCAAAGCCCGGTCTTCTCGGATTCAAGCGTGGGAGAGACCCCGGAGCCTGGTCGAGACTCCAAGAAAATCTCGATCGTCTCGCGATCAGCCGGGTACACACCTGGAAAGAACGCCTCCTCCTAGCGAAAAGAATGAAATCCGATTACAGGAGAATGATCCGTTTCAAACAAAGGATACATCGATCTCGATCCCTCACTTCGCGGATTCTCGAGGGATGGCTTTCCTGGATACGGGCCATGCAGAGATTCGTGAAGCGCCCTCGCGATAATCTGATAGGAATTTTGGATCACCTACTATTGGATCCGATCCGTTGGTTTGGCGGGGTCGTCCGCTCCAATATGGGATATTCGATCGCCCTTGCCGTATACAGCCCGTTCACCTTTTTTTTCATCACACAGCCCATGAACCCCCATGCGATGTGGGCGGTTGAGAAAGTTCGGAATGCAGGACTCGGCATCATGGAGACGGGTTTCCCAGCCCACCGGACGGGCCACCCACCCCGACCTCTTCCGGAGAGTGATGGAGTGGCCGCATGGAAGCGCAGGATGGATCAATTTAAATCGATGCAAATCGCTCTGGAGAGCAATCTGGACTTTTCAAAAAGAATCGGAAGACTCGAAGAGATCGAGACGCAGCTGGCATGGCCGATCACCCTGGAGGGTGCATGGGACGAGGCGACGCGCTACGGATCGTCCCTGGATTACCTCGCAGGATCCGCGGTCGATCCCCGTTTTCGCGGGCTGGTGATGGCGGAGAGGCGGCGACTCGGAGAAATCCGGAACTACCTTCGTGATCGCTTACTCCGATTCATCCTCGATCACCGTTACTTGATCCTCGATCCGGGTTCGGAATTGGGACAATCGGGGAATCCTTCCCGGCGCGCCGTCACCCTTTACTCCAGGATCCATGAAGTCCTGCTCAAAGAATATCCGAACCAACCCGCTCCTCCTGAGGCTGAAGCCATCATCGCTGTCGCTGCGAGAAATCCGGCGACCGATACCACGGACCGGATTTTCAATCGGGAAGAAAGAGCTCGGTACTGGGAATCCCTTTATCTCATGCAAAACCGGAATCAGGAAAGTTCCAACGCAGGCATGCAGGCGTATTGGTGGTCAGTAAGGAACACCGTTTCGGTGATTCAGATGATGCTCGCCACACGAAGGGAAGAGATTGTCCTATTATCCCTTCATCCGCGCCCCCCCTCCCGTGAGCGCGCATCATTCGAGGAACGCTACCGGTCCATGCTGAATCTTCTGGAAAACGAGTTTCACTCGATCCGCCCGGAGCTTTCCTCGACCTTGCCCGGAGATCGGGAGACATCCTTCCGTGAAGGACTTTTGGCCGGAATCCGGGATTACCTTCGGGAGAGGGAAAGACTTTGAGGCTGCGGCAAGGGATCTGCATTCTGCTTTCCTGCTGTTGGGGGTTCGATGCGATGCCCTTCGGGCCTGAGGTCCGGGATCTCCCGCTCCGGCAAATGCCACCCATCAGCGAAATCCTTCGTGAAATGAGGGCCTCCTACATGATTTCAGCCCCGGAGTTCGAGGATTCGCTCCTCTACCACTCTTTTCGGGTCGGTTATCAGGTGAATGAAACCTTACGAATGGGCCTGGGGGGCGATCTCTCCAGTTCAGCGGCCCGGGCATCGCCCACCTGGTATGATCCCTGCCTCTACGCCGAGATCCTGTCTTCCACTAGTCGCCCCACTCCCTATACGACATTATCGATCAGTCTGCCAATGACTCGAAATTCGCAGGAGTCACTTCGGGTAACGAGTTTGGTATTGGCCCAATCGTGGTTGTTCAGCAGAAGGGAATCCATTTGGCAGTGGGGCTTGCAGTACAGCCTGAATCCCATCTTCGAGTACGAACCGCTCCCGGAGGGAATCCGGGACAGGCAGCTTTTTTTCGCTTCTTTCGGTCACTCGCTCACGTTCAGGATTTCAGATCATTGGTCTTTGTCTTCGAGGACCTCATTCCAGCTCGAACACCGGAGACCCCTCACCCCCGAGTCCCCGTTCCTGCAAGTGCCGTTTCCGGAATCCCATCATCTGGGAATCACCTGGTCGGCCCCCATAAAACCCGTGCAGGTCTCAGTCGGAGCCACGCTCCAGACCGTCCTGTTCCAGCCTGAGGTCCAGACGTCGCGGATCGGTGGGCACCTCGCTCTCGGGTTCTGATTTCACCTCAAAGGCGGACCAAACGGGACCAGAAAATTGGACCGGAACCGGGATAGCGATCGGGGAATATCTGGAAACCGAAGTCGGTCAGATCGCCCATCCCCCCAGAGAAACCATCGAGATCGATTCGTACCCGATCTTTCTTCTTTCTGAGCACTCTTTCGATCACACCTTCATTTTCAAGCGGTGAAACCGAACAAGTCGAGTAGACCACCACACCGCCCGGCTTGACCGTGAGCAAGGCCGAACAGAGGAGAGAATACTGTCGCATCGCGAGCTGCCGGGTGCGGCTTTCTTTCCATCCGGATTGTTCGGAATCCTCGGCTAATAAATGCGCCTCACTGGAGCAAGGGGCATCGAGCAGCACGCGATCGAAGTATCCCTCTTTCTTCAGGCCGAAGCGGTTCGCATCGAAAGCAGTGACTGTGACCAGATTCTGGAATCGGGCCGGGACGTGATCTTCAATGACTTGTTTTAAACGGAATCGCCGGGAAGCGGAAAGTTCGTTTGCGACCAGTTCTCCCCGACCTTCCAAGGCTTCGAGTAAAACCAGTGTCTTCCCTCCGGGTGCGGCGCAAGCATCCAGCACCCGTTCACCGGGACGGACGCCCAAGGCTTTTGCTGCCTCGATTGAAGCCGAGTCGAGCGTGTATCGCGAATAACCCTCGAAGCAGACCCGATCCACCTTGTTCCCCGGAATCAGGAGGGAGGACCTGAGTGCGGTCCAACGACTTCCATGAACTCCCGAATAGAACCGATCGAACTCACTCACCTCAAGGTCCCTGTTTTTTCTTGAAAATCAACATGGGTGAGGCCCACTGCCTGGAACGGGCCTCGGTTCGGGAGTAGGATCCCACCAGCCTGGAAGCGAGGTCTGCCTCGAAGTTCTTATCGATCCAAACCCAATCGGCATCGAGTGTAGCCGGAGCATTGTCACGCCCATGAAAGGCGCTCATCCGAATCCCCCCGAACAGATAAGGCAAGGGCCAGGTGAATGCGCTCACCACCTGGACTCGAACGGAGTCCTTGTACCCGGGTTTTGAATCGATCTCCCGCCACATCGCATCGTTCTGATCGACGAGATCCCGATAGGTCTGTCCATAAATGTAGGGATGCCCGTCCTGATCGGGGTTCTTCCAGGAGACATCCCACGATGCGACACCCGCATGGACTGCCACAACGGCAAGGACTCCCCATCCGGCCGCCGAAGCCTTTCGAGATTCGATCCAGTCTGACAATGCCACTCCGGTCAACAGGACCAATCCCCAGGTGAAGCTCAACATGCACCACGGTGTTTTGTAGGCGACCCCTGAATACACCAAGAAGTGAAATGCGGTCGACCAGGCCAAGAGGCGGATCCAATTCCTCCCCCGGATCGCATAGAAGGGCAACACGATCAAACCGAGAAGACTGCCCCATTCGTAATGCGCCATCAAACCGATCCAATAATCCCAGGGTTTTTGGTGGCCGTTTCCTTTGGAGCCGGTATCCGACCAGAACTCGAAAGCCTGGAAGAACTTGCGTAAACCCTCATCGTCCTGGAAGAAAGCGGTGTAGCAAAGAACAATGATACCAAAACCGACCGCAAAAGCGGAAGCCAATCCGGTCCAGAATTTTCGATCCAAGCGGACTGGGAGTTTGCGGTCCATCGCCCACAAAACCAATTCTGCAAGGATGATGCTTCCGCCATACAGCACGAAATTCTCCTTGATGCAGGCCAGCAGTCCGAACGTGAGCCCGAAAACCAGAATGGTACGGAGGTGAAACCCCTCTTCGCGGACGCGGATCCAATTGTAAAAAAACAGAATGATCGCGAGCATGAAAAACATCTCGTGAATGGCGTATCTGGAGAAGAATACCATTGCGGGCGATACGGCGAAAACGATCGCAGCGATCCAGGCAGCAGTGTTGCCGATCCACTTCCTGAACAACCAGGGACTGAGTGTCACGGCGGTACCGGCCAGGACGGTCGTGACCCTCATGACTTCCACACTGCGTCCGAACAAAGTCTCAAACAGCGTCAGCACATAAAAAAAGAACGGGCCGTGGTAGTTCTGTGGATCGTAGCTGTAAAAGCCTCTCGAAAAGATTCCGTCGACAAACCAGCCGTTGACCGCCTCGTCGTGATGAATCGGTCTCGCGCCGAGATCCCAAAAGCGGAAAAGTGCCAAAATCAGGATTGGTAGCCACCGGATAAGCATGGTTAAATGCTAATGGAGGATTCCGGAACATGAAACTCAAAATTCATCCAGAACACTGGGTTTTGTTGGCTGTTTCGGCTTGGATCACCTGGGTTTGCGCAGGCATGCTCAGCTGGAGTCCCCGGGGTGATTTGATCGCGGGCAGCTACTCCATCTGGGGGGATTGGTCGGCCCACTTCAGCTTCATCGAAGCTTTCCGTGAGCGCGGTGCAGGATGGATCACCGGCGACAACCCTTTGTTCGCCGGCGAGCCCTTTCGCTACCCTTTCTTGAGTCACCTGCTGACCGCGGGAGCGGCGTTCTTGACGGGAGGAAACACCGTTCTTGCGACCGAAGGGCTCAGTTTGTTACTTTTGTTCGCACTCCCTTTTTTCATCCACCGCTTTTTCAAGGCCTGCGGATTCACTTCCCGATCCTCACTCCTTTCGACCCTCCTTTTTTTATTCATGGGGGGATGGCAATGGATGGACAGTTCGCTCTCGACAAGCGAGCCGCTCACCAATCAGTTCCAGAAAGGGTCCGTCTTCACCCAGTTCGTCCTGTTTGAGATTTATCCACAGCGCGCGTTTCTCTTCGGAATGGCGATCTTACTTCTGATTCAGACTTCTTGGGCACGCAGACCCAGTCCGAAGCTTTCCGTCACTGCCATCCATGCTCTCGGACTCTCTCTCCTCGTCTTCACTCACCTGCATTCCTGGATCGCCATGGGGACCTTGCTTCTGATGCAGGCTTGTTTCCCGCCCCGGACAGGTCCTGACCTGAGATCACGCTGGACGCTGGGAATCCTGACCCTGCTCTTTTCGATTCCCGGTCTGGCTCACTTGTTCTGGCGACATTCAGCGTTCGGTTTAACTTGGGAGATCTGGCTTCCGGGATGGGCCCAGAGCCCTGGAGCGGGGATTGCGGCCGCAGCAGAAATGGGATTTCCGGGATTCTGGATCTACAATACTGGGCTTTTTCTCGTCCTCGCCTGCACCGGAATGGGGCTCAGCCTAAAGGATGGCGATAAAAGAGCTCTCGGTTTGGGCGGGTTGATCCTTTTTTTGATCCCGCTGTTCTTCAACCTGCAGCCCTACTTCTATGACAACCTGAAGACCTTCACTTATTCATTTCTGTTTCTGGCACCTTTCGCAGGGGCCGCATTGGACCGGCTTCTCGGATTCGTGAGAATCCCGCTCTGGTCGAGATGGGTCCTTTTACTGGGAATCCTGTTCTCGCAGACCTTCAGCGCCCTCTCTGATTTCAGTTTTTTTGACCGCGGAATGCAAAAGACGGTGTTCTTCACCGGTGAGGAATTCGCATTAGCCGAGCGGTTCAAGGCCATGCGGAGCAGCCCCGACGCACTGTCTTTGATCGTGCCCCGTCACAACCATTGGCTCCCGTGCCTAACCGGAACTCCCTTGATCATGGGATACCCCGGTTGGCTCTGGAGCTGGGGGATCTCGTACTCCTCGCGTGAAGCCGAAATCAAGGAGATCCTCTCCGGAGGCGCGCGGGCTGAAGAACTGATTCAGAAGTACTCCATTCAGTATTTTGCGATGCCTGTACCATCGGGGGCGGCTGAACCGGGGGTGAACGCACTGTTTTTCGAAAACCGGTACAAGCTCATCCTCGAATCCCCGTCCTGGCGTGTTTATTCCCTCACTGAGATGATCAAGTCACCTTCCACATCGGTCCGGTGAATCCTGGCTCCGCTCTGTGAAAGTCTTTCCAAGGCCTCAGGGCTCGGATGACCGTAACGATTCCGGGCTCCGACCGAAACCCACACCTCGGTGGGATTCAGGCTGGAGATCAGTATCGGATCTGACGAGTATTTCGATCCGTGGTGTCCCGCCTTCCAGATTCGACTTTGGAAAGCGAGATTCCTGTTTCCGATCCAGTGTGCGTATTGGCGCTCCTGCATGCGATCTCCGTCTCCGAGAGCGTAGTAACCATGAGATTCCGACAAAGCAATGATCATTCCGGCCATCCACTGATTGCCGCCCTTTTTATCAGATCGGAACCAGGCATACTCGAAGTTCCGGATGCATCCTGCCGGGCGCAGCACCGGAAGCAATACTGACGGCAGTTTTTGTCGCGCCAAACTGAGATCATGGACCTCGATGCAAGTGATCGACACCACGGGCGCCAGCCAATCGAGTCCCCCCCGATGATCCACATCCAAATGAGTGAGGAGGATACCGTTGAGACTTCCCACTCCGGCACGGGTCAACCTCCGGATCCATTGAGCGGGATCGGCTCTCCAGGCGGGCCCCGTATCGACGAGTTCCACTCGACCCCGGACTTCGACCAGGGCGGCATCCCCCTGATCCACATCCCACTGAATCAATCGATTTGAATCAGATGGCACCCAAAGCATTCGCGCTAGAAGGAGCAAACCGGGAATGGCCCAGGCCCTGTTCCGGACGGGAATCAATCCCTGGAGAATCACGAGCGCGAGGGCCGGTATCCATGCTCCCTCGGTAATTCGGGCAAATGCAGGAAGGAAATCGGCGGAAGAGACTAAAACTTCCATCCAGAGCGACCAGGCGCGGACCAAGCACTCCGGAAACCCTCCTGTGAGAATTCGGGACACTGCTGCTGCCGGATAAAGAAACATGGAAATCGGGGGGATGCTCAACCAACTGTAGACTGGGGTCATAAACGAAATGAGCCGGTCCTGTGACAGCTCCCAAAGGGCACCGGGAATCCAAGAGTAAATTGCCATCTTCGCGTGCAGACTCCAAACCGGCGCATCCCGATGGGTCTCGATCGCCACCAGGGACCCTGCTACTGCGAAGTAATAATGCAAAGCCCCGGATGAAACCCCTTTTTCACGACTGAGAATCCACTCGAGTCCTGCAGTGAAGATCAAGGGAAACAGGATCCGCACCCTCGCCCCCCTGACCTCGAAGTATCGACGGAGAAGATGGGTCAATACCGGACGGAACCAGGAAAAATGGAATCCTTGGAGGTTCCATGCGCATAGGGCGAGTGCAGCATGCAAAGCACCGGACCAAATTCTTGACACTTCAGGCGTGGCTCCTCTTCCGCGGAGGAGGAGGCCGACCGCCCGATCCCCCCAGTAAAACAGTGCAAACAGGTGAAGCCCACTACTACGGAACAGATGCACAAAACCGACCAGGCGGAACAAGCCTTCGACACGACTGAAACGGGAATCATGGTAAAACAAGGACGCGAGGATCCCGTACGGATCATCCGGAACACTCTCATGCATACCTCTTGCGTTGCAGGAATCAGACCTCCTATAATCGTTCTATGGCTTCGCCTGCCGAGTGGATGAGTTCCCTGCGTCCGCATGCTCCCTCCTTCATGTTTTTGTTTTCTATCTTCCTCGTCTACCTGTTGTTTCGGAACAAACAGGAAGGTTCCCAATTCCGGAAACGCGAAGCCGACCGAGCGGATCTCGGCCGGATCCTGAACCAGGGTCCTGATCTCGGACAAGCCAAAATCAAAAGAACCTCTCCTCCACCCCCTCCTCTGGCGCTCCCCGGAGTGACGCTGTCCGGAGAACCCCATGAGATCCTGGGAGTCGCTGAACATGCCGGAGAGGCGATCATTCAAAAGGCCTATAAAGAAGCGATCAAACGCTATCATCCGGACCGGATCCAGGGGCTTCCTCCCGATCAGATGCGGTTTTACCAGGATGCTTCAGCCCGGATCACCGAGGCAAAGAACGCAATGATCAAAAAACTGAAAGATCGATCCTGATCATCCGGCCCCGGTTTTGCTCTCCTTGGCAGGAATGGAACACCCGAAAGACTCCTTCAGCGTACACTCCTGCTTCCGCGATGGTTCCCGCCCGGCCTGGATCGAGGTCGAGGTTCATGCCTGCTTCCAGATTCCGGGTCTGCAAATCCTCGGGCTACCGGCACCCGAGATCCGTGAGGCCAAGGAGAGAATCCTTGCTGCCTTTCCGGCTTCCGGATTTGAGTTTCCGCGAAAAAAGGTGACGATCAATCTCGCCCCCTCTTCGATTCCAAAATGGGGAACGGCCCACGATCTGCCCATTGCGCTCAGGATTCTCACTTTGGTGGAACCCCTACCAGCAGGTCCACCGCTTTTGGCCAGAGGGGAACTCGGACTCGACGGAAGCGTGAAGAGCACGGGTTCTCCGGCACTCCTGATCGAGCTCCTCCTGCTCGATCCGACTCTCTCGGGATTCAGAGTGATTTTAGCTGAAGAAGATCACCGTGAGCTGATGCAACTTCTCGATTGGCGCAAAGAGAACGGACTTCCCCTTCCACAAAATACTGTATTTTTCAGGATCTCCCATCTGTCCCAGATCCGCGAAGCACTCATCGGAGGAGGAACACCGGGAGTTGGAGCCAAAGCAGCTCGAAGCCGGTCCGATCTTTTCCTGCCCGATCCGGCGCTGGCACCCGGACCCCGTCTCGAGAGGATCCTCACTCTTGCTTCCATCGGTCGCCATCACACCCTTCTGCTCGGACCGAAAGGAATCGGGAAATCGGAGTCCCTCGCTTGGTTCAAAACCCTGGCTGGAGCACCCGATCCCCGCGACTCCTGGACCCGGATCGTTCACCAAGAAAGCCGGAATGAGCCTCCCGATCCCGGTCTCCCGGCCCGGAGAGTCCACTCGCAAGTGAAACCCCAACACCTCCTCGGATCCTTCGGTCCCAAAGGATACCGGGCGGGTGAGTTGGCCCTGGCCCACGGAGGACTTTTATTTGCCGATGAGTTCATGGAATGGTCACGGGATGCCAAAGAAAGTTTGCGAGAACCCCTCGAAGCGCGGAGCTTCCGACTCACCCGGGTGCAGGGCTCGGTCGATGTTCCCTGCGATCTCCAATTGGTCGCGACCGGCAACCTCTGCCCTTGTGGAGGACTCCCTGTCGAATTGAGCCGACTGATCCCGGGGGGGCGTGGAAATTGTCGATGCCCGCATGGGGTGGCGCGGGCCTACCTTTCGAGGCTTTCGGGACCGATCCTGGACCGGATCGACCTACCCGTCCTCCTCCGTTTGGAAACAAATATCCCTGGTCGACTCGATGCCGGGAACCGGATCCGTGAGGCCGTCATCCGGGGCAGAACCTTCGCCCTCCAACATTTCGGAACCCTCTCCTCGGGATTGAAGCCCCAGGATCTCGAGCAGGAGCTCCACCACCCCGCTATCCATCCGCTGTTCGAATCAAGCTCACCGAGCCTCCGCTTCCGTCACAAGACCGTTCGTGTGGCAAAAAGCATTCAAGCACTCGAGCAAACCCCCCGGCTCGAACCGCATCAAGTCCTCGAAGCATTGGCGCTGAGAGAGCTCGATGCCCACCTCGAGACCGGATGAGGCTTATTTCACCGGCCAACCACAGAATCTCACATCAGGAACCTGGGGATTGACCTGGGGTTCGAGGTGCCCCCTGCGGGCGCCGACCGATTGGAGCCCACTGAGTACCATCGCATTTCCAATCATTCCACAACATCCTGTGGAAGGATAAGCAGAGCCGATCTTGCTACGATCCGAACTGACCGAGTAGGTGCAGGCAAAATTCTTCTTCCCTGAAAGATCACGTGCCAAGACTTCCTCGATTTCGGAACTGGTCGCCTGAAGCGGGAAATCCTTGTAATCCTTGAAGGGACTGTAGGTCACCGTCCGATCGCAAGTCAGCACACTCCGCATCGGACTGATGAAGGGTGAATTCAAGTACGCCGTACAAGCAGCGTCAGTACCGGATCCGGTGGTCATCTGACAGATCGGGTGGATCCCGGTCCCCGAGCAAGAATTGCGTGCGTCGAGATCCCCGGTTCCCATCTCATGACTGGTGAAGCCCGAGACTCTGGCCTGAGACCCGGCCAACATGCTGGCCAAAGTTCCCGCGTTCGAATCCATCCGCCTCAGGCTATTGAGTGTGACCCAATTCGAGTTCTGAGTCGGATAGACCTTCGAACACCAAGCATAGTCTCCGCCCGCAGTTTTATAAAAATGCATGGGGGGCTCGAGATAAGGATCTGCCACCGGAGCGCAAGCCTGGAACGCTGTGTCCTCGAGATATTCCGGTGTCCAGGGATCAATCGGTTGCAGGTGCACTTCATTCAGCGGGATGCTCAGATTGCCGAGGGTGATCGAACCGGTTCTCGCAGCATGAGTGGTGACCAACTGCAGACCGCTGATTTCGCCGTTCAGATACATGACCTTCGGCAAAACCGCGGAGCAGGATACATCCTGCAACTGATTGATGGTCTTGTTCGAATCGTAGTTCGGAAACACCATTCCATCCGGATTGAGCGATTCATGTGCCCCATCCCAAGTGTTATTCCCATTGAGATCGCGGAAGTACCTGGCGGTTGACCTGTATTTGGGTGTCGCGAAATTGAAGGCGTTATCATTGAATTTGGAATAGAAATTCACGCCCCCCGTGCGATTGGTCATGCCCTCATGATCGAACCACGAGTAATTGCAGGGCTTCGGCCCGTAAATCATTTCCCCCGTCGCCACTCCGTTTTGATCGACCACCAAGCGATCGGCCACGTAGATCTCATCCGCACGAGGAACCGCCTGAACCGGCCGACCGGAGTTGTCAAAGGCCCCGGGCAGAATGGCCCGGTAACGGCGAAGACGGACCAAGGGCCGTACCCTTCCGTTATTGTCCCGGATGGTGCCGCAGGTGCCATCCGAATTCGGCTTCTTGGCATACCCGATACAATCGCGGATCAGGAGTTGACGCTCTTCAAGGATCCCGTCGAGCGCCTCACCGGCACACAAAGTGGAAGTGCTACTGGTCGAATCCCCGCTTCTCAAAAGACGAGAAGCCGCGCTCACTCCGACACTCCAATCTGGTGAATAAGTTGTCGCCAAAGCGAAGGTCGTGTCCATGGGCCAAAGCTGGTTCTGCTCATTGAGGGGTACCGTAGTAGAGCCGGTCGTCGGATTTGCGCCGACCGAACCTGCGCTGGTTCGAATCGACTCCAGTACACTCGGACACTCGAAGTTATTGCTTGAAGCGGTCAGGTTCAAAGTATCGGATTTAACGTAAAAACTACGGTAATAATTCTGAGCGGAAAAACCGGTTCTCACCTGTCCGCAGGTGTATTCGACTGAGGTTCCGCCGCCATTGGCATTGCCACCCCCACCATTAGCAACTGTCCCAATGCAAAACTTACTGGCAATCGGCACGTTTGCGGTTCCACGAACGACCGGGTTCTGCGTCGTGTCCACCGGACCCACCCCGTCCATATTCTCGGCGACCTGACTATTGATCTCGTAAGTCCCGGTTTGCTTGGTATGGCAAGCATAGCGGCGGATGTTCCTAAATGGAGTGAGCGTACTGTCGAGGAAATCCCCGTTCGCTCCCACGGACGTCCCTTTTTTATAAAACAGGGGTGTGCAGCTCAAACCGGTGGTGTTTCCGGCACCCGCCACGATATTCATCTGCACCTGGGTGGAAACACCGATTTCGTCCCATACCGTTTGCGGAATGAGGCATTTCACCAGACCGCTCTGAACGGTCGTCACCGGAAGCTTCCGGGTCCGGTTGAAGTCGGATTGATCCGGGGTGGTCTGAACCCACTTCAGCTCACATGAGCAGGGATTGGTTTGACCGAGACCACAAAACCCGGTCAGTGACTGGAAGCCGACCTGGCTCGTATCGACCGCAAGTGTGATCTCAAGATTTGGAACCTGCGAACCACCACTCGAGGTGACTGCGGCCACCACCGCATTCTTGAGGATGTGGGTATCGGATGCCCCCGAAAAACTGGCGATCGCGGGATTACCCGCGGTGGTAAACCGGGCACTCCCGCGTTTTTCGGTGATATTCGTGCACGCACCGAGGAGAATCATCGAAGTCGCTATGGTTAAAATGTTTTTCATTTCTCCTCCTTCCCTTTCGGTATCATTGGGTGAACTGTACCACGCACAGGGGGTAGACATATTGCGAACTGATCGATCCTGAATTGATCTCGGTCCGGGAGTTCAACCAGTTGATCTCGGTCCCCTGGAAGTCGGGGTTGTTCGGGCAACCGACCCGGGTGCTCGATACTGCGCCACCCGCCATGCAAGCCGCTTTTGCGCGGAAAGTCACCGGCGTGTACTCATCGGGTGGATCGACGGTCATCTGCTGGTCACTCACATCGGCCTCGGTGATGATAAAAAGGTTGTCGGTATAGGACTGCGTGGAAAAAGATCCGAAGGCGAGATTGGTTTTAGCGTCACCCGGAGTGGGATTATTCAAATTGCCTGTCGACCCCGGAGGCATCGGATTCACACATGGGGTGTTGTTCATCCATTCCTCATTGGTCGGATCTCCTTGGTTACACGCATTGAGGGTCGTGTTCACACTGTAAATCCCCCAAGGATAAGCTTTCATCATGTCAGTGGTCATACTGGAGTTGAATTTATGGCGGCTCATGACCCAGGTGTCACTCGATCCGGACCAAAAAGCAGCTGAATTTGGATGAACAAAACAAGCAGAAGCTTCGGTCGATCCAGTCGTAGGCATCACTACTCGAGAAGAAAGCGTTCCAGCAGGTAAAGTGGAATCCAGAGGGGTCCATCCCGCGCCGCTCTCACGCGTGAAGTTACGACTGTACGGATCAACTGTCGACTCTAAAGCTCTTTGACAGGAAGCAAAACTCTTCGCGGGCCGGCAACCGATCGTCGAGGCCGAGCTCGAGATCGAGTCCGCCACCACCGGCGAGGGCGGAATCGAAGTCGCGCGGAAATTCCAGAGCTTCACCCAGCGCGCGCCCTCCGGGAGAGCGATGGCTGGACAGGAGGAAGACCCGTTGACTGCCGGGACGGGTTTCGCGGCCCATCCGAGGGGACTGGTGGAAGTCGAGTATACCGAAGTGAGGTAATCCCTCGGTGCGATGGCGGCAATCAATGGAGTTTGAAACACTCCATAGGCGCGTTTTGCCAGCGAGAAGGACGAACGGCGCTTGGCCGTATTCGAAGAGGTGAAGTTCAATGCCGGTACAGGACCACTTGATAAGGATGCAGTCGGGTACATGAGCTCTCCGTCGGCAGAACAAAAATCATTGGTACAAGGGGTCCTGGAATAAACCGCCGGATTCGCCCACCAGTGCAGATTCGAATCCGGTGTGGCATTCAGAGAGCATTCCCAAGATTGATCGCCGGTGCTTGCGCCGTTCGCTCCAGCGACTCCTCTTTGCATCCGGAGCAGACTTTCGCTCACATTGGTGGTGTAGTAGTTGAACGGGTAAAGGACCCGCGGATCGACGGTCTGGAAAGGGTCTGCGATTTTCTTGTCGAGCGGATTGGCTATGAATTCCCGCTTTCGGCACTGGTAGCGCTGGACCGGCACATAGCTGTTTTCATCAGACAGATCGAGGTAGATCGCCGAATTGAGATTGGTGTTGTTCCCATTACCAAGGCTGTAGGTCAGGCGGTTCGAATGATAGATGGTTCCTCCGGCTTGAGCCGGGAGTGCCCGAATGCGAACATCGAAAGATTCGATTCCGGAGGGCACCTGATTCGGACAACGGATCATGTCCGCCTCGACGTAGGTGGGCGTCACATTCAGAATCTGCGCTCCGATGCCCGGCTGCTGATAACTGAATTCGCATTCGCAGGTGCTCGTCCCGCTATTGCAATACTGCTCGAACTCCTGGTTTTGCCCGATGAGCGCGTAAACCGAGCCTGGACTGATCGGATCGGGAGACATCTGGATCAGACTGAAATCGCCGGTGGTTTGGGTAGCACTCACTTGGCTCAAGGTGCTGGACGGTCCGCGACTGATTCTCACACCATGGTTGGTGCAAGCAGGAGTCACAAGGATCAGCAGGACTCCGAGAATCATCCCGGTCCTCCACCCTTGAGTCATCGATTGGATTGCCGCACACCAATCGTGCGGAACAATCTTCTTCATTGATCCCCTCATCACGAACTCCCCAATCCTGGTTGAAGCAAGATCCATTCTTGCCCGGGAGTCTGATTATGATTCGGCTTTTCCGAAGACAAACTGTAGTAAAACCGGACACCGTCAAAACACTGGACAGACTGAACGGATCCGCTTGATCATTTTCTTTTCATCATTCGCGATTTCCGAGGCGGTAGAGGTCGAGCTGGTAGAGATGAAAGGATCCCCTCACCCGTTCAATCCGGATCCGGTCGACCAGCCCGTTTTGCGACAATGGAATGACGATCGATTCGCTACGGAGGGATCCGAACGGATCCTCCAATTGAACCAGGCGATTGATCTGAACCGGCATTTCCACATTCCCGTAATCGGACCAGGGGCGTGGTTGCTTAGAACCGAGCAATAACTCAAGAGACAAAGAGGTGGTGACCAGATTCACCTCGAGAATGGTCCGGTCAAAAGAGGCGTGAGCGGAAGGCCACGAGGCATTTTGATCGAGTGCATGATAGGTCAAGATCATCAGAAGGTCTTCGGATGCCCCGAGTTGGGATCGATCCAAGTCGATATTGACCCCACCTACCCTGGATTTGGTCAACTCCTCACTCGGAGAAATAATCGGACCCTGGCGGATGCACCATTCGTCCCGGACCCGGTAGAAGCCCAATCCATCGAAATAAGGCGTGGAAGCCGGAGTAGCAGCCACTTCCGGAGTCGGGCTCGGCAAGGGCGTGGGGCTCACGTAAGGTGGTGGAGGTGTGGGAGTCGTCGGCAAGCCGACGGCAACGGGATCGAAGTCCGCACAGGGTGAAGGCAGGGAAGAGTTCGCCACTCCACGAAAAGAGCAGGTGTCACTTTGGAGTGTACCCGATACCGTATCCGGATAATAGGTCCCGGTCATATCCACTGACACGTGCTTGATGAAAGCCGGTGCATAGGTCGGCGCGAAATCATCTGCCGTGGTCTTCGTCGCAAAAGCCGTGGGGCTTCCGGTGTAATCCTCACCATCGGTCCGGAAGGCATGAATTGCCTCCCCCACACAGCTCGTAGCCGTTTGTTTGGGAACGATGAAATCACCGAGCTTGGTGAAGTGATCTCCTTTGAAAATGTACCGGACAGAAGTCGCTTGGGCACCTTCCCAATTGGCTGTGGAGGTGGTGGAACTGGTCGGAAATCCGACGACAGGGCGCCTGTTTCCTCCGCAACCTCCGATCAGGAGAATCACCGATGAGAGCAAAATGATTCCATGAGTTCTCATTCAGAACCTCATCAGCGTCACGGAACGGATCACCACTCCGAGACAGAGAGGCGAATCACTGGTGGTGCAAAAGGAACTCACATAGTTCCCCGTACCGCTGGCATTGATCCGACTCTTGATTCTGGAAAACTGGACCACCGACACATCCGGATTGGCCGAAAGCGGAATCAGGAATTGTTTGACGGTGACTGGCGCACCGGTCGGATTCCCGGCACAACTTCCGGGACCGTTCCCCGATCCATTCGTGGCGCAAAAAGCAAAATTAGGCGGCACAAAGAGGGACAATGGCTTACCGGCAGAACCAAGTGCGAGCGAAGTGTTGGTGAAGATTTTCCACAATTGATCGAGCCCGTCTTCGGGATTGGTGAAAGGGTTGCCGTTCAGATCCGTATTGGGCCGGAGCCCACCAGCCTGGTATTCGACTTGAACCAGAAGATTCTCGGCAGAACCGAATTTGGTGTAGTCGCGGTCGAGAATCACCCGGAAGAAGACCGGGTCGGAACCCGGGTCACCGATACCATTCGGGACCGAACCGCAATCCCGCTCACTCACCCGGTAGAATCCTGACACATCGGCCGATCCGGAGCCACCAAAGGTGGCACAAGCCGAGGAGGCTGTAGTCGAGGTGATCCCGAGCTGGAAGTCCCTGAGCCAGGATGGCTTCAGAATCGGTGTGGTACCGTCCAAATCATAAAGTGTGGCCGCAGACACCCCGGGAAGATACTGAGCCGTGCCTCCGTCGTTTCCGGGCCAAGGGGACGGAACCGGAGTCAGCACGGGAGTCGCCGTGGGAGTCGCGAAACTTCCGCCGGTATTGACGCTCGTGATGATCTTCACCGCTTTCAGTCCCGAGGCGAAACGGTTTTGCGCCGCCGAATCGACGTTTGCAGTCGTAGTCTGGGCCGAGTCGGTGACGGTTTCACACCCTCCGATCCAGACTGACAACAAGATTACCGGGAAGACCCAATGCCGCTTCACAGCCTCCTATCGACTGAAGAGCGGTCGGGCTTGAATTTCACCTCACTCGCCGAGAACTTCACGGATGAATTCGAGTCCGAAGCGAACACCGAATCCGGTGGTTTCCGTCGGAACGAGCCCGAGGCCACCCTTATTGTTGCCGGCGGCCAGGTCTATGTGCACCCAAGGAATGTCTTTCCCTACAAATTTGCTCAAAAAAGTGGCGGCATAGATGTGATCCGCAGCCTGGGCGGTGGCACATTGACGGACATCGGCGTAGTCGGACTTGATGGCTTCGAAATAATCCCCACCGATCGGGAAATTCCAAACCCGTTCACCCGAGCGCTCGCCCGCGTCCACTGCAACTCTGGAGAGCTTGAGATCGGTCGAATAAGCCCCGCAACGGCGGGTATCGAGAGACCGGATCACCGAACCGGTCAGTGTAGCGAAGTCCACCATCAGATCAGGACGGGTCTCGGAGGCGATCGCCAAAGTATCGGAAAGGCACATCCGCCCTTCGGCATCGGTGTTATCGACCTCGATCGAGACACCATTGCAAGCCGTCACGATGTCGTTCGGGCGGTAGGCATCGAAAGCCACCAGATTCTCGGCAAGCGCGAGATAAGCGTGCACTTCGTAAGGCGCATCAAGCCTGACCAGCGCTTCGAACAACGACAGGGCCACCGCAGATCCGGTCATGTCCTGGTGCATTCCGTTCATGAAGTTGCCAGTCTTGATATTGTATCCTCCGGTATCGAAACAAAGCCCTTTGCCCACGATTGCCAGACGCTTCTTCGCTTTTTTGCCCGGATTGTAATGAAGGTGGACGATCCCGCTGCGTTCATGGTGATCACCTTGGACCACAGCCAAAAAGGCCCCTGCACCCCGACGGGTGAGCTCCTTTTTACCGAGGAACTCGAAACCGACCTTGAGTTCTTTTGCGAGCTTCTCGGCCTTCTCGCGGTAGCTCTTCGGATGCAACACATTGCTGGGAAGCTCGGCGAGGTAACGGACCTGGTTGTTGGCATGACCGAGAACCCGACCTTCTTCGACCGCCTGATCGAAGAGCTTCTTGGGAAGGGCGCTGTCGACGTGAAGCACGATTTTACCGAGTTTTTTACGGTCACTGGCTTTCTTGCCGTAAACCTCCGGACGGTAGCGAGAAAGCACCGCGAGACTGGACAGCCAGCTCAAGTACCGGCCCGCGTCCTTTTCTTTGAGCCCGCGCAAGGAAACTTGGAGTTCTTTACCCTCATCCCCGTTCTTCAACGAGTCGAAAACAGCCTTTCTGAGCGCAGTCTGAAGAAAGTAGGCGCCACCTTCTCCACCCGGAAAAAACACGAGAATTCCGCCCTTGCCTTCGAAGGGAATCTTGAGCGTCTTGGAATCCTGATCGAGATCCTCTTTTTTGATCTTCTTGATCTCATCAGAAAAAGCCGCTTTCGCCAGTGGACGATCCTTGAGCAGCTCGCTCACACTCATGCGGCTTCCGAAGTCCGCTATGGCGATGATTTCCTGGGTGTCAGATTTGATGCCTGCCTTGAACTCGACTAAATTCCATTCTGTGATCATGATGAAAAATCCTAGCAGAGGAAGAATCGAGCTTCTACCCTCTTCTTCTTCCTTTGGCTTCGGGCTTGGCCGTCAAAGGATCCTCGGGCCAAGAGTGTTTTGGATAACGGGCCTTCAACTCCTTTTTGACTTCAAAATAGGCGTTGGCCCAGAAGCTCTTGAGATCCCGGGTCAGCTGGATGGGCTTGAAACCGGGGGATAACAACTCCAGCAGAACTGGGACTCGCCCATCCGCCACGCGGGGCGTCTCAAGCCAGCCGAACACTTCCTGCAATCGCACGGCAAGGCGTGGCGGATCCTGACTGTAATCAATCGCGATCCTTCCACCGGTCGGAACTTCCAGACGTTCGGGCGCGAAGCGATCGAGCAGGGTCCTGAAATTCCGATCGAGAAAGGGATCGATCCGGGAGATGAGATCGCCTTCGATCACTGCAGCGAGCCGGGTGTTCCCTGCGCAGAGACCGGGAACAATCGAATCCCATTCGGGCTCGAAAGAAACTTCCGATTCGGCAAGATGCTTGCCTGTGAATGCGACCCGGCTCCACCACTTCCGGAAGAGCTCGTTCCTCGAAAGAATCGCGACCGGATCGGTGAGAATCCAGGATGAGAGCCCTGCGGCGGCTTCCTCCGGCCCGACCGGCGCATCCCGAACCGGACCGATTTCGAGATCCTCGAAGTACAAACCCTCGAGAGCGCGCATCCTTTCATGGGACTCATCCCAGATCACCCGTCTTTTTTTGAGCGCGCGTGTTTCGAGCAAACGGATGGGAACAGGCACCCAGGATTGGGCCAGAATCTCTCCTTGATCCCGCGAGGACAAAAGGATCGAAGCGGGAGGCAGCGCACCGTCACGGGATCGTACTTTTCTTCTCCCCACCATCTTGTCGCCCACGCAAATCCGCGAATGATCGGCATCGAGCATCACCTCGAGATACCTCTCCCACCGAGCCACTTCGAGATCGGGAACCGCATCCCGCCCGTAAATCTGTCTCGCACTCCTCAGCTCGACCGGAGAGAGTCGATTCAAGCGACGAATCAGGGCTTCCTCATCCCGGATCGACTCCTCGGACCCGAGCTGCTCGAGCCACGCACCGAGCCTCGCTCCGAATTCAGCAACACCGTTTTGTCGGGACACCATCGCAAGAGCGGCCAGGCGGGGTTCGAGTGGAAGGCGCAGTGCGCCCCGACCCCGATCTGTGATCGCACCCTGTTCGAGAAACCCGAGGGACTCCAGTTCCCGGACCGCATAATCCAACATCGAAGACTTGGGTGCCTCGAACCAATCGAAGGATCGGAAATCCCTGACTCCGAATTCAGAGAGCGTGAGGAGTGCCCTGCCGAGATTGACACGGTGGATCTCGGCAGTCTCGAAGTGCCGCAACTGGGAGTGTTCCCCCTCGCTCCACATCCGGACGCAGAGACCTTCTCTCACTCTTCCTGCCCGGCCTGCCCGTTGCTCGGCCGAAGCACGGCTGATCCGGAGTGTCTCCAGTCGGTCCATTCCCAGTACGGGATCCATCCGCATCACCTTCTGCCATCCGGAATCGATCACGAGAGTGATTCCGGGGAGCGTGATGGAAGTCTCGGCAATGTTGGTGGCACAAATGATCTTCCGCCCGCTACCTGCTCTAAATACGGCCTTTTGCCGTTCCTCGGGTAAACTCGCATAAAGTGGAAGAACTTCGACCCCGCGGATCCGATCCTGCGCGAGCCCCCGAGACAATTCCTCGACTGAACGCTCGATTTCGCGTGATCCCGGGAGGAACACGAGAGTATCTCCCTCACCCGGATCCGACTTCCGCCACAACGGATACAATCCAATTCCGGAATGGTAGCTTTTCTCGACTGGAAACGTCCTTCCCGGAACACTGAGGGTGACCGCACCCGGAAGGTACTTCTCGAGTGGGCCCGGATCGAGGGTGGCGGACATGACGACCAGTTTCAGGTCGGGGCGGATCGAGCCTTGGATCTCTTTCAATAAAGCGAGCGAGAGATCCAGATCCAGACTGCGTTCATGGAACTCGTCGAGAATGACTCCTGAAACACCGATCAACTCGGGATCGTCAACCAATCGTCGAAGAAGAATGCCCTCGGTCATGAGGATGATCAGGGTGGAGGGCGTCGTGCGGTTCTCGAACCGGACCTGATACCCCACACGCTCACCGACCCGGCATCCCATTTCCTGGGCGATCCGCTCCGCAGTGAGGCGTGCCGCCCAACGTCGAGGCTGGAGGACAATCCACTTTCCATCGTTCGATTCGGCTAACGCGGGTGGGACACGCGTGGTCTTTCCGGCGCCGGGCTCTGCCATCAGAATGACAGCCGATCCTTGCGTCACTCCGGCGACGATGTCGGGAAGAAAAGAATCGATCGGAAGGGTTTGCTTACTCATGCCTATTGTCGTTTAATACATAATATATGAATAAACTTCCACTGGCTTTGTTCATCTCGATGTTTTTCCTGAAGGGCGCATTCGCGGCGGTTTCGCCTTCGAGCAAAAGAACCGGACACCCCGCCTTCCGATCCGGAACAGCGGCGGCCAAGAAGATGTTGCCATCAGCCAGTCCATCACCGGCACCCGTGGACGGCTCCACTGTGACGGCCAATGCAACTCCCACTCCCCAACCGACCTTTCTCAGTAATATCCGATTCTCTTACTTCGGGGAATATCTCGGACCTCGTCTTTCCAACATCGACCTCACTCAGACCCAGGGACCGAATGCGGCGTCGGAGTACACTTCCATCTCGCACTCCCTGAAAGCGGGATACAAAGTGACGAAAAATGTGATCGTCGGGACCCAGTTCGGAGCGGTATCACCACTGGATCCGACGAAAACCTTCCAGTTCAACGACTCACGACTTTTTGCCAGCTGGGCCAACATGGTCGACACCAAAGACATCAACATGCAGGGGGTGATCAAGCTCCAACTCCCCACCACAGATGTTTCCAGAAGCAAGGGAAAGATCATGGCGCTTCAGATCCAGAACAACTGGACACTGAAGACCGAACTCCGGAACTGGTCATTCACCGCATCGAGTTTGATCATGCCCTTTTTCAACACCGATCCGAATGGTAAACCCGACCTCTTTGTCGGTTTGTTTCCTTACATCACTGTGGATCTTTCCCCTAAGGTCCAGCTCATGTTCGAGGGAAGTTTCGATGCGATCCGGTCTTACAACGATCCGAGCTTCGAATTCAGCCAGGCGGACGGCGACTACATCGATATCGGTCCGGTCTTCAATGTCAACTCGAGCGTCAGCGTGACCACCGCGCTCCGGTTCTTCACCGAGATGATCTCCTTCAAAGCCTCCTGCCTGTATTTCAATATCTCGGCGGCAATCTGATGGTCCGGGTCCAGAAAGGCTCGATCCTCATCTATCGCGTGTTCGACATCGCCGAGGAAGTGAACCTTTCCCGTGTCGAGGAATTGCTCACACGTGAGGGATCCAGATCCCGGCTCCGTTTCACACTGACTCCCCGCCAGGTCGTGATCATGAGGAACGCTCCGGTCACCATTTCCCTCGGAGAAACCGATCTGACCTTCCATTCTAAGAACTTGAAGGTCGAGGTTTTCGCCAAGTTCTGGGATTATGGTGTTCTTTCCATTTTATTCCAATTGCCGATCGATCCAGGAACCGAGTGGAACACCTTGGTCGAAACCGGGGCCCGTCTCGAGACCGACACCCTGATTGATGAGGCCGCCCGATTCCGCGCCCAGGAGCTGGTGAACCTCGTCAGACCCGCACTCCGCGACCCCCATCACTGGCACGAGATCGAAGATTACGTGATTTACTTCTTTGAAGACCTCCAGGGTATCGGGAAGGCCTCCGAATTGCTTGAAAAAGCTGATGTGGCCCGCCTGATCCTGGCCGAAACGCAGGCCCCCCTGTCTGATCGCTCGAAGAGATCCATCATCGACGAAGGCACCTATCAGTATGCGGAAAACGATCTGACTGTGATCGACTGGAACAGTGCGATCGTGGTCGAGCCATCCGGCAAGAAAGAAGTCCCGGAGGTCATCGAGTTCGTTCTGACCCACATGATGGAGATGCGCTACTACGATGGCCTACTCGACCAGAAGCTGGCCACCCTTTATGATTCGATCGAGGAATCCCGGGGTCGTTATTTCAGCAACCGGTTCACCACCCTCTCCCGCGAGGCCTCTGCCCGTTATATCGAGTTCTCCGAGTTCATCGAACGGGTCGATAACTCCTTCAAGGTGGTGGGAGACTTTTATCTTGCAAAGATTTTCCGTGCAGCCGGCGAACAGTTCCGGATCCCGGAATGGGAAACGAACATCAGCCGCAAGATCAACCTGTTCTCCAACCTGTCCGAACTCCTGCAAGGAGAGGTCAACGTAAACCGGAGCCTCTGGCTCGAAGTCACCATTGTGGTCCTCATCCTTTTTGAACTGGTCACCACCTTTACCAAGTACCTGGTGGGTGGCAGCAACTAGGTCGGGAATCACTCCCGGACGATCAAGCGATCTTTCCCAACCTTCTTGTGGGTGTGGGTGGCGGAGATCACGGTTTTGATGTTTCCGCGCACTTGGAAATCCGCAGTGACCTTCATTTCCCAAGGATCGAGCAGCTCAACGAGTTCGTCCATGATCTTATTGGTCACATCCTCATGATAGATGCCCTGGTCCCTGAAACGGTTGATATAGAGCTTCAGGCTCTTCAGCTCGACACACCAGTCTTTCGGAACATAAGAGATGTAGATGGTGGCAAAATCCGGGAATCCTGACACCGGACAGATACAAGTGAACTCGGGAGTCGACATGTCGATCACATAACGCCTGTGGGTCGTCCGGTTCTTGAATCTCAGCAGTTTGGCCTCGGCGATTTGCTTGCGGCCATCCGCTCTTTCGGTGGAGAGAACGAGGTTTCTCGGATCCTGTTTCATGGTTTTTATCTATCCTGATTGAGGAAGCTTGGCAAGCAGACTAAGATCGGAGAAGAACGAGGATTCCGCCATGCATGAAGAAAAACCCGCCATCGACTCGACCCCCAGAAGGATCCGCCTGACTGCGATCCTGGCTTCCCTGCTGGGCGGGGTGATCATCCTCGGAATGAAGGCCTGGGCGGCAAAGCTTTCAGACTCTTCCGCACTTCGTTCGGACGCCCTGGAAGGTACGGTGAACGTGCTGGCTGCCGCCTTCGGACTGGGATCCCTCCTCTTTGCCGAGAAACCGGCAGACGAGCGCCACCCGTACGGGCACGGAAAAATCGAGTACTTTGCCCAAGCATTCGAAGGGGGCCTGATCTCCCTGGCCGGATTCCTGATTTTGATCGACACACTCTTCAGGATCATCAAACCCCACCCCATGGAGCAACTGGGAGAGGGGCTGAAAGTGAACCTTCTGGCAGGGGTCCTGAACGGCTTGCTGGGACTCCTTCTCTATTCAACCGGGAAAAAGCACCAGTCCAAGATCCTCATCGCAGATGGGATCCACCTCTTCACCGACCTGGTCACCACCGGGGTCCTCGCAGTTGGCCTTGGACTCGTCCTCCTGACCGGTTGGACGATTCTTGACCCGATTCTGGCATTGGGAGTCGCATTCTTTCTGTTCAGGACCGGTTTCCGCCTGGTTCAAGATTCCTCAAATGCACTTCTGGATGCCGAGAACCCCGAGCTGACCGGAACCATCGTGAAGTACCTGAACGGAATCCGGCGCGGAGCGGTGATCACGACTCATGAGATGAAAGCCCAACAGTTCGGCAGGGACACTCATGTGGATCTGCACGTGGTGGTGCCGGAGTACCTGTCGATCAAGGAAGCCCACGACGAGTCCGATCGTTTTGCCAGAGACCTGATGTTCCAACTTGGAAATGGCTCGGTGGTGCACACTCACATTGATCCTTGTGAGCGATCTTACTGCCGGGAGTGTCCCATGATGGAGTGCTCCATCCGGGCGCAACCTTTCGAGTCCTTGAAGGATTTTGATCGCGATTCGGTCATTCGGCCCGGTCACCATTGAGGGCAGAGCCACTGTCCATAAAATGGACACCTGTCATGAGATCGCCCGCCCGTTGAAGTCCCGGCACCCGTTCAACTCCCTGTTCTCCTGAAGTTACCCGCCTTGGCACACTCCCTGCTTTCTTCATGGGTGAGAGTAGAAGAGGGAGAGGAATATGAAATCGTTTTCATTGTTATCGATGGTCGGTCTGATGGTGCTCCTGAGTGCCTGCGGTTCCCATTCCACCCGGGATCGCACCCTCGGGCAAAG
>CAMCGZ010000028.1 GCA_945874535.1 Bdellovibrio sp. ZAP7
GAATCCCTCCCTCTCCGCCATTTCCCACCCCAAAATCAACCATTGAACATCGGCCCTACCAGAGTCGACTCGACTCCGCGTCCTGTGGACGCCTTTCTGGCGAAAGAGTCGCCGATCCGGCTCCGGTAGGGCCGTGGTTCTCTCATGGAGTGGGGTGGGGAATAACGGAGAAGGTGAGGAGATGAAGTAGCCTCGCGGGTTCCAGGAGTGTTCTTTCAATGGGGCTCGTTGATGGTTTTCTCACTGTGGTGATTGCACTGGCATCGTTTTATAATTAGGAATGGATTTTGATGGAGGGGGCAAGCATATGTTGAAGAGGGTCAGTGGTTTGATTTTGTGTTCAGTGGTTTTGTCCAGTCTGGCCTTCGCCGAAGGTGGAGAACCCAGACACCCGAAGCCCCCTCCGCATGCGTACGAGGACTGCAAGGGCAAGAAGGCCGGAGACACCGTTCAGCACAAGACTCGTGAAGGAATGGTGCCCGCCAAGTGTATGGATTCTCCCGAGGGCCTGGTGGCCCGTCCGAAACATCGGCCACCCCCACCGCCTCCCAAGAGCGAGCAGGAGCAGGACGGGAACCATGAAGAGATCCAACAAGAGGGTGGAGACGAGGGAAAACCTGCCACTGAGTGAGGGGCCCCTATGTCCTCCTCGTGACCACCTCGAGCAGGAGTCCGGTCCACATTGCTGTACGCACCCAATTCGTCCGAATCAATCTTTCGATTGAATTGGAGTCTTTTGCGAGTCCGAGGCGGTTGTGCTCCGGGACGGACAAAAATGCCGTCGCTGCGAATATGATCAAGATTCCTGATAACTGAATCAGCCATCCGGGACGGGGGCCCACCTGGAGCAGAATCCCACCGCACAGGAACAACTCCCCGAACATCGGCCAAACAAGGTACGTGATCCGTCGGCAGTGCCGGGCATGAAAATCAACAAACCGCACTTCGCTGACCGATCGGAAGTGAGGGTAAATCCTGACCTGTACCAGCCAGATGATCGCGGTCATCCAGATCACACAGGCATCATGAAGATCGATCCAAAGTGAAGTCATGTCTTCAGCATGGTAGCATGAACCCATGAGCTGGACGATCGAGCAACGCTGGAGTCAGGTGCTCTTTGTAAACTGGAAGGTCCCGGCATCCGAGCTGCAGGAGCAGGTTCCTTTTCCGCTCGATCTCCATGAAGGAGAGGCGGTTCTTTCACTCGTTCCATTCTTCATGGATCGGGTCCGTTTTCGCGGTCTTCCATCCATTCCTTTTGGTTCAAGTCTCTGGGAGATCAATCTTCGGACCTACGTGAAGGTCAACGGGGTCCCGGGGATATACTTCTTCACTCTGGAGACTCCACATCGGGTTGCGAATGGGATAGCCCGAAACTTATTCGATTTGCCTTACCGGTACGCGACAGTGAAAGCCTCAGTTTCTGAAGGCGATTACCACCTTGAAGTAAAGGGGCATGATGCCAAGAAAGTACGTTATCACCTGCAGCTTCAGGCAAAGATTGAAACAGACCTCCTAACGTCTGAATTTCAAAAATGGATCACCGAGCGTTACCATTTATTTGTAAAAATAAAGGGAGCGACTGTCCGGGGAGATGTCTTTCATGAGCCTTGGTCAGTGAGGCCTGCGAGGATACAGAAATTGTTGGGGGGGATTTCCATGATCTCTACTTTTCCACCGGTCGAGAAACTGGAGAATTGCTTCTTGGCAAGCCCTCTCAGGGTCAGATTCGCCCCATTTTTCAGGATGGGGTAAAAGACGGTCATCATCTTTTCATTACTGGGATGAAAACTCGGACCAGTTTACCTGAAACTGTCCCCAGTACCATGCTGAGCCCCATCAGGGTATAGGTCGTGGCCAGTGTAGCCCCGCATTGATAGGTGTCGGGGTAGATCTTGAGGAACTCCTTAAAACGAATCGTCGCGCAGTAAAGGAAAACCACGGTCCACACGCCGTAGGACAGAATGAAAGACTGCTTGAATCTCCAATTCTTGAACATCAGGCAGGCTGCAAAAAACGGCAGGCCGTGAATGACTAAAAACCGGAGCGTGTGATCTTCGTAGCCGGGGATAATCAGGCCGGTGGCTGCCAATGAACCGTCGGGCAGGGTGCGTGGCACATATCCCTTCGGGTTGGTGAATGGCGATGGATCTCCGAAATGCACGTTTCCGTAATATTTATAATACAGAAATCCGGTCAGGATCACGAGGGCGAATAGAATAATCCGCTGGTGACGATCGAGTTCAGGAAGTACCATACCCGTCCATGTTGACTCTGGAATGGGTGAATTTCCAGATGAATGTGGAAAAATGAGAGCATGTGGTTCATTTGGATCCTGCTTCTCATTCCTTCAGCCTCCGAGGCGATCACAATAGGGCGGAGTGCGGGTTTTCAGGACTGGACGTTCGCCTTCTGGCGCTCGCTCACCTTCGGTTGTTTTGATCCCGCCTTCTTGAGCAGCGTGGCGATTTCTCTCCACTGAGGGTATTCCTCGGATGCGATGAACGACACGGCCGATCCTGATTCACCCGCGCGTCCGGTCCGGCCGATGCGGTGGATGTAGTCTTCGGCTACCTGAGGAAGATCGTAGTTGATCACGTGCTTGATTTTGGTCACGTCGATGCCGCGGGCTGCGATATCGGTTGCCACGAGAACGCGAATGGTGCCGTCTTTGAACTCAGCGAGTGCACGGTTGCGTTGCCCCTGGGTCCGGCCACCATGGATCCGGTTCACTTCGACTCCGTAGGAGTCGAGAAAACGGGCAACACGGTCAGTGCGGCTTTTGGTCCGTGCAAAAACCAGTACGCTGCCCGGACGTTTGTTGATCTCGTCGAGAAGGGCATTGTTCTTTTCTTTGCCATCGAGCTTGATCGCTTCCTGATCGATCGCTTCAGCGACTTTGGAAGGAGGTGCGACCGAGACTCGAGTCGGATTTCTGAGATAGCGCTTCGAGAGCTGATCCATTTCTGGGCTCCAAGTCGCAGTGAAGAGTAGCGTTTGCCGGTCTTGTGGCACGCACTTCATGATTTGCGACAGCTGAGGCGCAAAACCCATATCGAGCATGCGGTCGGCTTCGTCCAGGATCAGGATGCCGAGATTCCTTAGGTCAGCGTGTTTTTGCTGGAGGTGATCGATCAAGCGGCCTGGAGTGGCAATAATGAGGCGGGGTTTGGCCTGCAATGCCCGGATTTGGGGAGGCATTCCGCATCCGCCCACCAGAATGGCGGACCTGTAATTGGAAGCGTAACGGGTGAGCCCTTTCCAGACTCCGTCGATCTGCAGGGCCAGTTCGCGAGTCGGGGCGAGGACCAGTGCGGTCATGTTCGGCTCTTTCAGCAGCCGGAGAAGGGTTGGGATACAGAAAGCGGCGGTCTTGCCGGTTCCGGTTTGGGCAATCCCGATCATGTCTTTTTGTTCGAGCGCTACCGGGATCGCTTGGGCCTGGATCGGAGTCGGGGTCTCGAACTTGAGGTCCTGCAGGGCTTTACTCACCTGGACAGGAAATTTGAAATCTGAATAATTTTGCATTTGAGGTTCCTAAAAGTAACACTCCCCTCCCTTTGCTAGAAAGAGGAGGGGAGTGCATAAGTGTATCGATCAGATCAGATCAATAGATCGGATCAGAAGCGTCCGCCGCGAGGACCGCGAGGACCGCGGTTTCCACCGCCGCCACCGCCGCCGAAACCGCCACGACCGCCGCCGCCTTCACGGGGAGCCATTGGCTTGGCTTCGTTCACAGTGATGGTACGGCCTTCGTATTCAGCGCCGTTGAACTTGGAGATCGCAGTTTGAGCTTCTTCGTCAGAAGACATTTCTACGAAACCGAAGCCTTTGCTGCGGCCGCTGTCGCGGTCCATGATGATCTTGGCGGATTCGACGGTTCCGCACTGAGCGAAGGTGTCGGCCAATACTTGGTCGGTTGCAGAATAGGGGAGATTTCCCACGTACAGTTTCTTACCCATGTGTACCTCCTTTAAGGCTGGGAGCTGCTCTGGAGGCTATGGGTCCTATACCCGGTCTCTAAAGAAGCAAAGAATGCACTGTGTTGTATCAGGTAAATTCTTGCTTGGATACAGAAATCTTGATGAAGCGTTGTTTTTATCGTGGTGAGTCGATAAATCTGCTGATTTCAGGCTCCAATAGTTCCAAGAGAGCCTCATTGGATCCCGAGCGTGGAAAAAGAACCCGGAGTGCATCGGCCCCCCGGGACTTTGAGAGTTTGTTGCCGTCCGGTCCCTGGATCAGCGGATGGTGCAAAAAGCGAATGGATTCAAATCGCTCGGCACCCTGGCGGTTTCCGAGCAATCGGGCCAATGCCCGCTGGATCCCGGTGCTTTCCAATAGATCCTCTCCCCGGACAATCAAATTCACCCCGTGATCGAGGTCATCCACCAAGGAAACCAGTTGATACGCCGGGATCCCTTCCTGTCTCCAAATCGTCACCGTTTTTTTCACGGCTCCAGGCAGGTCCAGATCCACTCGGATCCGACTGAGGCCCGGATTGAAGCTGTTTTTAGCTTCTCGACACAGGCACGGGCGCTTCTCGAGATCAGTCCGTGAGCAAACGCAAACATATGCGACTTCGAGTCTCATGAAGTCTTGCAGCACTTCGAGGTAGCGGGACCTTCGGAGCGTTTGGGAATGCCGGAGAACGAGATCTTGTACGTCTTTCGGTCCTTCATCCCAATTCAATCCAAGCCAGGCCAGGGTTTCGAACAGGTCTTCGAGGTACTCGGGCCGGGTCCGGGTGGTATCCAGATCATCGATCCTGAGTCGCAAGCGTCCCCCGTTTCTCCGGACCCAGGCCGAAGTGAGTAAAAAATTGAAGGCGTTTCCGACATGAAGGAATCCGCTCGGGGTCGGAGCGATCCGGGAAATGATCATGATGCCGAACATTCTAGCAGGGATTCGGCGGTTTTTAAGATTGATGCACCACGAAAAGCATGATAAAAGCCCGCCACAAGGAGAATTTCATGTCGATTCGAACTTTGGCTTTGATGGCTTCTTTCGGTTTCATGATGTCGACTGCGCAGGCTCATCCGATGGATGGTGAGTACCGGATTCAGGGGGATTTTCCTGGGTATTCCAAAATTTTGTTCAGGGTACAGGATCTGAAGATCCAAGCACTCAGTTTCGGGCGCGGACAGTCGGCCGATGGAATCGATGCGCGGGTGACCGACCTCGGTGGAATGGCTCTCATTCAGATCTCCCAGGCCGGGGCGGATGCCATCCTTCAGGACACTCTGGTACTGGACACCTCGCGAGGTCAGGTGCGCCTCAAAGCAGCGACCACTTCATTGATTGACCTGGTGGAGTCCGACGGGAGCAAGCTCAAGCCGGTACGGATCCAGGCATTCGGGTTCCGCAAGGCGGGGATTCACTGAGTGTTCCTCGGTCTGGCCCTTGCGGCGCTGATACTCGGCACCGATTTGCCGACCCGCTACGGTGTGAACGATCTTTTTACCAAGATTGTCGACAACCGGGGAGAGGGTGAGGAGCGCCTTTACGGAGTCCGGAACGCCCGGGTGTTGTTTCGCAATGTACTGCGCGGAGGTGCGAACAACGCTTATCACCGCACCGATCGGCGCGAAAACCAGAACCCGCTGCCGAACGACGGTCTCAAGAACCTCTGCGAAGAGGGCTTTACCGACGCGATCTACCTGTATTCGAAGAATTTCAAGACCGCCCCTCGGGAGACCGAATGCACGCTCCCGGATGGAACCCCCGGAAAACTGACTTACCACAATCTCGTCTACAATTCGGATCAGGAGGCCATCCTGAAAAAACTCCGTTCCCGCTTGGTTTCGGGGGAGGGGGCGGTTTACCTCCATTGCTGGAATGGTTGGCATGCCTCGGGCTACATTTCAGCGATTTCGTTGATTCAGTTTTGCGGAATGAGTGCCGAGGATGCGGTCGACTACTGGAATCGCAATACGGACGGGGTGAATCAGGGCGAAAACTACGAACGGATCCGCAAGAAGATCCGGGCCTTCCGGCCGAAGACCGAATTGCAGCTGGATCCAGAAACCCGCGATCGGGCTTGCATTATTAAATAAAACCACTATAATTCGCCCATGATTTTTTTCGTGCTATGGGGTGCCCTCTTCGGAGCGCCCGCTTGGGCCGGGTCGGTCAAAATCTCAGAGGTGGTCGGAAAGCTTCAACGGAAGATTCCCGAATTGCCGCTCAGTGCCTGTGCAAGCTTGCACAAAGACTATGAGAATCTGTACGGTCTGACTCCGGATCGGATTGATTCTGATGATCTGAAATGGAATCACACTGCGATCGCAAGGCATGCATTTTTGAGCCGTTTGGCCCTTCGGGAACGGGTGAGGGCCTGGGAGCGCGAGACCGGAGGACAGGCGATCGCGAACTCCTGTATCCGGCCCGTGCGAGATTTGCTTCGCGCGCTCCGGTACCTCGAAGAAAGTGCCGCGGTGGCGGGTGTGCGTCCTCGCGCTTATGATTCCAAGAGTCCCGCTCCCTACCTTCAATTGAGTCCGCAGTCCAGGGAGCTGCGGTTTCCGAGAGATCTCAAATCAGGGGATGTGCTGGTCAGTCGGGGAAATGCTCCCACGAGTGCATTGATTGCCCGCTTAGGGGATACCGATGGCCAGTTCAGTCATGCGGCACTGGTCTATGTGGCTCCGAAAAGTGGACGTACTTACGTCATGGAAGAGCACATCGAAGTGGGGTCGACCTTCCGGTCTTATGAAGAGTATGCGAAGGATCAGAATGTTCGGGTGACTGTTTACCGGCATCAGGATGAGCGCTTGGCTGCTGAAGCGGCACGGTTGATGATGAAACGCTTGTACAGCCCGAATGATCCGAATGTGGTGCCATATGATTTCGGGATGAAGATGGACGACTCGTCAGAAATGTTCTGTACTGAGATCGTTTATGAGGCTTTCAAGATGGCCTCTCGTGGGAAAGTCAGAATCGGACGTTATCGAACCACATTCAATCCGAAGAACCGTGACCTGCTGGATCGATTCGGGGTCAGGACGGACAGTATGTACGCTCCCTCCGATATGGAAATCGAGCCCGAGTTCGAGCTTCTCGGCGAGTGGCGCGATCTATCCCGCGTGACCACGAATCAAATGATGGATGCGGTTCTCACCAAAGTGTTGGAATGGGGAGATCTGGGTTACCGCTTCGATCCATCGGCCGGCATGACCATCAAGTCCCATCTGGGCTTCTGGCTCCGGAAGCTCGGACTGAAGAAGAAGGCACTGCCCACCAATATGCCTCGTCAGACGATTGAAACGGTGTTGGCTCTTGATCCGACTGTCAATGTTTTGCTCGGAGGTCTCGCCCGGGAGAACGCACGCCGGGAATCCGGGGGTCTTCTTCCCCTCGGATTTCAGCAAATGTTCGACTTCCTCGAACGGTTCAGGCTGAAAGACGAACAACTGTACAAACAAGGAAAAGAAAGCGGGTTTCACCTATGGTTCCATCGCTGATTCGTACTGGCTTATTCGCATTGAGTCTCTTAGTGGTCAGCTGTCCGGCATCCCGGGCGGCTTCTCCGGAGTGCAAGAAGACGGTCATCATCGGGGATTCCCAGATGGCCTACGGGGTGACGCCGTTTGAAATGAAGAAAACCCTCGATTTGCCTGAGTTTCAACGGTTTTCGAATGACGCTTTCGGAACCTGGCTCTTCCGTTACTTTGCTGGAACGGACTGCGCGGAGTCGGTTTTTGTTTATAGCCAGGGCGGATCCGGTGTTTTTGATTGGCTCGGAGAAGCACAGGTCGATGGAAGGCCCTTTCCCCAAGTTCGTTTTCTTGGAGGTTCCAGGATGATTCTTCAGCCCGGATTCGCATGGATGACCGATTATGCAGGACGTCTGTCCCATCTGGCTCAGGAGTGGTTCAAGCTTCCGCCGCTGAAGGAAATCGTTTCTCCCGCGAATTGGGTACGCCCCGAACGGGTCATCATCGCACTTAGTGCCAATGATTGGTGGGTGAGTGAGACCGATCTGGTTCAGAAGTACCGCGAACTCCTGGCTGTAGCCCGGGGTGGTGATTTGAATCGAGAGTGTGTTCTGGCGGGAGTGGTAGGCGTGGATTCACGCTACAGCCACACCTTGAGACGCAAGGAAGACGCCCCTTCCGTCACCGACGACAATGTCCGCAAGCTCGTCCGGATGGGCAAGCAAGCGGCCGAAGCCGAGGGCTGTCACTTCATTGATCTTTCAGGAGTGCGCCCGAGTGAGCCGGATGGACTTCACATCGGTGGCAAGTCGGCACTTGAGGCTTACCTGGAATTCCGATCCCAGTACCGGGCGCTCACTCCCGGACTTTGACCTCGAAAAGCTCGATCTCGAAGATCAAGTTCGAGTTCGGTGGAATCGGTCCGACCGCGCGTTCGCCATAGGCGAGGGCGGAGGGAATGTGCAGTTTGCGTTTCCCGCCTTCTTTCATGCCGAGCACGCCTTGATCCCATCCTTTGATGACTCGACCTGCGCCGAGCACGAAATCGAAGGTCCGGCCCCGATCAACAGATGAGTCGAACTTCCTGCCGTCTTCAAAAGTGCCTGTGTAGTGGACGGTCACCAAGGCGCCCTTGACGGCGGTTTTTCCAGTTCCTTCGACCAATTCGGTGATTTTCAGTTCGGTGTTCATGGGATTCTCCTTCAGGTGTTGAGTTGACGGACAGAATGGTTCAAGCGTGACAGTCCGGCTCCGAGGACATTCAGAACCACTGCCACATTCCAGGCCAGAATGTGATCTGCTGGCAGCGATCCGATTCTTCCAAATCCGACCATCGCCGCTACTAAAACGAGCGCCAGCGCCATGTCGATCGAGTTTCCAAGGTCCATTCGTTTTTCGACTTCAAGAGGTCGCTTGCGGAGGATCCATTCGGTGAAGCCGGTGAGGGTGCAGACCGGAAGGTAGCGCCGATGTTTCAGCAGGAGTGTCAGCAGATTGCCTAGATTGATGGCAGTATCGAGAATTCCGAGGCCGGTCAGAATCGGGCTGTTCAGGTGGAGTCCGGTCACGATCTTGAAAACACAGAACGGCAATCCGATCGTGAGGATCTCGGAGATGTCCTTCATGATTGACCCTCACGGTTCCAGGCTTCCATCCCCCCGCGCAGGACTACGGCAGAAACTCCTGAGCGCGCGAGCTCGGCTTGAACCCGGTAAGCCATCATGCCTCTCCGGCAGAGTAAAAGGGGTGTTTTCCCCTCAGGAAACTGAGGAATGGGCTCCTGGGTTCCGGGTGCTCCCCAGACAGTAGCGGTGTAGCCAGAGGGGAGGGGATGGTTTTCGCGTTCGGTTTCGGGACGAAGATCAACCAGTACGTATCGTTCGCGCGACTTTTGATAATCTCCCACACTGAGGCTGAGGACTTCTCCGTCGGCATCCTGAGTGGCCGGTTTGGACCCGCAAACCGCGCAACCCGGATTTTTTTTCAATTGGTGTTCCAAGGTGGTGAAGGTTCCTCCGTCGAGCGAAAGGAGCCGCGAACCGGCTGTCGACACTCCGAGCAGGATTCGGATCGCTTCCAGTGCCTGGAGCGAACCGAACGCTCCCACGACGGGGCCCACCACTCCCTGAAGTTCGCAGTTTCCGATTTGTCCGTCTTTCAGGTTTGGATGGAGGCAGCGCAAACAAGCGGAGTCCCCGCGGCGACTGTCCAAGCTCAGGATGCGACCCTCCCAAGCGCTCACGCTCGCATAAATCCAGGGTTTTCCAAAGGCATGGGCAACGGAGTTGATGGTGGCTTTGCAGTCCATGCGATCGCTTCCGTCCAGAATCAGATCAAAACGGGGGAAAAGCTCTTTTGCCAGTGCTTCATCGAGCCCTTGCGGCAGAACTTCGACCCGGCACCCAGGGTTGAGCGCCTCGATCTTGTCTTTCGCGGCTTCGACCTTAAGTCGTCCGGCATCGGCGGTGGTGTACAAAACTTGTCTGGATAAATTGCTCACTTCGATGCGATCGGGGTCCACCAAGGTCAGGTGACCCACCCCGGCTCCGGCCAGGTAAAGCAGTGCGGGCGAGGAGAGACCTCCCGCTCCGATCACGAGGACTTTCGCACGTGCGAGTTTCTCCTGGCCTTCACGGCCCCAGTGTTCGAGAGGCAGGTGTCGTGCGTAGCGCGGGTCCATGGAATCAGTCATGAGCATTCTCCAGTGTCCGCGAATTTTCTAAAAAGTGAAGGGCCATCGCAAAGCCGAGCACGTACAGTAGATTGCCGGTTCCGACTCCGAGTCCCACCGATCCTGCCAACAGGACCCATCCGCTCCTACCCTGACGGATCAAAGGTGTGGCGAAGTTCAGATGATGCAAGCCGATCATCGTCAAAAGAATGCATCCGATCCGTGGTTCGAGCACCGGCACAAACCCTGTTCGCGCTGAAAACCAAGCCAAGGCCCCCAGAATGAGTGCCAGGACGCCGTTCATGACCGGGCTGTGCGCCCCGGATCGGACATGAGCAGTGATGCCCCCGGCTCCATGGCAAAAGGGGAGACCGTGAAACAGTCCGCTCAGCACATTGCCCGCTCCGATCGATGCCATCAAGCGGCGCTCGAGGTTCAAGCCTGTTTTTTGGATTTGGTCTGGAAAATAGGTTTCGAGTGCCAGACGGGCCCCGACTATCGAGTTTGCTGAAGTGAGGGCCAACTGAGGTAAAACCAGACCGGCAAGGACCGAGCCTCTGATTCCTTCCTGGAGGGTGAACACTCCCGGTGTGGGTGAACGCCCCCTCACGCAGGCCTCGATGAATGCCATGAGTGAAGCGATTCCAAGCAAGGGGAGTCTGGATCTTCGATCAAAAAAGTAAAAAACAGTCACGGCCAGGAGGGTGAGTGCGAGTTCGACAGGCCCGAGGGAAACACTGCGGAATCCTTGCATCACGAGCAAGGTTCCCAGTGCGGTCTGGACCGATCGGATGACCGGTTCAGGAACAGGGAGGGGGGTTTTTCTGAAAACAGCTCCTACCAGAAAAAACGCGCCGAGGATCATGCCCGAGAAGCGGATCTCTTCTGAGCCAGCACCGAGGGCTAAAGCTGCAATCGCGACCGACTTCAGAGGCTGGATTGAAACGGGAACCCGGAAGATCCAGAGAGCAACTAGCGAGGCCGCACTGGCCGAAGCCAAGAGCATCGGGAGGGAGTAACCAGGCACCTGGCCGAGCAAGATCACCAATGGAAGCATTACGGGCAGATCTCCGAAGGCCCCGATGGCATCACCCCATCCCGGCCAAGACCCTTTCATTTGTGATCTCCTCCAGAGGAGATTTCAATCGTGTGCCCGATGAGTGGCAAAACCGCCGAGAGACTCTCGACCGACCCCTTCCGACTACCCGGTAGGGCGAGCACGAGCGTTTTTTCGACAAGAATGGCATCGCTGCGGCTGAGCCAGGCATAGGGGGTGGAGCTCGCTCCGCGAGACCTCATGAGTTCGCCCATTCCGGGAATGCTCCGTCCGTTGAGTTTTTTCAAAGTTTCGGGGGTGTGGTCTCTCGGACCGAGTCCGGTACCACCGGTCGTGACGATCAAACGGGTTCCTCTGTGGATCCAGTTCTGGATCGATGAAAGCAAGAGTTCGGGTTCATCCGGAAGCAGTTCCCGGTGCACCTGTTTCACTCCGGCCGAAGTGAGCAAGGTCTGAAGCGCAGGGCCCGAAGTGTCCTCAGCCTCTCCCCGTGAACATCGATCGGAAAGGGTGATCACCACCGCTTCGGTCAGTTGGAGTGTCGGGGGACTGTTCTTGGGTTCAGGAAGGGGCTCTCCCCGTGGGTGCACCCAGTGGCCCGACTTGCCTCCTATTTTCTCAATCAGGCGGATTTCTTCCAGATCCAAGGCCGGATCGATCCCCTTGACCAAGTCGTACACGCAGAGGAGGCAGGCCATGACGCCACTCAGGGCTTCCATTTCGACGCCGGTTTTGGCGTGGGCCACGACTTCGCACTCGACCCGGAGACGGTCGGGCTCGAAAACAAAGCGGAAACTCACGGCATCCACGGGCAGCGGGTGGCAAAGGGGGAGGAGTTCGGGAGTCTTTTTAACCGCAGCCATTCCGGCGGCCTCAGCCAGAGCCAAGGCATTGCCTTTGGGGAGTTCTCCACGCTCAATCCGACCCAGGGTTTCGGGCCGTGCAGAAAAACTTCCTGTGGCACGACAGATCCGGCGAGTGACGGGTTTTTCCCCGACATCGATCATGCGGTAGGCGGATTTTCCCTCGTTGGACACGGTTCCACCTTCCCCGAAAAGCGGGCTTCCGTCTAGCCTGTTTTGTGGCATAGTTTGAGGACATGCTAGTCGACTCCCGAGCCCGGAAATTCAGCTATTTGAGGTTGTCTTTGACCGAGGCATGCAACTTCTCCTGTCGCTATTGCCTGCCCAGCGGTTACGCTCCGCGTGATCCTGGCCTTCCGTCGGAGCTGAGTGAGTCCGAGGTGAGGAATCTCCTGCTGGGGTTTGAAGCCGCCGGGTTCAGCAAGGTCCGATTTACCGGTGGGGAGCCCACCTTACGGAAAGACCTGGCCGGGATCATCGCCTTCGCTGCCTCGCTACCGGGATTCAAATTCCGCGCTCTGACGACGAACGGTTGGGATCTCAAGCGCGAAGCCGCTACTTACCGTCTGGCCGGATTACAGGCTTTGAATATCAGTGTGGACAGTCTGGATCCGGGACGATTCCGGATGCTCACGGGGCGCGACCGCTTGAACGAGGTGCTCGATGGCATCGATCAAGCGCTGAGTCTCCATTTCGATTCCATCAAACTGAACGCCGTATTGCACCGGGAACATGCCCGCGATGAGCTCGAGTTGTTTTTGAACTATGTGAAAACCCGGCCCCTCACGGTCCGGTTCATCGAGCTGATGAAGACCGGAAAGGGCGGAATTTATCGGGATGCCCACTTCCTTTCGAGTGGTGAGATGAGGCTCGAGCTGTTGAGGCAAGGCTGGCGTCCGATCGAGCGTACCGTTTCGGGTGGGCCGGCTCTCGAGTTGTCGCATCCAGATTTTCAAGGAAGGATCGGACTGATTGCTCCTCATGCTGAGGGCTTCTGTTCCACCTGCAATCGACTCCGTGTCAGCTCGACGGGGGCACTCCGCTTGTGTCTGTTTGGAGAAGGGAATCACGATCTCCGGGAATTCCTCCAATCTCCCGAGAAGGCCGGGACCATACCCGAACAACTGGCAAGCTTACTGAAGCTGAAAGCACCTTCGCATCGCTTGCTCGAGGGCGAGACCGGGAATCTCGGTGGGTTTTCGGAGATCGGGGGATAAATGATTTCTGCAGCACGCGCACTCGAGATCCTTGAACAATTGGCCAATTCCCGGAGACTCCCAGTGGAGAAGGTGACTTTGGATCGGGCATCGGGTCGGGTTCTGGCCGAAGCGGTCGTGGCCCAAGAAGAACTCCCGGCCTTCGACAATTCGGCCATGGACGGGTATGCAGTCCGCTCAAAAGAATTGGAGACTTACGCCGGAGTATTGCCGGTACTCCGGCGCGTGATCGCAGGAGATTTGATTCCAGCTGTGCACGGAGTGGGAGCGGTTCAGATCATGACTGGTGCACCGATCCCCGCCGGTGGGTTCGATGCCGTCGTGAAAGTCGAGGATACCGAATCGCTCGAGGTGAATGGAATCCCTTCGATTCGGGTTCTTGCGAATGTTCGAGTCGGGGATCACATCCGGAAGCGCGGCTCCGATTTCCGTGCCGGGACCTCCGCCGGAACATCCGGTCAGATCATCGATTCGGCGGCCTTGATGGCTTTTGCCGCTCTCGGGATCCATGAAGTGCCGGTCAGAATCCGGCCCCGGGTGAGAGTCTTATCGACCGGCAATGAACTTCAGGATCCGGGTACTTTTCCTCTTCGTCCGGGTTGCATCTGGAATGCGACCGGGTTGTTTCTGGTGGAGTCCCTTCGGGCAGCGGGTGCAGAGGTCGAGTACCTCGGAATCGCAGGCGATGAAACGGACGGCCGTTCTCGCGTGTTTGAAGCCGAGCTCGCCCGAGCCTTGAAAGACCGGGTGGATGTGCTCCTCACCACAGGAGCGGTCTCGATGGGGGTTCACGACTTCATTCCGAGAACGGTCTCGGAATCGGGCGGGACAATCGCGTTTCACCGGATCTCCATCCGTCCCGGCAAGCCCCTTTTGGTGGCGGATTTTCCGGGGCAAGGTCCTACGGTCCTGATCGGCATTCCCGGCAATCCGATATCCAGTGCGGTCAGCTTCGAGTTTTTTGTAAAACCCTATCTGTGTTCGATTCTCTCGCGCAAGAGTCCGATGCCAGAATGGGCGGAGCTGTCTGCCCCTGTTGAAAAGCCTGAAGGACTCCGTTGCTTCCTCCGGGGCAGGTGGAGTGCCGGTCAGGGCGGGATCCAGAGGGTGGAAGCGCTTCCCGGACAGGCTTCTTTCATGATTCATTCACTGCTTGAGGCCGAGGTCTGGATCGAGCTTCCCGAAGGTGGGCAAACATTCTCTGCGGGGTCCCGGGTGCGGATTCATACCATCAATGGGGTGATGGTATGATCAAAGTCAGGTTTTTCGGAGCCCTTAGAAGGTGCGCCGACTCGGATGGATTCTTCGAGTTGCCGGTTGACCCGGGGACGATTTTGAGTGCAGGCGATTTGAAACGGATTTTGACTTCGGAATTTGAAAAACGGGGATTCCAAATGGATCTCGTTTTGATTTCCGATTCGGTCATTGCCGATGATGAATCGATTTTGCAGGACCATGAACCGGTTCAGGTCCGGGAGGGGCTGGCGGTCCTTCCTCCGGTTTGTGGAGGATGAAGGTGGAATCGCACACCCCTCGCATTGAGATTCATCTCGGGCCGGAGCCCATCGTGGAGAGTGCGCCTTCGTGCGATCAGGAGACCGGGTTCGGTGCAAGCTGTGAGTTCTCGGGACGGGTGAGAGCGGTGAATTTCGGAAGGGCCGTCGAATCGGTGCATTATGACGCCTTTATACCCCTGGCTCGAAAGGCCCTTCAAAAGATCGCAGAAGAAGCCCTCAAGGAAGCCGGATCTCCCGGGAGCATCCGGATCCAGCACCGGACGGGTGCGGTGGGGGTGGGTGAATCGAGTGTCTGGATTCAGGTTCTGACACCGCATCGGGATGAGGCCTTCAGAGTATGCAGGACAGTGATCGAACGGCTCAAGCACGAGGCTCCGATCTGGAAGAAAGAAGTTTACACGGATGGCGAAACCGAATGGCTGAAGGGGCATTCGCTTTGCGCCGCAGGGAGAAATTCATGAGAAATGAAGTGGTGTTTTACCTGAACGGAAAAAGAACCCGCGCATCCGGGAGTGAGTCGACCCTGATGCTTTCCGATCTACTCCGTTATGAAAGGGGACTCCCCGGCACCAAGGTGGTCTGTGCCGAGGGCGATTGCGGTGCCTGCACGGTATTGGTCGCCCGGTTCCGGAATGGACACCTCGGTGAGTACCGGTCGATGAATTCTTGCATCGCTCCGGTTTATTCTCTCGATCGGAGTCACTTGATCACGGTCGAGGGATTGAAACGTGCGGACGGGCTCCATCCGGTTCAGGAGGCGATGGTTCGCGCCCAGGGTTCGCAGTGCGGTTACTGCACGCCCGGCTTTGTCTGTTCCATGGCCGGCATGGTCGATTCCGCCAAGCGGAAGGGCTGCGCAATCGATTCCAAAATGGTCAGGAATCACACCACCGGGAATCTTTGTCGCTGCACCGGCTATGAGCCGATTCTGAACGCTGGGGGCTCGATCGATCCTGGCAAGGTGCCGAATCTCGCATCTTTGTATCCGCACGCACCCATGGAAGCTGAATTCGAAAATTTGGATGCCTCCGTCCGGGTGGGCTCTCCGGAAGCTCCGGTGTTTCTGCCTGCAACTCTGGCCGAGGCGCTCCGCTTGAGGGCGGATCATCCTCAGGCGAAAATCGTGTCAGGCATGACCGATCTCGGTGTGCTCACCAATAAGGGCAAGCTCGTTGCGGGGCCGAGGATCGCGCTCCATGGGGTCGAGGAATTGTATCAGTTTACCGATGGATCCGATGCCTTCCGAATCGGTGCCAGGGTGAGCCTGGCTGATGTGGAAGATCTTCTTTCGGCATCCTTCCCGGAGTTCTCCGGCATGTTGAAGATCTTCGCTTCCCCCCAGATCAAGCATTCTGCGACGTTGGCGGGGAATCTGATGAATGCCTCTCCAATCGGGGATTCGACCCCGTTTCTCAGAGTGGCCGAGGTGACCCTGATGATTTCGAGGCTCGGTGCTTCGGGGCAGGTAGAGACTCGTGAGGTCGGGATCGATGCCTTCATCAAAGGAGGTTACAAGGAGCTCGACTTTACCGGAGACGAGATTCTGACTGCGATCCGGATCCCGAAGAGCGATCACTGTTATGCTCTCTTCAAGGCCAGTACCCGGAAGGATCTCGATATTTCGACGGTGGCCTTCGCAGCGCGCTATCGGATTCGCGGGGATCGACTGGAGGGCGTTCGCATGGCTCTCGGTGGAGTCGCAGCTAGCGTGGTCCGGATGCCCGATGAAGAACAAATGCTCGAAGGCGCACAGATCGAGTCCGGGCTCTTTCTCCGGACCGCTGATTCAGCACAGAACAGGGTGAAGCCACTCAGTGATGTGCGCGGATCCTCGATCTTCAGGAAGGTTTTGGTTCGTAATTTGTTATTGAAACTAGGAGACCGCATTCTGAATGAAGCGGGCCTGAGCGCAAGCGAGGTTTTGGTATGAGTGTCGGAAAGAATTTACCGCACGATTCCGCCCGGACCCATGTGACGGGTGAAAGCGTGTTCGTCGATGATCGTCCCGAAGTGCGTGGTGAGGTTCATGTGGGCATTGTCGGGACCACCTTGGCTTCCGGGGTTCTGACCGGGATCGATTCCGAAGAAGCGCTCCGAGATCCAGACTGTTTGGGTGTGTTTACTGCCGCTGACTTTCATGCCAAGAAGTGGGGCGCCATCGTTCACGATCAGCCTTTCCTGGTGATCGATCGGATCGGTTATCATGGTGAACCTGCGGCCTTGATCGTCTCGAATTCCCGTGTGGCGGTCGAACGGATCAAGAAAAAGGTACTTCTCAAAGAAGAGGCATCACCCGGCATTTTTTCGATCGATGAAGCAAAGGCCCAAGGTGCGGTCTTGCACCGGGCTCCATCCCCCTTCCGGCAGGGAGATCCGGATCAGGCTCTGGCTTCTGCCCCGCATCGGCTGAAGGGAGTGTTCCGGGTCGGTGGTCAGGAACACTTCTACATGGAGTCCCAGGCGGCGATTGCCTACCCACTCGAGAACGGCCAAGTCGAGGTGCATTCCTCTTCCCAGCACCCGAGCGAGACCCAACGCGTGGTGGCTGAGGCTCTCGGGCGCTCGTTTCATGATGTCGTGTGTGTGGTGAAGCGGATGGGTGGCGGATTCGGCGGAAAAGAATCGCAGGCGGCCCCCATTGCAGCCTATGCGGCCTTGGTGGCCGATCGGCTCAAGCGTCCTGCCCGGATGGTCCTCACCAAAGACCAGGACATGATCATCACCGGCAAGCGTCATCCTTTTCAGAATGAGTATGAAGTGGGATTCGATGCCGAGGGGCGGATTCTCTCTCTCAAGGTGCAGATCCAGTCAGACGGTGGGGCATATACGGACCTTTCAGGGTCCATCCTCGAGCGAGCCATGTTTCATGTCGATGGCGCTTACTACATTCCGAATGTCCAGGTCGAAGGGGTTTGCTACCGGACGCATCATCATTCGCACACCGCCTTCAGGGGCTTCGGCGGCCCTCAGGGCACGATGACCATCGAGGCGATTCTCGAGGACATCGCAGCTGTAGTGGGAAAAGACCCGGCTGAAGTGCGGAGTCTCAATCTTTATCGCGGGGAACGGGTGCGTACTCCCTACGGGCAGCAGGTCGAAAACAACCTGTTGCCGGAAATCGAGAAGCGCCTCCGCTTGAGTTCGGATTACGAGGTCCGGCTTCAGAGGATCCGCGAGCACAATGCACGCAAGTGTGGCACGGTGAAGGGGATTTCCCTCACTGCGACGAAGTTCGGCATCGCCTTCACTGCGCGTTTCCTGAACCAGGCCAATGCACTGGTGAATCTCCAGCTCGATGGGTCTGTGCAAGTTAGCACGGGTGCGACCGAGATGGGCCAGGGGGTGAATACCAAGATTGCACAGGTTGTGGCTCACTCACTCGGTCTGTCGATGGAGCGGGTGCGTGTCATGCCCACTTCGACCGAGAAGAATTCCAATACCTCTCCGACGGCTGCATCGAGCGGATCGGACTTGAACGGTATGGCGGCCCTCCGGGCGGCTAACCGGATCCGGGCGCGACTGATCGGGCTTGCGAAACTCAAGTTCCAAGGAGTCGTGTCGACCATGGAGCGCGAGCTTGAAATCGTGGAAGCCCCCCTCGATCCGGGATTTGAGTTTCTGGAGGGTCGAGTGCGCGAAATCTCGACCGGAAACGAGGTGCCACTCATCGAATTGATTCAGACCGCTTATCAGAATCGAATCTCGCTTTCAGGCTATGAGCATTACAAAACCCCCGGTCTGGGTTTTGATAAAGTCAAAGTGTCGGGGAAGGCCTTCGGGTATTTCACCCAGGGTATGGCAGTGAGCGAAGTGACCATCGACGAGTATACCGGCGAAATGAAGGTCGACCGGACCGACATCTTGATGGACCTCGGTCGCCCGCTCAATCCGGGAATCGACTCGGGACAAGTCACCGGGGCTTTCATTCAGGGCATGGGTTGGGTCACGAGCGAGAACCTCTACTACAATGATCGGCATGCACTCGTGTCCCATTCTCCGACCACCTACAAAATCCCGAACGTGCAAGACACCCCTCGGGACTTCCGGGTTGCTTTCATTGAGAACGATGGCAATCCCGGTACCGTTCACGGATCAAAGGCGGTCGGGGAACCTCCGTTTTTGCTCGGAACGAGTGTCTGGACCGCGATCAAGCACGCGCTCACTTTCCGGAACGGAGGGCAACCGGTCGAGGTGGTTTCTCCTGCCACACCCGAGGTGATTCTGCTCGCGCTCGAGAAGGCCAAAGGGAGGAGACTGCCTTGAACTTCGAGGAATTTTGCGCCCGTTTCCTGGAATTGAAGACCGCTAGAGTCCCGATGGTGGTCGTCACCATGACGGGCGAGCGGGGTCATGCCCCCCAGGATGTCGGGGCGCGAATGATCGCTGGCATAGATGGCTTGATTGCAGGGACCATCGGGGGAGGCAAGATCGAGCGGAAGTGCCTCGATACCGCCCGTGAGATGCTGCTTGATCCGGATTGCAGACAGGGGCGCTCGGTGACCTGGAACCTGAAGCGCGATGTCGGCATGAGTTGTGGGGGTGAGGTGAGCCTGTTTTTCGAACCCTTCAAGCCCGAGGGGGAGTGGAAGATCGCGCTCTTTGGTGCCGGTCATATTGTTCAAGAGCTCGCGCCTCTCTTGCTTCGCTTGGATTGCCGCCTGACGGTGACGGACCCGAGAGCCGAGTGGACCGGTAAATTAGCCTCCCATCCTCGCCTGACGGTGAACTGCGAGCCGGATATGATCCGGGTGATGGATGGCTTACCGGATGACTCCTTTGTCGCCATGATCACCATGGGGCATTCCACCGATTATCCGCTCCTCCGGCACGCTCTCAAGACCCGCTCCTTTCCTTACCTTGCGGTTTTAGGGAGCAAAGTGAAGCGGATCAAAATGGAAGCCGAATTGCGTGAAGACGGGTTGGAACCGGGGCGCTCCAAGGAGTTTTTATGCCCGATCGGCGAGGATTACGGAAAGAACGCCCCCTCCGAAATCGCAATCAGCATCGCTGCCGATCTACTCAGGCACCGGCAGAAGGTTTTCGAGCCCAAAGCTTGAGGCGGTTCATGCCTCCGTCCGGATGGACAATGAGACGGATCTCCTCACAAACCACAGGTTCTGACAGTGGGTAGCGGAATGTGTTCCCTGCGTATTCCTTCACACGAGTGCGAGGAAGCAGGGATTTCCAATCACCGGCTACTTTCCCGTAAACCTCCACCTCGCGGGGGTTGTTGTTCACGAAGTACCTGAAGTCCATTTCGATCTCCTCGATCGGCAAGGCTTGACCCGGCTGGATTCGGGCTTCCTCGAAATGACCGGACACCCGGCTCCGGGACGATTCAAGCCCGTCAAACATGTGGAGGGGAGGGTAAGGCGAAATCATCCGCACTGCAGGTCCGTAATGCTCGTTCGAAGCTTTGAGCATCTTTCCGCCAAAGGCGATGCTGGCGATGTCCACTCGATCTCCGGGAGCCATGCGAGAAAGATTTCGTTGGATCTCGTGTGGCTCGGCCACATAGTCGGGTGCGAGGGGTTTCTGAGGAGCCGGAATCGCATCCGGATAGGCCTCACTTAAAGCCAAATGAGCCTCGAGGTAATGTTGGGTCTCGGATTCGGGAAGATCGGGTCCGAAGAGACCGAGGCGTGTGAATCCCCCGTCCGGGATCATCACTGCCCGGACTTGCAGGAAGCGGGTGTGCGGGTCGAGTGAGCGAACCCGTTTCAGTGCGTGACCCTCGAGACTGATTTCGGGAACGAGCAAAATCCAGGCCTGCCCAGCATTCACACGGGCTTCGATCCGGACTTTCGGAGCCTGATTGCCCAGATGATACCGGGTTGAAAGAGAAAGGTAGGCGATCTGCGCCGGTGCCTTCAGTTCAAATATAGCGACATCCTCGGGAAGCGGGTTGTGGCGAACAGATTCCCAACTGTCCATCACCTTGCCCTGCCGTCCGTAAAGTTCCGGATCGAAAACAGGTAAGTGCGCAGAAAGGAGGTTCTCCACCCTGGCGAATCGGTCGTCGGTCACGCTCAATACCCGTGCCCCGATGCCGACGTGGAAGGGTGCGAGCGGATCCATCGCACCCGGAGGATCAATGGGTTCGGCTCGATCCGGCAAAAAAGCCTTGAACAGGAGATCCCGGTAGCCCCGGTTCACGATCTCCTCCTTGGGAGTGGACTCGAGCTTCAGTGCGTTTTCGATCAGGCCTTCATCGACACCGGTGATGGCAAAGTGGCGAATCAGCGTTCGCGCCACCGAAGCGATAAAAGGGACGCCGGAGTCATCGGCATTGCAAAAGATCACGAAGCCTTTTCCGGAATCGGGTCCACGGAAGCAATGAAGGGACAGCGCCCGGAATCCGTCATTGGCTCCTTGATGGATGGCAAAGCGGTTCTCGCCCGCCTCGGCGATGAAGGTGCCGATCCCGCACTGAACCCCCATGAATTCGCGACTGGCAGCGTCCTTGTCCGAAAGCATCAAGATGGCCGTGTCTAGATCGATCGGCGCTGGCCTTCCCGCATAGGCGTCCGACAAACAAGTGAGAAAGCGGAGCATGCCTTGGGCGGTTCCGACCGCTCCCGCAGCAAACGCTGGAAAGCGGTAGCGATGACCCGCAACCTCGGAACCGTCATCCCGAAACCCGCTCGCATCGTGTTCGGGGTCAAACCCCTGATCATCAAAACTGAGCTCACCTGCTGAAACCGATTCGAGCCAGCTGTGGGTGATTGGGTGCAGGGGCTTCCGCTCCAGGCTTTCGATCAAATGTTCGAGCACCAGGTAGCCCCCACCCGAATACTGGAACTGTGTTCCGGGGGAGTGAAGCACTCCGACCTCGGGCCGCCAGTAATTGGCTTTTCCTTCTAGGATCTCTCCGGCTGTGGGTCGGGCATCATGTGCCGGAAGGCCGTTCACATAGTGGAGATTGAGAGCCCGGTGGTTCATGAGGTGCTTCACGGTCACTTGCCCGGAATCGTGAGCCGGAATGGAACCGATGCACCTCAGACGGAAGGAGGATCCGACTCCGTCCAAAAGAGACTGAACGGGGGTATCGAGCATGATTCCGCGGCGGCGCAAGAAAGGGATGGAGAACGCCGCAGCCAAGGTCTTGCTGAGCGAGGCGATTTCAAATCGGGTCGAAGAAGTGACCGGATCTCCGGCAGGATTTCGGGATCCGAGACAGGCGACCCCGATCTGCTTTCCGTCCAAGGTGGCGGCGATTTGAACTCCCCGGATTCCTGCATTCTTGCGGAGGATCTCGATGGAACTCACCGGATCCTTTTCGAGGAGTCCGGCCATGCGTTTCCGAGTGATTTCGAACAATTCCTTTTTGGCTGTGAGGAATTCCAATTCTGTTGTGCGTTCCAGCCGTTCCTTCAAGAGTGCCAGGAGTTCGGAGGCGGACTTTCCTTTGGCCGAAACCAGGAACTTGAAACCGTGGCGTTTCAGGTACTCGGCACCGAGCAATCGGAGCTCGGCACGCAGTGCGGGGTCATCCGCTTGCACTTTGGCTTGTTCACTTCGGGCGCGCTCGTCGAGTGTGGCCGGAGCCTCGCCGATGTCTCCGTGGAACGAGGCGGCTTCAAGAAGTTCCGGAAGACCCAGACCGAGAATCAATCCTTCAATCCGTTCCAGATCCAGAAAGGGTTCTTTTGAAACCGGTGAGGCGAATGCCAATGTTCCGCAAACGTCAAAGAGGGCGCTCATTCGCTCGACTTCGGGCCTGAATCCGTATTTACCGGGAACAAAACGCTTTGCCGCGCTCCAAGGATCCGGAGCGTTCCGGATCATATCGAGGGTGAACGGAAGCAAAAGCTCACTGGCAAATTCGGGCGGATCCTCGGTCGTCATGAGTTGAATCATGAGTTGTAGAGCGATCGGATACCAGCGCTCCGTCCGGCTGTCCCATTTCACCTGGACGATCTTTTTGCTGTCGGAAAGATCCTTCCGGATGAAACGGTATTCTTCGTGCGCGATTTTCAGGAAGGTCTCGAGGCTGACCCTTCCGTGGTGGATCTCGTGCCAGACTTCCCAGCGGGAGCGCTCGGCGGTGGCGAGATCGTCCATGACGCGGACCGGGACTCCCCCAATCGTCGAAGGAAGAGCGACACACCCGTTACCTGACAACCAGTCGGTGAGGTACTGGAGGGACTGAAACACATTGTAACGGATTTCTTCTGGATCGTGATTGGCGATGAAGTCGGATTCTTTGAGGTCGGCGACAATGAGTGAACGCGCGTAGCGGGGGTCTTCCGGTTTCAAGCCTTCGATATCCGGCTTGTCGATGAACTGCAGGATTTCCCGGCGGTGCTCCGGTTCGAGGAGGGACGTCACCAAGGCAGGGAACCATTCCGGATGCGAATCACGCTGTTTCCAGGCCTCGACCATGGCGATTCCGATCCGCACAAAATCCGGATGAGCCACCCAGAAGCCGGAAAGACCGCGCTTCATCTGGGTGATCACGTCGCGAAAGTATCCCTTGAGCGTGATCTGGAAGGAAGGGCTTTTGAGGTCGTTCTGGATCGGTAGGACTCCGTACATGCCGCCAATCTGAATGCCGCCCCGAGACCCGACTGTGCGGGTCAAGAGGTCGTGAGAGGCCTTGATGTACTTGATCACGATATCCGGATCGGCCTTGACCGGGATCCGGTAATTCGGATCGTTCTTCATCAGGCGCGCCGTCGAGGCGAGGTAGTCGTGCCAGCCCAAAGAGGCTCCGGCGAAGTAGGGATGAAGGGCATCCATGATTTCATGCGCTCTGAAGATCGCACGTGGATTCTCGAGAACGATGAACAGGCGGATGGTGCCTTTTTGATACTGGAAGCCCCGATCGCTCAAAAGCGATTCGGCTGTTTCGATCATGAGCTTGATGTAGGCGGCCTCTTCCTCGTTCTCGAGCTTTGGAACGTAGTAATGAAGCGCCTTCGGATCGGCGTGGTTCGCGTACAGGTGAATTGCGAAATCGTACAGGTGCAGAGGAATCGGCGAGCCGTCGAGCAACAGAAACGGACAGGGAAGCGCAAGGCCTGGGAAGCGTTTGATCGGTAGCGACAGTCGCTCCGTAGCAAGACGATACGACTTACCGCTGCGTGGATCGGTGTACTGGAGGCTGCCGTCGAAACAGGCTTTCAGGTGTTCCCCTGCAGCGACCAGATCCTGACGTAGCGGTGTCTTGGAATCCTCGTCATCCGCACCCCAGAACGGAGTGATGGTGCTGTTCTTCAGGATCTCGCCAATGATGGCGGGCTCGTTCTTCAGCACCCGGTGAAACGCATTCATGGCGTTGATCGAGAGCTTCGGATCATCGGGTGGACCGAAAAGGGTCACATGGTGGCCTTGAAGTTCCGTTGGAACGGGAGCCACCGCCTTGCCTGCGACCGGTTGGCAGTAATGTGGACCGTGGGGTCCGACTACGATTCTGCCTTTACCGTCTTGTTGTCCGATGACGGTCTGGTAGTCCGGATCCAGTAAATCGATCTTGAGGCCGGTATTGAGGCCCACACAGGCCAGGGTCCGTTCGTCGATGAACTTCCGGTCGACCACACGCTGATTCAGAACCTTCTCGAGCGGATCCCTCAATCTCCGGAAAAGCTCGCAGACAAAAGCGAGGGACTCCGGGGACTCGAGACCTCCACCCTGATCGAGTTCCATGAGACCCGGCACACCCTTGACGGGGCGCCCTTGGGTTCTCAAGGTTTCAATCAGTTGGGGAGAAAGAAAGGCTTCATATGCGGTGATCGGCTTCATCAGGATCCTCGGTAAGTGGAATAGCCAAAAGGATTCAGGAGCAGGGGGACGTGGTACTTTCTCGAGGTATCCGTGATCTCGAATGCAACAGGGACATCGAGGAAAAACGGTTTGAGCCCCGCACGGGAGTAATAGTCTTCGATTCCAAATCGGATCCGGTACTGCCCTGCCAGGTAGGGAACATCGAATACGAATCTTCCGTCCGGGTTGGTCTCACCCGAAGCAAGCGGCGTCCAATTTCCATCCTGGATCGAATCGAGGAATACCTTCACTCCGCTTGCCGGAAAGCCCTTGCTGGTGTCGAGAATGTGGGTGCTGATCATGTCTGTCTCATTTCTTGAATGAGAAATCGGCTACTGCCTCTTTCCCTTCGATGATGGTGACTTCGAGAACTTTCGATCCGAACACCTCGTGCCAGGCTTCGATCTTGTACTTTCCGGGTGGCAATCCCGGAATGCTATAAATTCCAGTCGCATCACTGACCGCAAACCACGGGTGATCCATCACCGCAATCGAAGCACTCATCCAGGGGTGGACACTGCATTCCGACTCGATGACGATTTCCGGCTTGGTGAAAATCCTGGTGACCTGGTCCCCTTTGTTCGGCATGGCCACATTGAAGTTCTCGTTTGATTTACTGCGGGATTTCACATTATGAAAGGTCGGATCGCTATTCAGGAAATTCACCGGTTGTCCGACCCGAACGCCAATCACGCGGGGTTCGTACTGGCAATCCACCTGGTCGAGAATCACGGGTGAGGTCGGTGCGGGAGGGATCGGCTTTCCTTCCTGTCCAGAAATCACCCTCACCAGGACGTTTCTGATCTTACCGTTTTCGATTTGGATGTCGTTCGAGTAAAGGGCGGGTTTGTTTTTCGGGTTGCACACCGCAGGGAGAGAAAGCTTTTCCAGCTCGGGAGTGGGGCCCTCGAGCGAAATGGTGCCCCTCAGGGTTCCTGCCGGTCCGGTAGGAGTCGCCACAGCGACTACCGGAGCCGGTGCGGAGGGTGCTGGCGATTCTGTGTAGCCGGTGTTCTCGCGAGTCAGGAACATCACCGCAAGAATCAGCATCGCCCCGATGGCGCCGAAGAGTCTCGACCTGGCCGGGTTCGACAAACGGACCACAAAGAACTCACGGATGGCTGCCCCGGCTGCGCTGATCGCGATCAGGATCTGCCAGTTGTAAGGATTGCCATAGGTGTTCGGGAAGTGATTCGACAACATGATGAAGATCACCGGCAGGGTGAGGTAGGTGTTGTGGGTCGAACGGTTCTTGGCGTTCTTGCCCCAATCCTGATTCACCGGTTCACCGCGCTTCGAGGCCTCGACCATCTTGACCTGACGGGGGATGATCCGGAGGAACACATTCGCCGTCATCCAGGTCCCGACCATGCCACCGATGTGGATGTAGGCGGCCCGGCCCGAGAGGGTGTGACAGAGCAGGTAAACCATGCCTGCGAACCAGATCAAAGTCAGGATGTGCCCCGTGATCGGGCTTTTTTTCGTGAGTGAGGACTCCCAAAGAAAATCATAAAACAACCAAGACCCGACGAGTGATCCGATAGAAAGTCCGATCGCCTGGGCGTAGGTGATTTTTGAAACCGACGAATCGAGCAAAAAGGTTCCCGCTCCGGCATAAAAAATCATCGCCAACAGGAAAATTCCCGACAGCCAGGTCCAGTAGGACTCCCATTTGAACCAATGGAGCTCCTCGGGAACCTTCGTCGGGCCCATCAGGAGCTTTTCCACATGGTAAAAACCGCCCCCGTGAACCATCCAGAGCTCTCCGACATGGCCTTCGCGCTTGGCCTCGGGATTCCGTACGAAACTCCGATCGAGCCACATGAAGAAGATCGAGGTTCCGATCCAGGTGATGCCGACCGTGATGTGCACCCAACGCCCCAGCAGGAGGAGCCATTCAAAAAGATCCTGATTCACGTTGATCCCCTTTTTGAAGGACTCTAGCAGAAAACCCTCCCTCTGCCAGTAAAAAGCGTTTAATATTGGACAGATATGACGAAAAAGCCCTTGCTTCGATTTCATCTGGGAACGCTCTTGAATCCCGTCTCAGACCTGAAGTGTGACCTGATCCGGGACGGTGTCCTGGTGGTGGATGCCCGGACCGGAAAAATCCAAGGGATCCATGATTTGAAGTCTGCCCGGGTCCGCTATGGAAAGGCGTTCGGGGGGAGGGCGGTGATCGATCACGGTTCGGCCCTGCTGATCCCGGGCTTCTTTGACATGCATTTTCATTGGGTGCAGGACGAGGTGCGTGAAATGCCGAAGGCTTCACTCTTGACCTGGCTGAAACGCTACACTTTTCCGACCGAGATGCGTTTTGCCGATCCCGCATACGCCCGGAAACGGGCGAAAGAGTTTTTCATGAAACTCAGATGCTCCGGAACCCAGGGAGGCGCCATCTACAGCTCGATTCATGAAACCGCGATCCGAAGCGCGTTTCGTGAAGTGAAGGGGCATTTTGTGGTCGGAAACGTGCTCATGAACATGGAGTCGCCTCCCGAACTCACCGTGGGAGAAGAAGAGTCGCTCCGGCTGGTTCGAAAGCTATTGAAGAGGTATGGCACCCGCTATGCTTTGACTCCCCGCTTTGCCATCACCACGACTCCGCGGGTGATGAAAGAGGGCGCCAAATGGGCGGACGCGGCCGGGGCCTTCAAACAAACCCATTTGTCCGAGACCCCGGGCGAAATCGACTTTGTACTCTCGCAATACCGGAAAATTCCGGGTTTTGAGAAGGTCCGGAATTATACCGAAATTTATCAAAAGAGCGGAATGCTCGGGCCCCGGTCCATCATGGGACACGGGATCCACCTTTCGCTCGATGAGTTGCGTCTTCTGGCCAGGACCCGCACCTCGATCGCTCATTGTCCGACTTCAAATGCCCCGGTCAAGGAACTCGGGCTCGGGTCTGGACTTTTTGATTTCCGTCGCACAGAAAAGGCAGGCGTGCGTTGGGCGCTCGGATCCGACATCGGGGGTGGGCCATTCTTGTCCATGTTCGATGTGATGGAGAGTTTTGTCCGTCAGAACAAGAAAGCCGGAGTGAAAGGTGCGACCCGGGTGAAGGCCCTGTATCGCGCGACGCTGGCTGGAGCCTCGATTCTCGGCCTCGATCAGATCACCGGTAGTTTCAAGGTCGGCAAGGAAGCCAATTTCATGGTGGTCCCGGTTTCCAGTCGTGTGCTTTCCGGAGGGAACGCCGAGGAAGTCCTCGAACGACTCCATGCGGGGGTACGGCGCCGGAGTGCCTTTGACAGTTTGGTGGCTTCGTCCTGGATCAAAGGTCGATGTGGGTCCCGAGTTCGATCACCTGGTCCGGCGGGAGTCTGAAGTAGTCG
>CAMCGZ010000029.1 GCA_945874535.1 Bdellovibrio sp. ZAP7
CGGAACTCTTGTCCGGTGTCCGATGGCTGCTTCGATCACGGTTCATCTCAGAATCGAACAGCTTTACCAGATTGCCGGTCAAAGTCCGCTCAAGACTTTCGATACCCGGGCCATGAAAGATCAAATCGCTTCTTTGGATGTTTCAGAAATCATCGGCAATCGTTTTGGTGATACCTGTTTGCCGGGAACTCGCAGGGTGGGGGACGTATGCACATACTGAAACGGTTTTCGAAAGTTTTATGGATGGGTGTGCTTTTATTTGCAGTTCCCACCACAGCCATTGCAAAAAGGGTGAGGGGAACGCCTGTGCCCGTGCCCACAATTGCAGCGCCCCCAGCTGAACCGATTCTAGTCGACCCCATTCAGATCGATGCCTGTCGATTCTACGAAGGGCAGTTCGAGGATTTCGATTTCCGTGACGAACCAAACGAGAGTATCGGAGTTTGTGAAGCGGCTTGGGATCGTGCAGACCCTCGGGGGAGCGCGGTACAGGAGGCATTAGACCTGATTGCGGCAAGCGGTCGGTTTCCGGTTCAAAAAAGTTGGGATGGCGTGACTCCAGACGGAATTTTGATTTCGCCGAACGGCGCGAAGGATTGTCAGTGCGTGGCTAATCCTTATCCAAAAGAGTTTATGATGGGGATGCCAGATATATTCTGGGGTCAATTTGGAGTGAGTAAGAACTGTGGTGTCCGAAGGGGGCAGTGGCAATTCCTGTCCTGTAAATCCACTGCGGTGGTGGATCCCGGGACGGGCGGGTCTTGTCCGACTTTCACTCTCCTCAAGCAGGCAAGTGAAGGACCGGGTGGCGTCCGGACACAAGTTTTCGGAGTGAATGGGATGCCCGATTCCAGCGACGTGTTCGGCTTGACCCTTTACGGGCACAATGTGACCTCGACCGGCTTCAAGGATGCAGCGAGTAGTGCTAAGTGGCTCAAGGCGCAAGTCGACCAGACCACACCGGATCAGTGGAACTCCGCCGGCAGAGCTCCGTTTGGGGCGAACGGGTTTCCCCCAAGGATCGATCCGGTTTTCAATGCGGCAGACTCAGCGCACTTGTATCTCTATTTGGACGATGCCAATCAAGCGGAGCCCTGGTTCCGGTCTTCGGTCAGGCCGGAATGCAACACGGGTGGTTGCCCAGTTTTCTCGAGCTCCCTGAACCTGGTCGAGGGCGATCGTCGGATTCAAGTGTTCACCCTGAACGGAATGTTCTCGGTCGGAGATGCCATTGGTTTCAAAATCTATGGCAACGAAGTCCTGGTAAAATACGAATCGGGAATGGACACGCAAAAGCTCGCCGAGATGCTTTCAGAACAGATTCGCTCCATCACTCCTGATGAGTGGGCCGCTGCAACCGGACAGAAATCCATCATCGAGCGCATTTTGAAATATCCGATCGATATCGGTGCCGGATCAGACGGCACCAACACGGTGATCAAAATGTCACTCGACCCCTACCAGTTGGCGATGCCGCTTCTGATCACTTCAAAAGGTTCCTGTAATCAGGCGCCCACCTTCAAGTTCGATCCTCCGGGGGGCTCTCTGGGGGTGATCGATCAGGGAAGTTCTGCATCGATGACCGTTGCTGTTTTCAATGGGAGCGGGCGCCCGATCAAGGGCTGCTCGATTTTTCCGAGCGACCCCGACAATTTCCAGGTCAAAGCCGGTCCGGAATGCGAGGGTTTCGATTTGGGCGGAGCCTGCAAGTTCGAATTGCTCGGTTCTCCAAGCTACAACGCTTATGGAAGTGTTGCGGGCAACCTCTACATTGCTTGCGGAAACGATCTCGCCATGACCGAGGTGGTCGGATTCCGCTATGAGGTAGGAGCCATGCTTTCGGCACCTGACCTTTACGTAAAGCCCCTGACACTCGATTTCGGGATGGTGAAGGTCGGTACGGCATCCGCTGTTCAGAACCTCACCATCAACAATCTGGGTGACCAGGAAGCCCAGTCCTGTAAGGTGTTTTTGTCGAATGCCGAGGATTTTGTGATCAAGAACCCCGAGGCGTGCTTGAATATCCCGGGCAAAGGCGGGTGTACTCTCGATGTGGTGGCTGTTCCCAAGACCGATGGAGCTAAACGGACCACCTTGATTGCAGAGTGTTCGAATGCTCAAAGTCAGTCCACTCCGGACGGGATCATGGTGAATTACTCGACGGCCACTCCCACTCCGACCCCGGCGGTCACTCCGGCTCCCATGGCATTGTTGTCCTTCACCACTCCGAGCACGGCCGATTTCGGAACAGTGGAAGTAGGAAGTTCCGGAGGTCCTCTGTCTTTGACGGTGGTCAACTCGGGAACCCTCGATGCTTCGCTCTGCAAGCTGGCCTTCACCGGGCCCGATGCGGGGCAGTTCCAGTTCGACTCGACCTGTACCACTGTGCCGGCGAGCAGTTGTCAGACCATGTGCCAGAAGGGATGCCCTGCAGGCGATATTTGCGGATACGATGTCAAATTGAGCTGTTGTGTGGACTACTCGAACCCTGCGGCGGCGATGGATTGTCCGCTTTGCAAGCCGGGGTCCTGTAGCATCAGCATTTCAGGTCGTCCGACTGTGGCGGGGGCGATGAAGTCACAGATTTCGCTCACTTGCGGAACCGGAGGATCCACTTCCAGTGCTGCCAACGGCATCACCATGAATGCCACTCAAACTGCCGCGAGCCCGACCCCGACCGCGACCCCCAGTTGCTCGATGGAGGGAGCGGTCAAGGTGGCGTCCGGGGATTGCGTATGCCCCACGGGCTATGAAGTGGGAACCAATGCGGTGGGTGCCCAGGCCTGTCGCCCGGTGGTGCCATCGAATGAATTCGCCAAAGCCGGTGACTCGTTTTCGGATGGATATCCCGTTTGCGGAACGGGACGGATGCCACTCACTTCCAGTTTCTTTTTGGGTGACATCTCGACCCAGTCGAAGCCGCTCTCGAGCTACAAGGTCACGAAACTTGGAAATGTGTACCCGTTTGCCAAAGACAATTCCGCTGATCCGGCTACGGTTCTGCCGCAGTATCTTTACTCGGCTGCAGGGTTGAAGCGGTGTGTGTGTTCGGCTTCGGACATCGCATACGATTCGAACACCACTTCGACCAGCACCGGCAAGCTCATTTCCGGCTCAGGCCGTTTCGTGAGTGACTTGTACGAAGTGATCACTGCCGCTTCGACATCCAATCCCAATGCGGACACCTATGCAACGGTTCCGATCGCGTATGACGGATCGAGCAACGGGTATTACGGATCCCTGTATTACCCGGGACACGGTGGCTCGGGCGCGGCGAAGGTGAGTTGCGGTTGTCCGAACCTGAACGAGAAGATGACGGCAGTCTCATCAGTAGGAGGCTCCGGCTATTCCTGTGCGCCTGCATTGGATACCTCGGACGCCAATACCCAGAAGTACATGGTGCTCGCCAACTATGATCCATCCGTGCACGATCCGTCGGCCACGGCGACTCAGTTGCTCGATCGTTCTTCGGCAACCGCGAAGATCACACGCATCCAACTGCCGACCGCAAGCGGCGGGTACCGGACTTATAACCGCCGGATCTGGACTTGCGCTCCTCCGACCTACCTGGATATTGCCAGCAGGACCTGCAAGATCAAGGAGAGCGTTCACATGTGTGATAACGGAGATTCCTCCGGAGTGCCTTCCCCGGTTTCTCAGAACCTGAGTGGGTCTACCGCAAGGGATCAGTTCAACAATGCGGCAAATCCCAAATTGGCCTGTTGCCTCAACTCATTCGATCGGAAAAACCCGTCGAATGCTTTGAAGTACGATTGTATCCACAGTGCCGATCAGGCTCCTTCGAGGTTCGATGATCTCTGGATGTCCACCGATCCGGTCGAGACGGGTGGTCAGGGAAATGCCATCGTTCTCACCGACGGGTCGGGACGTCCGGTGACGGGCTTCTTCACCCTGACCGGGGCCCGCTGTAACGAGTACAGTGAGTTTGCGGGTCAGATCCGAGAGGCAACGGTGAACCCGGTTCAGATTGCTTCCCAGCAGTCGTTGAGCGGGAATAAGTTCGATCAGAACTCCATTCAGTTCAGCGGTAATGTGATCGGACCGGCTCCCCGTGCGGCAAGTTGGTTTTCATCGAATAAATCGGTTCCCGACCAGGCGAGCAAGCCCGCCCAGGCTGCGCGTGAATGCCCGATTCTTGCCCGGGCTGCACTCGTGGTGAATTGTGGTTCGGATGATGTGCCCGGGCAGTTGCCCCAGCAATTCACCGACTCGAAGGGGAACGTGCACTGTCTTGCGGCCAAGTCGATCAAGGTCCATTTGCGAATTCAGCAGGTCTACAGGATTACGGGAGTTCCGCCGATCAAGACCTTCGATTCCATCATGGATCTGGACGAAGCCAAGCGAACCGGAATCAACATGGAAGGGATGATCCGAGCCCGTGCCGGAGCGTATTGTCCTGTCGGTTCGAGCTATGTGGAGGGGAGCTGCCTCTTCAAGTGAGAGACGGAGCCTCTTCCGTTTACAAAGGGTTGGCGTTCGCGAGTCTCGTGGTCTACGGGATCATCGCCTACGGTGTGCACCGACTGGGCGTGGAATCCATTCTGGATGAGATAGGCCGATTCGGACAGCGTTGTCCTGTGTTGTTTTATACCGGCTGGAAGTGCGGATTTTGCGGAATGACCCGGGCATTCATCCACCTTTTTGACGGAGGGTGGAGGGCCGCGCTTGGGCTCAATCTTCTCTCTATTCCCGTATTCATCGGAATCCCGGGCGTGCTTTTGGGATTAGCCCTCCGGCGATCCGCGGCGATTCACACCCCTCCGATTCTGCCGGTAGTGGCCTTCTCGATTCTGGCCACCTATGCGGTGTTGAGGAATCTTGTGCCGGGCATTCCTTAAAAAAGCGAATCCGCTTCGATCGTGAAGAACACCCTCGATTCACCGAGTGCATCCGTCCGGGTTCCGTTCTGGAATTCCACGTTGAAGCGGAGTGGGGCACGGAGGAGCAGTTGGGTGTCGGTTCCGAGCCCCATGCCCCAGGCTGGCAACAGAAGGCTGCTGAAGCGCCTTCCGGAAACCGACAGGTCTTCTGCGAAGTTCGCATCAGCAAACAGGAAGCCGTGAGTTTGCTTGATGAATGCAGGGAGAGTGCTCTTGCCCCGGAAGCTCCGGATCAGTGGCAGGTGGTACTCGAGTCCCACTGATCCGGCATGCCGGACATTCGCGCTCAGAGCGGGATAGCCGCGGAAAGACAGTTGGGCAAGAGTGGTACCGGTTCCGCGATCGAACACACTGTCGAGATCTTTACCCGAAACCTTGCTGGTGGTGAGAGCGGTATCGGAAGCACGCGTCGTTCCCATCCATCTGAAGCGGGTCCGGATGACGTGATTGGCTCCCGGAGATTCATGATGGGTCCAGCTGAACAGGTAGCGACCGAGTGCGTCTTGGGGGGTGTTGAATCGGCTCTCTACTTGAAGGCGGAGCTCGTTCCCGATCTCATGGGTGAAGCCGAGACGGGTTTTCCGTGCATCACTGAACACCAGAGCCCCGCCGACTCCGGGAACGATGGCATTTCTGTATTGGAAATCAGGAATATCGATCGTGGAGCCGGTCGAGGTGTCTTCGATCCGATACCGGGATCCGAAAAAAAAGAGCGAGGGCCGGAGCGTACTCCGGACCCAGAAGATGGGATAGGAAAGGGTCAGAACGGCGTCGAGGTGATTCCGGTAATCGGTCGGAGTGATGGTGAGAGTGTTCCGGGAGAAGGAGAGATCGATCACCGGCCTCATACCCGAATAGGTGTAAGTGAACGCCCCGTCCACGGTCCGGGGCAGGGTATTGTATGCCCCGGTCAGTGAGTACTGGTGCTTCCCTGTGGCATCAAAGCCGAGCAAGAAACCGGAGAATGAGGCACCGGAAACCTGGTCATAACTGAAAGAGGCGATCGGAGCCCATTGGCGTGGAGCGAGGGTTTCCCAGGGCGAGTACGGGCGCAGAGTCTGAATCTCGGCTGAAAGCGGTGGCGATGTGCCAAGCGCCTCCTGGATCGGCTCGGGAGCGTCCGGAATCGCCAGTGAGGCGGCTTTGGTCGGTGAAGCGGGGAGTGACCATTTGACCAGCTGGTATCCGTCCGAGGTGAGGAGATTCGAGTGAAGTTCTCCTTCCTTGGAAAAAGAGGGGAAGATCGTCCCGCCGATGGTGTGAGTGAGTTGAACCGAACGATTTTCCTCCAGTTTGTGAATATTCTCGATTCCGCTCCGGTTCGAAGTGAAATGAATCCGACCCGCATGTGCCGTGGGATACCGGTTCATCGATCCATCGGCCAGCAGTGTTCGGGGAGAGCCGCCTTTGACCGGCACTGATTTCAGATCGGACTGACCGGATCCAATCGCCTGCTCCGTGTAGAGAACCTCGCCTGTTCCGTTGAATGCGGGGCCGCTTAAAATCGAGAACTCCTGGGGTCTTGCCAGAGTCCTGATATTCCTGAGTCGAGGGCGCCCCTGGTCGACCCCCCAATCCGCTAGCTCAAGACTCTGGGTGCCTTTCCGTGTCCTGAGGAAGGCGAGGGTTTTTCCGTCGGGCGAGATCGAGGGTTCCTTGGCGCGGAGACCGGAGGAGATTTCGTGGATCTGTCCGTTGGAGAGGTCATAGGCGAACAGTTCGGAGTAAAGCTGGTAGGACTTCATCCGGTAAAGAGCGCTGAATACCAAAAAGCGGGAGTCCGGGGTGAATGTCATGCCGGCACCGAGGAGTTTTTCCTCGAGACGAAATTTCTTTCCGGTGGTCAGATCTTTAAGAATGAGGCGGGCGCGGTCCTCGAGCGAACTCTCTGTATAAGCCACCCAATGGCCGTCCGGAGAGAACGCACCTCCGATGATGGAGTAATCACTGGTTGCGATCGATTGATAGGGGGTTTCTCCGGCTTTTTTCACATCCTGGATCTGCCGGTTGAGGCGGACCTTGCTCTCGTTCACAAAACGGCGCCAGTATTCCGGCCAAGTTCTTCCCTTCACCGCGAGCAGGTGGTTGTTGATGAAGTAAGGGATTCTCGATGAAGCGTGAATCGAGAGTTCGCCCATTTGCTCGTCAGCTTTTTTCTGATTCGACTTTCCGCCGTCTTTGGCGAACTGGTTCCACAGATGGTACCCGAACAGATAGGGAATCTCCCCTCCCGGAAAGTAGGGAGTCTCACCATTCACCCGGTCGAGAGTGATGGCGCGAGGGTGCGAGGAGTCGATTCGCCCCTCATGGACGAGTGAGCGGAGAATGCCCTCATAGTAGGGCGAGCGTCCTCTTCCCAACCGTGAAGTCCTGGTTTCGAAATAGGTGGCCAGCCCCTCGAGCATCCACATTGGCCAAAGTCCGTTCGGCCGGATCACATCTCCGAAAGTGATTCGAAGGAATTCCGAAAGGCCGTTGGTGGGATCGATATTCAGGAAGTGGGTGTATTCATGGAAAACCAGGAGCTTGATCCAGTCATCGGTATAGGAAGTCGAGAACCAGGCATCGGGCGGGGTGGCGATCAGGACCATGCCGACCCGGAGACTCGGTAGCGCGAAACCGTTGGCGGCATCCTCATTGTCAGCGATGAGCACAGTCGTCTTGCTCCTCGGCTGCCACTTCAAAATGGGTTGAAGCACCCTGTGTGCGTGTTCGAATGCGGCAGCCGCTTTTCGCGTGAAGGCTTCATACCCGTCTTCAAAAACAAAGCGGAAATTCGGAGTGTCCAGTTGCCGGTAATGGGTGTCGGGCGACAACCCTGCGAGCTCGAGAAAGTTCTGAGCTTCGGCCCGAGGGGGCGCGCTGATCAATCCGATGCCCAATGCAAAAAGGAGCCCCAACCAGCCTGACATCATGGAGCGATGCTCTCCACCACGAGTGTGACGTCCCCCGCGTATAGCCGGGTGCCGGTTTTGAGGTGACGTCTTCCGAGGATCGCCAGGCCGATTCCTCCGGATGCGCTGGTGAGAAGCCCGGAGTCCGCCCCGGTTTCGTCGGTCAGTCCGCAGGGAGGGGCGGGAAGGGGAGATTCAGAGCGGACCCGGCACAGACGGCGAGCGGGGGAGCCGAGGGCGATGATTTTTTCGATCACCTCCTGCCCGGGGTAGCAGCCCTTTTGATCCGCTATGGCGTGCCCGAGATTCACTTCAAGCGGGTTCACGCTCCCGTCGAGCGAGAACTCCTTCAGAGCAGACGGCTTGAGTGCCAGAATCCGTGACTCTTCAGAATCAGTATCAGAGGATTCCGAAAATGAGATCGGGGTGAGGGTATATTGTTCACCGAAAGTGAAGCTATCCAGAATGCCCGGGAAGTCTCCGGCGAAGGTGATGTCGGCCTGATCGGGAGCCAGGCGTTCGATTTCAAACCAGCAGCGGATCTTGCCAGCCGGAGTCAGGAGGAGGCCCTCTGCTTTTTCCTTCAATTTCAACCGTTTGATATCGGCCGAGCTGATCCGATGGAGGAGGTCGAGGCCCTCATGACCCTGAAGTAAAACCCTTTGTTTCATGGTGCGATTAGAGTACATTACTTTGCACTGATGAAATACCCCAAATCCCAATATTCACGGTCCATTCGGGATCAGGACCGGGTGTCGAGCCCATTCCTGATCAAGTACAGCGCTGTTGCGACGGGCAAGACCGGCAAGGCCTACATGAATGTCATCCTCACCGACAAAAGCGGTGACATCGAAGCGAGAATTTTCGACCAGGTGCCGAAATTCAATTCCCAGGCCGTGAAGGACGCCTACGTGCAGGTGGAGGGACACGCCCAGAGCTTCAATGGTCGGATCCAGATCCACATCAAGGATCTCACCGTTTTAAGAGAAGACGAGGTCGAGTCCGAGGAGTTGCTCCCGGTGTCGTTTTTGAATCCCGAAAAAATCTATGCAGAGGCAAAAACCATCATCGCCTCGATGCAGGATCCGTATTATCGCGCGCTTTTGGAATCCATTTTTGTCGATGACGCGGATATCGTGGAGCGGTTCAAGCGCGCTCCCGCTGCAAAGAATTTTCATCACGCTTATCCGGTCGGACTGCTCGAACACGTGGTGTCGATTGCTAAGACGCTCGACTTCCTGGCCAATCATTACGCACCCCATGTCGATCGGGATCTTCTTCTGGTGGGCGGATTTCTGCATGATTTGGCAAAAATCTGGGAGCTCCAGTACGAGAAAACCACCGATTACACCACCGAAGGCCGCCTGATCGGGCATTTGGTCATGGGTGCGGAACTCATCGATCGCAAGATCCGGAGCCTCGATGCGCAAACAGGGCGTCTGCCCGGGCCCTTCCCGGTCGAGAAGGCCCTGCTCGCCAAGCACGTGGTGCTCGCGCATCACGGTAAGATGGAATACGGGTCTCCCAAAGAACCGGCTTGTCTCGAAGCGGTGATCATTCACATGATCGATGATCTGGACTCGAAGGTGAATGCCATCCGGGTGTTCATCGAGCAAGATCAGAATCCGGGAATGTGGACGCTCCTGAACCGCAATTACGAGCGCTTCTTTTACAAGCCGGAGTGGGCCCGGAAGTGAACGGGGTATTGCAGGAACTCCGCGAGCGGGTGAGCCGGATTCCGCCGGTTGATGCGGGTCATGACTTTCATCACACGCTCCGTGTGGCCGGTCTTGCTGAGAAGATCCTTCGCGAGGAGTGTCTGCGCGAAGACGGTCGCGAAGCGCCTCAAGATGAAATCGATGCGGTCGTGGCCTCCGCTCTTTTGCACGATTGTGTCCCGGTGGCCAAGAACTCTCCTTTACGCAAGGAAAGCGCACGTCTGTGCGCAGAGAAGGCTGAAGAGTGGTTGGTTGAGTTGCACTGGCGACCCGAGGAGCGGATCCCTGAGATCGTGGGTGCGATTCTGGACCACAGCTATTCCTCGGGGCGGATTCCCCGGACTCGGGTGGGTCGCTGTTTGCAGGATGCCGATCGCTTGGAGGCATTGGGGGCTCTCGGATTGTTCAGGACCATCGCCACCGGAGTGTCGATGGGAGCTTTGTTGTTCGATCCGGAAGACCCTTGGGCCGAACGACGTGAGCTCGATGATCGGAAGTTCACCATCGATCATTTTTATACGAAGCTCTTGAGTCTGCCTTCAACGTTCCGGACGGAAAGTGCTCGGCAAGAGGCAGTTTCGAGAGCCCGGTTTTTGGAGTTATTTTCGGCTCAATTGAGGCACGAGCTCGGATCCTGACTGAATGCCCCTGAACAAGTGAGGCAGTGTGTTTCGGGACACATTGGAGAAGCCCGGGAACCTCTATAGAATTAACTGTAGGGGGCTTACCATGCGTTTTGGACTCAGGAGAAGATTGGTTCGGTTGGGAGTGCTGCTTTTTCTCAGCTCGGGCGTTGCTTGCATTCCTTTGGTCGAGTCAGGCACGGGCGCGGCAAAGCAGGCCCCCTCGAATGGCTCGCCCGGGGTTGAAGAGCCACCCTCATCCACTCCCACGCCGGCGCCTACTCCAGCGTCCGGGACCTATGCCGTGGTTCGATCCTATGGGCACACCGTGAGTCGTCTTTCGGATGGCAAGGTGCTGATTGTGGGTGGGATGGGTGCGACGAATATCAGTTCTTCCGCGGAAATCTTTGATCCAGCAACTGGGACGACAACTGCAACTGGAGCAATGAATACTGGTAGGGCTTTCCACACGGCAAGTGTGTTGCAGGACGGAAGAGTCCTGGTGGTCGGAGGTCAGAACACCAGCGGGAATCCCATTGGCACCGCACAGATCTACGATCCATCGAGCGGAACCTTTGTTTCCACCGGAAACATGATCACCGCTCGATATGAACATACAGCAACTGTACTGACAAACGGAAAGGTGCTGATTACCGGGGGGTGGGGAAATTCCCAGTGGTTGTCCTCGGCCGAACTCTATGACCCTGTAGCGGGGACCTTTTCTGCAGTTGGCTCGATGGCCGTGAGGCGCTATCAGCATGCAGCTGCGTTGCTTTCTGATGGCAAGGTTCTCATCACCGGGGGATGGAATCAGACCAATCAGAAGGTGAATTCAGCGGAGATTTTTGACCCTTCCGCGGGAACCTTTAGCTCCGGAGGGTCGATGATTGCGGCGAGGGCTCAGCATTCGGCGACACTGTTGGCGGACGGAAGGGTGCTGATCTTGAATCGCGACGGAGCCGCATCGGCTGAGCTGTATGATCCGGGGGCGGGAGGTTTTGTTCCCACGGGCTCGACGTCCGTTTCCCGTTCTTATTTTTCGGTCGAATTGCTACCAAATGGGAAAGTGCTGGTCATCGGTGGAGTCACGGGGAGTGTGCGTCTTGCCACCACCGAAGTGTATGACCCGAGCATTGGAACTTTCAGCGCAGGCCCGGGGATGTTGAGCCCAAGGATGCGTCATGCTTCGAGTGTTCTGACGAACGGAGGCGTGTTCATCCGAGGGGGCTACTCAGTCGGGGCAGCCGGAGGTACGGATTGGGAGTTCTTGCCTTATTGAAAGGATGGTCGATGAATTCGCGCGCCAGTGGTTTATGGGTTGGGGTAGCGATCGTCCTTTTTGCGGCCTGTGGAGAAACGCCGGCCTCTCTCTGCAAGGAGGACAACCCGACCTCGGTTCTCCGCTCTCTTCGTGCGCTCGAGCTTCCGCAAAGTTCTTTTGCGGTCGGGATCTGGTCATTCGAGAACGATTCGGATGACTTTCTGGGTCAATCCAATGCCACTTCGACCGGGGTTGAGTTCCAGCGCTTCGGGTGCACGACAGAAAATGTCTATTCCGCTTATTTCGACTCCGACAGTGATCGGATTGAAGTGCCACACACCGCACAGATTCACTCGATGCAGAGATTTACCATTGCGGCTTGGGTCAAGTGGGACGGAAGTGGTACGGGCTACCAAAGGATTGTGGAGCGTTCGAAGAATTCGGGGGGCGGGACCCCGATCTTCAATCTGATGGTCAATGCCAATAGCGGTGGACGCATCATGGCCGAGGCGAACACGGGGACGAATGTCGAGTTCACCAGTGCCGCCAGTGTCACACCGGGAGAGTGGACCTTCATTGTTTCTACTTTTGATGGCGCCCTGCTTCGGATTTACAAGAACGGGGTGTTCGTCGATTCGACGGCTGTGTCCGGAACGCTTGTAACTGCCGATGACAACCGGAGTATCGGCGTGGGGAACCAGGTGGAGCGGCCTCGTGGATTCAGGGGGCACCTTGCCGAGCTCGGGCTCTGGTCAGAGGCATTAACTGATGCCGAGATTCAAAGTTTGCACTCTCGAAGCATCCAGAAGTGATTCCTGGTGACCTTGGTCAGAGTTCACCCAGATCGAGAAATGTACCGGACTTGAGGAGATCTTCTGGCGAAACTCCGGGCTCTCCATCGGGCGGATAGCCCTTAAAGTGCCGGATCCAGGCTTCACGGTCGGCTTCAAAGTGCATGGGTTTGGTCGGCACGGGGCGGGCAAGAGCCGGGTTTAGGAGCTTGACCACGAGTTCGGAGCAGTAGATTTTTTCGCCCTTTTCGTCGCGATTGTCCCAGAGGAATGAGGCGTCGTAGGAGAGTCCCTCGAATTGCCGGGTGAAGAGCTTGTTCAGGTCCAAGCCGCGCTCCGGGCTGGTCTCCGGGTTCCAAATGGGCCGAAGCACTCGGACCTTGGTCCCTTTCCGCGTCTGGCGCAAAAAAAGGCTCAAGGAGGTACGATGGACCCGGACATGGGCTTGGAACACTTGAGGCTCAGGAAAAACGGAACCCACGATTCCGACGTGAGAATAAGGGGAGTTTTCCTCGGCCTCAATCAGAGCGCAAAGGAAGCAGGGAAGGGATTGAAGGAGGACGTCACCCGTCTTCAAGTCCATGGAATTCAATGCAAAAGCAGAATTGTTCAGAAGACTGAACCAAATCGGCAGAACGAACCACATCATGGTTCACCTGTCCTACCGTCGACGGGACCCTGCAGTCAACCCGGAAAACTTGACCGGAATACACAATTGGTATATAAAATCGACTTTCAAAAGTCCTGAAAGGAACAGAACTATGCCCTCGTTTGATGTTTCATCTGATGTCGATTGGCAGGAAATCGATAACGCCGTCAATACGGCACTGAAAGAATTGGCCACCCGATTTGACTTCAAGGGAGTCAAAAGTGAGGTCAATTTTGATAAAAAAGCCAAGACCATCACCTTGATCTGCTCGGAAGAGGGAAAGATCGACAACTTGAAAGAGATCGTCCAGGGCAAGATGATCAAACGTGGCGTTTCGTTGCTTTCGCTCGAATACAAGCCGCTCGAGGCCGCATTCGGTGGTTCGGTCCGCCAGGTGATCACGGTTCAGGCCGGCATCTCGAAAGAAAAAGGCAAAGAAGTGATTGCTGTGATCAAGGATTCGAAGATCAAGGTCCAGGGGCAGATCCAGGACGAGAAGGTCAGGGTCACCGGCAAGAACCGGGACGACCTCCAGGAGGCCATCGCGCTACTGAAGGGCAAACAAGATTCCCTCAAACTCCCGATGCAATTCGGAAATTTCAGAGATTAAATTATGAAAAAATCCCCTGTTTATTTTGTGTCTCTCGGTTGCCCGAAAAACCTGGTCGATTCCCAAGTGATGCTGGGCAAGCTCGAAAACGACCGTTACGAGATCGCCCGCGAGCCCGATCAGGCCGAGGTGATCATCGTGAACACCTGCTCATTCATCCAGGCGGCCAAAGAGGAGTCGATCGAGACGATTCTTGAGATGGCCCAGTTCAAAGAGGACGGATCCTGCAAGGCACTGGTCGTATCGGGCTGTTTGCCTCAGAGATACGCGAAGGAGCTCGAAAAGGAGATGCCCGAGGTGGATCTCATGATCGGGACCGGTCAGTACCACAAGATCACCGAACTCCTCGATTTGCACGAAAAGGCTCGCGATCAGGGAGCGCCTCTCCCGCAGCGCTCCTATATTGATTTTCCCGCTTTCATCCACACCGAGAACGACGCGCGGGTGCACACCGGGGCGCGTTTTTCAGGCTTTTTGAAGCTCTCCGAAGGTTGCAATCGTCGGTGTTCGTTTTGCATCATCCCGAAGCTTAGGGGTAATGTGCGCTCTCGCACCATTGCGTCGCTCGTTGAAGAGGCGAAGAAGATGGCTGCCGATGGCGTGCGCGAACTCAATCTGGTGGCTCAGGATCTGACCGAATACGGAATGGAGTGGAAGTACCGCGAGAATCTCGAGATGCTGCTCCCCGAGCTTTGCAAGATTGAAGGCGTCGAATGGATCCGCCTGCATTACGTGTACCCGGATGCTTTCTCGGATGAGCTGGTGGACATCATCGCGCGAGAGCCGAAGATCGTGAAGTACCTCGATATGCCGATCCAGCACACGAGCGATCGTGTGCTCGGTCTCATGAACCGTCGTCTGACCAAGGCCAAGCTCTATGACCTGATGGGCAAGCTCCGCGAGAAGATTCCGGGGCTCGTCGTGCGGACCTCCATCATCGTGGGATTCCCGACCGAGACCGATTCCGAGTTCGAAGAACTGTGTGATGATCTCGGCAAGCTCGAGCTCGATCATGTGGGAGTGTTCAGCTACTCGAAGGAAGAAGGCACCAAGGCCGCCGAACTCGAGGGACATTTGCATGCCAACGTGAAACGCAAGCGGCGCAAGAAGCTCATCGAGCTGCTTCAGGCCCAGCGTGGGTCGAAGCTGTCGGCTTTGATCGGCACACGTGTTGAAGTGATGGTCGAGGGCGGATCCGAGGAGACCGAGCTCCTGATCCAGGCCCGCATGCCGACTCAAGCGGCCGAGATCGATGGTCGGGTGCTCATTAATGACCTGGGCGAAAACGAGTCTGCCGATTTGCGGCCCGGCGATCTGGCCGAAGTCGAGATCACCGAGATTCTCGATTCGGATCTGGTGGCCCGGCTGGTTCGGGTGACCCGTCCGGCCTTGATCGCCACTCCGGGACTCAAGACCCAGATCGGCAAGGGTCTCGAGATGCGCAGTGGATCCGCGGCTCACTGAGATCCTTCAATCCGAAGGCTTTCCGGCTGCCGGAATCGTCGATGTGGTCGCAGTTCGCGATGAGTATGCCCGGCATGCCAGCCGCTACGGGCGTTGGATTGCCGACGGCAAGCATGGCGAAATGGGATACCTTTCGCGTGGTCTTGACCGCAGGATGAATCCCGACCTGGTATTTCCGGGTGTGAAAAGCGTATTGGCCGTACTCCGTCCGTATTCGCCGCATCCGGTGGGGGATGAGAGGCTCCGCTATGCACGGTACCTGAACGGTCCAGACTACCATGAGGTGATGCAAGAGGCATTGGGCCGTTCTATGGAGCGTTGGAAGGCGGAGTCGGCGTATGGAGCCGGGCTCGAATACAAGATCTGTGTCGATACTTCAGCCGTTCTCGAGCGGACCTGGGCGGTTCTCGCCGGACTCGGGTGGATCGGGAAGAACACCCTCCTCATCCATCCTCAATTGGGCTCATACGTGTTCATCGGAGTGGTATTTCTGAATCGTGAGTTCGGATTCCGTCCCGAACCTGTGAAGGATTATTGCGGCCCCTGCGAGAGGTGTCTCAAGGCTTGTCCGGTCGGGGCGCTCACGGATCACGATCTCGACTCGAGGAAGTGCATCAGCTATCTCACTTTGGAGAAGCGCGGGCCCTTCGAAAAAGAGGTGGATCTCCACGGATATGTGGCGGGATGTGATTTGTGTCAGGAAGTCTGCCCCTACAATACGAAACCCGTTCGTCGAACCGAGCCGGCGCCACTTTCAAGCCATCTGGTGCTCGATGAAGCGGCATTGGTCCTGGAGTCGGAGGACGGATACCGGGCGCGGATCCGGGGCAGCTCCCTCTCACGGGTGAAGTTTCCTGATTTTAAAAGGAATCTCGCACTCAGGCGAAGCGGAGCGAGTAAAGAATAACGGGGTTTTCCACCGCGTTCAGGAATTTGAAGGTGATTTTACCCCTCAGAGGCGTTTCGGCGTCGATGATCTCGTAAACCCCTTGTGTCCGATTCAGTTCAACCGTGGGATTGCCCCGGTCTCCCTGGTAGGTGTTCGGGCCGAAGTGTGCACTGGCGAGCGGTTCATCATTGAAGTAGATCGAGAATCTCGAGGGATCCCGTGCCTGCGGATGCAGATTGGCGAGCAGTCGCAAGTGCTCCCCTTCAAACTGAAAGCTCAAGGTGGCAGAGGAGTCCTCCGTCATCACCGTGTTGGCACCCCGGATCCAGTTCCCCCCGAGGGTGAAGGAGTCGATCGGGATCGATCCTTTTTCGAGTGTTTTCTTGGTTGCACGCGGGGTGACCCGGAACAGAGGCAGGCCCGGATCCTCGACCCGCAGGATTTGATGGAGTTGCTCCTCTGCCTGGAGAAGTGTCCGGATCGGATCTTGACCGAACGGCTCTTTGAAAACCACGATGCCTTGATGGAGGATGGCCAGGGTCGGGGCCCCGTTCGTTTTGAGGGTGTCGAACCAATCGCCCGCCTGGTCCGAAAATACCGGAATCAGATGGAAGTTGGACTGGTTGCGATAACGGTCGAAGAACTTCTGTTGTTTGAGGAAGAGCGTGGTCGGTTGGTAAGCGATCACCGGACGCCAAGGAAGTTTTGAATATTCGTCCATCATGTCCGAGATCAGGCCCAAGATGGCATCAGACAGGTAATCGCCGAATTCGAGCATCACCAGGAGAAGAGTTCCCTCGGCAGCGGAGGGATCGAGAGGAAGCCACACGGGGCCATCGTTCGAGGCGGCAAGTCCGATCAGAGGGGTGGAGTGAGTCCAGGATTCCTCCGATTGCTGGATCATCTTGGCTTTGATCTCTTCCAGTGTGAGCGGTTTTTCTTTTCGTTTGGCCATGCTTGGAAAGGTTCCTCAGAATTGGAATTGGTATTCGATCTTTGCCTGACCGTCGGTTTTATTGTTCAGATGCGGGAGTTGGGTCGCACCGAAGGTGAGGTCCAGATGGGGGGCCAGTGGCTGGCGGATTTGAGTCGTGAGAGATTGCGTTCTGGCTTGGAAGTCGACTTCGGCTCTCGACTTCAGTCCGGGAATTTCACGATTCATGTTCAAGCTCATTCCTTGGGCCTCGTTGAACTGCAACCTGCCGTTCACGAGTGGGGATTCCATGCGGAATTCTCCCGAGCGGTTCCTGCCTTCGATTCGAGTCGTAAGTTTGAGTTTATCATCGTTCAGGATGCGGACATCCCCTCCGACCCAGATCGAAAGGGCTCCGCTGATCAGGGCCAGCGGGCTGCGGAGCGCGGAGTTCTTCTCGAGGAAGTCTTTCCCGCGTACGGTCACTTTCTCGAGCGCTTGGCGCATCTCATCGGTTTGAATCACCCGGATCATTTCTCTCGCGCGGTCTTGTCCTCCCGTCAGGGTTCGAAGCACAGAGGCGGTACTTCTCGATCCGGAATTCAGGATCCGTTCCTGTTCCTCGATCATTCTCAGGGTATCGGTATCCGCACCGGGCGTCCGCTTGACTTCGAAGATTCCGGGAGCTTGATGCAGGAGCTCGCCTCCGTAATGGGGAGTTTGCGAAGGGAGACCGCCTCGATCGCCTGCAAAGGCGGTCCAGGTCATGCAGGTCCAAAATAGGGTTACAAGCACAATCATCCCGAATCCTTTTCGGAATCCGGAGGGGGGGTCTTAAGTGCGGCGTTTTTCTGACTCCAAGAAGTCAGCGAGTTCCTTTGCCGGGCTGAAAGATTCGAAACGGGGTGCTCGGGTGAGGCGATCGAGCGCCAATCCGATGGCAGCCTCGCGTCCCATCAGGCCGAGTATGTTTTTCTCCGACTCGTGCCGGTCTTGCTCTTCATCCTGCAGGTCATCGGCGATCTGGAAAGCGAAGCCGAATGCGAGGGCAAAGGTCTCCGCATCTGCAACGCGGGGATCCGAGGGGGAGGCGCCCGCGAGAAGTGCGGGAATGATCACCGCGGCTTTGAACAAGGCACCGGTTTTCAGGGTTTGGATCCGGATTAGGGAATCGAGAGTCATTTCTTCTGAGGCGGTTTCGAGTTCGAGTGACTGGCCCCCGATCATCCCGTCGCGTCCGATGGCGGAGTGAAACATCCGGAGCGCGGAACGGAAGCTCCGGGGCTCCACCGATTCCATCAACTCCGAAAAGGTCTCATGTGCGAATTGGAGGAGCTCATCTCCGGCAAGCAAGGCGGTGCCTTCGTCGAACTTCCGATGCAAGGTGGGTTGGCCCCTCCTGAGGTCATCGTCATCGAGCGCCGGTAAATCGTCGTGGACCAGGGAAAAGAGGTGAACGAGTTCGATCGAACGGGAAAAGATCGAGGTGGCAGCAGGCGGAAGTCCGAACCCGGCGGCCGATTCGTGTGCCAGGCGTGGACGAAGCCGTTTTCCAGGGCTTTCCAGTGCGTAGAGGATGGCGTCCCGGAGCCGGGGGCTCGGCCCCTGGCGGAGCATGAAGCTTTGAATCAGGTCCCGGTTGAAGCTTTCCTTCGAAAACATGAACCCAAGTTAACGAGTTTCGGCCGGTGTTTCAATCATAATCATTGACCCCTTTAATCAACTAAGACTTTGTGCTAGAATCCGCGCAGGTTCAAAGCATGACAGATTCCGGTTTCATCTCACGCAAAGCGGATCACCTCCGCATCGCTCTACTCCCTGAGAGTAAATCCTCTTCGGGTACGGGGCTCGATTGCATTCGACTGGAACATGACTCGCTTCCCGATCTCGATCTCCAGTCGATCGATCTTCGTACAGAGGTTTTCGGCGTCGGGATGGGGACTCCGTTTTTTATTGCGGGCATGACGGCCGGACATCCGGGAGCCGACGGAGTCAATGAACTCCTGGCACGGCAGGCTGCCCTGAGAGGCTGGGTCTTTGGCGTGGGATCACAGCGCCGGGAGATCGATACTTCTTATCAGGATTCCGGTGTCCGACTCCTTCGCGAACGTCATCCCGAGCTCTTTCTGGTTTCGAATCTCGGCATCGCCCAACTGGTCGAGGTCGCCCGCGATAAGAAGTGGCCGATCTTGCGTGAAATGCTCGAACGGAGTGGCGCTCGTGCCTTGGCCATTCACTTGAACCCGATTCAAGAGTGCGTGCAGGCGGAAGGGACTCCGCGCTTTCAAGGTTCGTGGCAGGCATTGACGGAGCTGTGCGAACGGATTGATCTTCCGGTGGTGCTGAAAGAGACCGGCAGTGGCATGAGTCGGAGCTTCCTCGGGAGAATCAAGAATCTGCCCATCCGTGCCGTGGATGTAAGCGGCCTGGGCGGAACCCACTGGGGTCGAGTCGAGGGATTGAGAGCTGGAGAAGCATCCCGGGAACGGGTCCTGGGCCAGACCTTCGGAGATTGGGGCATCCCCACTTCGGAATCCATCTTGAATGCGATCGAGGTTTTTTCGGGGCAGGGCCCGGCCATTTGGGCCAGTGGCGGGATCGGAAACGGGCTCGATGCGGCAAAATGCGTCGCCCTCGGAGCGGGTCGGGTGGGATTTGCCGGCGCGGCATTGGGTGTCGCCCTGAAGGGCGAAGAGGCATTGGAAGAATGGATGGCGACCGTGGAGCAAGAGCTCCGGATCGCGCTGTTTTGTACTCAGTCTGCCGGAGTGGAAAACCTCCGAACAGGAAAGAAATGGAGTCGTGTGTGAAAACCGAGATGTTCGAAGAGTTGTTGAGAGAGTTCCACCGCATTCCCTTCGATGAGCGCCAGGCCCGTTTGGCACGATGGTGCGATCTGGATCCCCAGGAGCTCCAGATCCTGAAGGGTGTGAACGCCCTTCCTGTCGAAACCGCTGAACACTTTATTGAAAACGTGATCGGAGTCTTTCCGATCCCGATGGGGGTCGCCACTTATTTCAATATCGATGGAAGGGATGTGTTCATCCCGATGGCGGTCGAGGAGACTTCCATCATCGCGGCTGTGAGCGCTACGGCGAAGTGGGTGAGAAAATCCGGAGGGAAGATCACCACCGGATCGCGCGGCAATCTGATTATCGGCCAGATTCAGATCCCCTTTGCGAAAGACATCGAAAGCTCTGTGGAATCATTGACTGCAGTCAGAAACCGTCTGATGGACGAGGCGAACGCTATCGTTCCGGGGCTCGTCGCCCGAGGAGGCGGTGTGCGCGATCTCGTGTTCCGGGCTCTTCCCCGTGAGGACGGCACCGGCACCATGCTCGTGATTCATGTGATGTGCGATCCGTGTGATGCCATGGGCGCTAATCTGATCAACCAGGTGTGTGAGGGCCTCAAACCTTCGATCGAGGCAGTGACCGGAGAGAAGGTCGGTCTGTGCATCCTCTCCAATCTGACCGATGGTAAGCTGGCTCATGCACGAGTTGAGATTCCGGGTGTCGATCCTGAGACCGGCAGGGGAATTGTCGAGGCCACCCAGTTCGCCAAGACCGATCCTTATCGTGCCGCGACTCACAACAAGGGGGTCCTGAATGGAATCGATCCGATTCTGATCGCCACCGGAAATGACTGGCGCGCGGTCGAAGCGGGCGTGCACTCTTTTGCTGCCCGGAACGGTACCTATCAGCCCGTGACGGATTGGAGCTTCGAAGACGGAACCCTGGTCGGAGAGTTTCTCGCACCTTTGGCGGTGGGAACCGTCGGCGGCGTGACCATGCTTCATCCGACAGCCCGTTTGTCTCTCAAGATCATGGGAGTCCAGAATGCAGAAGGTCTGGCGCGGATCGCGGCGGCAGCCGGGTTGGTTCAAAATCTGGGTGCCTTGAAGGCGCTCGCCACCGTGGGAATCGTGAAGGGTCACATGCGCTTGCATGCGGCCAATCTGGCCATTGCGGCCGGAGCGCGCGAAGAGGAGTTGCCTCGCCTGAAAGAAGAGCTCTCGAGTGTGCTCTCGAAGGAAAAGCGCATCAGCTTGACCCGAGCCAAGGAGATCCTCGAAGTCCTTCGCGGGAATACCACCCACTGAGGATCATTCTCGCGAGAATTCCACCAGTCGCTTGAATTCTCCCGGCCTTGCCAGGAGGGATTCGTACGTTCCGCGCTCGAGGATCCGCCCCTCTTTCAAGACCAGGATTTCATCCGCGTCCCGGATGGTCGAAAGCCGGTGAGCGATAATGAGGGTGGTCCGGTTCTCCATGAGCTCTTCGAGAGCCTTTTGGACGATTTTCTCGGATTCATTATCGAGGTTGGAGGTCGCCTCATCGAGAATCAGGCATTTGGAGTCCTTCAGGAAGGCCCGTGCGATCGAGATCCTTTGCCGTTCTCCACCGGAGAGTTTGATGCCCCGGTCTCCGACCAGGGTGTCGAAACCCTTAGGGAGGCGTTGAATGAACTCGAGTGCGTGGGCTTTCCGTGCCGCTTCCCGGACTTCTTCTGCTGTGGCGCCAGGGCGTCCCATCAGGATGTTCTGGAAAATGGTGTCATGAAACAGGAACACATCCTGGCTCACCACGGCCACTTGATCCCTCCACGAGTCCAGCGCCAAATCTCTCAGGTCGTTTCCGTCGATCCGAATCGAACCGGAGCTCACATCATAAAGTCGGGTGATGAGTTGAACGATCGAGCTCTTGCCCGATCCGCTTTGGCCGACCAGAGCCACCGTGCTGCCCAAAGGAAGTGAAAAACTCACATCGGTGATCACAGGGCGTTCCGGACTGTCCGGATAGTGGAAGCCGACACCGTTGAACTCGATCCCCCGCTCGATCGAATTCACCCGCAACGCATTCTCCCGGTCGCGGATACGGGGTTGCCAGGAGAGGAATTCCTGAATCCGCTCCATCGATGCGCTGGCCGTGTTCATTTTCGAATTGATGTCACTCAAAGACCGGATCGGATTCACCATCATTCCGAAGGCCGTGAAGAAACCGACCAGATCACCCGAGGTCATTTCTCCCTCGAGGACGGCCTTCCCTCCATAGTACAGAATGAGCGCGATCGAAACCGAGGTGATCAGTTCAACCACGGGTCCGGCGATCTCCTCCATCTTGCTGATCCGGAGCAAGAGCCGGGTGATGGTCGCCAGTTGGTCGGAATACTTTCGGAATTGAGAACCCGTGAGATTGTAAAGCTGGATCACCCGGATGCCGCTGATCGCCTCCTGGGCCGAGCTGTACGACTCGCCATTCCACTCCTGGTATTCGACGATCTTGCCTTTGATGTATTTCCCGGAGCGGCTGAATACCCAACCGAGCGCAGGGACGATCGTCAACGTGAGGAGAGTCAGGCGCCAATTGGTATAAAGTGCGTAGCCGAAGAGCACCAAAAAAAGAACCGGCTCGCGGATCAGAACATTCAAGGACGAGATGCCGCTGTCGAGTTGAAAGGGGTCTGCAGTCACGCGTGACAGGAGCGCACCCGATCGTTTCTCAGAAAAGTAGTCAGCCGAGAGACCGATCAGGTGTTCGTACATCTTCTCACGGACCCTCCGGTTCGTATTCACCACAGCGATCCGGATCGAGTAGTAGTGCAGGAACCGGACAAAGAGATTGATGGTGTAGAGTCCGATGATGGCGAAGGGGACATAGATCAATTTCGAGGTGTCCTTTTTGAGGAGGATCTCGTCGATCAGAATCTTGACCAGTGGAATCGGCCCCGTCCGGAGCAGGGAAAGGGGGATGGCCATCACGAGACTGAACAGGAGCCAGTTCTTGTCCGGCCAGAGGTAGGGTTTCAGTGCTCGGAGGAAGCGGATTGAAAACATAGGGTTCGAGCCCACCTTATGATAAGCTCCGGTTCATGGCAAAGGCCGTTTTTCTGGACCGGGACGAGACCCTGAATCCGGATCCCGGATACATCAGCGATCCGGATCATTTTTCATTGTACCCGTGGGTTCCGGCCGGCTTGAAGCGCCTGAAAGAGGCGGGGTACCTGCTCGTGGTGGTGTCGAACCAGTCCGGGGTCGGGCGGGGGTGGATCGAGCCGGCGGCACTGGAAAAGATCCACGCCAAACTCGATCGTTTGCTTCAGGAAGCCGAAGGGATCCGGATGGATGCCTATTCGATCTGTCCGCACCGCCCCGAAGACGGTTGCATCTGCCGGAAGCCCAAACCCGAGCTTCTGCTTCGGGCCGCACGCTCCCTTGGCGCCGAGCTTTCGCAATCCTTTATGATCGGGGATCGGCAATCGGACTATGAAGCCGGACTCGCTGCCGGTGTGAAGAAGAGTTATTTGATCCGTCCCGGTGACGAGAGCTCGTTCAAGGAAGCAATCCGGGAGATTTCAGAAATCGGATCGAACTGATTTTTTCACGGTCGAATCCGGGCACGAAATACTGCAGATGCTGCTCCAGAAGCTCGAGCAGCCGTCCATGGTCATCGAGATCGGCATGGAATTCCACTTTCCGGATCGGGTGAAGGAGCGAATGGAGGGCGTCCAGGATGACTGATTTTGAAAGTCGGGGGGCTCCCGTTCCGGGCATGCAGGGGTCGCAGAGCCAAGCACCTTGAGCCACCTGGACCTGAACGCTTTCTCCCGGGGCTTCATGAAGTGGCGTCTCGCAACGCAGGCAGCGAGTCAGTGCCGGCTGGACCCCGAGCCATTGGGTCATTTTCAGGATGAAGGCATTCACGAGGGGCAAGGCCTTTTCGGAAGGCGCCTCATCGATCCCGACCAGCGTGTTCGAAACCAGCTTGAAGATTTCCGGGGCTGGTTTTTGCGGAGGAAGCATCCTGAGCACGAGTTCGTTCAGGCAAGAGGCCGCTCCCAGTTTCTCGAGGGACTTAGACAGGGTTTTCGGAGCAAAACGAATCACGCCTGACTCGAGACTGAACAGGGTTTCTTCGCCCGACTCGGCGATCCGGATCGCTTTTCCTCCCAGTTCGAACTCGGAACAAGTGAAGAGGTCGAGGGTTCCACCGAAACGACGGGATTGGACCCCGTTCCGGGCGATTGCCGAGAACCTGCCCCTTTGCTCGGAGAGCAGTTGGAGGATCAGGTCCCGCTCCCGGAACGGGATGGATTTCAAGACATAACAGAGTTCGCGTTCAGAAGAGCGGCTCACCCGCCCATCCTATCAGGGACGGTCTTCGAAGTGGAGCTCTGCTCCACCAGTCTGGATTTTTGAGAGGATCTCCGGATTGAGCAGTCCTTTTTTGAGGGCTTCGAGGTCCGGCGTGATGCGAAGATCGATCGCGTGCGGTCGGTTTTTCAGGCATTCCACTCCGAAGGGCGCAAGCATCAGTTTGGCGGTTCCTCCCTGGATTACCAGAGCCCTCACCTGAAAGTCCGAATGGACGATCGTTTTCTGTCCGCCAAGAGCCTGTTTCCGGACGATCAGGAGGCGACCTTTCACCGGGAACACAGGAAGGGTTTTCAGTTGGAACTCGATCCGGTCGCTCTCCAGTCGACCCTGACTCAATTCCAACGAGGAAAGTCCGTTCACCTGATCCAAGGGGAGGATCTCGAGCAAGAATCGGGCATCGACCTCAGCTTGGGTTTCACCGACTCGACGGAGGTCCTGAGATTGTTCCAGGGCCCGTACGAGGATGGATTGACCGTTCGCCGAAATGGAGACTTTCCCTTGATTCAGGCTGACGTTGAGGCTCTCGCTCCGCACTCCGATTTCACGAAGATTGGCGATCCGGATCTGCACGCGTGCGATGGTATCGAGCTTCAGTTTTTGCCCGATGGGCACTTGGACGGGTCTCTGGCAGGCATAGGGAACCCGAACGATATTGGGAACCTGGTTGCAGACTGGTCTCGGGATGTCTTGGCAGTAGGTCCGGGGCACATTCTGGCACTCATACCTTTGGTCCTGGTGACACACGGTGTCCCACTGGTTGCGGCACTGATTCTGCGTCTGGCACACGCGACGGGGAACGCTTTGGCAGCCCCGGCTGTTGCAAACATTGTCCATCACGGTGTGGCAGACTTGCTGCGGGTAGCAAACGGGGCGGAGGATCTGCTGGCAAACCGGATAAGAACGGTAGCGACAATCCTGCTCGTAGCGAGTGTCGCAGCGTTGCTCGGTCTCGGTCCGGCACTCGGTTCGGGTTCCCTGCGTTTCTTCCCGGTAGCAAGTGTCCGGAACGAGATCTGTCCGGTACACCGTTTCAAACTCCTGGGTTTGAAGCTGAAGCGAGGACTCCTCTTGGTTCAAGGTCAGCACCTGGGTCGAAGGCAGGGGCTCGGCAAGAACAGGGCTAGAAAAGAAAAAGTATGCTGCGGCGAGTAGAATCATGAAACATCTCCTGGATGTTCCGACTATCTGCAAAAGGCGTTCCAGTTTTATAAAATATATAATCTTTATATTTCAAACGGTTGATGGGTTCGATCGGGGAGGGGGGCCTCTTTGGCTCCACCGGGGAGGTGAAATTTTGACTCCGGGATGGGACATTATGACGCTTTGCGGTTGGCTTTCCAGACTTCGGTGGGTAGGGTGGGCGCCTCATGACTTTACGCCCCTGGCTCTCTTTGATCCTCATCCTCGGCATCGGCCTGCCTCAGTCCGGCTCTTCCATGAGCTCCGAATTCGGGTCCCTGCCCAGTCTGGGTTGGGCCTCCCAGGCCAAGATGATCCAGAGTCAGATCGAAAGAAGTTTTCATCTCAGAGGTGGCATTTCCCGATATCAGCTCCGGAGGATGATCCTCGAAGCCATGGAAGTGGCCAACCCGAAGAAGGTCGGGCTCGAATCGGAAGATCCGTCTCGATTGGCAAAGGAGATCATTCGCTCCTCCCGGTGTTACGGGGTCGACCCGGTGGTGGTGACTGCCTTGATCTGGAGGGAATCCAACTTCAAGCCAGCAGCCCGGAGCGAGCGGGGAGCGGTCGGATTGACCCAGATGACCAACCCCGGCATCCGTGAGGTGCTGGATCGATTGAGCCCGGATTCGCCCCGGCGGCTGGGATACCTGAGGAACCTCGTCTCCCGGTGCCATCCCTCGATCAGTGTGAGAGTCGGAGAAGGGGAAGCGACCCCGCTCCAGCTTTTCGACTGGAAAGAGTCGATTCAGGAACATCCCGCCGAGGCAGTGGCTTTCGGAGTCCTTCTGCTCAAGATCAATCTCGCATCGACCCGTCCGAGAGTCATTTTCGGTGAGAGCGCTTTTGATCACTATCGCGGAGCACTCGAACGCTACAACGGAGACCCCGCGATCAAGGAGCAATTCGCAAAAGATGTGATGCTCCTGGCACGTCGGATGTGGGAGCCCCCTACAGTCGCCCTAAATGAGTCAAAATTTCTGAGGTTGATTCGAGGCCTTTGATTCCATCCCACCAGTCGATGGTGTTTCGAGAATGAAGGTAACGCGCCCACTGTTTCATGCGTTTTTCTGACGGCTGAACCTCGCTGTACTTGCTGAACACGTCCTGCCAGGCCCGGGCTCCCGGTAATTCAGGGAAGCTGAGATCGGCACCGGTTCCGGCCTCCGAAAGTCCGAGTTCTTTGCGGATTTGCAGGGCGAGTCCCGGAACAGCAAGTGCCCCGCGCCCGAGCATGAAGTGAATCGCACCTGAGTCTTCGCGACAGCGGCGGAAATCATCCAGCGACCAGATCTCGCCGTTCGCTACCACGGGAATGGAGAGAGTCTTCGCGACTGCACCGATCGGTTTCCAGTAGGCGGGCGGGATGTAGCCTTGGGTCTTGGTTCTTCCGTGGATGGTGATCCAGGAAGCGCCACCCGCTTGGGCCCGCTTGGCGTTTTCGTAAATGGCTTCCGGATTGTCGAAACCGAGTCGGAGTTTGGCGCTCACCGGGAGTTCCAAGGGAACCGCCTCGCGCACTGCTCTCACGATTCCTTCGATCCGTTCGGGGTACTGGAGCAGGGTTGCGCCGCCATCATTTCTATTCACAGTCGGAGCCGGGCAGCCGAAGTTGATGTCGATTCCGAGTGCCCCCGCGTGTACCGCGTTCCGGGCGCTCTCAGCCATTCTTCCGGGATCTCCGCCAAGAATTTGGATTTGGACCGGAATTCCGGACGGAGTTTTCGATCCGTTCTCCAACTCGGGGACATCCCTGCGAAACACATGTTCCGGTACCGGGTGTCCGCTCACCCGGATGAACTCGCTCACGCAGTAGTCGAATCCACCACTGCGGGTGATGAACGAACGGAACGGAGCATCGGTCACTCCCTCCATGGGAGCCAGGATCAGGGAAGGAATGCCGGGTCTTAAAAACAACATCCCGGGCTCATTCCATTTTTGAAAGATCGAGTTCTTCGCTTCGCGAGATCGATTGGGGCTGAACGGTCTTTTCTTTGGTGCTGCGCTCGAAGGTCTTGTAAGCGGAAGTCACTTCGCGCGCCCGCCGGACTTTGTCCTGTTGATACTGGTAAGCTGCAAATGAAACGATCAGCACCAAAAAAAGAGAGCCGAGGATCATCACCTCGGTCAGGGTGAATCCGTCCCGGTTCCGGAGCCTGTTTTGAAGTGATTTCAGTAGAGTGCTCATACGCTTCCAGTATATCACGGATTCATCTCAAGGATTGAGCCATGTCCCATCGGTCTGGATGGAGATATTGGCTGCGGCCATGTGGTTCATCCACACCGCGCTCATCTGGCACCCGTAGTACAGCGGGTTGGAGGTGCGGCAGTTGTCGTAGTCGGGCGAGCTCACGATCACATCGACCGGACCGTCGCCGGTCATCGCATCGCTGAAAT
>CAMCGZ010000030.1 GCA_945874535.1 Bdellovibrio sp. ZAP7
GGCACTGGCACTGGCACTGGCACTGGCACTGGCACTGGCACTGGCACTGGCACTGGCACTGGCACTGGATCGAATACTGACCCCACAGTAGAACCCGATCCAGCGGGAGATCAGACCGCAGGAAGCGATCAGGCAGGAACGGTTGGATCCGAGTCAGAGACCTGTGAAGATGCGGCCGTGCGTGAGCTCATGGATCTGATCCTTCGTGACAAGGAGAATGTTTTCTCGCGGATGTACAACATCACTGCAATGAGGCTAGCGGCCAGGATTCAAAACCAGGCCCCTCAGGCCAGAACGCTTGAGGAACTGGTGAAACAGTCCATACCTGCCTTGCAGACTTCGCTGGAATCCATCAAAACCCAACCTGAAGTCGAAAAGAAACTCAAAGACATTTATGGAAGGTACGGACGACTCGCTGATTTGGAGAGAGCCAACCAGAATCTGGAAGGGGTGATCGGACGGGTTGAGAAGCTTTATTATTACCGCAAAGGGACCCGCCTGATGAATCCCGATGTGTCTGCATACATCGTTGCTACGTCCTTGGCCGAACCTGAGTCCGGACTTACCGACACCGATGCGGCTACGGTCTGGGCGATGGAAAAGATTCGCCAGGCGGCAGAAAAACGTGATCCGGCATTTGCCATCGGTAAAGCTGATGGCAATTTAATGAATGTTTCCTCGCTCGCGGCCATTCCACTCGGTAGCATCAAGGGTATTGAGCGTTACAGTCCAGAGAAGATCGCAAAAAAAATCGAATCGGACGAATTGAAGATTTCCAATGTGATTGCCAACGCCTACGTGACCGTCAAGGAAAGTCTTAAGAAATGTCTGATCGAGGACGCCAGGAAAAAGAACTGTGCCACATGTGCGGATGAACTCCTGAACAGTTTCGAGAAGAATCAACTGACGTTGGACGAGATCAAGAAGAGTCTTCTCAAACGGGTGGGGGAGATGGACGAAAAATCCATCCAGGATCAGATCGTCGGGAAATTCAGGAAATTGAAACCCGCATCACGTTCTAGAAATCGACCCGGGGCGACTGCCACACCCGCGCCGAGTGCCACGCCTTACCGTTTCATCGTTCCACCGATTCAGCCGATGGCCCGTGACAATACTTATGTGGCTCCGCCAGTGATTCGGAACTTGAAGCTCAAAACGAACCCATGACATCAAAGCCGGATTGTGGATGGCGCTTTTTGATCCTGTGTTGGGTTCTCATGTGTGGATCCGGGTGTGTCTCCCCCAGGGGGTCGGGTTCAGCCTGGAAGTCCCCCGATCCCGGTGAAGATACCGTCATGATTGTCGGCATCAATGACTTCCACGGCTCCCTCCTTCCGAAGGAACGCAAACTCCCCGATGGAAGAGTGGTCCAAAGCGGGGGAGCTTCGGCATTGGCCGGGATGATACGCATCTTGAAAGAGGAGTCCCAGGGCAGGATTCTGATCGTGGATGCCGGAGATGAGTGGCAGGGAACCATCGAAAGCAATCAGGTCAAGGGTGCTTCAGTGGTCGATTTTTTCAATAAAATCGGGGTTTCTGCTGCCGCCGTCGGGAACCATGAGTTCGACTTCGGTATTCCGAATCTGGGCTCCAGGCTCATTCAGGCGAAGTATCCGTACATCTCCGGGAACATCTTCGAAAAGAAATCCGGTAAACGGGTCACCTGGAAGAATTTGCTACCGTCGCGGATTTTCGAAGTGGGCGAATACAGGGTCGGCGTCACCGGATTTTCGACAGTGCAGACTCCGAGCACCACGAGATTTGAGTTTGTGAAGCATTTGGAGTTCAAAGAGCCGGCCACGGTGCTCGCGTCCGAGGTGGCAAACCTCAGGATGAATGGTGCACAGGCGGTACTGGTGACTGCGCATGCCGGAACCATTTGCGAGGAAAAACTCGGATTAAGGGAATGGCGCTTGCACGACCGGAATTCCCCGCAGGGAAACTGTGATCCGGAACAAGAAATACCGTCGTTCTTGAAAGGGTTGGCCAGCGGGAGCGTGGATGGAGTCATCGCAGGCCACACTCACCAGGTGATCCATCATTTTTTGAACGGGGTTCCTGTCGTTCAGGGCGAGGCCTACAACCAGTATTTTAACGTGATCTATTTGGTTTTTGATCGCACGACCCGACGCTTGATTCCGGAAAAAACCCGGATTGAGGGCTTGATACCCATTTGCGGCGAGGTCTTTGAAGGGACCGATCATTGTGATGTGAGGAGGCTCAATGGGAGAACCTCCCCGGCAATGGTGCAAGCGACATTCCACGGTAGACCGGTTCGCCCCGATCCGCTGGTGGAAGAGTGGATCAAGCCCATACGCGAGGGCACCGAGAAATTCAGAAAAGAGGTCTTGGCAACGAGCGAGCTCCCGTTGACGCATTTCCGTGACCGGGAGGGTTCGTTCGGTAATCTTCTCGCTGACGTCCTTCGGCAGAAGGGAAAGGCCGACTTCGCACTGGTGAACTCGGGCGGGATCCGGACTTCTCTCGATGCGGGGGAGATCACTTACGACGGATTGTTCCGGGCTTTGCCGTTTGACAACTTGCTCAATGTCGTTGAGCTGAAGGGGGCTGAGATCAAGTTACTCTATCGAGTGGCGACCTCGGGGGCTCATGGAGTCATCGGGATTTCCGGGCTTGAACTCACGTTGATTCCCTTCGATCAAGAGGCACCAAAAGACGACCTGAACGGGAATGGAAAGCTCGAATCCTGGGAGGCGCGGCGACTGTTGCGGATCAGGAAGGCGGGCGGCGAGGAGATTGAGGATCAACGGACCTATCGCGTTGCAACATTCGACTTCTTGGTGAACGGAGGGGATGATTTGGGGTGGTTCTTTTCAAAGGTGCCCTCCAAAGCCATTCGCAGGGATCAAACCGGCTATTGCAGAGATCTGGTCACTGAGTATTTGAAGCGTGAAAAAAGGATCAACACTCCGGAACGCCCTTTGTTGGATCCAGAACATCCGAGGATCAAATTTGCGCCCCGCAACGAGTGAGTCAAGATTCCGTCAGGTTTGCTTTTTAAGTCGAATTCCTTCAACATTTCAGACAACGCTATGAAGATCATCAAATTTGCGGTCGGACAGGTTCCGAATCTGGAGTTGGTAGGAAATATCGATGAAAGTTCCGACTTCGGCCAGATCGAAGTCGACGGTAACGAACTTCATGTGGATTGTTACGAGGTGGCCCGGATCAACTCGGTCGGTGTGAGAAAATGGATCATTTTTTTCAACAGCATGAAGGACCGGGGTGTGAAAGTGTTTTACTACCGGATTTCGACTGCACTCGTGGATCAATTCAACTACATCAAGAACTTCGGAGCGGGTGGACAGGTGATTTCCGCCAGCGCTCCCTTTACCTGTCAGTCTTGCAAGAAAATGGTGCTTCTCGAGAAGTTCAAGAAAGAGATTCCCACAACCGACTTTGACCGGGACCTCTTCAATTGTCCTCTTTGTCAGAAGAAAACCCTCCGCTTTGATGATGTGGCAGAGGACTATTTCTTCTTCTGGAGAGCTTGATCCGGAGCCCGGATCACATCCGGAACGTGCCGAAGCGGGTTTCACCGATTTCAGCATTCAGTGCGGCATTCAATGAAAGAGCCAGGTAATCCCTGGATTTCCACGGTACGACGATTCCATCGTCCCACAATCGAGCACTCGAAAAGTAGGGTGATCCTTCCCGCTCGTATTGCTCGAGAATGGGTTTCTTGATCGCAGCGATCTCGGCCTCTCCCAGTTGCTTGCCTTGAGCTTGCAATTGCTCGACTTTGACAGTCGAGAGCACTCCGGCGGCTTGCTCGCCACCCATGACGCTGATTCTGGCATTGGGCCACATGAACATGAACCTCGGCCCGAAAGCCCTTCCGCACATTCCGTAATTTCCAGCGCCATAGCTCCCTCCGATGACCAAGGTGATCTTCGGTACCTGGGTGGTTGAAACGGCGGTCACGAGCTTGGCTCCGTCTTTGGCAATTCCACCGTGTTCGTACTTTTTCCCGACCATGAAACCGGTGATGTTCTGGAGGAAAAGGAGCGGGATTTTCCTTTGCGAGCAGAGCTCGATGAAGTGGGCGCCCTTGAGTGAACTCTCAGAAAAAAGAATGCCGTTATTGGCGATGATGCCTACAGGAATGCCCTGGAGGTGCGCAAATCCGCAAACCAGAGTCGAACCGTACAAGGGCTTGAACTCATGGAAGCGTGATCCGTCCACCGTACGGGCGATGATTTCGCGAACATCGAAGGGTTGCCTCAGATCCCGCGGAAGGATTCCGGCGATCTCGGCCGGATCGTAGAGCGGTGCCTCCGGAGTGGCGCGCTCCACGTGGAAGGGGAGCGATCGATTGAGGTGGAGCACTGCCTCGCGGGCCAGCTCCAAAGCGTGGGAGTCGTTTTCTGCGAGATAATCCGCGACACCTGAGATCCTGGAATGGGTGTCGCCTCCCCCCAGTTCTTCGGCCGATACCACCTCTCCGGTGGCGGCTTTCACCAGAGGAGGCCCGCCCAGAAAAATCGTGCCTTGATTCTTCACGATGATCGTTTGCTCACTCATCGCCGGGACGTAGGCACCTCCGGCCGTGCAGGAACCCATCACCACTGCGATCTGGGGAATTCCCTCGGACGAAAGGGTCGCCTGGTTGTAAAAAATTCTTCCAAAATGCTCTTTATCTGGAAAAACCTCCGCCTGCAGTGGCAGGAAAGCCCCCCCTGAGTCGACGAGATAGATGCATGGAAGTCGATTCTCACGGGCGATCTCCTGGGCTCTCAGGTGTTTCTTCACAGTCATCGGGAAGTAGGTTCCGCCCTTCACAGTCGCGTCATTGGCCACGACCATGACTTCGCGACCATGAATCAGTCCGATGCCTGTCACGATGCCGGCCCCGGGAGCCGCATCCTCGTACATTCCATTCGCTGCCAGTGCTCCGAGCTCTAAAAATGCAGTACCCGGATCGAGGAGCTGACGGATCCGCTCCCTCACGAACAGTTTGCCACGCGATTCGTGTTTCGATCTCAGGTCGGCACCCCCCCCCTCGCGCACAGCCTTCAATCGTTCCTCGAGTCGTTTGGAATCCGCCACATGATGGGCTTCATTCGCTTTGAATTCTGAGCTGGAGGCCTGGATCTGCGATTGGATGATGGACATGGTCAAAAGATTAGGGCTGACCGGAAAAAACTTCAATTTGAATCGGGAGAATTAGACAATTTATTGACGTGTTGCGCGATGAATTTCCCTTGGAACTCAGGCCTGACCGACCTAAAATTCCAACATGGGAATGAAGATCAAGATCTGGGGAGCGAGGGGTTCGCTGCCTTCTCCGCTGAGCCCGATGACTGTGGAGCAACGAATCCGTGAGGTCCTTGAACGCTTTGCCGCACAAGGAGGGCAGCGCCAGATTCTGGAGAGCTTCATCTCCTCATTGCCGCGCGAACAATTGGGCGGATTCGGTGGAAACACTTCCTGTGTGGAAGTCTCAACTTCGAGGCAGAGGCTCATCATCGATGCAGGGAGCGGAATTCGCCATCTCGGTTACGAACTTCTTTCCGGGCCACTCGGGCAAGGGACCGGTGAGATCGATCTGCTTTTCACACATTTCCATTGGGATCATTTGATCGGTCTGCCTTTTTTCGTCCCCTTGTTCATTCCGGGGAATCAGATTCGCGCCCATGCGGTTCAGGACGAACTCAAGGAGATTTTTCCGACCATTTTCAGGAAACCCTTTTTCCCGGTACCTTTTGATAAGATCGGTTCCAAGGTCAGTACCCACTCACTCGAACCGAGAAAACCGGTTCTTTTCGGCGATCTGGAAGTGACCCCCTATCAGTTGGATCATCCGGATCCTTGTTGGGGATTCAGGATCCGTCATGGTGGAAAGACCTTTTCCTATTGTGTCGATACAGAGGCCACGCGGGTGTCCAGGAAAGAACTCGGTGAAGACCTTCCCTTGTACCAGGACGTCGATTTGATGATTTTTGATTCTCAGTACACCCTGTCGGAAGTGGTCGAGAAGGTCGATTGGGGGCACGCAGCAGCCCCTATCGGATTGGATTTGGCAAAACGTGAAGGTGTGAAGAAACTCGTTTTCGTACATCATGATCCTGCAGCAACTGACGCCAAGATCGCAGACGGTGCACGCCAGACCGCCCGGTACGAGCGAGCCCAATCGAGACAAAAGCCGAATGAAACCGAACCTCCTCACGAAGTCGAATGGCTCTTCGGGTACGAGGGGATGGAGTTCCATTTGTGAAACTCCGTTTTACGGCAGCCATCACCGTGTTCCTGCTCGGATGGGGATGCTCGACAGCGCCCAAAGCCGCAGTCACTCCGCGCCCGTGGCAAAAAATCACGTCCAAAGCCTACTATCAGACCAGTAGTTCTGAATTCGGTAAGAGGATCATCGTGAGAGTTTGGCCTGACAAAGGCGCCAAGATGCCTGCTAAGGATGCGGCCAAGGAAGCTTTGGCTGAGATCCGCCGGATCTCCACCATGGCCGACGCAGGCCAGTCGACGAGTCTTCTCTCCAAGGTGAACGAGCAGGCGTATCAGGGGCCCGTTCCGATCACGCAGGAGTTCCTCGACATCCTTTCCACCAGCGATCGGATGTATCAGTTCACAGAAGGTAAGTTCGATGTGACCTTTGTTCCGGTCAAGTACGGATCCGAAGAATCGGATATGGATCTGAACAAAGTGACCGATTGGGACGAGCAGCCGGCACTCAGTCCGGATCCTTCTCGTTTTTTTGGTAAAAAAGGAGTGATTATCGACCGCAATCCCTTGGTGATCCGGGTATATAACCGCCGCACCAAGATCAATCTCAATGGGATGATTCGCGGGTATGCCATCGAGCGGGCGGCGAAGTTGCTTCAGGAGAAGGGCCATGCCGGGTTTGCCATCATTGCTGACGGATTTTTGGCCGCCTCCGGCGTGGCGTTGAAAGACCCGGGGATCATGTGTATCGAGGATCCCGCCCGACTCGGAAACTGTCTGAAATCGATCCAGGCAGGGAAAGAGACTTCAATCCTGTTTTTGGGGACTTCCGCTTCCCTAGAGCGTAAGGGGATCAATTTCGATCCGACTGCGGTCTGGAGCTCGCGGAGTGGGGGGGTGGTTGTAGCCGGACGCGAAGGGGCTTGGGTTCAATTCGCAACCACCATCACGGCGGTGATGGATGACGCCAACCTGGTCGATTTTTTCAGTAAAGCATCGAAGTTCGGAGTCAGTGGAGCCTATTTCACACCCTCGAAGAAGGATGGTCTGGCCGGCGATCTGGCTCCTTTTGCAACAATAGCTCCTTGACCGGAAGGTGTGCGAGCAGCCAATCGACCGTGACCGTGCAAACGGCCTCCAATGCTCCCGGCTCTTCGAAGAGGTGACCGGCTCCCGGAATGATCCTGAACCCCTTCTCGCACTTCAGGCGTTTGAATGACTCCCGATTGAATTCAAAGATGCCCTCATCCTGACCTCCCACCAGCAGCAATGTGGGAGCCTCCACGGATGCGAGCGATCGCCTGGCAAGATCCGGTCGTCCCCCCCGACTCACCACTGCGAAAACCTGTCCGGGTTCATCTGCAGCGGCTTTGAGTGCTGCACCGGCGCCCGTACTCGATCCGAAGTAGGCCAAAGGAATCTCATGGCCCACCTGCATTTCAATCCAGTGTCGAGCCAGAATCAGTCTTTTCGAAAGGAGTTCGATGTTGAAAACATTCTCCCGGTTTTCAGATTCCTTCTGGGTGAGGAGGTCCACCAACAAGGTGGCGAACCCCTTTTCTTGAAGCCGGGATGCAACCCAGTGATTCCGGGGACTGTGGCGTCCGCTACCGCTACCGTGGGCAAAGACCACCCACCCGAGCGGACCTGATGGGCCTCCGGCGATGGCTTCAAGAACCAGATCCCCTTGAACGATTTTTACTGACTTTTCTCCGGGCAACAGACTCATCACCGGGAAACAGTGCAACCGTCGTGCCGGGTCGTGATCGAATCAGGCCCTCTGTTCCCAGTCCGCGTAGACGGCGGCAAGCCGTGGTTTTGCGATCTTGAGGTAGCGCAAGAAGAGGGGGCGCCTGGACGGGTCTTTTTCAGCCTGTTTTCCAAGCACTTTCAAAATCTCGATCATCGACAAAGCCTGGCACAGGGTTTCGGCGTGGGTCATCATCCTCTCGAGCTTTTCCTGGTCCTGCCAGTAGTCGCGATCCAGATAGTCCGAAAGGTGGGTCATTTTCTCCAGAAGGCCGGTACCCGGGCTGAAACAATCCAGAATCAGTCCCGCCAGATTTTTCTGGAACTCGTATTGGACACCGAGATAGGTCTTTTTGAATTCGTTACGACCCGCCAGGGATCCGATCGGATGAGCGCTCATCATGGATTGAACAAACTTGGCCGGATTCTTCATCAGTTTTTTGATGTAATCCTTCATGGCCATGAGGGCCTGGATCTGCGAGGTCCCCTCATAGAGCAGCGCTCCGAAGCAGTCCCGATGGATCCGCTCCACTCCGTATTCCTTCATGTATCCGTAACCCCCGAAGGCTTGAATCGCCTTGGTCGAAAGGTCCGCATAGGTTTCGGCTCCGAGGTATTTCACAAGCGGAGTTCTCGCACGGGTGATTTCGTGGTGTTTCTTGAAAAGCTGGGATTCCTGCTCTGAAAGAGTGCCATGATGCCTCATTTTCAGATCGAGTCTCTGGAAAATGTCGAATGAGGAGATGGTATCCACCATGAAGGCTCTGAAAGCATCCTGCTCGGTTTCCCAGTCAGTCCAGTTTCTGGCGAATAGAGGGAGGTCCATCAAGGTCCGTCCGAACTGCTTCCGGACGCCCGCGTAATCCTTGGCCCGTTCGAGTGCGGCCTCGATCCCTCCGATACTCTGGAGGCCGACCGAAATTCTGGCCTCGTTCATGAGATGGAGCATGATTTTGAAACCTTCATTTTCCTGACCCACCAGTGTGGCCACGGTATTCTCGTAAACCACCTCGCAGGTCATGGAGCCGTGCATCCCCATTTTTTCCTCGATCTTGGTGACCCGATAGTTCTGGCGCCCGTCCAGTTTCTCTTCTGCCAAGAAAAGGGAGATCCCGGCAAGACCCTCGGGAGCCCCTTGAATCCGAGCGAGAATGAATCCAAACCCTCCACCGGCATTGGTGATGAAGCATTTGGTGCCATTCAGAAGATAGGTGCCGTTTTCCTGTTTCACGGCGGACGTCCTGAGCGCACCCACATCCGAACCCGCATCGGGCTCGGTCAGGCACATGCTGCCGCTGATCTCGCCTTTGATGATTTTCGGTATCAAGCGCATCCGGGTTTCTTCATCACAGAATCGCTCGATCATGTCGGCCATGCTGGTGAAAAACCCGAGTTGGGTGGATGTGGAAATACAGGCCCGGGCCACTTGCTCGAAAGCCGTCATGGTCACAGAAATCGGGAGTCCCATACCCCCGAAACGCTCATCCAGACTGATACCGAAAAGATCGAGCTTCGAAGCTTCTTCGTAGGTGCGCCGAATCGGCTGGAGGAGTTCCACGGATCCGTCCGGATTCAGTTTGGCACAACCGACGTCGTCCAGCTCGGAAGCCCGTTCCCGAAGTGTCTCCCCGGTCCACTTTCCGGTGGTCTCGAGAATCTGTTCGAAAAACGAAATCAGTTCTTCGCGGTTGTTGAACCCCTGGGGAGTAGGAAATACCGGGAAATAGAGCGGGAGGATCGCGTCCCAGTCGATTCCATTACGAAAGAGGTACTTCCACTCAGCGGAGTCATTGAAATAGTTCATGACTCCATTTTATGCCCGTTCCAGGGGTAAGGGAAACGGATTATCTCCAGATCGGACCCCAGCCAGGGTAGTGGCGGGGAAATGGGTACGGATAAGGATATCCTCCGCGAGGAAATCCTGGTCCGCAGTAGTAGAGCGGACCAAAACCTGTCGGACGGGAGGTGTCGAGGTATCGCTCAGACTGTCCCTCACCCTTGAAAGTACCGAGGGTGGAATCATCCGCCTTTTTCTTCACTTCGAACTGAATGACATCCTGGTACAGGTACTCTTGGTAATAAACCACCTGACACATGTCGATTCCGGAGTTCTCAATCCGGGAAACAGAGTAGGAATTGAGAATTTTCGTGGAACGTGTACCCACCAGATACTCGTCGAATTTAGAGGAGCAGTCCGCACTCTTGGTATTGAAGCTCTTGGAGCGGGTGAAATCACCGGAATCGTATACCGACCGTGCATCGATTCCATTCTTAATGGATTGCTCGCCACTGTTGAGATCCAGGCTGATGCAATACTTGTTCACGTTCTTCGAATAAGCGGTGAGTGTGGCCTCTTGACCATTGAAGCTCCCGCGGAACTCGTTTGAGTACTTACAGGCACTCAAAGAGAGGGTGAAAAGAAAGAATCCTGCCAGCCGGGTCACATTTTTCTGTTTCATGGCGGTGGGTTTACCTCTATCAAGTGGGTGCGTCAAGAGGGCTGCCAGGAGAGTGGGACCCCCTTTGCCAAACGCCACTCACTGGCATTCCGATGCAGTGATTTCGAAATCGGTTGGAGTTTCATAAGCTTCAAGCTTTGCGTCAGGGGGAAGGTGTCGGGAAGGGGGGTATAGCTCGTTGTGTGATGCGGAATTTTAACGCGGAGCGCGTGGTGTTTTTGGGTCCCAAAACCGCAATATCTAGTGTCTCGAATTTTTGTACCACTACTAATTGACAGCCAGAATTTCCTCGGTCAACCTGAGCCAGTAGTACAAAAATCCATGTTTCGGTCCGGTGCCGGTCCCTTCCCAGGGACTTCCGGGGTCCCAAATCGGGTTTTTGATCTGCGGGGGAAAACCAAACAATCGATGCCCTGATGGGTGGAGTGAATGACCTAGCGCATTCAGACTCCGGGGGTCGTATTGCGTCAAACTACAAAGGGGATGCTCATGGAAGGAAATACGATGCAAACAACAGGGATGGAAAACAAGATGCCGGTTCCCACCGTGGAGTCCAACGGACTCAAGGATTTCTCTTCGTTCAATGATGAAGAACGATTTGTGTTGATGCCGATTCAACATTCCGAGATCTGGAACTTTTACAAAAAGGCTATGGCCTCTTTCTGGACGGCCGAAGAAATCGATCTCTATCAGGATCTCAATGACTGGAAAAAGCTCACCGAAGAAGAGCGTCACTACATTTCCCACGTACTGGCATTTTTCTCCGCCAGCGACGGGATTGTGAACGAGAACCTCGCCCTCCGGTTCTACAGCGATGTTCCGATTCCTGAAGCCCGTTGCTTTTACGGCTTCCAGATCGCCATGGAGAACATCCATTCCGAAACTTACGGACTTCTGATCGATACCTACATCCAGAACTCCAAAGAAAAGGATTTCCTCTTCAATGCCATCAAGCACATTCCTTCTGTGAAAAAGAAGGCGGATTGGGCGCTGAAGTGGATCGAATCCTCCAACAGCTTCGCCGAGCGTCTGATCGCATTCGCTTGTGTCGAAGGGATCTTTTTCTCGGGTAGCTTCTGCTCGATCTTCTGGCTCAAGAAGCGCGGTCTCATGCCCGGACTGACCTTCTCGAACGAGTTGATCAGCCGAGACGAGGGATTGCACACCGATTTCGCCTGCCACCTCTATGGCATGCTCGAAGCTCTTCCGGCTTCGCGGATCCTCGAGATCGTCACCGACGCAGTGGCCATCGAGAAGGAGTTCGTCTCTGAAGCCCTTCCCGTGTCCCTGATCGGGATGAACTGCAAGATGATGACCCAGTACATCGAGTTCGTGGCAGACCGCCTGCTCCGGAGCCTCGGGCTTCCGAAGCACTACGGCAGCACGAATCCCTTCGATTGGATGGAGCTCATCAGTCTTCAGGGGAAAACCAACTTTTTCGAGAAGAAGGTCTCTGAATATCAAAAAGCAGGGGTGCTCAACACCAATCCGGTGGAAAAGCATCAGGCCTTCGACTTCAACCTCAACGCCGAATTCTGAAACGTCAGCATTAAAGGAGTAACAACATGAAAGTCAAAACACGTTCAGGCAAATTGGAAGCCGTCAGTTTCGATAAAATCACGAACCGGATTCAAAATCTGGTGATCGGACTCAATGAGAAGTACGTGGATCCGGTCGTGGTCGCACAGAAGACCATCGAAGGCATGTACGATGGGATCACCACCCAGGAACTCGACGTCCTTTCGGCTGAAACCTGCGCTTACCTGTCGAGCACCCATCCGGATTACTCCACCCTCGGAGCCAGGATCCTGGTATCGAATCTGCATCGCTACACTCCCAACACCTTCAGTGAGTGCATCGAGGTCCTCTATTTGAACAGGTCCGAGCACACCAACGAGCACGCTCCTCTGGTGTCGAAAGATCTTTATGATCTGGTTCAGAAGAATGCGGACAAGATCAACCAGACGATCAAGAATGTCCGGGATTTCGAATACGATTACTTCGGGTTCAAAACCCTCGAGAAATCCTACCTGCTCCGCGTGGGCAAAAAGATCGCCGAACGCCCCCAGTACATGATCATGCGGGTGGCGCTCGGTATCCACATGGAAGATCTCGACCAGGCGTTCCGTACCTATGAACAAATGAGCACCGGTTTGTTCACTCATGCTTCTCCGACCTTGTTCAATGCCGGGACCAATAAGGCGCAGATGTCTTCTTGTTTCCTCCTTTCAATGAAGGATGATTCGATCGACGGTATTTACGGAACACTCAAGCAGTGTGCCCTGATCTCCCAGAGTGCGGGTGGAATCGGGCTTTCGATTCACAATGTTCGCGCCAAAGGGAGTTTCATCAAGGGAACCAACGGTACCAGCAACGGTCTCGTTCCGATGCTCCGGGTGTTCAACGATACTGCCCGCTATGTCGATCAGGGCGGTGGGAAGCGGAAGGGTGCGTTCGCCATCTATCTGGAGCCCTGGCACGCAGACGTTCTCGATTTTCTCGAGCTGAAGAAGAACTTCGGGAAAGAAGAGTTGCGGGCTCGCGATCTGTTCTATGCCCTCTGGGTGAACGATTTGTTCATGAAGCGCGTTGAAAAAGACGAGATGTGGTCTTTGTTCTGTCCACACGAAGCGCCGGGTCTGCATGAAGTGTATGGCAAGGATTTCGAAGACCTCTATACCAAATACGAAGCCGAAGGCCGCATGAAGAAGCAGATCAAGGCCCGCGAGCTTTGGGGTGTGATCATCGAGTCCCAGATCGAAACCGGATCTCCATTCATGCTCTACAAGGATGCCGCTAACGAGAAGTCCAACCAGAAGAATCTCGGTACGATCAAGTCCTCGAACTTGTGCACCGAGATCATCCAGTACACTTCTGAAAAAGAAGTGGCGGTGTGCAACCTCGCATCGATCGCGCTTCCGAAGTTTGTAAAGGAAGGCAAGTTCGACTTCGAGCGTCTCCACGAAGTGACCTATCAGGTGACTGTGAACCTGAACCGGGTCATCGACCGGAACTACTATCCTGTTCCAGAAGCCGAGTATTCGAACCGGACCCACCGTCCGATCGGGATCGGCGTGCAGGGTTTGGCGGATACTTTCTTCAAGCTTCGCTTGGCCTTCGAATCGGATGCCGCGAATCTGCTGAACCAGCAGATTTTCGAGACCATCTACCACGCTTCGATGTCTGCGAGTATCGATCTGGCCAAGAAGGACGGGGCGTATGCCTCTTACCAGGGTTCACCGCTCTCTGAGGGCAAGATGCAGTTCGATCTGTGGGGCGTGACTCCGACCTCCCTTTGGAATTGGGCCGCGCTCAAGGAAAAGCTTGCGAAGCATGGTGCCCGCAACTCCCTGTTGCTGGCTCCGATGCCGACCGCCAGCACTTCCCAGATTCTCGGTAATAACGAGTGTATCGAGCCGATCACTTCGAACCTGTACACCCGTCGGGTGCTCTCGGGTGAATTCACCGTGATCAACAAGCACTTGGTAGAGGATCTGATCCAGCTCGGCCTTTGGAATAAGCAGCTGAAGGATAAGATCGTTCTCCAGAACGGATCGATCCAGAAGATCGCCGAGATTCCAGACGAGATCCGTGAGATCTACAAGACAGTTTGGGAAATCAAGCAGAAGCGGATCGTCGAGATGGCCGCATCACGCTCTCCGTTTATTGATCAGTCCCAGAGTCTGAATATCCACATGGAAGGGGCGAATGCGGCCAAGTTGACCGCTCTTCACTTCACCGCGTGGAAGCTCGGTCTCAAGACCGGAATGTACTACCTCCGGACGAAGGCCGCTTCCGATGCGACCAAGTTCACTGTGGAACAGCCCATGCAAGCCACCGCCACTGTGGCTCCGGCTCCGGTTCTCATGGCCGATGGCAGTGTCGGGGTGGGGATGATCTCGGACACCACGGCAGCAGACCTGGTGTGCTCACTCGATAACCCAGAAGCTTGCGTGTCCTGCGGAAGCTGAGTTTCCCGGGTGTCGTAAATGATCGGAAAAGCCGGAGGTGGCGTAAGCTCCTCCGGCTTTTTTCATGATGGATCTTTTTTCATGATGGATCAGCTCAGTAAATCAGGATCAATTGGTGAAGATCATCCCGCGCCGGACCGCTTCCGCACGATCGAAGGGGAGCCGTGTGAAGGAATTGAAGTAAGCGCCTCGGAGTTCAGCAGCAAAGAGATCCGCAAACCAAAGGTCAGCACCCCGGAAATCGGCATTGCTGAAATCTCCGAAGGTGAGATCGGCAAAGTAGAAATCCGCATCACGGAATCGAGCTCCGCGGAAGCGGGCCCCGCTGAACCGGGTTCTCCGGAGTGAGGCCATATTGAGGTCCGCCTGATCGCCTTGGACGCGGCTGAAGTCGCACTCCTCGCAATCGGTGCGGAAACCGGCAATCAGCCCGATCAATCGAGCGCTCTCAAAGCGCGATCCGCGCAAGCGTGAGCCATTCAAGTTGGCAAAGGCCAGGTTGGCCAGAGTGAAATCGGCTCGCTCTGCCTGAAGGTTCGAGAGATTTACGCGGGTCAAATCAGCGCCACTCAATCGGGTTCCGGGCTGAAGCATCTGTCCGGGCAGGTGAGCATTGGACAAATACCCGCACTCTCCCAGAAATCCCGGGTTCATTCCCCGAATGCCCTGCGCGTTCCGGCATTCATATCCCTGAAGGCGGAACCCCAAGTCGTTGGCCTCGGAAGTGAAAGAGATCAGGAGTGCGGCTAGAATGGACATCCAAAGCTTGTTCTTCATGATGTTCTTTGTACGATGAACCCCGCATATCTGACAAGATGTTACTGGTATTGCGCGATGCAAAATTGACGTACTTGCCCGGTTTTGACTGGAATTGATCAAAAAAGAGGGTACGCTTGCCCTGCAGGTTTTAAAACCGGACCAGGGGGGAAACATGAAATTCATTTCCGTATTTGCCATTGCAGTCGCATTTTTATCCAGTCAAGCTCAAGCCCACATCGCTCAGCCCGAGGCCGCCGAGCTCACTCAGTTGAGACTCATCGATCGGGGTGATGGCAGCGCTCCTCGTTGGATGCCGCTCGGACAAGCGCTCGAATACTCCCAGAAGTCCCACGGTGAAGGCCGTTGTGGCGGATTCATGGACCTGACCGGTCAGAAACCGCTGCTCGAGTCCATTTCTCCGAAGGTGGAATACTTCCGCCTGTCGCTGGAAGACCGCCCCCTGACCCAGGCAGAATATCTGTCTTCAGCCTTACCGTTGATTGACATGTCCCGGGTTCGCTCCACGGTGGAGGCGCTTTCTTCCAACAAGAACCGTTATTACAAGTCTACCCATGGCGCGAAGGCTGCGAGCTGGATTGCCGATCAATTCAAGGGTATGGCCCGCAATCGCGCCGACGTGACAGTAGAGCTCTACAAGCACTCCTGGGAACAACCTTCGGTGATTGCGACCATCGCAGGTCAAGGCCCGCACAAGAACGAGATCGTCGTCATCGGTGGTCACCTCGATTCCATCAATCAGAGCGGTTTCGGAAATCGCGAGATGGTGGCTCCCGGAGCAGACGACAATGCGAGCGGTATTGCCACTCTCATGGAAGTCTACCAAGTCATTCTCCAGAGCGGGTTTCGTCCTGACCGCACGCTGGCATTCATGGGATACGCGGGTGAAGAAGTGGGCCTCCTCGGAAGCCAGGACATCGCCAACGCCTACCGGAACACCAAGAAGTCAGTCGTGGCTGTCATGCAGCTCGACATGACCGGTTTTCCCGGAGCCGGGAATCAAGTGGTCTTCATGACCGACAACGTGAGCCCCGAGCTGACGAAATTCTCGCAAAAACTCATGGACACCTATGTGAAGGTCCGCTGGAGCACCGATCGTTGCGGCTACGCCTGCTCCGATCACGCCTCTTGGACTCGCGCCGGTTACGCGTCGGTCATGCCTTTCGAGGCGACCATGTCGACCGACAACAAGGCGATTCACTCGACCCAGGACCTGATTTCGAAGCTCGATTTCAACCATGCGTCGGCATTCGCCCGTCTCGGTCTGTCCTTCATGGCCGAGCTATCGAAGTAAGTCTCGACCCTCTCCCGATAGAGAGGGATCTGAAAAGCCCCTGTTCTGAAATCAGAGCAGGGGCTTTTTCTATGATTACAAGGGTATGGGTTTTTTCGCAGGGGAGTTAAGTTTCTGACGCTTTCTGCCGATCAGAACTTGAGGAGTCGTGATCATGATGTCAGGGTTCAAAGCATGGATCGGTATCGGAGTGGTTCTTGTTGCATCCGCGTGTACGCCATCCGTACAAGGGACTTCGAGTTGCCAGTTGCTCTCTTATTACTCCGACCAAGCGGAGTGCCAGGCCAACATCGGAACGGGCACCTGTGAATTGTTCACGGTCAATGCAACCGACCAGCCCATCGTGTGCTGGCGTAAAAAGACTTCAGGAGGCACCAATACGAACACCGCAGGCACCACCAACGGTGGAGGCGGAGTGGGCACACCGACGCCGACTCCAAACCCTTGCCTCGGAGCGCAGGTTCCCTGGACCGTGGGGGCTTGGACGCCCTCCAGCTGTGGACCGGGTGTGACCAAGCAAACCCGGAGCGTCACTTGCACCGCCACTTGCCCGTGTAATGTTCCGAGTTTGGCCAAGCCGGTCGAGCAGCAGAACTGCACGCCCGATCTGTACGGGAATCAGCATTACGCTTCTGAGTGTGCGACCGCTGGAGGCACTGTGGAGTGGATCGGCACCAGCCGGATCTGCAGTGTACCCAAACGAGTGATTGCCGGCGTAGTGCCTACCATCCTCACCGACTGTCCGAGCGGGTGGCAAGCTTTGGGTGGATCTCCCGGTTACATCATCACCTCGGCTGGAACAGCCACCGAGTACACCGGGTACAATAAGAAGACCACAGTCAGTACCGGATACCACTCGAGCTACATGGCCTACCGTGAGTACCGTCTTTACTGTAGCGACTGGGGGCTCTTCGGGTGCAAGACCTGGTCGACTCTTTACGCAAACATCGAAAAAAGAGCCTGTTACTGAGAAACCCGGCTCGATTCCAGAAGTTGATCGACGGTTTTTTTGCCCAGTTCTTTGTTTTCTTCGATTTCCAAATACCGTTGAAGCGCTTTTTGTGCGGACTGTTGGGATGAGCCATCTTGCCCGCTCAACCATGCGCTGGCTTGTTCGAGCAGTCGCTCTTTGACCCGGGATTTCATCGAGGGTGAGTCGTCGATTTCCACGCACTTTTGAAGGGTCGAGATCAGGAGATCCGGATCGTTACTGAAATCGACTTGTTTCAGGACATCGCCGCCGGAGCGGATGGTGGAATGAAGCCAAGCATCGTATTGCGCAATGCTCATGAACCGGAGATCGGTTCCTTGGAAGCGGATGGAGAAACTTTCTTGCACGCCGGAGGGTGGGGGAGCGGGAGGTGTTGCGCTGTGTGCGGGCGGAGATGAGCCCACTTCGCCCGGGGAAACATTGCGGGCATCCACCACTCGAAGCGTGTTCAGCTTCGGTTGCTGCACGATTGTCGGGTTCCGGGTGAGGAACTCGGCCATCCGGAGTGCCGTTTGCTTGCGTTCTTCGACCGCTTCGGTGCTCCGGTAATCACGGATGGAGCGCAGCGGATCGGGTCGGAGGAGAAGGCCTCCGATCAGGGTGATGAGGAAGATGCAGATGAAGAACAGCGCGCCTGCCATGCCTCCGAAAGGATACCTGAGGGAAGCAGGGTGGGCAACCCGGGGAGCTTCAATTCCCGACAGGTTCATAGAGTTCTAGGAGCCTTTCAAACTCGCCCTGAAAGGCTATTTTTTTGGTGGGGCGCC
>CAMCGZ010000031.1 GCA_945874535.1 Bdellovibrio sp. ZAP7
CGACGGAACTCAAATGGGATGGAGCTACATGGGTGATGGAAGAACCACCCCCGTACAAGTGCGGGCTCAGGGCGTGAACCCTTTGCAAAACATTGTTGGAATCACAACGGGTGCAACGCACACCTGCTTCCTGATGCAAGATGGCATCGTCAAGTGTGCAGGTTATTCGAGCTGGACCGCCCTGGGAGCTGACTATGGCTCATCAAGATTGCTGACACCCTTCAACGTCCCCGGAGTCACATCGGCAATCCAGATCAGCTCACGCAAGGATCACACTTGCGCAGTACGGTCCGATGGAAAGATCCTTTGCTGGGGAAAAAACAACAGCGGTCAACTCGGCAATGGGGCCACCCAAAATGTAGGCGGCAGTGGCCCCGTTGAAGTGTTGAATCTTTAGAATCCGGCATTCACCGTCAATTATTCTCTTCCAGGCTGCATTTTACGCAGCACAATCTCTAGCGGACAAAAGCAAGTGAACGCCGACTGGATCAGATTGACCCCCACAAACGCCGTAAAATAAATCCAATTCGGATTGTGAAAGTGGCTCAGCAAAAGGCTGGCCAGTATAAATACCCCTGCGAAGATTCGGATTTGGTAATCAATTTTCATGGATTTGTCCCTTTCTGATATTTCCTAAAAACCAGTAATACAGCACTGGTACTGCAAAGCGACTGAGCACGGTGGCGGCGATTTCGCCGAACATCAAACTCACTGCCAAACCCTGAAAAATCGGATCCGCGAGCATGACCGAGCTTCCGACCACAACCGCCGCAGCGGTGAGGAGCATCGGACGGAATCTGAGGACCCCCGCACTGATCACAGCATCTTTGGCATCCATACCGGACTTCATCTGGTGCTCGATGAAATCGACCAGGATGATAGAATTCCGGACAATGATCCCCGCTCCTGCAATGAAGCCAATCATGGATGTTGCCGTGAAATACGCTCCGAGCATGGCATGACCCGGAAGAATCCCGATCAGACTGATTGGTATGGGCGCCATGATCACCAGTGGAACCAGATAGCTCCTGAACCAACCGAGGACCAGCACGTAGATCAGCACGATCACCACGGCAAAAGCGCCACCCAAATCCCTGAACACCTCGTAGGTGATGAACCACTCACCATCCCACTTGATTACCGGATTCTCGGTATCCCAAGGAACCTCAGCGGTCTGTGTCGGATAGTGGATCTTAGGTGCCAACTTCAGCATCCCGTAAACCGGCGCTTCCTCGGATCCGGAGAGCTCACTCATCACATAAGATACGGGCTTCAGGTTTTTACGATAAAGAACCGGATTCGAAATCACACGTGGCGCCAGCAGCAAGGAGGCGGCCTGAACCGTACCGGACTCGAACGAAGGGATACTTTGACCTTCAAATGGACGATCACTCGATCGAATGACCTGATCGACTGACAGATCGATCCCGATTTCTTCCGGATGGGTCGATTCATTCAGCAGTCCTATCCTCGATTCAGAAAACACCAGTGATCCGAGACCTGCCACAGAAGTCGCATGGGCACCGAGCAAACCACTTTGCTGGCGATCCAAGGAATAGATCCTCCGCTGACGCAGCTCGCGATTGGTCGTATCCAGGTCCACAACACTGGGCTCGGACCGAAAAATCGCTTCCAATTCACGGGTGACCTTCTGTCTGGATTCGGCATTCGGTCCATAGACCTCCGCCAGCATAGTCGCCATCACAGGAGGGCCGGGCGGGATTTCAAGGACCTTGGTTACCGCTCGATGCTTCAGACCGAACTCCATCACCACGGGACGTAAACTCTCGATAATCTGGTGACTGGAAAGCTTTCTGTCTCCCTTGCCACTCAGAACCACCTGGAAGTCCACCTGGCTAGGGTCCTGCCTCAAGTAGGAGTGCTTGACCATGCCAGAAAACGAAAACGGGGCCGATTCGCCAGCAAAAATCTGGACCTTTCGAACCTCAGAATGGGTCAACAAACCCCGGGCTAGCTCTTGAGACCACTCGATACTCTTACGAATTGGGGTTTCTGGTGGGTAATCGACGAGTACCTGAAACTCGTTCTTGTTATCGAAGGGAAGCATCTTCACCTTTACTGACTTCAACATCAGGAGCGAAAAAGAGCCGAGCAAGAGAAGCACTGTCACGGCTCCGAAGCCGAGTGACCGCCGCCGACTCCCCAAAAGTCCTTCCATGAACCTGCGGTACATCCGGTCCAAGCGGCTCTCACGGTCCTCTTTCTGCCCGGGCTCTTTCTGACCTTGGGATTCATGCTTCAAAATCCGGATGGACGCCCAAGGTGTGACGACAAAGGCGACCAAAAGGGAGAAGATCATGGCGATACTCGCCCCGACCGGAATCGGCTTCATGTACGGACCCATCATTCCCTGTACAAATGCCATAGGTAAAATGGCGGCAATGACAGTAAAAGTGGCCAGAATGGTCGGATTTCCAACTTCGGAAACCGCATTCAGAGTCGCCTTGAAGATGCCCAGCCCCGGATTTTCGTGCAGGTGGCGCTCAATGTTTTCGACCACCACGATGGCATCGTCGACCAAAATCCCGATCGAAAAGATCAAAGCAAAGAGTGTGATCCGGTTGAGGGTGTACCCGAGAAAATAATAGATAGCGAGAGTCAGTGCCAGGGTGACCGGAATCGCGATCGCCACTACGATCGAAGCTCGGAGCCCCATGATCAAAGCAATCAAGGCAGCGACCGACAGGGTGGCAATCAACAAGTGCTCGATCAGTTCAATCGATTTCTCGTTTGCGGTCGTTCCATAATTACGCACTTCCGTCATTTTCACTCCGGATGGGAGCTGCTTCGAAAATCGACCGGCGCGATTCAGGAGCTGACGCGCCAAATCCACGACATTGGTGCCTTTCCTTTTTGCAAATACAATCGACACTGCAGCCTCTGGAGTGCCTTCCTTACCCTTTTCAAATAAAAGTGAGGCTCGGGTGAGCTCTTCAGGTCCATCAGTGATCCTCGCGACATCCTGCAAGCGAACCACTCGACCGCCACGCTGCCCGATCGGAATGCGCTCCAAGTCTGAAACCGAAGAAATCCGGCCTCCGACTTCTACTTGAAGATCCTGGTCCGCGCCCCAGCTTTTACCGGCAGGGAACCATGCATCGTTCTCTTCGAGAGCCTTGGAAACACTCAATAACGATACTCCCAAGCGATGAAGTTTTCCGGGATCCACCACCACCCGGATCGCTCGTTTCTGCCCGCCCTTGAGCTCCACCCGGGACAAATCCGGGGTAGAAGAAAGCTCCCGCGCTAAAGGAGCCACCAGAGAGCGGAGTTCATACGATGAATGGTTGAACGAGCTGAAAGTCAAAGTGAGGAAAGGGACATCATCGATCGAAAACGACTTCACGGTGGGCTGTCCGGCATGTTTCGGCAACTCAGAGCGGATCTTCATGATCCGATCATGAACCTTGACCAGACTCGGCTCCATGGGTTCACCGACCTTGAACCTTGCCGTGACCAGCGCCCCGTGTGCCTGTGAGGCAGAGTAAACGTACTCCACACCGTCGAGACCCCAGATCGCCCGCTCAATGGGCTCGGTCACCTTCCTTTCCACCTCGGCCGCCTCCAGTCCGGGTACTGGAATTTGAATGTCGATCATCGGGACAGAGATCTGCGGTTCTTCTTCCTTGGGAGTGAGCACTACTGCAGCCACCCCTACCAGGATCGAAAACACCGCAATGACTGGCGTGAGTTTCGAGTGAGCAAAGGCCCGTGCTAATTTTCCTGCAAATCCGATTTCATTTTTCATTGAGCAATACCTTTACCTGACACCAAACGAGCCAGGCTGGTACGGGTCTGAATGTGTTGACGCTGAAGATCCTGGAAGTTCAAAAGGAGGTCGAGTCGCCGATTGTACACTTCGACCAACTGAAGAGCCGGGATCGACCCAGATTGGAACAAACGAGAGGCGACTTCGACCTGCTCTGCCATCAGAGCGAGACTCTCAAGAAGGAGTTTTTCGTTCTTGCCGATGGATCGGAGACTCTTGAGACCGGATTCTTGTCCCGAGCGGATCGCTGCCTGAACCCCTTCCAAACGGAACTGAGCCGCATCCCGTTCCAAACGTTTCTCATACAGAGTGCCGAAGTCTCTCGGATCAAACAGATTCCACTTGAGGAAAACACCCGCGGAATAGGCGGCTCCCGTACTCCTCGCACCGGTGATGACACTCCCCTCACCGAAAACCCCGAATTGAGGCAATGCGCGGGCACGATCGATACCGACCGCCGCCTCGGACGCTCGCACACCCTTCTCTGCTTGATTCATCGATAATGAATCGCCACCGATCAAATGGTCCTCAGGCAGAGCCACCGATAGAAATGTGGAAACGGGCTCCTTCCGCACTTGAAAATCGACCGGGACCTCATTGGATAAAGCACGGATTCGAGAGCGGGCCGCATCGGCCTCGGTCATCAGCTGTTCTTCGACCGCATGGATCCGATTCAGCAAGCTTTTGAGACCCAACAAGCCTGAATAGCCCACCGGATTCGACCTGGATCCCACCGAATACCTCGACAAAACCGCCTGCACGGTAGATTGGAGTCCCTTCACAGAAGTCAGCGTTTCTTCAGCGTGAAGGATGGTGGCATACCCGGACGCCGCTTCAATGTACGCTTCCAATTCTGCGCGATCTTTCTCGATCTTCTTCAGCTCAGCCATCGACCGCTGCAGATCACGATGGGCCATGCCGCCTCCCCCCTCGTAAAGGGACCACTGCAGCCCCAGAGAGGTGGAAACAAATTGAGCAGTCCCCGGTTGATTCAAGGCTGGTGGATTGAAATCACCGGAATCGACCGAGCGCTGACCCAGTCTAGAAAAGAAAATCTGGGCGGGATCATTGGTATGAACCCCTCGCCCCATCAGGGTGAGTCCGGGCATCCAATGCCGGGCGCTTCGATCACTGGCCGACTCGGAAGCCTTTATCTGAGCCTCTCCAGCACGGATTTCACTGGAATCGATCCGGATTTTGGACCACACCTGCTTGAAGTCGACGAACTCACCGGCCTGAGCCACACTAGGAACCCACAGCCAAAACAAAACGGCACTGATTGCGGTCTTCATTTGCAGTAGATCTCTTTGATGGATTTGAGGAGTTTTTTGGTCCGGGAGTCGGCTATTCCGTAATAGACGTGGGTCTTTTCTTTCCGCGAAATCAGCAACCCTTCGGCTCTCATCCGGATTAAAAATTGAGACATGGCCGACTGGGCGATCCCGCAAAACTCGGTGAGCTCATTCACCGAACACTCTCCCTCGAGTACCCGACACAGTACCTTCAATCGAACCGGATGGGAGAGCGACCTGAGCATCGCACTGACCTCGTCGCATTTATCGATGATTTCTTGCATATTTCCCATATGCAGAATCATATTATATCAAAATAATATTAGTCAAGATTAATATTACAGCGAGTTCGGGCTATCAGGAGCGCTTCTCGATCACCAAAAGAGTGATGTCGTCGGGACGATTCGTGGTGCTGTCTCCAAAAAACTGGAGCGCATGCTCCATTGCCAGTGAAGAAAATGCACCAGGTTCAGCCGATCGCATGAGTTGAGAAAAGTGCTCGACTGTTGAGCGTTTACTCAGGGCTTTTCCATCCGAAATCCGCTGATCGTACAATCCATCGGTATAAAATAAACATTTGAAATTTTCGGTCAGAGGCATGGCCAGCTCTTTCCCGGCCTGGAACACACCACTCCCCAGCGGCACCCCGCGCGGAGTTTTCAATGCACCCCAAGAAAGAGACTCTGGCACCCACATATACGGTGAAGGATGCCCGTGATTGACCAGAGTCAACATAGAAGCTTTCAGGTTGACGACACCCACCAGACAAGGAAAGCTTGCCTCGCCCCCGGCTGCTTTAAATACGGCTCCATTCAACCGCTCCGCCAAAGCATGAATCACACCGAAGTCATCAACCGGATGGATCCCGGATTGAGAAAGTTGATCTATGAAGGCGAAGAATACCCCGTGTACAGCTGCTGTCAGGAGTGCTGCAGACACGCCATGTCCGGTGATGTCTCCAAATACGAAGTAGATTTGATCGCCAACCCGAGCAAAGTGCCAAAAGTCACCGCCACACTCACTCGCGCTCTGACTGAGGCCCTCCAGGTAGATCCCATCCGCTGAATAAGGGGCCTGTGGCAGGAGCCGCTTTTGAACGAACTTGGCTGTTTCAAGCTCGTTTTCCATCCTTGCTTTGTCGGCGGTTTCTACCAAGAGTGCTTTGATCTTTTCCTTCATCACCGAAAAGGCATAAGATAAGCGCATCACCTCATCTTCGCTCTCGTGCGATTCAGGTAATTGAATATCGAAATTCCCGCCTGCGATTTCATGCGTGGCCTCAGTCAACTCTTCGATTCTTCGAATGACCCGCCTGATGAGTAAAAGGGATGCCCCAAGCATCAGGAAAAAAACTGCGACACCCAGTATCACAGAACGTAGCACCAGGCTCTGTGCTGTCTGAAAAGCGATCTCTTTCGGCACCACACTGAGAACGACCATATTCCCAGAGAGAATCTTTTCGTAACTGACGATGAATGGAACTCCGCTCGAAATCACCTCCTGAGCTCCACGCACAAATGAAACACTCAATCCTCGCAAGAGTTTAGAACATGAAAAGACTTCCTTAAAATGGCCTTGTTCCAACTTGTAGAGCAACTTCTTGGAAGGCAAGGAGGCTACACAAAGGCTGAAGTCATTGGGAATCGAATCCCCCGAAACTTTGACGCGATCGTCGGTGAATTCGATCACCCTGCCATCCTGCAATCCCAGTGTCACCCTCAAGGACTGGGCATCTTCAGAAACACTCAAATCGAGAAAGCCGTCCCGAGACTTAGGGCCAGTTGTCTTTTCGCGCACCCGCATGCCGCTGACCAACTCAATCGATCGGAAGGAGGGAACAAAGTGATCCGAACCACGTCCCTGCACCGCCTCCGAGTAGCTGAGGATCGGCCCCAAAGCCGCGGTGAGTTGATTCGAAAACAGCCTCACCTGCGAGGCTGTGAAATCGTAAACGTACGCAGTCTTGTCTGAAACAATCAAACTGGTTCCGAGAATGACAAAGGCAGCACCACTCAGCAGCAAAGATGCCGAGAGAAGGAACGCAATCTTATAGCGAATGGAAAGGTTCAGGGCTTTTGCCATGCTCTGTCTATTTCACTGATCGGCAGATCCTGAGATTTGAATGAGTGTCAAAAAACAGACACTCGACTTCACAAGATGGCAGCCAAAACTCAATTAAAATCTTCGCATGTCCGAAATGAGATTGAGAAGCGGCTTAAAATGAAGCGGACCAGTGTTTCAAAAAAAGGCGATGTCTACGCAGCGATTTTCTCTATCGGAATCGGGCTTGTGGCTACCTATGCCTTTTTTTACCGGCCTGATGGCTATCTCGATTCCGCTTACAGCATGGAAGTGGAAGTGGGAGATCTTTCATCGCAGAACCGGGGAGTGCGGTACCGGCTGAATAAATCCATTGCCTGGCAAGATGTCGCATCCTCCGAGCAAAAAAAGATCCGAATGGGTGACGAGGTCTTCACCACATTCGAATCCACAGCAAGGATTGCTCTGAAGGACGGGACAGAGTTCACTATCGATCCTAACTCTTACATCGCTTTTGAGAAATTGAATGGAGACAATCGAACCCCATCTGGAGTTCGAACCCCGGTCCTTTCGATCAAGAAGGGCAGAGTTCAGGTTCGCCTCTCCCGACAAGGATCGAAATCGGGCTCTCAACCGATTGTGATCGGAGTCGCGGGTAAGTTCTACTCACTGAATGAAGTCGAGTTGGGACAGAAAAAATCAATCACGTTGGTCGTCGATGAGACTTCCAAACACCCCATTGTCCTGCACGATAACGCCAAAGTGGCCGATTTGCTCAAAGAAGTCACGATGCCTGCTCCGGCACTGAGTCAGACTGAAGAGACGCAGCCAGAGGAAGACAACTCCTCAACTGTGAGGATTTCTTTGTCTTCCCTTGCCGAGGTCAGTCGGGCACCAGCGAAAGAGAGCCCTGTTCTTTTGACCACTCCAACCCCACAACCTTCGATCCAAGCCATCAGCACCCCTCCGCCATTGCCTGAGCCCTCACCGGGCTCAAGTCAAGCAGTCGCCGCGGTGGATCCTGCGCTTGCTAAAAGTTCTGTCGCCGTCGGAATTGGAACCACTTACTTCCGGATCGACGGAGTCGACCCCAGTGCCAATGGCAAATCCGTAGTGCTTTCTGAACTGTCTCCGAAACTGGAGCTGTTTTGGAATCTGGATTGGAACGAGAAAAACACCTTCAACTTTTATGGAGGACTGGAGAGATTCTCACTCAAGTCCTTCCGAAACACCCAAAGTCTTGCTCGAACCGACGGCATCCGCTCGGCACTTGGCTTCGGATACCTCAATCACTGGAATGACCGTCTGACCCTCGGGGCGTCGGTTCAATTGAGGCAAAGCATCTTTTTCAGATCGAGCAGTCCGACCTTACTCGATGTGAATACCGTATTGATCGTATCTCCTGGCCTGAGTCTGAGATATGAATTGCTCCATAAAAATAACGCCGGGATCGGACTGATCGAAGAATTCTCCTTTTTACTTCCCACCGACGCTGGCGATTACACCATCAAGTCAGGCTTTTCAGGAACCACTGGCTTTTACATGCAGTACCGGGGAAGGAATAATGAACGGGGGATGGAGGGGCAGATCTTTTATCGTTACGAGTCCCAGGATTCCTCGATCAGTACCCGGGTCGAAACCAATCTCGGCATGAAACTGCTCTATTTCTGGAGGTTGGACTAGTGAGTCGAACCCTCCTGAGCCGAGCCGCACTTTTCATCACTGCAATTTTCGCCCTGAGCGGCTGCAACCCTTTGGCAGGCGGCGAAGACATGTCCTACGTCGAATCCAACTACTTGCCGGGTCTTGCGACCAGCATCTATCCGGATTCCCTTGAAATCGTTTCTGGAGACGCACAAAACGGAGCAGCCGGCTCGGCCCTCCCATCGGATCTGGTGGTACGCGTGAGAGATGCGCTAGGAGCCGTGGTCCCTCAGGTGATGCTCCAGGTGCGCGTCCTTTCGGGAGGAGGTAGCGTATCCAGCTCCCTGATCACCACCGATGGCAACGGTACCGGCAGGGTCACCTGGACGCTCGGCACCTCTATCGGGGCAAACACCCTCCAAATCGAGGGAGTCATCCCTTTAACAGGTAGAACGAAGTCACTGCTATTCACCGCGACAGGCGGGCTCGGGGCCCCGGCTCAAATTCTCGCCACTCAGGGCTCGGGCCAATCATTGAGCCCGATCACGACTCCTGCCCCGTTTGAAGTCACTCTGTATGATGTCAATCATTATGCTATTCCGGGTGAATCGATCGACTGGACCGTCACGGCTGGAGGAGGAACCCTCAACCTGAGCACCCAAGTCACAGACTCAAACGGCAAGTCGAGTGCGACTCTCACAGGAGGGACCACTCCGGGCACCCACACCGTGACTGCAACGCTTCACTCTAATCCTTCTATCTCCACAACCTTCAGCTTCACCTGGACTGCCCCTCCATCGATCAATTATTCCGGCGCTTCCGGAACAGCTAGCTTGCTCTTCAGCGCCATGAGCGTCACCCCCACCACCCTGAGTGCGAACGGCGCCAGCATCACAAACTGCACCATCTCGCCCGCTCTTCCGGCAGGTCTCAGCATCCATTCCACCACCTGCGTGATCAGCGGGGCTCCCACGATTGATGCTCCATCCAACACATATACGGTGACTGCGACCAACTCTATTGGCGCCACCACAGCCCCGGTTTCACTTGAAGTGAGAATTTCATGCCCGAGCGGATATGCCCAAGTCACTCGAAACTCTGCGGTAGGAGTCAGCAATAGCTTTTGCATCGCCAAGTACGAGATGAGGTGCTCTGGATCCAGCTGTCCGACTGGCTCTCCATCATCCTCTGCGGTTGCGACCTCTCAAGCCAGTGGCGCTCCTTGGGTCAACATCTCCATTCAGAACTCTCAACTGGCTTGCCAGGCTTTGGGGTCGAATTATGAACTGATCTCGAATGCCGAGTGGATGGCAACCGCACGGGAAATCGAGTCCTTGCCTGCCAACTGGAGTCTCGGTTCTGTCGGACAGGGCACTCTTCCTATAGGCTGGAGTAACGCGACCTTCATCCAGAGCATTGCAAACTCAAGCTGCCTGTATAACCCGGGGCCTGACACTTGTGGTTCGACCGGGGCTTTTGAGTGGAAGAGAACCCATACACTTTCGAGCACTGAAGAGCTATGGGACTTCTCAGGAAATGCTGATGAATGGGTCGATTGGAGCATGAATCCCGGAACCCAGGCGGTACCCTATTTGTGCGCTGGAGCATGGGCATGGACTGAGATCCCCAGCTTGAATTGCTCGGGACTAAGCGCAAGTGAGTACCTGCCTGGAAACCCTGCCGGTATCAGTGCCAGCAGCTACAACTCGACGTATCGATTGGGGCAAGTGTTCGTTCCGGGCGCGGCCGGCCTCTATTCAGTGAGGGGCGGTAAGTACAATCACAGTGCATTCGCTGGAATCTACAACCTCGCTATACGCTCGGATGGATTGGCACACCCTCAGGTCAGCTTCCGCTGTGTCTACCGCCCCTATGTCCCGACCCTCAGTTATTCGGGGGCAAGCGGAACTTCCGGTTCCTATGGCACGGCGATGTCTGTCGCTCCGACGAGCCTGATCCCGAATGGCTCAGCCATTACCGGCTGCACGGTTTCACCCGCACTCCCTACCGGACTTTCGATCGATTCCGCTACTTGTGTGATCAGTGGCACCCCCACCCAGGCGATTTCCGCTACTCTCTTTACTGTGACCGCCACGAACTCGCACGGATCAGGCCCCGCGTTTGTCACCCTTTCGGTCAGCGGATTCGCTCCGACAATTGAATACACGGCCACCGCGATCCGGAACGCGCTCAGCGCCCAAGGCGAAAGCCTGACCCTCTCTCCAACTCTTTCCAATGGAGGGCACTCCATCACCAACTGCACGATTGCGCCTGAACTCCCAACCGGGCTTTCGATTCACTCCACTACTTGTGTGATCAGTGGGACTCCTTCGGTCCGCTCACCGAGCGCGACCTATACGGTCACGGCCACCAATGTGCACGGAACCAGCACAACGAGTTTCAGTTTCTTTGTTTGCCCCACGAATTTTGCTCCGATCGCAGCGAATGCTTCCTTCTACAATGCACCATTTTGCGTGGCCAAGTACGAAACGAAGTGTACCGGCTCGGCTTGCGCTACCGTGGTGCCGGCTCGTATCGGACCCACCGCAAATGCTGTGGCTACTTCTCAAGCGGCCGACCTTCCTTGGTATGGATTGACCATTGCCCTAAGTAGGACCGCTTGCGAAAACCTGAACGCTGGGCAAACTCCTACCCGGTTCACCATCATCAACAATCCGCAGTGGATGAACATCGCCCGCGAGATCGAGCTCAATGATCTGAACTGGTCCTCCGGAACGAAATATTCGGGTATGATGAATCGGGGGCATACCGACGGGAATCCGAGCTCGAAATTGGCTGCAGATCTAGATTCCCTTCCCTATTCCGGCACAGGCAACAGTGCATCCGATGGCTTGAATGCCGGCTGGGAGCAAAAACGAACCCATGTCCTCGCCAACGGAAAGATCATCTGGGATTTTTCCGGAAACATTACCGAGTGGGTGGATTGGAATGTCCCGCAGATCGAACGGGCCTACCGATTCAGCGATGGGGGCGTGTCGCCGAACAACCTCAACTTCACCGATCTGAATACCAATCTCTCATCAGGAGCGATGATGCGCTCACTCTGGTTTCCTGCCGGGGGGTCCATGTCGATAGCAGACGGGTACGGAGGATATAGGGGGGGCGGCGATTCCTATGATTTGTCGAACCTCGATAAAGATCTCTACATCAGAAGGGGCGGTTTTGGAATTTATCAGGCTGATGCCAGATACGATGATAGCGACCCCGGAATCGGCTTCCGCTGCGTTTACCTACCCTGAGCGGCACTCGAGCGCTTGGCCTTCGCCACCGGACGGGCCACGAGCTTCTTCAGGGTCTTCGATTTGGAAGTGACAGGGGTCTTCTTGGCCGGAGCACGACGGGCGCGAGTCACTTTCACCGGCTTCAGGATCTTCATGATATTCCCCTGAATCGATTCGATCTCAACCTTCACACCTTCAAGAAGATCGTAGGCTTCTTTCAGGACCCGACGCAGATTCGAATCGAATCCGTTTTCAACCTTGGATTGGGCTCCTTCGAGATAATGCAAAATCGAGAAGCGGATCTTCTGGAGCCTTTGAAGCTTCAGAAGGTTGCCCAGTTGATCCATGACCTCAGTGACTTTTACAAATTCGAAGTTTTCCACGTCTTTCATTCTATTCCTTCTACAAGGAAAGATGCAAGGTGGCGCATCCAATTATTACTCGTGAGCTCAAAGGTGCGTCACTTTTTTGGCACTCGGCGAAACGAGCGAACGCTATCCCCTCCAGAATCGAGCTGTTATTCTTCTTTCATGTCTCCGCTGTGGGCCCTCATTTTGCTGTTGGTCGAACCGGCTTACAGCGGCGAGCTGAAGCGCTACGAAGGAGGAGCCTCTTGCGAACTCAAGAAGGGACAAAATCGAGCCTGGGTGGACGCAGGAGTAGACGAGGTTCCCCCGGGGTTTTATTCCACGACCCCCTCACAGGCACTGCCCGGAACCCTACTTCTCCGCCACGCTGGGGTGACCTACCGCGCTCGAGTCGACTGCTTTGAGACCCTGAAGAAGACACCGAAGAAGAAGATCAACCAGACTGTCATCATGGGCTCCCTTCATGGACTCGCCTCCATTGTCAAAGGAACTCAGGCTAACGGATTCACCATCGAGGGTGATGGTTTTAAAACAATGACCGGAAGCATGACCGCCAAGCCCGGGTATCGGGCCAGGCTCGGATTCGGGAAGAGCGAAGACTTGTTATTCTTTGTGCAATACACCCGCTGGGATGCCGAACAGGCTTACGATCGGGAAATCTCCATCGGAACCGTCACCGGAAACTTTCCGGGAACTTTGTTCTCGGTCAGTCAATCGGTCGATCTCGGCGGCATGTTCACGGTGAAATACCTGCCTTGGGATTGGATCCGCACTTACGCCGAAGTCGGTATCGGATACTTTCACTTTAACGGAGACTTTCGCTTGGCTTACCCCTTCGCCTTGAAGGCCTCCGGAAGCACCTTCGAGTTCAACTTCGGGACCGGGGCACTGATCCCACTCGGACTCAGGGGGCTCTTCCTCGATGTGAATCTGGATTTCTCCTATGCTGACGTGTCGGAATTTACGGTGGATGCGGCTGATTTTTCAGTACTGGTAGGTGAGAAGCTCGAGTACCGCAAAACCGACTTCCAGCGCTTTGGATTGAACTTGGGACTCCGGTTCGAGATCTGAGAATGTGTCCCAAGGGACACATTACTTTCCCACCTCTACCCTTGTTAAACTAAATAGGGGGAAAAGATTTTGGGACGCATGCTCGCTTCACGATGGATCCTGCCAACGATCCTGCTCCTGTTGATTTCAGGATGTGGCAGGGTACGCGTCGCCGATTTCGGACTCAGCGGTGCTTCCATCGCCCCCGGCTCCAGTCCGCCGACCCCGACTCCAAGTGGCCCGGGCCTGAACGTAGTGAGATTGAGCACGAACGTACCCACTACGATTGTTTCAGGTGTACAGTTTACGGAAGTTCTTGAGATCTCAAATCCATCGCCAAGTGTTCCTCTGACCCTCACCGGTGTTTCCGACAACCCCATCGCACACGGCGCGGAACTGAATATTCAAGATTGCCTCGGAGTCACCCTGCTGGGTGCAACCACCTGCAGAGCGTACATTCGATACCTCGACGTTTCGGCAGGTGATGTCCTCGCTAATCCTTCTTTTGATTATGAGTTTATTGAGAATGGCATCACCTACACCGATGCCGCACCCCACTCCGTTCAAATGAGGTGGGCCACACCGGCTTCCGGATTGTCCTTCTCTTACTCCCTGAGCCCCTTTCTTCTGACCAACAATGGGTTTCCACACTCCATGACTCCGCTCTATTCCTATACGGACCCTTACGGTTCCATCGACCTCAAATTTGTTCCTAAAGACCTGAGCACAGTTCCCGCCGGAGTCTCGATCGATTCTTCTACGGGCCGCATTTCTGGAAGAATGGCGCCCGGTCATGTCACCGTCCCGGTCTGTTTGATGAAAAACGGGACCCTGACCCAAGTTTGCTCAAATGCCGAACTCAGGGGCGTAAACGAACCGGTGATTTCGGCGGGATCCTCACTCTGTGCCGGTATGGGTGTGGCCGGTGACGGAAGCAGCATTTCACCCTATCAGATTTCTACTGCGGCTCAATTCAGGGATTGCATCCGACTGGAGCCCTCGAAGGCCTACCTCCTGACCGGTAATATCGACTTTAACACATTCGTCATGGACCCCATCCCCACTTTTTCAGGCTCATTCGACGGACAGGGCTTCACGCTTTCGAGATACACCTATGTCGATGCGCTGACCGACACCGGCATCGGTCTTTTTAGATCACTGACTCCGGGGAGTATCGTGAAGAATGTGATTTTGGATCGTTTCTCGATTCAATCCAACACCAAACCTTATGGTGGAATTTTAGCCGGTGTCGCACACAACAGCTTGATCTCGAACATCACCGTTCAGGACAGTGCGATCACCGCTAACGCAGCGATCGGAGGTTTGATCGGACTCTACATTGCGAGAGCGGCCGATACATACGAGAGTGGTGCGGTCGACTCGATTCGGATTTTAAACACTCTGATCAGAGATTCCGATGCCGTTTGGAGTAAAGCGGGGGGAGCGATCGGCGTCGTATCGACCGACACCCTAGTCAAATTCAGTCGGATTTCAGTCACGCTCCTCTCTACCTCCAATATGGGTAACACAGTCGGTGGCATCATTGGCGCCTCGGAAATCGGCCATGATGCCACAGGAGGCAGACCTCTCGCATCGCTTTGGCTGGACGGCGCTGTATCCACCGGCACCCTCTCCGGCGCCGAGTTCGTCGGTGGCGTCATTGGCTTTGCAACCGCGGGCGATCAGTTCTCGAATGTGGGCTCCCTCGCCACCCTATCGTCCACCGCAAGAGGCGGCGGCCTATTTGGAGGAATGGGGGGCAATTCAGCTGCACCGACGCTCAAGATCGCACTGGGGAACTCTTATTTTGCCGGAAGCGTCGCTGGAATCGCGGATCGCGGTAGGATTCTCGGTGATGCACAATACCGAAGCTGGGGGGGTCAGGTCGTCATGACGGGAGTCTATGTTCTGTCGAGCATTCCCGGCAGTGATCAACGGGCTGGAAATGCCTCCACCATTGCAGGCACCCCTCCCGTGCCCTATTTGGCGTCTCAACTTCAAGATCCGGATGCTCTGCCCTTCTGGGGGTTCCCATGGGTCCTGGTACCCGGGGTCTATCCGAGATTTTAATCCCGCACTCCGATCATGACTCACTTGCCCTCTTCACTCATCCGCCCCATCTTTCCGCGGGCTTGTTCGAAACCCTGAACGGCTTTAACGTAGTCGGTTTTTTGTTTCAATGACTCGGGAGCATCGGGACAACGATCATCCCAAGGGCTATCGTAGCCCCTGCAGTAACACATGGCTGCCTTCATTCTTGCGGAGTCGGCGCGAGACCCGATCGAGATCAGATCCTGCATTTCTTTTTTACGAATTCGGAGGATTTCTCCCACCTCATTTTTGAAGCGCTGCCGGGAATCCGGATTTGAATAAGCCAGCGCCACCGGATCCTGGTTCTTGAGCTGCAGGTATCGGGAATACTCGGAGCGCACGACCTCGCGCACCCCCTCACCCTCTTGCTTCAAGCGTCGCCGGGCTGCCTCGACCCGGACCAACTGCGCCTCCATTTGGCTCGATTGAACCTGCCGGTAACGATCCGCCACCCGGTCCCGCGCGTACTCGATGTCAGCTCCGACCACGCGAACTGCAGCACCAAGATCCCTCTGTATCCTGGAAATCGGTCCCTCCTTGGAGATCAATCGATCGGCCAGATCCGTCTTGAGTTCATGGGTCTCGAGGCCCTTACCGTCACAGGCCAGGACCACCTGAGCCTCAATGACCTCCATTCGGTCGTGCAAGGTCTCTAAGGTATTCAGCTCGCCTGCCTGGGCTGAAATCCCTGCTCCGACCAGATTGAAGATCAGTGTCCAAATCGCCAAGACCACCACCCCAGAACAGGATAGCTTGCTTAAGCGCGGTGCGTCAAACCTGACCTACTCGACCCAGAACTTTCAACGAAACCAGCTGTTTTTTGGCTGGCCAAGCGCTTCCCGAAGGTGGTCAGCACCTCCCTTCGGGAAGGTGGGATCACGGTGACCACCTTTCGCTTCCAGTCGATGGATTGTCCTTAATGTGATTCGGTTTCACCTGTCTCGATTTGAATCGTCGAATGATCGAGCCCGAATTCATCGCGCACCAGGTGGGTGGCACGATGAAGCACCTCTTCGGCAAGTCCTGGCTTCTTTTCGACACTGAGGTGACACGTGAGCACCGTGTGCGCGCTTCCCACATTCCAAATGTGCAAGTCGTGAACCTCGGTGACTCCTTCGATCGCAAGCAAGGCTTTCTCCACTGTTGAAGGATCAATCTCCTCTGGCGCCGCTTGCAAAGCCAAGGCCCAGGCTCCGGACCCTAAACCCCAGGTGCTCTTGAGCACCCAAAGGCACACACCCAGACTGACTACCGGATCCACCCAAGCCCATCCGGTCAGGGCGATCACTGCAGCGGATACCAACACGCCCACCGAGACCAGGGCATCTGCCATCAGATGAAGATAAGCCCCCCGCAAGTTGAGGTCGCTTCCCTGCTTCTTCAAAAAGAGCAGCGCCGATCCACCATTGATCAAAATCCCCAGGGCAGCGAAGACCATGATCATACCCGGATTTGAATGAGATGCTGACTCGCCCATGAGTCTTTCGATGGCCTCCCAGGCGATCATCCCCATAGCAAACAAAATCAAAGCAGACTGGACCAGGGGAGCAAAGGCGGAAGCCCCCTTCAGTCCGTAGGTGTAACGGCCAGATGGCTTCCAATGAGATACTCTCCACGCCGCCCAGGCCAAGAGCAGTCCAGCCACATCGCCCGCGTTGTGACCGGCATCAGACAGCAGAGCTAAGGACCCGAAGTTCCAGCCCGCCCAGGCCTGGAT
>CAMCGZ010000032.1 GCA_945874535.1 Bdellovibrio sp. ZAP7
CGGACTCTTCAGACCAAACCTACTGGAGGGGTTTCACTTGGGGGGTCCGTAGCAGATCGTGCAACGACTGTATTGCCAGCGCTGAGCATGGGTGCCATCAACGGGAGTTACAAGTCCGGAAAGGGGATCATGCCCCAAGAGATGCCGCTCACCGATCCCTTTACGGCGGCTTTTTTGCCATTCAGTTCAGCAATGAGCTTGAGATCTAATTCAACCAACACTTCAAATGCAATTGATACGGCGTTGAATGTGATGCGTGCAAAGGCCGGAGGACGGCATCGGATGGTTCCGTTCACATACGAAGACCGGATCAACGCCCGAAAGCTCATGACCACCCAGTTCACAAACTTGTCCGGTGCCTTCACAGATCTGCGGAACAAGTATCTCGCATTGATTGCACGGTCTTTAGGGGAAACTGCATTGCGGCAGGCAGGGGTCGATGATGTTGCCTTAGCTGGATCTTCAATAGGGCAATTCAGGATTCAAAACGCAACCACTTCGACTTTTTATACAGGCGCAGATCTAAGTTCAATTACCGATGCACAGTCCGTGATTGGACGCTTGGCTGAGACCATGGCAGTAGCGGAATTCATGATATGCGGAGGCAGCTATAATCGTAGTTTTTCATCAACGATTCATGCGGAGATTGGTAACGTTAGTTCGGCGATTTTTGATTCACTTACCGTGGATGGAACGGTAAGCCAGAACCAACGGTTCGGTCTCACCACGGATGCCCATGATACGGGGGCATATATCCAGTTAGTGCAATTCACGCGGTACTATCGCGCCATTGCTTCCTGTCTGTACGAGTTGATCCAGAAAATCAAAGCCGTTCCCTCAGGAAATGGGACACTATTCGATAAAACAGTGATTGCTATCAATTCGGAATTCAATCGTAGTGCGAGAGATGCAGGTAATGGAGCTGATCATGGTCCCAACGGGAGTTGCTACTCATTGATTTCGGGAATGATCTCGCAACCTCTGGTTGTTGGGAATATCTATAAAAACGGCGGTATGAACGGATATCGAGGAACTTGGGGTACTGGAGCTCCGATGGTCGAGTTCACTAACCAGCAGGCAGTAGTTGGAAATGCCGCATCGACAGTAGCGCTCATGCTGGACTTTCCGACCCCGACGCCTAACAACGCTCCTTTCGTCAATCTCATTCCGACGACCGGCAAAGTGGTATCAACTGTAAGTCGTGCGAGAAATGTGGGGTGAGAGATGAAATTAGATCCTAAAATCCTGTTTCTGGTGTCTTCCTGCTCGCTTCTGAATAGTGGCTGTTTCCAAACCACGGAGCTCAAGTTTAATGATCAGCGGGCTGCGATCGCTTCGGGCCGTGTTCCAGCTAGTGCTGTTGAGGATTACAGTCTCGAGTTACCTATAACAAAAAGGCACTACGTGGCATCTGTGTTCTCTCAGGTTTTTGCCATTCAGGAGATCAGTCCGGATGGGGATCTTCTTCGAAACGAGGTGTTTTTCAAGAAGGAATTCGGTGGATCATGTGATCCATACGGAGTGTCAGAAATTATAGTCAATGGGACCACCAACCAGGAGTTTATTCATTATCGTTGTGGCTCAGGGATAACATCAGACTTGATTGCCACTTCCAACCCAATGAGATACGCTTGGACTACCAAAGCATGTGAAAATAACATCGCAGGTAGACCTGCCCGTTTTGCCGCAGCGATGAATCAGGTTCTAACAGGTTGGACGCCCGGATCCACCCAACCCCAGCACCGGCCAGGTCCGGATAATGTGAAAAAAGCCTATGGTCTCTTCTTTCAAGGTCGGGAGCCTGACCCAGAGGAAGTTGCAGCCTTACTTCAGTTGGGATCGACAGCCCAGAGCAACGATGACTCCTGGAAGTTGATTTTAATCTCACTTTGTATCAATCCCGAATGGCAAAGCCTGATTTAGAGGATTGCACCGAATCCTAACGACCAAAGAGTCGAGGGTCGGGCGATCGTCCGACCAAAGTCGGTTTCAATGTAAAAACGGTTGAATCGCCACCTTGAAAAGATAGAAGCCGTAAAACTCAGGGTTTTATTTTGTTCGATCGAGTATTGCGTGTCGGAAGGGCGGCTCAGTGTTTGGCGTACATAGAGGGCGCTGGCCCGGAGTCCCAGTTCAGATCCTGAAGAGGAAACGATTCTACCGCCACCCACAGCCAAGCGCCCTCCGATGGCGGGAACTTGTGATTGTTGGTATTCTACGATTCCCTGTACGGCACTGACTCCGCCAGATCCATAAAGTCCATTGAGGTCGAGACTGAGTGACCAGTATCGATTTTCAAGGCTGGCTCCGATGCCAGGACAGACGCCTAGGTTCGTAGATAAAAGGTTCGTGGTTTCAAAGGGTCCGATGAGTGACGCCTGGCTTTGCCAACTCAAATAGTGGACGGAGGTCCGCCACTTGATGCGGTACCTCTTTTCCTCGAGTTGTACGAGGTGGATGCGGATCCGGTCTGATGTGGCATCGACCTCGTCCTCACGGTATTCGAGCTTCTCTAGAGCTTTCTTAAAGAACTCGAAGAGCGGCGTATCCCGGATGAACGCTGAATCCATTTTTTGCGCGTTTTCGAGACGGGACGCATAGCCGGCATAGATGCTGTACAGAAGTTCTTTGTAGTCTTTGCTGAATTCAGAACCTTGAAGCTCCCCTCCCTGATTCACTGCTTTCTTGATTTTTGCAGTCTCAATCGAATGGCCTTTATTGAAGGATTTGATGGCCTCGTTCAATGATTCACCACCGAAAGCAGAGGTGCCTCCGAGTAAGTATTGGAGGGTCATCAGGGTGAATAGGGCACCCCACTTCATAGCCAAACATTCGTCTGGAACAGGATTGTCCAGCCGTCCTGAGTCGAAGCATTCGGATTGAACGTTCGGGTCTGATAAAGGTCTGTGCGGAGCTCGAGCTTTTGCACCGGAAAGTATTGAATTCCCGGACCCCATCTCACGGTCGTTGCGTCATTGGAAAGGTCGCTTTTCAAATACTCGATGTTGGTAAAGAAATACAGACCTCGGATCGGTCGCGTGTAGGTCTGCAGGAGTGCGTATCTCCCGATCCGGTCACCTCGCGACCCCAGGGAGATCTTCTCGGTTTGTCCGGCTTCGATCAGCAAGGCTGATCCGTCGGAAAGGGATAGTCGTGAGTGCAGGGAGTAGGAGAGCATCTTCACGTAGTCATTCTTTGATGACATGAGCGAAAACCCCAGGCGATGATCATTGAAGATTTGCCTTTCAATTTGGGCACTGGCACCTACTTGCCTGAGGTCGCGGGGCTGAAGAAGATTGCCGACGAATCCATGAAGTGCACCCTCCCACCCATCGAGCAAGCCGTGCACCATGACTCCATGAGTCTGATCGTTCTGGGTCAATTCAGGGAGAATTCTACTGTAGGCGATGTGCTCGGCGACCCGGATGCCGTAAGCCTTATCCATCAAGCCTGCATAAACACCGACCTCAGGCTTAATACGGTAACCCACATAGTGCTCACGGGTTCTGAGCTTTCTTTTATCCTGACCGGTAGCCCTTGCGGAACTGGAGTTCGGATTGTAGCCGATTTCACCGACAAAGGTGAGTCGGTCATTTTCGAGAAACTTCAGGATCAGTTGGCCACCTGCCTGCATGTGAATCCAAGACCATCTCTCACTCGGTGTTCCCACCGATGAAATCATCTCCATACCCCGGTAGTTGGCCTGAACCCGGACATGCTTCTGAACCGGTGTTCTGAAAAGGAATCCAGATAAAGATGCAACCTTCTCCTCCGACCACGACTTGGGATACAAAGCCCCCGATGCGATCCCATCGGCACCGACTGCCCGACCGTAATCGGTGAGTGGACCGTTTCCCATAGGATTGTAATGGCAGTTCATGCACGAAGGGTATCCATGGCCGATAAATTGAGGGTAGGCTCGGGCATGGAGTGGAGCCAGGAACATCGCAATCAGGATGATCATCCGGGTCATGGGATGTTATTGATCCAGTTCTTCAGGGCATTGAAATCAGAGGAGTTCAATGTGTTCGATGGAGGCATATTCCCTGTTCCGTTTTGGAATGTTTTTTGGATGAGTACCGAATTACCCGCCTGTCCCTTGATGACATAGCCGGATGCAATCCAGAGTGCGTTCGAATTTAGGTTATTCCAACTGGCATGTGAATGACAGGATGCGCACTGGTTTTGAATGATGGTGAATGCGGTCGAGAAGTTCGGATCGCCCCCCGATTCGATAACGGACTCGTTGTAAACACTCTCGTCTTGCGAGCTCGAGTTGTATTGAGCGCATCCCCCTGTGAAGAACAATGCCAACAGCACGAATCCGGCGTATGGGCCATATCTCATTTTTTTGGAGCAGGGACTCGGACTTCGATAGAGACGATGTCATTGACTTCGACGCCGAGGTACTTTGCGTGTGGCATCTTGAAGTCGGCTGCATTCACATCAAACTTGGCCACCATCATGGAGTCTTTTTCCTCATAGGCGAATTGGATTTCTTTTTTCACACCATTCAACTCGAGAGAACCGGTTCCCTTGCCGCCCGAGGCCTTGATTGCAGACAACAGGGCTTTTGGCTGGGATTCGTACCCAAGATGTTTGTAAAAATGCTCATCTCTCAGGGACATTCCTGTTTTGAACGAATCGATTGAGACGCTCATTTTCTGAGAGGTGATTTCCGCTCCGGTCCGGGTCAGATCACCCTTCAGTCGATCGCTCTTTGCGACAAAAGAGCCTGCAGGAGTCAGTTTGACCGAGATTTGAATCGTTCCTTCGGCATATGAGGCCAGAGGTGAGCAAATGATGATTAGGGGCAGAATTGACTTGAGCACGCTTTCTCCTTGTTAGTCTTTACCAGTAAGAACCTTCAGGGTCGCAGTGTCGACTGTGAGGTGGTTGATATTTCCTCCCGGACTCGCGTCCGGGAACATGATGTCGCCCGGATTATCGTTGTGCGAAAGGCCGATGAAGTGTCCGAGTTCGTGAGCGAATGTTTTTCTTGCGCTGATTCGAGAGTCCCGAATGCAGTCACCCGGGCAGAAGCTTTGGGTTCCATTGATCATCACCATGGCGGCTTGGATCCCTTCAGACTCGGTTTGTACGGTAGTCATTCCGACAAAGCTCTGAGCAAAGGGCCATGGATTCTGGAAAAAAATGACATTTCCGAGGATGGAGCTCGGCCGGGACGGATCACCCGCATAGGGGGCGCCCCCTCTCCATTGTCCTTTGAAGTCGAAAACTGGCTTACCCGCTTTTTGTTCCCAATATCTGAATGCATCTTGCAGATCGGTCATGGCTTGGGGATTACTCACTATGGTCGCATCACCATAAATGGGCACAGGTAGCTTCTGCCAGCCAGTATGACTGGCTCCACCGCAAGAGGTGATGCCGATAGAGATTAGAATCAATGTGACCAGCCGTCCGTGGCGAATCATGAAGTACTCCCATGAATATTATTCCATGGGTGAGGTTTAAAAAACCAGTTTCACCACTGGGCAATGTTTGCCCCTTTTTGTAACTGGTTGAAAGGTTGTGGGGGATGTCAAAACCTGAGCACAATTTTGCCCGTGGACCCACCCGACTCGATGAGTCGATGGGCCTCGTGGGCTTCTGAGATAGCAAAGGGAGTGACCTTGGGTGGTTTCAGCAACCCTTGCTCGACCATTTTCTGGAGGTCCCTGAATCCCTCAGTCAGGAGGTCATCCCGATCGAAAAGGAAGGAAAGGTTGAATCCGATCAAGCTCTTATTGTCCGTGATCAGCTTCAAGGGGTCAAATTTCGGCATTCTGAGCAGGCCCATTGCAGCCTTCAGATAATTCATGCGACCAGAATGGCTCTGCGGAAGGATTCCGTGAGATCCGTATGCAATCAGTTTTCCGGTAGGTCGCAGGGCCTCATAACTGCCTGAAAAAGTTTCGGGACCATTGGCATCCAGGACTGCATCGAAACCATCCGGTCGAATTTGCTTCACAACCTTCCAAAGATCTTCCTTCGACTTGTCGATCACGTGTTCAGCCCCCAAACTCCGGACGTATTCTACCTTGTGGGAGCTTCCTACCACTCCAGTGGCCATCAGGCCCCTGGCCCGGGCAAGTTGGAGGATTGCCGATCCGACCCCTCCTCCTGCCGAGTGGACTAGGATGGAGGCGGACTCGGGCAATCGTACCAACTGGAAAAGAGCGTGGTAGGCGGTTAGGAAAACAGCCGGGAATCCGGCGGCCTCGTCGAAGTTGAATTTAGACGGGAGCGGATACAGTTGCTTTTCCAGGACGCAGACTTGTGAAGAGTAGCCGTTAAAAAAGGTGACTCCGAACACGGGGTCTCCGATCTTGAAGCGCTCGACTCCGGAGCCTAGCTTTGAAACGACGCCTGAAAATTCAAATCCGGGTGTGATGGGCCATCCGACTAAACGCTTAGCCGATTCATAAACGCCCCAGCGGACGCAGACATCGGCATAATTGACGCCAGCAGCCCTCGTTTCAACCACGACTTCCCCTGGGTTTGGCATCAAATCCGGATGGGTTTCGAGGCAGAGTTTTTGATGATTTCCAGGTGAGTGAATGACAATTTTTCTCATATTGACCTCAGTAGGGTAGACCCCAGCTTCTCGCGAATCGCCGGGCGATGATGGATGCGGGGCTCTCTTCAGGAATCGGAACGTCGATTGCCATTTCAAAGGCAAATCCCGGATCGGTGCGATCCATCGATTGGACTCTTCGCGCCGGCTTGCCCGGTTCCCGCACCCATACAGGTTTCCCATTGATGAATACGGTGATCCTTGAATTGAAGTCTACCATTCCGTGCCGCAGGAAGAGCCTCAATTTCTTGCTGAGGATGGTATTGCTGAAAACAGGATCCAATTCGATTTTGATCCGGTTCTGATCAATTCGGGCGCGCAAATTCAGACGTTCGGGGGTTTTCCGGTTCCCGGTAATGGCCTGAACCCAGAAATACCGTGAGCTGCCTTTGTGATGAAACTTGATACCATTCTCGGTGATGTACTGATCTTGTAACAGAATGCTTCCGTAAAGTTCTTTCTTGTAAAGATTGCGCTTTCTCTGAAATGCCTTGGATAGGCGATCCTTGAAAACCTCGTACTGGTACTGATGGTCCGTGTCGTACAGGTGCAACTGGAAACCCGATTTTCTACGATATTTTGATTCAAGCGAGGTCATGTAGGCCTGATGCGTTTTCGCTCGCGATACGAATTCTTGGAAGTGGTCCCGAGTTCCCTGTAAATGGATATAAGAAACATTGAAGGCTTTGTTGAGGTGTTCTTCGATCGAACTCTCATTCTTGAATTTTTCAAAAGCGATCCCTGCCGCCTGAGGCATGAAGAAAGCGAACTGATCGGCAAGCCAGATGTAATTGCGGGTGATTCCCATGCCGCCCATGGAATGTCCTGAGAGCCCGATCTGATCCGGATCAACATTCAGTTCAGTTCGCATCAGACCGACCAAAGCACGCAGCAGTGGGATAGTGTGGCCACCCCAGTTCAGTCCGTTGGAAGAGGGCAGTACCACAACAAACCCGAGTTCATCTGCTAGACGGACCAGGTCACCCGTGTAGTTCCGGACAGCATGAATGGATCCGTCCCGATTCATGGTGGAGGCGCCCCCTCCATGATTGAACACCAAAGCCTTCACATTTTCATGATTCTGGATGGATCGTGGAATGTAATAAAAGATGTCGTACCGGAAGGGATTCTGTTTCAGTGGCTCTGAGTAATCATCAGGTGCCCATTGAAAGCTATCGAGGGATCCTTGTACCTTGAAGTGAATCGCACCCGGCTTGATCACCCCCGCCAAAGCTGAATCGGAGAGCATCAGAAAAAGGGCAAAGAAAAGAGTGATTGTTTTCTTCAAGATCATTTCCCGTTCCTTGCGCTATTGCTCAAAAGTTTGGTAATTTCTGGCTTCAGCTTTCCTTGATTATCGTAAGGGTTGTTGAAACGATCCCGCTCGGTATTTCCCGGTCCTGGATCCATTGCCCAGGGAGCCGCTCCCATTAAACCACAGGTGCGGGCGCGACTCAGAAAATTGGCTGTGATCCGGGCTTGATGCGCGCGAGATAGCAGTCCCGCTTCGGAGTCTCCGTTACGTGGCGAAGGTGATCCGAACTCGCCGAGCATCACAGGGAGATCCATGGTCTTCCAGCTGTCACAGTGTTCGATCATGCCGTTTTCTTCGTAGAGGTGGATTTGATAGAAATCGAGGCCCGTGTTTCCTGCGATTATGTATAGCCCGAATGGAGTTGGATGGTACCCGAATGATGCCGTCAGCGCTACACGGAGTGAGGGGAAGCGTGCCCTGATGTAGGCAGTTTGCTCGCGGATGAATCTTCTGACATCTGATTCCAGAATTGAATCTTTGCCTTCCGAGATCGCACCATTGGCTTCTCCGAACAAGTCGACATGCACAAGTGCCGGGTGATTTCCGAATGCATCGAAAAAGGGTCCGACAATTTTTTCAAAATAAGATCGACGGGTCTCCGCATTCAGAATGATCTGATTTTTTCCGTGGTAAAAATTGTACAAATCACCCTCGGATCGAGGGGTATTCCCCGTCAGAAGGCTGATCTGGACTTGGATGCCCCTTTTGTGAGCTTCGTTCAGAAGAAAGCGGATGTTCTTCATCCAAACCGGATCGATTCCCCGAATGGAGTCGGTCACACCGGGTCGCCAATCATTCCAGAGAATTCCCTGGCCTTCAGTCATTCCAGGAATCCGAGCGAAGTTCGCGCCAATGGATTTGAGATCATCCAGCATCTTGATCCACATGGTTTTCCGGAAGGTGGATTCAGACCGATACCCGTGCATGCTCATGTGGATTCGTGCCCAATCATTGGTCCCAAGATCGTGTCCGTAAAGGCAGGTGCCGTGTGCACATTCCCAATCGATCAAGTTGGCGCCGGTTAAAAATTCTGAAGCCAGTGACTTTGGGGTCCAAAGACTGAAAAAAGCGACCAATAAAGAAATGAAGATTGGCATGGGTCGGGAGTTTAACATAACCCGACCAATTTAGTCAAGTTAAATCGAAAGCATTGAGAATCAGGTGCTTTTACCAAAGCGCCAGATGGAATACTCATAAATCGCCCAAGCCGATCCCAGATGCCAGAGGGTATGCCCTTGTACCCAACTGGTGGGTTCGCAGTTCAACTTGGATTCATCCCACAGGAAGAGCGCAAAAGCCCCGATGAGAATTCCAATTGCCTTGATGAAGCCTGGGTCTTTGATTCGAGTGGGCTCATGAATCCAGTGGTCGAGGATTGAAATCATGAAAGTCAGGAGAGCCAACCCGATTTTGAGTAGTTTTCCGGCCCCGAAAAATCCCCACGCCAGCAACAGGAAGCCGATCGGGATAGAGGCAAAAACGGCGATGGGATGAATCCGGTTGGCTATGGCGCGGGTCAGGCCAGGGGTGAGGAGTAGCCAGCAGATGGCTGCGAAGTCGCATGCCATGGCCACTTCAGTCATGCTTCCATGGGCAAAATGACTCGAAAGTGCGAGGATTCCAAAATTGATGATCCAAATCCGGAGTGCGACACTTTTTTGACGAATGCGAATCCAAGTAGCTGCCAGTGCGACAAAATAAAAAATGGAACTCCAGAAAGCCGAGGGTTGGGCGATCCAATCGGCTCTGACGGCCTCGCAATTGCAGTGCGAAGGAAGGCATGCTGCTTTGATCCAATCCGACCATGGGTCCATGGATTCGACTATAGTGAATTCCTGTGTCGCTGACAATTTCTTGTTGCCAGAGTCAGGAATCCTCCGGAAACTGAGAGGACGTTTCAATAGCAAGCCACGAATGGCCTGCCTGATTTTCAAGGAGGAGTTTCCCGTGTCCACTACTCGCGCGCTGTTTTCTCTGTTTTTGATGAGTTCCACCCTGTGCCTAGATGCCTTTGCCGGAGGAATCGATCTCGATTTCTCGCGGGCTTCACGCCGGCAGTATTCTGAAGTGAAGGCTTACCTCGGGGAACTGGCCAAGGCCTTTCCGGCCAATGCAAAGTTGTTCACTTTGGGTGAAAGCGACTCAGGAGAATCCATCATCGGGCTTCAGGTGGGCAATGGCTCCATCTCGAATGTGGTGGTCGCAACCCACCATGGGAATGAATACGGTTCGACCGAGACGGCGCTGGGCTTTGCCCGCGAGATCTCCGAACGGCCGATCAAAGATCAGACTGTCTATGTGATTCCGGTTTTAAACATCGGTGGATACAACGCCAAAAGCCGCCGGGAGTCTGCGAAAGGGAAGTCCTTTGACCCGAATCGGAACTATCCCGGCCCTTGCGGAACCGAGGGTCCGTTCACACTGAAGTCCACGGCTTCATTGGCCCGATTCATCAAAGAGAAAAACGTCGTTTCTTCCGCGACTTTGCACACTTTTTCTCCAGCGGTACTTTACCCTTGGGGCTTGTCGTCGAAAGACCTGAAAACCGGATACGAGAGCATTTACCAAGGCCTGGTGTTGGATGCGACACGTGAAAGTCACTATGCCACCGGAAATTCTACCGAGCTTTTGTACCCCGCAGACGGTACCTACGAAGACTACGCCTTCAATGAGCACGGAATCTGGTCTTTGCTGTTCGAGATCGGTTACTCCCACAGCCCGAATCCGGAGGCGGTCCGAACCGCAGTTCAAGTCAATGTTCCGGGGATCCGAAGAATGTTGGAGTCCGCCCCCTCTGAACGAGCGTCCAAGCATCGCTTTGCCGGGAAGTGCGATCGCTCGCTTATCAGTCTCGATCGCCACGACGAATAAAGGATGATTTCGGAATGAGTCGTCTGCTTCCGTCTAACTTGCTCAATTTGATCCGGGCCCCTGTGGCTCTCGGTCAGGGCTTGGAGGGAGTGGATGAGGGACCGGAAATCCTCGTTCAGAATGGCTTGCTCGATGTGGTTCAAGCCCTCGGGTGGAAAGTGGCGAATGATTCGGAAATCGACATCCGGAATCTGACCTGGAACTCTCCAGCCGCTGATGTACCGGCGCATCAGCACGGGACTCGGATTAAATTTCCAAAAGAGCTCGGAGAAGCCTGTCACGATATCGCCCGTCTCGCAGAGACCTCAGCAAGGAGTGGCGCTTTCACCCTGACCTTGGGTGGCGACCACAGTGTGGCCATTGGATCCATCGGTGGAGGGCTTCTCGCACGCCCGGAATTAGGCGTGATCTGGGTGGATGCCCACGGAGACTTCAATACGCCCGAAACCTCTCCGAGCGGAAACATTCACGGAATGCCGTTGGCCTTCCTGACCGGACACATGGCTTCATACCGACTGCCCTCGTTTGACTGGTTGAAAAACCATCTGAAACCGGACCAGCTGGTTCTGGTCGGGATCCGATCCATCGACCCGGAGGAGCGGGCGATCATGAAAAAATGGGGAGCCCATGTCTTCACTATGACCGAGGTGGATCGCTTTGGAATGGGAGGTGTGATGGAACAGGCCAAGCAAATCCTTCTTCGTCAGGGACCGAGGCCTTTGCACCTCAGCTACGACATCGATGCTGTGGATCCGCACTTTGCTCCGAGCACCGGAACCAAGGTGAGGGGAGGGCTCAGCTACAGAGAAGCCCACTATGTCGCGGAGAGCCTGGCAGAGACAGATGCACTCGTCAGCATGGATCTGGTCGAGATCAATCCTCGACTCGGTTATGTGGATCTGGCACATCGCGAAGACCGGAATGTGACGGTCGAAGTCGGGCTTGAGCTGATCGCCTCTGCACTCGGGAAGAAAATTTACTGATTCATTTCGAATTGAAATGAATTTGTAGGGAAGTACTGATTTGCACCGAATTCTGTGTGAAATCATTCAAGCTGTAAAATACATAGTTCAGATCCAAGCCTGCAGAGAGAACTCCGGCCAAGGCCACCTGCACCCCAGTGCCCAGATAGGGTTTGTACTGCCAATCCCGTTCATTGGTAGTGGTGGTCGGAGTGGAGTCGGTTACGGTAGTGGTCACTCGTGAGGCCTGGCCACCCAATCGCAAATAAGCAGCCAAAATAGAAGAAAGCGAGGCTGTTGCCCGTGCACCGATTCGTGCGTTCTCCTTTTTGGTAGTCACCGTCTGAACACTCGGGCTGGTGTAGATCGCAGTCTCATTGCCTGTCGTGAATTCGCCTTCAAACGAAAAATGCGGTTTTCCAGCAGTGAATCGGCCACCGTAGAGTAACATGCCCGCGCGATGCCGGGTCGGAGTGTCCCGCTGGAAGTATTCGTACGCCAAGACAGGCTCGATCGAGACCTCAAAACCGTGGGCATTGAAGTTTGCTGCATGGACAGTGCTAAAAAGCAGATTAGAAAAAAGCAACCAGATCAGCATTCAATAGAACCCGAATCCGAGGTCGGAGATGACTAAGTTAGGGTCGGTAGCTACTGTCGGAGAGCTCAATGAGCAATCCGTTCCCGGAGCCTGGGTAACCGTACCAGGGAAAATAGGAATTCTGAGCCCCCATTTTCCAGGAAAACCCGCACATGCAGAAAGGGGATAGTCTGATAAAGGCGGAGAGCCTGGAGTATTGTTAAACTGGTACCGCTTTTGAGCCCAATCGATCCGGATATTGTAGGTAACCGGACTCCCGGTACCTTGTCCTGGCTTGTAGATCAAATTGAAAACCGGATTTTTAGGAATGTAAGCTATTTCCGCGGAGTATAACGCTCCTGGCAAAACAGCAAATTTTTGTTCAATGACTCCGTCAGCGCTAGGAGAGCCATAAGAAACGGTGATTACATTCTCGTTAAAGATTGGCTTGGACTTGATTTCCAGCAAGTTGCGATTCATGCAGGTTCTTTTGTCTGCTGTGTTTCTGCATTTGAGCCCGTCTGCAGGGTTGACAATGGTTGACCCAGAAATGTTAGGAGTTGAATAGGGTGAGGGTTGTTGATTTGCAGGCTGTGAGGAAACGACATTCACTGGCAATGTCAGATTCAAAGGCCCACCGGGGGTCAGTGCGACTTCTCCCCATAGTGTAAAAGTGGGAAGGGCTGCATTGGCTCCATCCAAGTTTGGACACTTTGGGTCCGTGGGGTCGTAACTCTTCGGGCGGACAAAATAACCCTGAATTCTGATGACTCCGCCTGAATCCTTGGGAACATTGACCACCAGGGGAGATCCCAAAAAGGTCTTAGAACCGTCCCTGATCCACGCGAGAGCTGAAGCCAATCCAACCGGGCCAGAATTGGGACTCCATTGCGCTGTATCCGCATCCCGCATGGTGATCAAGTTGACACGACTGAACTGGGGTGGGTATCCGGGCCTTTGGTCAAAATAATTGAGTCTGATTCCGGTTTGGTAGCAATACAAGGATGAAGAAACCCCTCCCGGAAGCTCAGTGGGCTCAGAAACACTGGAACTACCACCGACTACAGCATTGCTCAAGTCGACGGGAGCAGACCCGATTCGGGAAAGAATGTCAGAAGAAGCCGGCATTACCGTAAATGGTGTGATGAGTGTGATCTTGCGCTCACCTGTGCCACAAGCCGAGAAAACCAGAGCGAAGAGTACCGCATAAAAAGCTTTCACCAATTTGCGCTCGTTAGGCGATTTCATGTTGTACTTTTCGGAATTTCTATTCATTTCATGAGCATTCGAGGATGGCAAAAAAATGACACTCAAGGCAAAGACCTCAGACCCCGAAAGGGAAATCAAGATGCGTGTCATTTTGAAGTGGTGCCTATTGCTGGTCACAGTGGTTTTGATACAAGATTTCGCCAGCTTTGCGCAGGCTGACGAGGTGGCTTCTGTTGCCTCACGACTCGGACTCACACACGAAATCAAGGGACAGCCGTTGGTGCATCCCGGTGTGCATCGGATCTATACCGAGCCCTTGCTCAATCGGGCAATCCTGGTTCTTGATCACCTAGATGGTAAGGTCGAGGGTCGCATCGAGGAGCGAAATGGTTACCTTCTGATCGAGTTTTCGACCTCAGACCACTCCCATACTTCTCTTGCTGCGGTAGGCATCAGTCGTGAGGAGTGGCTCGCCTATGCCGGAAATGAAGTCGGTAGAAGGCGTAATCGGAGTGTACCCGAGCGTATATTCAATTCGGTGATCCCTTCCGCATCAGCAAAAGAGTGCTCAAACAGCAGTTTCAGCTTCGGGAGCTTTTCACCCATTAAGAGCTTCTTCGGTAGCGGCTATTGGTCGACCGTTTATTCCTGTGCAAGTGGCGTTCTACAAGGGGTTTGGTCTGCGACCGGGGGGTTGCTGAAGTCGGTCGGGCAAGGCCTTTGGACTCTCCTCACAGATCCCGGCAAGTTCTGGGACGACGCCGTTTCGCAATTTAAGCAAATGAAAGATTTCATTGTGAACATCGACTCCAAGATCGGTCAGATTGTGAGTTCCATCAAGGAAATGCCAAACGAGGTCCGGGCAGAATTACTCTGTTCATTCATCGGGAGTATCGGAACCGACATCATCATTGCAGCCCTCACCGCTGGAGCGACTTCCGGCAAGGTCATGCTGAGTCTGGCTCAATATGCAAAAAGGCTCCTAAAGGTCGAGAAGCTACTTTCTCATCTTTCCAAGTTGAAAACGATCGGAAAATTACCGAAATCCTTCTACCAAAAACTCGCCAGAGGAAAAATCCCGGATACTGATTTGAATGCCATCGAGACTCTCAGCAAACACGGATTTCACGGTAAGTCGATGGAGGTGGTCCAGTGCGTGCTCTAAATCTGACTCTGATTTTAGTTCTGGGTGTGAATGCGTTCGCAGCGAAACCCTGTGACCAGGCCAAAGAGTTTGCGGGGCGACTGGCCCAGCTGAACGGGCACGAAAACAGGCTCAAGGTTGGCTCGCGTTGGGACCCGATGAGTGAGCTTTCCAAAGTCAAAAAAGGCAAAGGCAACAAAAACCAAGTATTCAAATGCGGTCAGCACAAGTTCATCCCTGATCTCGACTTCAAGGGAGTGTTCTGGGTGAAGGACACTGCCGGGCATGCGGGTTGCGCATGGAAGGTCTACAAAAGTATCGGGAACAACCAATATCAGGTTTCCTTGTGTGCAGACGAAAATGGCAATTTGCTCGATAAAAAGCATGAATCCAATGCGGGAAAGTCGATCCAGTGCAAGTAGGGTTTAAAAATTCCCATACATATCAGTTTACATAATCTTTATTATCCGACACTGAAAATAACCCAAAATGAAGCGCTTTTGGCTTCAAAACAGGCTTTTTAAGAAATTGAGCAGTCCACTGTCTGATGCGGGTTCAACTGCGCTGGCGCTAGAGAGTGCGCCCCACTCAGCACGTCGTTTGACCGCTTCATTCTTCCAATGGTCCCGGTAAGCTTCGATCCGCTCGAGTTCTTTCGAATCCAACCAAACTCCGTGACTCGGGCAGATGTTGATGATCACTCCGGAATCGTAGGCGTAATTGATCACTTTCAGGGTCGCCGTGCATTTCGGGCACGGGATCAGGTCAGTCTGAGCATCAGCGGGAAGCCCTGCTTTTCCTTGCTTCAAAGTTTCAGAAACAAAGGACGGTGAGTGCGTGTTCACACGGGTCTCGATGATGGACTCAAGCTCTCCTTGGTCAAGCCAGACTCCTCCACAAGAAGAGCAACGGTCGATGATGACACCCTCATGGGTATGGTGGATACACGGCCCTTTACAGCGGAGACAGGTCTGAATGGACATGTCTTCAGCCTACCACAATCAAAGGATGATGTAGGATCGGGACCACAGGACCGGCATCTCAAATCGATGAAAAATGATCTGAGGCGGCGCATCCCTTGCATTGACTAAGCTGAGGTAAAAAATGGATCTCAATGCCAAAACCCTGACACCCCTGCTCGATCTCGATCAAGTGATTCGCATTCTTCAATTACAGCCCCTGGATCCAGAGGGTGGCTATTACGCGAGAACCTACCTTTCATCGCAAGAGAGCGAATTTTGGATGGGTCGGAGACCGGTAGTGAGTTCCATTTACTACCTGGTCACCCCCGATTCATTCTCACTGCTCCACCGCTTGCAGTCAGACGAAATCTACCACTTCTACTTGGGGGATCCTCTCGAGCTTCATGAGGTCGACTCAACCGGGCGACACCGGAAATCAATTCTCGGACAAGACTTACTGAGTGGTCAACGCCTTCAAAAAGCAATTCCGGCAGGATCGTGGCAAGGATCCAGGCGCCTCTCCGGACCTTTCGGTTTTTCTCTGGTCGGTACCACTGTCGCACCAGGATTTGATTTTCGCGATTTTGAGCTCTTGAGCCGAGCGGAGTTCTCACGCTGGCCGGAAGATTTGAGGGAAAAGCTCGGAGAGCTGGTCAAATGAAACGGTACTTCAATAGTGTCGAAGGCAAACTCTTCATGCTGCTCGGCGCCCTTCTCAGTGGGTTCGGAATCATCGCTGCCGCAGTACATTTCCAGAGGAGAATCGAGGCACAGGAGAGTGCGCGGGTGGAGCGCTACCAACAGACCCTATCCTTACTTTCGACCAGCGTGCTGCAATTCGAACGGGATGCTGAAACGAAAATGTGGCTCGCTCTCCAACACCTCAAACACGATGACTTGGGGGGAATCCCCTCAAGGAATACGCTGGTAAAGAGGGCTCGTCAGCTCGGGATGACCCACTTCTTCGTTATTGACCGGTCGGGCCGTTTCATCCGATCTACCAATGAAGCCCCGGAGTTGATCCCGAATCTGTATGTGTTCTCGGATGAATACCGGTCCATGCTCGAGCGTCCGGAAACTCCGGTAGCAACACCCCTGATTCCACCCGACCCCGAGATCCGGCCGTATAAGTTTCTCAGCATCTACCATTATACAACCAAGCGATTCTTGCATGCAGGGCTCCGGGCCGACTTTCTCGAAACAGCCCTCACACGCTTGGTCGCCTCGGACCCTGAGATCCTCGAGGTACACATCCTTTCTCCGAATGGTACCAGCCTGGGCAGATTCGATCGGGGGGTGTTTCGCTATGAAACCCATCGGATCAAACTACCCGAGTTGACCCAATCTCC
>CAMCGZ010000033.1 GCA_945874535.1 Bdellovibrio sp. ZAP7
ACAGGGGTTTCGAGTACGACATCCTGTCCGAGCTCGCAGGAAGGATGGGAAGGAAACTCGTATTTGTACAGAACGAGTGGGACTCCCTCATCCCCGGTCTCGAGCGTGGTGATTACGATGTGGCTGCGAACGGGATCGAGATCACTCCCGAACGCGAGCGCGAAGTGGCGTTTTCAAGTCCCTACTACGCCACCTTCGAACAACTGATCGTCCGGACCGGAGACCGTACCATCGGCGCACTGGCCGATGTCGGTACAAAAAAGATCGGAACGCTCAGGGCCTCTCTGGCACACGCCATTCTCCAGAAGCAAACCCGCGCACAAGTGGTTTTCTACGAGGAGGAGTCCTCGGGCTATGCGGATGTGGAGCGTGGCAGAATTGATGGGTTTTTCATCGATTACCCGATAGCGCTCTACTATGCGGTCCCCAACCCGAGCCTGAGAATCGCCGGACCTCCGGTGGGTTCGATGCTTTACGGAATTGCCGTGTCCTTCAAAAATCGGGTGCTTCTGGAAGAAATCAATACCCACCTCGACGTCATGAAAAAGGACGGAGCGATCAACCGCATCCTGGCAAAGTGGAATCTCCTCCATCCGCACACCACGGAAGCCCTCGGTCTTCCCGATCGCCTCAAAAACGACCCTTCTGAAATGGAGAAAGTGATCGGCCAGAAAACCCGGATCCTGACTTTCCGTGAAAGGATGACCCGATACCTGGATCTCCTGCCTCTTCTACTGAAAGGCGCCTGGCGTTCCCTTGAGATTTCGGTGGTGGCCATGGCCGTGGCCATTCTGTTCGGACTGATGTTGGCGGTACTCCGCCTTTACGGGAACCTGGCCTGGTCCAAAATTGCGCAGATCACGATCGAACTCATCCGGGGCACGCCCCTTCTGATTCAACTCTATTTGATTTTTTTCGGACTTCCCCACCTCGGCATCCAATTCTCGCCCTTCTGGGCGGCAGTTCTCGGACTCGGACTCAACTATGGCGCCTACGAGGCCGAAAACTACCGCGCCGGGATCGAGGCGGTACCCAAGAGTCAGATCGAGGCTGCACACGCCCTGGCACTCAATCCAGTCCAGCGTTTTGTCCATGTGGTTTTCCCGCAGGCTTACCGGATCATCCTGCCCCCCATGACCAATGATTTCATCTCATTGATCAAGGACTCCTCCTTGGTTTCGGTGATCACGATGGTGGAGCTCACTACCGTTTATTCCCAACTGGCCTCGACCTACTTCGACCACCTCGGCTTGGGCGTGCTGGTAGCGGCGCTCTACTTCATCATCGGTTATCCCTTTGTCCGTCTGGCCCGTCGTCTTGAAAAGAACCTCAAACGGAAACTGGCATGAGCACCACCGGAACGGCATCCATCGCATTTTACCTTCTTTGCTCGCTGATCGGCATGGGTCCGATGAATGTGGGCTTCGGGATTCTGATGCTGTTTTACATCACGGCCCGACTGCGCTCTGACCCAGCAGGTTCCGTGAAGACTCTGGATATTCCGGGCGCACGCCCATTCGTCATGGTCTCCGCGCTCCTGGCTATCGCCTGTGTGGTGAGTTTGCTGGCCATGCACTGGTGGCCGCACTCTTATGCCGGACATGGTCCTGTCCTCACGTTCCGGGCATTCGAGAAACTCTGGTACTTGCTGATCCCCTTCCTGTTTGTTTCGGCCTTCAATACCCAGGCCGCACACTCCCTTCCGGCACTCAATTTTCTGAGGCGAGTGTGGTGGGGGACGCTCCTGGCCCTGCTTCCGGTGGCCATCATCCAGTTCCTGACCGGCTGGCCCAAGCCCCAGGTGATCCCGACCAATCCCGATCACTTTCATGCAATCCTGTTCCTCGGCCACCACCTTTCTGTCTCGAGTGTGATCCCCTTTCCCACCTTCGCAGCTCTCGCGGTCGCTCTCGGTGCCTGGCAACGTGAACGACGACTCCCCTGGTTCCCGACTGTGGTGGGCCTGTCGGGATTGATCATTCTCTTCTTGAGTTACGCCCGCACCGCATGGCTGGCGATTCCGATCGGACTGATCCTTCTTTTTACGAAATACCTGAAGCCAAAAGTACTCCTGGCCAGCGTGATCGGAATGGTATTGGCCCTCGGGATTGCGTCCCAAACCCCGGCAATGAAAGAGCGGATCCGGAACAGCATGGGAATCCAGGATCGCTTTCGTTTGTGGGAAGCCAATCTCGACTACTTCAGACACCGTCCTGTCACAGGAATCGGATGGCTCGCGACGCAGGAAATGTCGCAGTATTATTTCCAGGAAAAAGACCCTGAACACTACAAAGAATATTTCTGGGGTCACGCCCACAGCAATTATTTCGAGATGCTCGGAGGAACCGGTCTCCTCGGGTTGCTCGCCTACCTGGTTTTTATCGGCTTCACGCTGAGATTCTCGTGGCAAACCGGAAGAATGGCGGACGAAGCCGGGCTTCCGGGATGGGGGGATTTCAGTCGCGGCCTCACCATCGCCCTGGTTCTGCTTCACTTCAACGGTTTGACCAATGTCACCTTCTGGGAGGGCAAAGTGATCCACCAGCAGATGTTGTCGCTGGGATTGATCTTAACGATTCGATCTCTCCTCAATGTTTCAGGAGCCAGGAAATGAAATCCAACCAGAAGAGTCACTGTTCGGATTGTGGGAGCCGGAGCCAAAGCCTCCTGTGCTCACTCAAGGGCGAGGCACTGAAGCAGATCGATGAAGCCAAGTTCCACCAGCACTTCAAGGCGGGGCAGAATCTTTTTTATTCGGGAAATCCGGCCTCGGGCATCTTCTGCATCATGTCCGGAACGGTGAAGCTCGAAATCCAGGATGATGAGGGAAAAACCCAGATCGCACAGGTCTACGGGTCCGGATCGATGGTGGGTTACCGGGCGCTGTTCAGCGATGAGCCCTACATGAGTTCTGCGGTCGCCTCCGAGCCGGTCGAAGTCTGCTTCATCCCGAGGGCCACCATCCTCGACCTGGTGGGAAAAAACCCCGAGCTCGCCCTCAAATTCCTGAAACAACTTTCAGATGATTTCAGGATGATGGAAACGCGCATGCACCGGGTTTCCACTACCCCTGCACCGGAAAGAATCGCGGAGGCTCTACTCTTTTTGCGGGAGAACTTCCATGAAAAGAACTGGACCCGCAAGGAAATCGCCGAATGGGCGGGGACAACCACGGAAACCGTGATCCGCACCCTGGCTCAGTTCGAGGACGAGGGACTGATCTCCCAAATAGGAAGGAGCATCTCGATTTTGAAACGAGATGCTCTCTTCAAACGGGCTAAAATTTCGATCTGACTCGAAGGGGTAGCCCCCTCCGATCAGTGATGGTGATGTCCGCCTTCGCCGTGAGCGTGCCCGTGGGCAATCTCTTCAGCGGTAGCGTTCCGGATGCCCATGACTTCCACATCGAATACCAGGTCTTCACCGGCCAGGGGGTGATTGCCGTCGAGCTTCACGGTCTCCCCGAGAACTTCCACCACGCGGAACAACAGGACTTCACCTTGAGGTCCATTGGCTTGAAACTGATCGCCTTCCTGGAGGTCTTCGGTGGTCGGGAGCTTGTCTTTCGGGACCTCGACTACCAATTGTTCGTCGAAAGTTCCATAAGCGTCCGCTGCGGCAACTTCGATCTTGCGCTTGTCGCCGATATTCAACAACGCCATGGCGCGCTCGAGGCCCGGAATGATCTGGCCCATACCTTCCAGGTATGCGAATGGAGACTCGGAATCACGGGAAGTGTCGATCACCTCACCTGAAGAGTCCGTAAGAGTGTAATGGAAGGAAATAACGCGTTGAGTTGCTGACATGGCAGAGGCCCTTTCTTAAAAAAACGTTCACATGAGCCAATCACAAAACCCGATGGAAGTCAGTTAAATTCGTTATACTGAGCCCATGAAGCGCCCTAAAATCCTCGTGCTTTACACAGGCGGAACCTTCGGGATGGATGAGAACCTGGAGATTCCCGAACTTTCCGCTGCCGCTCTCAAGAAGCGCCTCCTGGCGCGCGTTCCGGAAATGACCCGGGTTGCGGATTGCACCATCCGGGTGGTGTTCAATCTGGACAGCTGCCAGATGGGCCTCGAGCACTGGCTCCGGCTCGCGCGGGAGATCCGATCCGCCTCCGGCACTTTTGACGGATTCGTGATCCTGCACGGAACAGATACGCTCGCCTACACCGCAGCAGCCCTGTCCATGTTACTGAGCCCCTGTCCCCGTCCTGTGGTCCTCACGGGTGCCCAAAAACCGCTCTACTCGCTCCGAAACGATGCACGATCGAATCTCCTGACCGCCCTGGAAGTCGCTGCAAACGGTCCGAAGGAACTGAAGAACCGCGTGATGGTGGCCTTCCACGACGAGGTGTACCTCGGGAGTCGTGTGAGGAAACACAGTGCCTTTGATTTCGGGGCTTTCGAGAGCCCGCGTTTTCCAAGACTGGCCCGCGTCGGCAGTGGCATTCAATACGAGTCTGTCATTCGGTCGCTTCCGAAGATTCGCAAACAAGCCCCCTGGCTCGATTCGCTTTCCCCGCCAACCGCCTCCATTCCCCGCATCCTGAAGACCGAAGTCACGCCTGAGTTTCCCTCTGACTGCTTCGATGAAGCTTGGATCAAAGGATTCGACTCCATCCTGTTGACCCTTTACCCTTCGGCCACGGCACCCACGCTGCATCCTGGCTTCATGGAATTCATTCTCAGGGCTCGTAAGAACGGAACTCACCTCCTGGCCATCACCGAACGCTCCCACGCCCCCCTTCAGATGGGGTCGTACGAATCAGGAAAAACACTCAAACAAGCAGGGGTCAAGTGGTGCACCGATCTCACACCCGAAGCCGCCTACGTGAAGGCCATGCTGACCCACCTGCTCGCACCGACCCCGATGGCCTTCGATCGACTCTGGAAGCGCGCACTATCCGATGAAACCGGCGGAGCAGTCTGAGATCAGACTCCTTTGAATCCACGACGGTGAACCGGTGTCGCGCCCAACTCCCGGATCGCAGCTTGGTGAGCCGGGGTGGGATATCCCTTGTGGCGGGACATTCCGTAACCGGGATAACGGATCTCGAGCTCACTCATCAAACGGTCTCGATGGACTTTGGCGAACACTGAAGCCACGGCAATTGACAGACATTTCAAATCCCCTTTGACGAGAGCGGTTCCACGATCCCGGAGGGATTCAGGAACCCGATTGCCATCGACCCAAACCCGATCCGCACACTTTCCGAACTTGCGCTCCAGGGACTCCACAGCACGGGCCATGGCCAACTGGGAAGCATGTAGGATATTCAATTCGGCAATTTCTTCGACCGAAGCTTCGGCCACCTCAAAGCCGCTGATCACGGACGCAAGCTCGAGCGCCAAAGGTTCGCGCTCATGCTCTGGAATCAACTTGCTGTCCCGGACTCGTAACAAAGGGTGGTCCCCAGACTCTTTGGGACGCTCCCCGTTGAACCCGAATCCCAGCTGAATCAGCCTGCTCGGGTCGAGAGCTGCGGCTCCCGCGACCACCGGTCCTGCCAGGCAACCGCGCCCCACCTCATCGACACCGATGATGAGCGTTCCAGGCAAAAAAAAACCCGAGGCCGCTTCGGATTTCAAATCCGGATCCCGTGCCTCGGGCTTTCTCGATTTCATGATAAAGATCGAATCAGTTCTTGGTGGTCGCTTTCGCTGCGGCAGAAGCTGCAGCGGACTCACGGGACTGGACATCCCGCTCGATCTTGGCGGCTTTACCTTCGAGACCGCGCAAGTAGTACAGCTTCGAGCGACGGACCTTACCGCGTGCCACGACTTCGATCTCGGCAACACTTGGAGAGCTCTCAAGGAAGATACGCTCGACGCCCACACCGTGGGACATCTTACGAACGATGAAGGACTTGCCACCACCGCGATTTCCGCGCTTGATCACGGTTCCTTCGAACATCTGGATCCGCTCTTTCTCACCCTCTTTGATCTTCACGTGCACCTTCACGGTGTCACCGGCTGCAAACTCAGGGAGATCCTGGCGCATGAGACCTGCATCCACGGACGCTACAGCCGCAGACAAACCACTCGAGCGGTCATACTGGGCTTTTCTTCTGGATTTACGTTTCACTACCTTCTGTGCCATGGTCTAAACTCCGAACAAATGGTTCAAAAAACTTGTGTTGTGGAATGCTAACGCTTATCAAGGCTTCCGACCGAAGACAACCCCTTTTTTCAAGGAACTCCGAAGAGTCGGTCCAAGATCACCGCTCCGGCCGCCCGCACCGAAAGGTGATTGTACCCTTCCTGTCCGAGTGGGCCGTAGATCGGCCCCAAGAACCGGTCCACCTGCGAATGGAACTCCGGTGCCACTCCCCAGCCGGTACCGAGCACGATCACCTTGACCCCGGGAGCCTCCCCGGACCACGCTAACCGGGTCTCGGCATAACCCACCTGCCCGCCCAGTGGCCTGGCATCCGGCATCACCACTTCCAAGCGGAGCCCGGGATAATGTTCGCCCAACTCTTTGCGCACCAAATCAAAATCGGTCAAAAATCGCGTCCGGCTGAGTGCCTCAGCCCGATCGGGGTGCCACTCTTTGGCCGTTTCACTTCCCCAATAAGACAAAATCCGATCCACCACCCCCTCCTGTCCTTCGAGGGGCGAAACCAGGAAAAAGTGATCGACCTCATAAGTCCTGCAAGTCCGGGAAAGATCGTGAATGTCCATGTTGGTGACCGCCGTGGTGGTCAGATTTCCCAAACGGTTGGTGACGGGATGATGCAGCAGGACCACTGCGATCCGATGACGGCTCACTTGCGGACCCTTTTCAAATACGCTTCATGCAGGTCAGGCCGCTTCAATCGGGTGCGTTCGACCGATTGCTCATGACGCCACTTCTCGATCTTGGCGTGGTTGCCCGACAACAGGATCTCAGGAACCGACCTTCCTAGAAACTCACGGGGCCGCGTGTATTGGGGTGCCTTTAACAGGCCGTCTTCGAGACTGTCATTTAGCACAGAATCCTCGTTTCCGACCACACCGGGGAGAAGCCGGATCACCACGTCTGAAAGAACCATGGCCGCGAACTCCCCACCCGTCAGGATGTAATCCCCGATCGAAACTTCCTCGTCCACACAGGTCTCGATGAATCGCTCGTCGACGCCTTCATAATGACCGCACACGACCACCAGGTGCGAAGGTCCAGACGCCAATTCACGGGCACGTTCCTGCGTGAGGCACTTTCCCTGAGGTGAGAGCAAGATGGTATGCGGACGCTCAGACACCGGATCCGCCTTGCCTTGCAAGCCTGTCACGGATTGCCACGCGTCGTGCATCACCTCGGGTTTGAGCAACATCCCTGCGCCGCCGCCGAATACGATGTCATCCACCGAACGATGCTTGTCGCGGGCGAAATCGCGGATCTGCGTGAAGTCGAGTTTGACCTTGCCCGCTTCCCGCGCCTTGCCGACCAGACTGTGAGAGAGTCCTTGATCGATCGCTTCGGGAAACAGGGTGATGTAAGATATCCGATTCAATGCCATTCAAAAAAAAAGCCGCGGAGGCGCACTCCGCGGCTCAACCTTCGCTGTAATCCGGGACTTACTCGACGATCTCGAGTACGGTCCGACGTTTGATCTTGGTAGCCGCACCGAGAAGCAGGGTACGAATCGCTTTCGCGGTCTTCCCTTCCTTACCGATGATCTTACCGATATCCGTCTTAGCCACTCTGAGCTCGATGACGGTCGTGTTCTCGCCGATGACTTCCGCCACACTCACTTCATCAGGAAGATCCACGAGGGTCTTCGCGATGACTTCAATCATGTGACTCAGTTCGCTCTGGGCCTTGGTATCCGGCATTACTTCGCAGCCTTGACGATTTGCTCGATGGTCAAGGAAACCTGTGCGCCTTTGGCTTTCCAGGATTCGAACTTGGCCAAATCGATCTTCAACTTGTCCTTGGCTTCCTTGGCCTTGGGATAGTAAAAACCGATTTTCTCAAAAAACTTTCCATCACGGGATGACTTGTCGTTAGCGGCGACGATCACGTACTGGGGATTCTTCTTGGAACCCATGCGCTGAAGACGAACTTTAACCATAAACTTTAGATCCTTTCGAAAAACACATTGATAACAAAATTCGGGCCGAAAAGTCAACCCGATCGGTTCACTCGCCCTTCATCGTCCCGAAAAGCACGTCCCAAAGCGGGGTGCTCACCCCCCATTTACCCCCTTTTTTGAGGTAATGGTGCTTCATGTGGTGCTCTTTCACCGACTTACCCCATGCCGTCCGGGGACGGAAATGATGGGTGGCGAAGTGGATGTAGTCGTAAACCAGGTAACCGCCGATGAATCCCGAAAAAAACGGTCGGGTAAATTCGGCACCCATGACCGCGACAAACAGGGCGTAGAATGCGGCCCCGAGGCTCAAGGACACCACAGGTGGCATGACCAAGCGGGTGGGATCCTGGGGATCATCGTGGTGGATTCCGTGAAACAGGAAAACCAGGTACTTCCCGAAACGGGTTTCGGCTTGATAGTGAAACACCCAACGGTGCATGGAGTACTCGGTCAGTGTCCAGAAAAGAACACCGAGCGCGACCCAGGCTGCTGTACCGGTCCAGCCGAGATCGGACCGGACCGCCAGCGCGGTCAGATAGGCCACAATCGGGATCCAGATCACAAACGGAACCGATGGATGGACGTGGGTGAGCGCCTCAAGAACGGGATTTTTGAACAAACGAATGGATGAATGGGCTTTCATAAAATTTCGGGTTGAAATCTAGCGTCATTCGGGCCAATTTACAATGAAATTCAAACCCAACCGAGGTTGACCTTGTCCAGCAACGACCGTCTCCGCATCCGCTTGAATCCGAGCTACTGGAAGCACCTGAACGCCGTACCCTTCTCGGAGGATGTGGTCCCTTCGAGCCTTTTCCTGAGGAATCCCCACTACCTGGTGGTGGACCTCGAGACCCAGAACCTGGTGGATGATGTGGGGGGCTGGGGCCACATCGACAAGCTCAAAATCTCGATCGCCTGTGCCTACGACTCGAAAACCCAGAAGATGCTGACCTTCCGGGAGAACGAAATCGAAAAGCTGAACGACCTCTGCCAGGAACGCCTGGTGATCGGATACAACATCCGGGGGTTCGACTTGATCATCCTCCAAGCCTACGGCCTTCCGCTCGATCGTCTCGATGTTTTCGACATCATGTACGACGTCCAGACCCTGACCCGGCAGAAGTTCCTGAAACTTGAAAAACTGGCCCAAGGCACCCTGAACAGCGGGAAATCCGCAGACGGGCTATTGGCCGTCGAATGGTGGAAAAAAGGAGAAGTCGATAAGATCATCCAATACTGCCAGCAGGACGTTCAGGTCACTTGCGATATTTTTGAATTCGGCAGAAAGAACGGTTTCGTCAAACTCCGGAAGGCTGATGGCACCGACACCGAAGTCCGGGTCAACTGGAACTGAACCCTGATCAGCGGCTTTTCAGGCGGATCGGTAGATCGAGAAATTTCCGAAGTGACCGGGTGGAACCATAGCAGTGAGCCAGGGCTCCATACGCTCGATGTGATCCCTCGTCCGCCGGCCCCTCCCGATCACCGAAATGCTCCGGGTCCGTGCGATCGTTTTGAGCCGGTCAATCACCCGGAACAGCGACTCGAGATCCGAGAAGTCATACATGAAATAATGATCGGCATGGGGAAAGTCCCCCTCTGACGCTGTGGCATCTCCGCATCGCCACTCCACATTGGAAAACGGGGCCAGCATCCGTGCCCCCTCCCCGGCACGTACCGGACTGACCTCCACACCCGTAAAGTGTAACTCTGGATGAAGGGCCCCGATCAGCAATCCCATTCTGCCGTAGCCGGCCCCGATATCGGCGATCCGGGATCCGGGCAGGGGAGCCACGCAAGCCAGCATGCGCCTAAGCTCTGCATAGGGGGTTTGCAGAGTCTCCGGATCCAGTCCGGCCCAGGGCGTGGCCGGAAACTCCCGAAGGATTTTGGCCTCACAAGTGGGGATATCGAAACCGAGATTGAGATCGAGCAAGCGGGAGAACTCTCTCTCTTCGGAATAAGGCCCCTGGGGAAGTTCCGGGCCGGGCACCGTCTCCATCCACCTCCGGATCCGATCCGATTCAGACATGTCCTGCACGGAGGGCTTCCACGGTTTTCCTCACCCCGTCCTCGAGCGAAGTGAAAGCTGCGGAATAACCGGCACCTCTCAACTTTTCCATTCGGGCCTCGGTGAAGTACTGGTACCGATCCCGGATCTCGATCGGGGTGTCGATGAACTCGATCCGGGGTTCCTGACCGAGCGCATGGAAGGTCGCGATGGCCAGATCCTTGAACGAACGGGCCTGACCGGAACCGAGATTGAAAATTCCACGTTTGAGACGGGTATCGAGTGCCCAGAGCATCACACTCACCACATCGTCCACCAGGACAAAGTCACGCTTTTGCTCGCCGTCGGCAATCCCGTCTTTATGGCTTCTGAACAAGCGGATGAAGCCCTTCTCGCGAATCTGGTCGAAGCCCTGGAGAACCACCGAGGACTGCCTGCCCTTGTGCCGCTCCCCGAATCCGTACACATTGAAAAACTTATACCCGCTCCACGAGGGGGGAGCTCTTCCCGCACGATCCTCTTCGACCGCGAAAAGATCAAACAACCGCTTCGACTCACCATAGGGGTTCAATGGCTGAAGAAGTGCCATCCGATCTTCGTCATCCGCATAGCCTTGCTCCCCGGCCCCGTAGGTGGCAGCAGACGAAGCATAAAGGAACGGGATCTTTCTCTCGGTGCAGATCTCCCACAATCGCTTCGAATAATCGACATTGACCCGCTTCAAAAAGTCGACCCTCATCTCGGTGGTGTCCGAACTGGCACCGAGATGAAACACCGCACGTACGGGTGTCCCTTTTTCTTCGAGCACATCGTAAAAAGAACTCTCGAGCACTTGCTCAGGAGAAACCTTGAGCGCAGGATTCAAATCCCCGTGTTCCTGGCGGGACTCGAAAAAGAGGAGTTCATCCACCGCGATCACCGGGAGTCCCCGCTTCTGTAGGGCCCGTGCGATCCGGTAACCGATGAATCCTGCAGCTCCCGTGACGAGGATCATGTGGACTGGAAATTCCCGATCTGGAGCGAAGGAGCCGCGGCTTCATCGGCGGCACGGATGGCGACTTCCTGCGCGACTTTTCGAGCGAGACTGCGGAATAGTGTTGCAGCTTCGGACTCCGGCTGACGGATGACGATCGGCTTGCCCTCGTCACCCCCTTCGCGGACCGCTGGAACCAGCGGCATCTTCTCGAGCACACGGGTGTTGAATTTCTTGGCGAGGAGCTCACCGCCACCCTCACCGAAAATCCGGTATTGTTTACCGTCATCGGCGGTGAACCAGCTCATGTTCTCCACAACACCGAGAGCCGGTACTTTCACCTTCTCCCACATGTTGAGCGCTTTCCTCACGTCCTGGAGCGAAATCTCCTGGGGAGTGGTGACAATCACCGCACCCGTCATGGGGAGCATCTGAGCCAGTGAAAGCTGGACGTCACCGGTTCCCGGTGGCAGATCGAGGACCAGATAATCGAGTTCACCCCACTCCACCTTGGTACAGAATTGATTGAGGATGTTGTGGAGCATCGGTCCACGCCAGATCACGGGCTGATCCCCCTGGATCAGGAAGCCCATCGACATGACCTTCACGCCGTGACTGGATGGCGGAACGAACATCTCGCCTTTCTCAGGGTCCACAAAAAGTTTGGGATTCTCAGTCACGCCCATCATGGTTGGAATGTTCGGACCGTAAATATCGGCATCGAGCAAACCCACCTTGGCTCCCTCAAGAGCCAGAGACGTTGCCAGATTCACGGATACGGTGGACTTCCCCACCCCACCCTTGCCACTCGAAACCGCGATGATGTGGGTGACACCGGGGATACCCTTCTCGGCCAAGGCTCCTGCTCCGGCCTTCCCGTTACGACGGACTTCAGCATCCATCACGATCTCGGTGACCTTCACACCTTCAACGGTACGGACCGCACGCTCGGCATCGGATTTGATCTGTTCTTTCAGAGGGCATGCCGGAGTGGTCAGTACGATCCGGAATGCGACCTTACCGTCCTCGAACACCTTCAGATCCCGGATCATCCCGAGCGTGACGAGATCACGCTTCAAATCAGGGTCGTTGACGGTACGAAGGGCATTCAAAACAGCGTCAAAATCAGGCTTTTTCATGATGAATGGAGCCTAACAAAGCCTGGCAAACGGGGCAACCGGATTCGCCGGCCGGAATCAGGGAAGGAGTTCGCTGGTTAGCTCGATCCGCTTCACGTCGAATTGCTGGGCACCGATGCGGGCCACCAGATTCTCATAAAGCGAGCGGCTGATCCGCGGTGTCCGGGACAGAATCCAAAGATAATTTCGGTCCGGGGCACCGACCACGGCGACCTGGTAGTCGGGGTCGAGTTCGATGATCCAGTAATCTCCGGCTGGTGCGAACCAGAAGAATTTGACCTTGAGGCGGGCATTGGTGCTCTTGTCGACCACTCTGGCCGAACCCTCAATCGACTTTTTCTTGCCATCCGGACGGGTGCACTCATTCCGGACACTGATCCGACCGTCCGGAAGGATTCCGTAAGTCGCAGTCGTGTCGATTTTGCACTTGCCCTGAAACCGGGTCGGAAAAAAAGCGATCTGATACCAGGTTCCCGTATAGCGGTTCAGGTCTACCGATTGAACCGTCCTCACTTCGGGGAGGTTCGGATCTCCACAGGCTTGCGCCGAAGAACAGGCATTCAGGACCAACAGAGCAACCAGTGACAGGGAGGAAAGCACTTTCATGCCCCGCACCCTATCTCCGAATAGTTCAAAAGTCAATAAACCATCAAGGTTGCTCTTCGACGATCTCCCGGCAGGCCTTCAAAATGTCGGAGGCCTGCGGAACGGATGCGCTCTCCAAATTGTCCGCGAGACCGATTCCGGGAATAAATGCCCCGGCCAGAAGACGGGGACGGGCATGCAATTCGTAGAAATGCTCCTCCACGGTCCTCCGGAGCAAGTGTTCTCCGAAGTTAGTGACCTCGGTGTCCTCATTGATGAAAATCACCCGTCGAGTCTTCCGGATCGATGCGGAAATGAGATTCCAGTCGTAAGGCCAAAGGGTCCTCATGTCGATCACCTCCACCGAGATCCCTTCGGAACGGAGCTGGTCCGCGACATCGCGGGCAATCAAAACATGACGTCCATAGGTGACCACGGTCACCTGATCCCCCTCACGAACCACCTTCCCTTTGCCGATCTCGACCGTGTAATCCTCCAGTTCCGGCCAACGCGGCTTCCACTGGGACCGATCACCGATTGGAGCATCGATCATTTCCTTCAACTGCTTTTTACCCTCTGCAGTCAATGGCGGTTCTCCCGGAATCGGCTCATCGCCTTCCACGCGGAGGAGTGCCTTGGGCTTCAGATACATGGTCGGATTCTGATCCTTCATGCACGCCAACAGAAGCCCGTAAGCATCGAGCGGATTGGACGGCATCACAATCTTGAACCCGGGAATGTGGGTCATCATCGCATCGAATGAATGCGAGTGATAAATGGAACCGCGAATCCCGGCGCCCACCGGAGTCATGATGGTGAACGGACAGGGCCAATCCCCGTTGGTCGACCAGGTGGACATTCCACCCAATTTCAGCAGATCGATCGTGTTGTAGATGTAATCGCAGAATTGAACTTCCGCGACACTCCGGACATTGGCAAAACCGAGACCGATCGCGGCCCCGACAATGCCACGTTCGTCGAGCGGGGTGTTCCAAGTGGTGGTGAGCCCCTGAGTGCAGGTGAACACGCCCCCGAGTGGAGGACCGACGTCCTCACCGAAGACATGCTCGAGACCGAGATTTTTCTCACCGTAATGCAGAGCCATTCGAATGGCCTGTGCCATGTTCGCCATTACCAGTACCTCCCCTTTTGACCGTAGTAGACGTGATCGTAGATCGTGTCACCGCTCGGTGCGGGTTCCTGTTTCACTTGTTTGCTCTGTTCGAGCATCAGGGTATTGTAGTCCTCGCGGATCTTGTCCATCTTGGTGCGGGTCAGGACCTTGGCCGCCTCGAGCTTCTGCTCGAACAAGGTGAGAGAATCCTCCTCACCTGCGACAAAATTCGCACCGCTGGCGGATGAGTGCCCGTAAAGACGCGAGACCCGTGCTTCAAGCAGGAAGGGCTTCCGCTCCTCACGGACGTAGCGGATCGCCTCTTCGAGCGCGAACCAGCTTTCTTCGACATCATTGCCGTTGATCACCCGGTTCTTGATTCCGAAAGCGTTCCCGCGTGCGGCAATGGATTCGCCGCCGAACTGGGAACAGTAGGGAGTCGAAATTCCGACCCCGTTGTTGGTCACAATCATGAGCATCGGAAGAGGCATAGCCGGACGGGAGGACCAAACCAGTGCCGAAGCGAAATCCCCCTCGGCCGTTCCGGAATCGCCACCGTTTACAATGGTGATTCCCTTAGAGCCCTTGCGAGTCTGTCCGATGGCAGTCCCGATGGCGGTGAGGTATTGGGTTTCGATGGTGGAAGAAACCGGAACCACATTCCACTCGCGCTTCGAGTAGTGGTTCGCAAAATTCCGGCCACCGGAATAAGGATCAGTGGCGGTATTCTTCATCTGTCTCATCGAGTCGATCGGCTCGGCACCCATGGCGAGCATGATCGGACTCGAGCGGTAGTGGAGGTGCAGGTAATCATGATCCAGCCCGGCACCTTTGCTCACCTGGAGCCCCAGAGGCACCGAAAACGCTTCCTCACCCGGGCCACCGATCCAGAAGTAACCGTCATTCTGTTTGTACATCCGGATCAGCCGCTCTTCGAGCACCCGGGACTTCACCATGAGGTCATGGATCTGCATCAGCTTTTTGGAATCGAGCTTGAATTTCATAGGCCCAAACCATACCCGATTTGGGAAGGACTCTCAAACGAAAATCACTCAATGATTCCGAGATCTTTCCTGATCAGACGACACAAATACTCGGAAGGTTCCAGACCGGACTGCCCCGCTTTGAGCCGTAGAGGCGCTTCCAGCGCGGGGTCCAAATCCGGTGTCCAGGGGGTTTTGACTGCCTCAGGATCAGCCGACTTCAAAGGGTCCGCCAGGGACAATGCTGAGATCACACTCTTCCGGATCTCCTCGAGGTCGAAGGGCTTCTCGAAATAGTCGAACACGCCCTCTTTCCAAGCCTCGACCACCAACTCCCGAGAGGATCTCCCGGTGATCCAGATCAGGGGAATGTCCGCCCCTCGGCTGTTCAAGTGACGCAGAAGCTCCAATCCGTTCATGCCCGGCATGTTGTAATCCGAGATCACCAGATCGAACCGCTGTTCCTCGAGCGCGCGCACAGCGAGAGATCCATTCTCCGCACCGACTACCTCACCGAGATCCTCGAGGTAATCCATCAGGATACCCCGGATATCGGACTCATCATCGACAATTAGGATTCTTCTAGATTTTGCCACAGAAAAAAGACTAAACCATCAAGAACCATTTCGCATGGTTTTTCGGAGTCCGTCGGGTTGCGGACCCCATCGGCCTGTGGAACGATGTGCATCATGCGATATGTGAGAATGCCGATTGAGATCGAGGCCCCGGAAGAGTTGGGTTATGACCACCTGGAATGCAATCTGACCGAGAGTTCGATGCCGGACTTTCATTTCCGCGATCTCGGGCTCCAGCTCGACGATCTGGT
>CAMCGZ010000034.1 GCA_945874535.1 Bdellovibrio sp. ZAP7
TCCCGCACTGCGGGGGCTTCGTTTTTTTTTGCCTTACCAGACTTCACCACCTTCCAATTGTGATTGCCTTGCTCGAGCATTTTGACTTCCTGGAGGAGTTGGCTCCGCTGGCGTTCTTTCTCTGGGTCGGGGTTTCTGCCGCCGGGTTGAGGTGGCTTCAGCCGGGAAAGCTGAGACTGGAGTTCCCTGATTTTTTTGTTTTGCTGGCTACGGTCGGGATTTAAGTCTTCCGGTTCGGGCTCCGGAAGGCCGATTGCCCGGCTGAGTTCCACTCTCAGCCGGTAGAGCTCCTTTAGCTTTTCCTCGAGCTGGTTTTGCCGGTTTCCTGAGGCGATCAGGTTCTGAAGTTTTTCTTTTTCTTCGCGGACTTTTTTAAGGCGTGCTTCGATCTTGCCCCTGGCTTTGTTGATTTCTTTCGAGACGAACTTGGAGGTGGCGGGGCCTGTGGCTGATGAACTCAAACAGGGAGACGGAGTCGGCGCGGGCGGGCAGGATTGAGTCACCGTGGATGGAGCGGGGGGAGGTGGAGACTGAGTAGCGGAGAGTCTCGATTGGAGCTCCCGATTTTGTAGCCAGAGAGCTCCACTGAGTCCTACAAGCGCGAAGATGAGTCCGGTTTTGATCATAATTTTGGTGGAAAGGGGTTTCACAAAGTATTGAGCTATTCACCCCCCCGTTCGCGGGGGGGAGCTTAGTATCGTTATCACCGAAAAATCCCGAATTAGCTCCATTGCTGAGCTGGAGAATAAGCTCTCCTGCAATTCGATTCCCGGTTCAGTGCAACAAAGGGCCTAAGGCCCTCAAGAAACCCCTTTCCAATGCTAGGATAGCAGGGATCTAGATTGCGATAAAGAAACGGACTCATTCATGCACCGTCAATTCTTTGATCATTGAACAAACGAGAGAATATTACCTGCGATTCCCCTTCCTCAGCGCGTGGCTCTCTCCTATCCTGAAACAGAGTAGCGCCCCACATGATTCCAATCCCATTCGACCAGGCCTTGACTGATCCCGCGATCTATCAAGATGTCCTGATCAAACTTTCGAAGAAAGACTTGCCCCGGAGTCGGAGAAACCGCCCGGTAAAGCATTTGCTTTCCGACCCGGACCGACTGGTCGAGGGAATCCTTGCCTGGATCGGCTCAGGAAATCCGAGGTTTTCGGTGCAAGACCGGATCGAACTCCTCACTGGCGAAAAAGTGCGTGTACTCTACACATCCCCCTGGCCTGATCGGATCGTCCAGATGGCCATGCAAGCCTTGTTGGCCGGTGCGCTCGAGGGAGCGTATTCTTCGCGCCTCTATTCATTTCGAAAAGGACTCGGGACCCAACATGCCCATCGGGCATTCCGCGAGTATTTGCAGAATCAAGGCGGAGCGGTCCACGTTGCCAAGCGGGACATCACCGCCTTCGGTGATTCGATTGTGCAATCCATCCTCTTGCAAAAAATCGAAGCAGTGATGGATCCCGGAGCCAACCCCGTGTTCGCCTCACTCCTGAAACAAGCGATCTCGCCCTTTTACCGAGAGGGAGATCAAGAACCCGTTCAGTTACTCCAGGGAATTCCTTCCGGATCGCCCCTCACGCCTGTGCTCGAGAATCTGTATCTCATGGAAATCGATGCTTGGATGGATGCGGCATGCGAAGCAGATCCGAGGTTTTTTTATGCAAGGTTCGGAGACGATATCGTGCTCGCGCATCCGGAGCAGTCGGTTTTTTTAAAGCAATCGGCGGACCTGGATCAGCGGGTGGGACAACTCGGGCTTCGCTACTCAGAAAAGAAAAAGATCGATGCGCATCTCGGAGCCCGAACGCGCTACCTCGAGTGGCTGGGAGCGACGTTCCACGCCAAAGGGCTCATTTCCTCTAGACCGAAACACTTCCGGAGTCTGTATGAATCGTTCCTTCGGGAGTTCGAGGGATTCATCTCGGAGCAGGCCGAGCTCGATCCGGACTGGGAGCGCGCATTTCCGAGGCTCAAGACGGGTATCGCCCAGTTCCTCGATCCGCGCTTGAATGCCGGGCTCGATCGCATCACGCTGAACCGAAGTGAGCCTGCTCTGACCAAGCAACTGGACGAGAATATCAGGCGCTATTTGGTCCGATGGATCGATCGCCACTACGGGGGTGGCAAGTCCCTGGCTTGGAGGCGGATCCGCCAGCTCAAGATTCCCTCCGTCAACCGGATCAGGCGGATGAGGTGGCGCTTGTCATGAGTTTACTCGAGCAACATCTCGATCAGGCCCGTCAGGTGTCGATTCCCTCGGTTCATGCGAATTCCTGGGGGGGGTTCTTGCGGTACCTGCTTCACAGAAACCGTGGATATGGTCAAAGAAAGGTACTGAACCTACTCAACGAGTTGGTCGAGCTGGGCTGTCTGGCTTGGATTGTCGATCTTCATTATCTCAGGTCCTTGATTCTGATTCCGCTTGCGCACGTGACCATCAATTACATCCAGGAGTACCACTGGCAGTTGACCCGTCATGCTCCGAGATCCTGGCTCGAGCGACGCCTGAACCCGCTCGATCTCGCCTTTTGGGGAGTGTCTGTTCTTTTGCTCGGCTCTCTCGGCCTCGGTCTCGATCGCGCGACCGGTTCGGACCCCCTGATTCTACTGATCTTCGCGATGCGTGCGGCGCAAGCCTTGATCCAGGTGGGCTTGGCCCCGTGGGTGGTCCGTGCCACGGCCTTTCGAAGGATCCGACCGAACGTTCCCTTCATTTGGGGAAGCTCGATTTTTGCCTGGGTCGCATCTGCTGTGGCGATGGTCCTTCCCATCGGGATATTTTATGCGCTTCTGGTGCCCGGTCTTTTCAATGGCGTGCGGATCCTACAGGAATTCTCATTCTGGAAAAGTGTCAGACGTGAAAGTCATCGTTCGCGACTTTTGCCACGCTTTCCGAAAAAGCAACCCGAACACACCGGTGAGATCCGCCCTTTGCTCGGTGCCGTGGCGGTTCATTTGTCACTTTTGCTTATCGCATCGTATCGACTGCAACCCTACCTCGGTTTAGGAGGAGTATTCGTTCCGTTCTTCCTTCTGGCGTTTTTCGACAGGATTCTCACTCGGCCGCTCCGGAGCCTGGCGGTCGACCTGCTCCGGATGGAGCGCCGTGAGCATGAACTCCTGAAGTCCGGCTACATGAACCGGATCCTGGTTCTGTCCTTGATGATGATCGCGGTCATGGCTTTGTGGGTCGGGCCCGGTTCCGGGCGATCCACTGTCTTCTCGTTTTTCGTGGCTTCGACTTTTTGTCAGTTGTTCGTGAATAACGCGTTGATTTTCGGTAAGCGAGTTCGGGATTCGGAAGGATTGTGGCCCTATTTGAGCTTGCCACTCCTCGCCGTTTTATTGATTCCCGGACGGACCTCAATTCTGTTTTTTTCATGGATCGGAGTGGTCTGGGCATGCTGGGGTTGGATTCGGGTCAGCCGCTCCCGCCGGAACGCGCTCGCTTTTCCGAATCGCATCGGATTCGAGTGGCGGCCAGTGCTTCCACTCTGGACACGGTTCAATGAACGACTAACTGAGCTCGGAATCCGTCTTCATTCGCTCGATCGCAGAAGAAAAATCATCGAATACCGAGACCCCGCCCAGTGGGAGGTCCTTCAGAGTGAGTTTCCGCTCAATATCCGGAATCGTTTTCTGGTCGAGTCGATCCCTGAGCGTGAGGACTTTCCGGTACCCCGAGAGGCTATTCCTGTCTATTGCGATGCCTTCGGCTTCTGGAGGCCGGCTTACAGAGGGCGACGCCTCACGCCCGAGGAATCCGGTTTCCTTCATCAGGTAGCACAAGAATGGAAGCGATATCCGTTTCTTCTGGGCAAGAAGCGGAGTTTCAAGGGAGAGCGCCGGGATGGTTCCCGCCTGCGTGGCGGGCCACTCACCAGCGGGAATCGGGAGCTCTGGCTATGCCCCTGATCGGATTCTTCAGGCAAATTCTGGCTGTATTGTTTCTGCTGGTGAGTGTTTCTGCCGAGGCCGGATATTTTTGCTCTGCCGAGGCAAAAAGGGGCGGTATTCAATACTCAGATGCCGAGGGAGTCCAGTGGGAGGTTGCGAATCTGCGATTCGAGAAGACACCTTTTCTCGGGTCTTACCTGTCGTGTGCCCAGATGTTGGACCGTATCGATGAGCGGATCAATACCACCACCTCTCTGATCAAACTTTATCCGATTGAAGAACGAATGGCGCGTTTCCGGAGCCGTGACCCGGTGGTCGATCTCTGCCTCGATTCATCGGCGTGTCGCTTGGACCCACTGCAAAGCTGGTTTCTCCCGAGACTGCTTTGGAAGAGCATGATCCGTCCTGATGTGTTCCGGAATCACCCACACTGTCGGAATCCACTTCGAACGATGCCCCAGTCTGAGGAGGATCAGGAAGACGAGACTGCAACGAGAATGAAGGAGCAAGTTCTGCAAGTCGGTCAGATCTGGAACATTCCCGAACAGTCCTTGGTTCAGAAGATCTTCGATCAAATCGATAAAAAGAAGCCAGATCGGATCCTCATGACCTCGATGATTTTCTCTAAGTCGATCTTGAAGCGGATCGATGACTGGTTGCTGAAGAACCCCGGCAAAGAAGCGTGGATTTTTTTCGCTTATAATCTTCATGTGATGGAGAGTGGTTTTCCGGAGGCTTATGTTCCCCGGTCACCCGGCTTGTACCTGGTGCCGGTGTTTCAAACACCCGAGGCTGAGGATTCTTACCATATTAAGGGTTTTGGCTGGAGTGGCCGGGAGTCGGGTATCCACCTGATGACGGTGAATATTCGCCGGTTTCGTGAGGAGAAAGTGGCCGATGTGGTTTCCGAGCTAAAAGGGCGTGATCCGTTCCGGTCGCTCGAGGCCATTCTAGGGCGGGTTCTCGACCAACAATGCCAGAACCGGAAATACCTCGAGTGTTCCAACTTGTTGCGATACCCGGAGGGCGATAGCCGCGCTGGGACCATTTCGGCCTGGATCGATCGAGCCTGTGAGGGCCGGAAAAAATGGAATACCGTTGAAACACAGGATCTTTTCTCCCGCGGGGGCGACGGTGTGGTCGAGGCGACGATCCTCGAGGAAATCAAGCGGGCTCGGAAGTCTCTCGATGTGGCCAGTCACGTCTTCAACCGTTCCAAAGTCAGCGATGCCTTACTCGAGGCGATTGGTAGGGGGGTCAAAGTCAGGATTCTCGTCGGGACTCCCATTGAAGATGAGTCTTTTCAGAAATCCCTCGAGAAACATGGGGTGCTCAAGCTTCAGACCCGTAAAGAAGGGGTGACGGCGCACGCCAAGTTTGTTTTGGTTGATGGAGAACAAGCCATTTGGGGAACGGGAAACCTGACTAAAACCTCTCTTTTGAATCCCTGGGAGGTATTTGTGAGAACCATGGATCCTGTTTTCGTCAAAGCACTCAACGCTTACTTCAACCGGTTCCACAGCTCAGGGCTAAATTCGAGAATGCCTGTCGTCCCACCGCGTCCCATCGGCGACTGGTTCGAAAAATAATGCCGTGGTAAGCTCCATCCACGATGTCAGTACTCCTCAGTGTTCATGAGCTCAAATTCGCCTTCGCCCATCGAGTCCTTTTCGAGGGCCTCACCTTCAGCGTATCCACCGGCGAGAAGATCGCGCTCATCGGCCAGAACGGTGCCGGTAAGTCCACTCTCATGAAAATCATCGCCGGACTCATGGATCCGGATTCGGGATCCGTGACCCGGGGGCGGGGTCTCAAAGTGGGCTACCTGCCCCAGAACCCGGACCTCGATGAAAACCTGAGTGCTCGAGATGCGGTTTACCAGGGAGTTGCGAGCGACGAAGACTGGTCCGGCATCAGTGCTGCCGAGGAGGCCATGTCGAGACTCTCGATCCCGGTCGATACACGTGTTTCTTCATTATCGGGAGGTTGGAAGAAGAAGGTGGCTCTGGCCCGTGAGCTGGCACGTTCGCCGGATGTGCTCCTTCTCGACGAGCCGACCAACCACCTGGACGTGGAAAGTATTCTCTGGCTCGAGGATTTTGTGAAGGCTTCACCTCTTTGCGTGATCACCATCTCGCACGACCGTGCCTTTTTGAACCGGGTGGCCCGGCGTACGGTCGAGGTCGATCGCCGGAACCCGGGAGGCATCCTGAGTGTCGAGGGCAATCTCGATCGCTTTTTCCAGGTCAAAGAAGAATACCTCGAAGCCCAGGCTGCTCGCGAGGAGTCGCTCAAGAACGTGCTTCGGCGCGAGATCGAGTGGCTTAGGCGCGGAGCAAAAGCCCGCACCACCAAGCAAAAGGCCCGCATCGATCGCGCTGAGGACCTCAAGGTCGAGGTGCAGGACCTCGGGCAAAAGAACCGTCAGGGTTCGGTGAAGCTAGAGTTCGAAAGTTCCGGGCGCGGGCCGAAGAAGCTGATCGAGATGAAGAGCATTTCAAAAACCTATGGCGACCGCACGATATTCTCGGATTTCTCCTTGCTCGTGACCCCCGAGACCCGTCTCGGGCTCATGGGAAAGAACGGAGCGGGTAAATCGACTCTCATTCGCATGATTGCCGGAGTCGAAGAGGCCGACCAGGGTGAGCTCCGTCGGGCCGACCGGCTCGAAGTCCTTTATTTCGAGCAGAACCGCGAGACCCTCGACCCCGGGATTTCGGTGCTGCGGACGGTTTGTCCATCGGGTGAAACAGTCGAGTTCCAAGGTAGGAAGATGCACGTCCGTTCTTATCTCGATCGCTTTTTGTTTAGCGGGGGAGAAGTGGAAGTGATGGTCGAAAAGCTTTCGGGCGGTGAGCAAGCGCGATTGCTGCTGGCCCGGATGATGCTCCGGCCCGGCAACCTTCTCATCCTGGACGAGCCCACGAACGATCTCGATCTGCAAACCTTGGATGTACTCGAGGATTGCTTGAGGGAGTTCCCCGGTGCGGTGATTCTGGTGAGCCACGATCGCTCCTTCATGAGCGCTGTTTGTGATGACATCCTGGCCTTGCCAGAAAATGTCCGGTTCTCGGATGTCTTTCAGTGGGAAGACTGGTTCAAGCGGGAGCAGAAGCGGGCCCAGGATGCGGCCCGGGCCAAGGCGCAAGAAGCCGTTTTGATGCAACCGAAGCTCGAGCGGCGTCGACTGAGTTACAAAGAGCAGCTCGAATTCGATCGCATGGAAGAGACCATTCTCGAGAAAGAGACCGAACTCGGAGAGTTGGAGGCTCATTCGGCCCGCCCCGAAATCGTGAGTAATTCAGTCGAGCTTTTGAAAACAACCGAACGGATGGGTCAACTCCAGTCCAAGATTGAGAAACTGTATGCCCGCTGGGCCGAGCTCGAGGAAAAAGGTGGAGCGAAAAGATCCTGAACCGGATCTATTTCTTCTCCCACCCTCTTTACAACGGCCCGGTTCATGCTCATTTCTCCCGGTATGAAACGTCTAGTGATGATTCCGGTGTGGTTTGCATCTTGGGTGGGGCTCAGTGCCATGGCCGAGCCGTCGGATCGGGGGTATGCCGATCTGGCCAAAAAAGTGATGCCCGGTGTGGTGAATATCTCCACTTACGTGCGCCCGAAGATGATGGGGCCACAGTTTGGACAGCAGTTCGGGCAAATGGGTCCGGGCGGGCGCGGGGAACTGTTTCAGAAATTCTTCGAGGATTTTTTCGGTGGACGGATGCCCGCGCCGCGGGACATGAGGCCCCAGGATGAAGAGGAGCCCGAACCCCGGCAGAAGGGTAAGGGTGCGCGAAAAGTACAGATGGCTCTCGGGACCGGTTTCATCATCGACGAAAAAGAAGGACTGATCCTGACCAATCATCATGTGATCCAGGGTGCGGAAGAAGTGCGGGTCCAATTCAAAGAAGATGACTCAGAGCATGCTCCGGCTGAGGTGATCGGGCGCGATCCCGAGCTCGATGTCGCCCTCCTCAAGGTCAAAAACGGAAAACTGACCTCGCTGCCCTTGGGCGATTCCGACCAAGTCGAAGTCGGAGAGTACGTGCTGGCAGTAGGTAACCCTTTGGGATACGGACACACGGTTTCGCACGGGATTCTTTCGGCCAAGGGCCGGATCAATCCCGAATTCCGGATGGGGAAATACCTGCAAACCGATGCCTCGATCAACCCGGGTAACTCCGGGGGGCCACTCATCAACATGAAGGGCGAGGTGATCGGGATCAATAATGCGATCGATGCCCGCGCCCAGGGGATCGGATTTGCGATTCCGATCAATCTGGTGAAAACGGTTCTCGGCCAATTGAAGTCGAAGGGTTCGGTTTCGCGTGGATTTCTCGGAGTCAGCGTGGGGGATCTCACCCCGGAGCTGGCCGAGCAGATGAGGATTGACCCGAAGACGAGAGGCGTCGTCATCTCCGATTTGACTCCGGGTGCTCCCGCGATCGCAGCCGGCCTGAGACCTTATGACGTCATTGTGTCGGTCAACGCAGAGAAGATCGAAAATGCCCAGGACCTCACCTCGAAGATCACCTCGATTGCGGTCGGAGGAAAAGCGAAGATCGCCTTTCTCAGGGGGGGTAAACAGCAGGAAGTCACCGTGCAGGTCTCAGAGCGTCCGATCCTCGGACAAGAGGGGGGAGGAAAACCCGAAAAGGGACCCAAGCCTGCGCGTTCCACCTACGAAGAGCTCGGGTTCCGTGTAGGAGAGGTCACTCAGGTTAACTTCCGCCAATTCGGAATTCCGGCTGAGGCACTTAAGGGGAAGAATCGGGTGGTGGTGACCGACTTGGAGTACGGAAAACCCGGAGCCGAGTCGGGGCTGGCACGAGGTGATCTCATTCTGGATATCGCGGGAGAGGGGGTCGAGACAGTAGCCGATCTCGACCGGATCCTGAAGCGCCTCAAAGACAAATCCGTCATGATGCGGGTCAAGCGGTTCGACATGGCCGGAAATGACTTCGTGGCGCTGGTCATCCTGTCGCGTTAATTGACGCTATTCCGGGCCTGTCAAATCAATGTGGTTGACCCTCCGGGGCGAGTCTTTTTACACTCACTGTAAATAGTAATTTCCGCTTCAGGAGGAAGCCCCCCATGAACAAGCAGTCTGAGTTCAGGAGATTCATGTTTCTCGTACTGGTCGTCGCCGGTGTGGCCATGGCTCCTGCCCGAGCAGGACATGGTTCCCTCACCAAAGGGACGATCAAAACCAGCTTCTGTTACGGGCTGAAGAAGTAATCCAGAACGACCATCATATTCCGATGCTCCGAGCAGGGTTGGGGATCCTCTGTGTGCTGTTGGGAATCTTGCAGGCTCAGGGGGCTCATGCGGGACCTCACTTGGGCATGATAGCCGGTATGCATGGAGGTGTGCTCTCGCACTACAGCAACGGCTCGGTCACCGACCCGGTCAAAGAAGGAATCATTGGCCACACTTACGGTTACCAGGTGGGGCTCGATCTTGGCGCAGGCCCGCTCTGGGTGCAAGTCCTCTATCTCGGAAGCAGTACACGGGTAACTGATTATCAATCGGGTCTCACTCCGAATCCGGAGCTTAGATTCATGAACCGGACCCTCACGGTACCGATCCTGTACGCGGTCACCAAGAACCGTCTCACTCTCGGGATCGGAGCCTATTACTCCCATCCGCTCTCGAGCGAGTCCCAACGGGATCTTGGAATGGTCATCGCTGCCAAAACCCGCCTTGGACAGAAGCTATTTGCCAGTCTCGACTGCCTCGGAGGCTTCCGCGAGCAGGCCCAGGGCGGGAACAATCTGCAGTTCTTGCTGAATCTCGGTTACAGTTTCAAGTAAGGCTAAGAAACTCTTCTCGTCCGGATCGCAGCTTTGAGTTGTTGAATCGACTGGATCAGATCCTCGGTGATCGGTTGGTTCAGGTCGACAATCAGGTAGCCGAGCTCGCGGTCGGTGTGAAGCGACTGGGCCTGGATGTTCGCGCCATACTCAGAGAGAATCCTATTGATGTCCTTCAACACGCCCTTCACGTTCTGGTGAACGTTGGTCAGGCGAGTGTTGCCCCGGTCGAGCGGAATGTCCACCTGCGGAAAGTTCACCGAGCGAAGCGTCGATCCAGTTTGTACGAAGCGGATCAAGGTCGAGGCGACCTCGCGTCCAATATTCACCTGCGCCTCTTCGGTGGCACCCCCGATGTGAGGAGTCAGGATCACATTCTCGACACCCATGAGCGGAGAGGGGTAGCCCTTCATGTTGTTCTCGGGCTCTTCAGGAAACACATCCAGGGCACACCCGCCGAGCTTCTTGGACTTCATGGCTGCTTCCAGCGCCGGGATGTCCACCACGTCTCCGCGTGAGGCATTGATCAGGCAAGCGCCTTCCTTCATCTGCGAAAGCTCGGTCTCACCGATCATGTTCCGCGTGGCTTCGGTGGCGGGGACATGGAGGGTCACAAAATCGGATCCGTTCAGGACTTCTTCGAGTGTGGAGAGGGGCTTCGCATTACCGAGCGGAAGTTTCGAGACGATGTCATAAAAAATCACGCGCATCCCGAAGGCCTCGGCCAGATAACTCACCTGGGTGCCGATGTTGCCGTAGCCCACGATCCCGAGGGTCTTGCCCCGGACTTCGTAGCACTGTGCAGAGCTCTTGTTCCAAATGCCCTGATGCATCTCGTTGTTCCGGGTGCCGAGCTTCCGCGACAGCATGACGATCTCGGCCAGAACCATCTCGGCCACACTCCGAGTATTGCTGAAGGGTGCATTGAATACCACCACGCCGTGATCCTTGGCTGCCTTCAGATCCACCTGGTTCGTGCCCACGCAAAAGCAGCCCACGGTCGAAACGCTCTTCGCCGCTTCGAACACCTTGTGGGTCAGGTAGGTCTTGCTCCGGATCCCGAGCACATCGTAGCCGGGGAGCTTGGCGATCAGCTCGTCTTCGGTCAGGGCCCCTTTCAGGGTGTCGACCTGGAAGCCGTCTTTCAAAAAGAGATCGCGGGCCAGAGGATGGATATTCTCAAGAAGGAGGACTTTCTGCATGCCCCCCATCCTAGCAGGATCGGGCCGGTTCTGCTAGGATCAGGTCGTGGCTGTTTTCACCGATAAATCCTTCCGACTTGCCGAGACCTTCCAGCCGACCGGGGATCAGCCCCAGGCCATTGAAGAGCTGGTTCAGGGCTTGAATTCGGGTAAAAAGTCCCAGGTGCTGCTTGGGGTGACCGGTTCCGGAAAAACCTTTACCATGGCCAATGTCATCGCCCGGGTCAACCGGCCGACATTGATTCTCTGCCACAACAAGACCCTGGCTGCCCAGCTGTATTCCGAATTCAAAGAGTTCTTTCCGGACAACGCCGTCGAGTATTTTGTTAGCTATTACGATTATTACCAGCCCGAGGCGTACATCCCGGGCACCGACACCTACATCGAGAAAGACTCCCAGATCAACGATGAGATCGACAAGCTCCGGCACTCGGCCACACGTTCCTTGCTTGAGCGCGATGACGTGATCATCGTCTCTTCCGTCTCTTGCATTTACGGTCTGGGTAGCCCGGAGGCGTACGAGGGCCTGATCCTGTACCTCGAGACCGGCAAAGAATACAAACGGCAGGACGTCTTAAAGAAGCTCCTCGAGATCCAATACAAGCGGAACGACATCGATTTCCATCGGGGGACCTTCCGGGTCCGTGGCGAGGTGGTCGAGATCCATCCTGCGTATGAAGAAGACGTGGCGATCCGCCTTGAATTCTTTGGTGACGAGCTCGAAGCCATTTCTACCTTCGATCCGCTGCGGGGGGTGCGTCTCGATCGAATTCCGCGGGTCACGGTTTACCCCGCGAGTCATTATGTGACCACGCTCGACAACCGTAAGCGGGCCATGGATTCCATTCGGGTGGAGCTTCAGGAACGGCTCATCGATCTGAAGAATCAGAACAAACTGCTCGAGGCCCAGCGCTTGGCGCAGCGGACGCAGTTCGATCTCGAGATGATGGAGCAGGTGGGGTTCTGCCAGGGAATCGAGAATTACTCCCGCCACCTGACTGGACGCAAACCCGGTGAGCCGCCTCCAACCCTCATGGATTACTTCCCGAAGAACTGGGTCTGCTTCATCGACGAGAGCCATGTCACGGTATCGCAGATCGGAGGCATGTACCGGGGCGATCGGGCCCGGAAGATGAACCTGGTCGATCACGGATTCCGGCTGCCGTCCGCTCTCGACAACCGCCCGCTCAATTTCGAGGAATGGGAGAAGGTTCTCGGTCAGTGTGTGTATGTTTCCGCAACGCCCGGGAAATACGAGCTCGATCTCACCGAAGGCAATTTCGCCCAGCAAGTGATCCGTCCCACTGGGCTTCTCGATCCGATCGTCGAAGTGCGCGGAGCCCGGCAGCAGGTCGATGACCTTTTGTCCGAGATCCAGAAGCGGGTCGCCCGGAATGAACGGGTGCTCGTGACCACGCTTACCAAAAAGCTCGCCGAAGACCTGACCAAGTATTACACCGAGAAAAAAATCAAAGTGAAGTACTTGCACTCCGATATTGAAACGCTCGAGCGGGTCGAGATCCTGAGGGATCTTCGTCTCGGCACTTTTGATGTGCTCGTCGGGATCAATTTATTGAGAGAAGGACTCGATCTTCCGGAGGTCTCACTGGTGGCCATTTTGGATGCCGACAAAGAAGGATTCCTCCGGTCCGAGCGCTCACTGATTCAAACCATCGGCCGGGCTGCCCGGAACGAGAACGGGTTTGTGATCCTGTATGCCGATAAAGTCACAGCGAGCATGAAGATCGCCATCGATGAAACCAAGCGGAGGCGGGGCATTCAGGAAGAGCACAATCGGGTGCACGGAATCACTCCCGCCACGATCAAAAAGAAGATTGCCGAGCGGATCGACACCGGCGGTGACGGTGAGCCCGGACAGGGGCGCTTGTCATCGTCGACAGGTAAACTCCGTGGGACACAGATGGGCCTGCCCATGCTCGATTACGTCGACGAGTTCTCGAAAATCGAGCGCATTAAAGAATTGCTCGGCCCCCGCTTTGTGAGTGTCGAGAAACTGAAATCCACGTTAAACAAACTCGAGAACGAGATGAAATCCGCAGCGCAGAATCTCGAATTCGAGAAGGCCGCCGAGCTTCGCGATGTGATCCGTCAGGTCCGGGCGCTCAGCCTCGATCTTTGACCAGTTCCCAAGCCTCCCGGATGGCCCGTTTGGCATCGAGTTCTCCGGCCACCTTGGCACCACCGATGATCCGGTAGGGGATCTTGGCGTCTTCGCAGATTTTTACCAATGCATTTTCGGACTCCTGGCCTGCACAGATGAAAACCTGTTGGGCCGGGATCAGTTTGGATTTTCCATCCTTGAAACGGACCTTCACGCCTTCAGCGTTGATTTCCTCGTATTCGAGATGGTTCAAATAACGGACGCCCGAGCGTTTCAGATCCAGACGATGGATCCAGCCCGTGGTTTTTCCGAGACCGCGACCCATTCCACCCTGGCTTCGTTGGAGCAGGGTGATCGAGAGGCGGGTGCGTTTCGGCTTGAAGCCGGGCACGAGGCCGCTCCGCTCGTTCGGGTCGATTCCCCAATGGTTGAAGAAGGCAGTTGGATCGTAATCGATCTGATCTTCCCGGTGCAGGAGGAAGGTGGCTACATCCACACCGATTCCGCCCGCTCCGATGATCACCATGATGTGTTTGGGCTTTACTTTTCCGGTCAGGAGATCCTGGTAGGAGTGAACGTGGGGCAGGTCGATTCCGGGAATCGAGGGCTTCCGCGGTTTGACCCCTGTGGCGATGACCACCTCATCGAAGCCTTTGATCTCGAACGCGCTCCGGATTTCTCGGCCGAGCGAGATCTTTCCGCCCAGGCGTTTGATCTCGCTTTCCCAGTGTTCGATGCTCGACAGGTATTCGGCTTTACCTGGAACTTTGGATGCGAGGAGGAATTGTCCGCCGAGGGTCGGGCCACGTTCGTAAAGGGTGACCTGATGTCCCTGACGAAGGAGCATCAGGGCTGCGTTCAGGCCTGCGGGTCCGGCTCCGATCACTGCGACCTTTTTTGCGCCAACCGCACGGGACACAGTCCAGGTCCCTTCTTCGCAGGCGGCAGGATTCACGAGGCAGGATGCCTTTTTGCCTTCAAAAATATGATCGAGGCAGGCTTGGTTGCAGGCAATGCAGGGGTTGATTTGCTCGGGCCGGCCCTCTTGGGTCTTCACGACAAAGTGCGAGTCTGCGAGCAGGGGTCTTGCCATGGAAATCAAATCCGCATACCCGCTTTGGAGCACTTCCTCGGCCGTGGTCGGGTCGTTGATCCGATTCACAGCAATGATCGGCATCCGCACCTGCGAGCGGAGTTTGGCCGTGATGCTGGTGAAGGCTCCTTTCGGAACCATGGAGCCGATCGTGGGAATCCTGGCTTCATGCCAACCGATTCCCGAATTGAGAATGGTGACGCCGGCGCGGCGGAGTTCTTTGGCGAACTCGACCACTTCTTCGAACGTGGAACCTTTTTCGACCAAGTCAAGGATCGAGATCCTGAAAATGATGATGAAGTCCGTACCGGTCGCTTTCCGGACCGCCTTCACGATTTCGAGCGCAAAGCGCATCCGGTTCTCGAAGCTCCCGCCCCACTCGTCTTTGCGCTGGTTGGTGCGTTCGCTGAGGAATTGATGGATCAAGTAACCTTCGGATCCCATGATCTCTACGCCGTCATAGCCTGCAGTGCGGGCATTCGCCGCTGCGCGGGCGAAGTCCTGGATCGTCGATCGAACCAGGAATCCGGGCATGGCAAACGGAGTGAAGGGAGTGATGGGGGATTTGATCCGGGAAGGTGCGACCGAGAAAGGGTGGTACGCGTAGCGTCCGGCGTGCAACAGTTGCAAACAGATTTTCGCTCCGGCATCGTGCACAGCCCGGGTCAGGCTCTGGTGGGCGCGTGCCATCGATCCTGACTGGAACGAACCACCCCTTGGAGTCAGGCGTCCCAGACGATTCGGAGAGTAGCCTCCGGTAATGATCAGTCCGACACCGCCCTTGGCCCGTTCGACAAAATACTCGGTGAGGGCCCGAAGGTCTTGCAGTCGGTCTTCGAGTCCGGTGTGCATGGAGCCCATGACAAAACGGTTCTTGAGTTCCGTAAAACCCAGGGGGAGCGGTTGAAAGAGTTTCATGCTTGAAACTCTAGCGTTTTTTTCCCTCCTCCGATACCCTTTTGCCTGATGAAATCAGCTTCTTTTTTGACGGTCCTGTTTTGTGGCCTCTCCCTGCTTTCCGAGGCTTCGCTCGGTGCGACATTCAAGTTCCGGATCGGGGCCGAACCGACCACCTTCGACTGGCACCTAGCCAGCACCGCGATCGAAACCCCCCTCATGATGAACCTCATGGAGGGGCTGAGCGAGGTGGATTCCAACTTGAAGCCGAAACCCTGCTTGGCCGAGAAAATGGCGGTCTCGAGCGATCAAAAGACCTACACCTTCACGCTCCGCAAAGGGGTGAAGTGGTCCGATGGAACACCGCTTAAGGCCCAGGA
>CAMCGZ010000035.1 GCA_945874535.1 Bdellovibrio sp. ZAP7
ATGGGCTACTTCGGCCTCATCTCGGGTTATGTGGCCAGGGAGGGTGGCTCGATGATCCAGCCCGAGCCGAAACAGGCCCCCTTTCGGAATCCTGGCAGGAACAACTGGCACTTCCACGCTTTCTTGGTCGCCATGGAAACAGTGAACCCTTCCACACGCGGGCAAGTGGCCGTCTACGACCTGAGCTTTCGCAATCAGCCCACCGTCTTGAGCCTCACCCGCTACCTCGATCAGATGTACATGCCCGAAGGCACCTTTGGTGATCCGAATACCCGCAACAAGCACCTGAAGAGCTTTCAGTTCTCGATCTACGATGCCAGAACTTACGTCACCCAAGGGCAAACGAAGGCCCGCCTGAAAGACAAAACCTACCTCAGGGATCTGTACCCTTCCTACTACCGTTACCAGACGCCAAATGATTCCGAGTTTTTCGGAGCTTTTTAATCGCCACCCCTGATGCGACGATCCCGATGCCGATCGCGAATCCTGCCAGGATTCGTGAAAATCCCAGGACCTCGAAATAACAAAGGCCAGATACCGCTGGAACGCCAAGCAAAACCCCTCCGAAAAGGGCGATGGCCAGGGCGGTGATGCCGGTCTTCAGAGTCCATCCCGGCCAGGTCCCGAGGAGGATCCAGACGAGATTTCCGCTCAAAATAGCGAGGAAGGTGAGACTCCTCGCAAACTCTTGTCCATCACTCTGGAAACGGAAGTACAGCCACAGGCAAACCGCACTCAGAATCGAACCCTTCAGGATTGCCCTCCCGATCCCGATGAAAAAACCTCGAGTGGGTGCTTCGACTTCCAGAACGGGGCGGTTCTCGAAAGTCAGCGATGCGACCGGATGCACGAGCACCTCGAGCAAGAGGATGTGGATGGGAAGAAAGATCCGACCGGCATCCAGAAGAACCGGGACGAGGGAAAGAACAAACACCGGCACGTGGAAGGCAATCAAATATGAAAAGCTGGTCCCGAGGTTCGCGAAAATCCTGCGTCCCTCGAGAACGGCCTCGATCAATCCGGCAAAGTCGTTTTTCATAAGGACCATCCTGGCCGAGGACCTGGCCACATCGGTTGCCTGCTCACCCATGCTGATTCCGATGTCGGCAAGCCTCAAGGCGGGAGCATCATTGATCCCGTCACCCGTCATGGCCACGACCGCGCCGGAATCTTTCAGCGTCCGGATCAGATCGTACTTTTGTTGCGGACTCACTCGAGCAAAGACCGAACCCTCGAGGAAAGCCTTCTTCCGGCTTTCGGGATCCATCGCATCGAGCTGTTCTCCGACATACACCCCTTCCTGCCCCGTCCCGAGGCCGAGGCTCCGCATGACCGACAAGGTGGTTCCAGCATGATCGCCGGTCAGAATCTTGGTCCGGATCCCGGCCTCCCGGCATCGCCGGAACGCCTCTCTCGCTGACTCCCGCACCGGATCCTCGAATACCAGGAATCCCAGGAACTCGAGCTCACCGGTCGTGGACCTCTTGGAGGCCAATCCGAGTATCCTTCTTCCGGTTCCAGCCAGGTGCTCGAGCTCGGTGAGGATCGCCGTTCTCTCTTCAGGATCGAGCAAACACGAACGGATCACGCCTTCCACCGCCCCCTTCATGGCCACCGTCTGACTGCCATCCGGATGGATCCAAACGCGACTGACCACCTTCTGTACCGGATCGAAAGGAACCTCGGATACCATCTTGAGCGGGACATCGATTGCGTGGGTGCCTTCATGGATGGCGAGGTCCATCAAATCCACCGGATGCTCCTCACAGGCCAAACGTGCAGGAAGCTCCAATACTTCGGGGTTTACATTGGACCTCCAGGGTTGAATCGAAACGAGACGGAACCGACCTTCGGTGAGCGTCCCGGTCTTATCGGTGCAAACGACTTCGACCCTTCCAAGCGCCTCGACACTGGGAAGCGATTTCACCAGGACCCCGTGGCGCGCCAGCCGGACCGCACCCAAACTCAGATAAAGGGTGAATACGATCGGGAACTCCTCGGGGATTCCCGACATTGCAAAAGTGAGACTGGCAATGATCGAAGCCACTCCGTCGTGGTGACGCAACCACTCGCCAACGCCCAGCATCACTGCAAGAAAGATCGCCACAATGAAAATCCGCCTCACGAGGCGCTGGAGGTCCCGCTGGAGAGGGGTTTGGGTTTCGTTGGTCTCGGAAACCAAGGCCGCAATCTTACCGAACCGTGTCCCGCTCCCCGTCAGACGGATGAGACCGTACCCGCTCCCGGAAACCACCTCGGTTCCGCAAAAGAACGACTCTCCCGGAGGCTTCTCGAGAGGCACGGATTCGCCGGTCAAAGCCGCCTCATTCACCTGGAGTGCGCGCCCTCGAAGGACCTCGCCATCCGCCGGTAAGTTTTGACCCGCCTCGAGTGCGATGACATCCCCCGGGACCAGAGCCGTCGAAGGAATGGTCTTGAGCTTCCCATCCCGGAAAGCCCTGACATGGGACCTGATTTCTCCTCGAAGCGCTCGCAGGGCCCGATCGGCCCGGACACTCAGCACAACACCGACCGCCGCGATCGGTACCCAAGCGACTAGCATGGCAATTCCGTCCCGGGTTGAACCGATGGAGAGATACACTCCGGCCAGGACCAGCAGCATGAACCCCATCGGATCGAGCAACACACGCCGAAACTCCTCCAGACGTACCCTGGATCCGATCGGAACCACGACATTCGGACCCGACAGGAGAAGTCTCCTTTCCGCTTCGATGGTGGAAAGGCCGGAAAGGCTTGGATCTGAATCGGAGTTAACTTGCATGATCGAGTCGCAAAAAAGAGAAGGGCCCGATCGGACACCCGACCGGACCCTTCGCATGATGCAATTATTCGACCAGGGCTTACTCGAGTTCGTAGCTGATCGAAGCCGCCTCGATCTGGGTTTGATTGCCGAGCATCAAACGCATGGACCGGTTCTGAGTATCCACCGATTTGGTATTGGAATAGAGGAAATCCAGAGCGGTCTCGTCAGTCAGCCCGAGTGCGGCCTTGAGATCGATTGTGGTCAAGGTGTTGGTTGCGAAAACCTTATTGTTGGCCTCGATGATCTGTTCCAACTCCAGAGCAGAGCCCTTGGAGAAAAGATCCGACTTCACTTGCAGGGCTTCTCCACCGGCAAGGCCCAGCTTTTCTCCCGAGCAGAGCATGCCTTCGACGACACACAGGATCTGTCCGGACATCGATGAAACATTGGTATCAGTCGACTCGTACCGGCGGATCTTGGAAATCTTCAGAGTGAGGGACTTCACTTTCTTCACCGATTTTTTCTCAGGAAGTTTCAGTGTGGCCTGCATCACCAGTGCTGCGCTCTTGTTGTAACCGACCTCTTTTCCGTCTTTGGTAAAGGTAGCCTGGGCCCCCCCGAGATTGATCAGCGTGCCGGCCTCTTCGAGCTCAGCATCAGCAATGTCTGCTTCCGCAGGAGCATCCACTTTGATTGCCAATTGGTTCTTCATGGCGACCACCGCCTCATCAGCCAAATCACCCTCCGCGAGCGCACTCATCAAAACCTCAGAAACGAGCGGGGCCACTCTGGGAGCCCCTCCATTGGCCTGATTGCCCTTCAAGGCAGTCAAGTGGAGGCTCTTTCCGCAAGCAGAGAGAGTGAACAGGGTCAGCAAACCGAGGATCAGGGGCTTCTTCATTTTCAGACTCCGGATAGAAACGGGGTTGAACAAACTCCGGCGGAGTATAAAATAAAATTCCTGACACATCAAGTCAAAAATTACAAACCAAGGGATCGAGTTCGGTCTTTTCTTATAAACTCAATAAATACAATCACTTAAAAGAAATCACTTCCCGGCGGAATCGAACTCTTCACAATCCTTCTCTTCATCATCCGAGGGCAACTTCAGGGTCGGATGATTCGAGCACATCACATCCTGGATTTTTTGGTTGGCATTGAGATTCTTGTTCGAGTTCGGACAAGAGGCATCGACCTTGTTCACCAATTCCTGAACATTCGGTGCGGTCACCTTGAGGTCATGAAGGACCATCTGATATTCCAGCTGTTCAGAGAAATTCTTCTGGTCCTTTCCGTCATTCTTAACCGGCCTCACATTGCACGCATGATGCACGGGCGGACGAAGGACACACGACTGCTCGAACTCGGCAGCAGGAATCTGAACCCGCCCCTCCACTCCGGCAACGGGATCGAAGGTCAATACGGATGAATCCTTTCCACGCACCTTTGCCATGGGATCACACGCGCAATCCTTGCAATTCTTGATCACAAACAGTCGTGGCTTCAAGTAGGCAGCGGCCCCGAATGGATCAGCTTCTGAAATTTCATTCAAGCCCTTCATGAAGTCCTTCTGTTTTTCACGATCCGCTTCATCGAAGGTCAACAAACGATCATGGTACTCCGGTGTGAACTTGCCGGGCCTCGATGGATCCGGAAAAAAGAAAAGACCGTTTCCGCAGGCCTGGCAATAGAAACCACGGACTGACTTTCCTTTGTGAACCCCGGCAGGAACCCTGGGAGCATCCAAGGTCGCCACCTCGAATCCGACCTCCACCATTCCATTCCTCGACTTCAACTGGGCCCCTTCCATCATCTTGGAACCAGTGGATTGAAAGTCCTTTGAATTCTTGGCGATCGATCCGAGTAGAGTGGCATCGGGAACGAGACACCCCTCTTGCAAGGCAGAAACACCTCCCGCGATGGATTTGGGACTGAACCCGGCGCCTTTGAGTTTCCGGGTCAAGGTAGCGGTTTTGTCGCTATCAAAAACGATCGTCTCGATCATCGCCTGGGTCACCTGTTTGAATGGCGGAAGATCACACTTCGGATTCAAAATCCCTTTGCTCTTGAGTTTTCCGTAAATCGATTCGACATCCCGGTCGATTCCACCACCGTTCAGGAAATTCCTGCTACGGATCTTGATTCCCAAACCCTTACGGACATCGCCCACCGATTTATTGAAGTTCTTTCTGATGTCTTTCTTCAGGGTTTCCGGCATGGATGCCGGTGCTCCGAAAAAGTTGCCGGACATCTGGCTTCCGATTGCAGGGGTCTTCGAGTCGAAGGTGACTACGACCTTCCTGCGAGTCGGACAATTGAGCCCGGGAGCAGGAGGCGGTGACTTCCGTTCCCAGTACGGACTGGCGTGGCCTTTAGAACTCGCCAAAGACACTTCCGTATTTTTTTGGGACAACAGGTTTCCAATAGCATCCGCACGGCACTTGGAAAGAGCCTCATTCGACTTGATGCTGTCATCGAGAGATTTTCCGGAATAGTGCTGACCGTCGGCATACCCGTCGACATTCAGCTGGACCTTTTCTTTTTGGGCGCTCGCAATGGCCCCGACCAGCTTTTGAAACCCGGAAGAGTCAAAGCCCCCGCTGGAGTTCAGATCACACTTACCGGTCACAAAAGCATTGGTATCGAAAGCCGCTTTGAATTTGGGAACACCGGCATCATCATATTGCAGATCCACACAGACCCCGGTCTTGCCGCCCGCTAGACCCTGATTGTGTAGTTCCAGAAATAAAAGAGCGGCACCGGCCTCCGTCTCATCCTGATAATTCAGGGAGCGGGGTTCCGGGGTCTGCGCACCGGCTTGCACGGCCCAAATCAATCCGATTCCAAATGCCAATAAGCGATTCATCGATACAGTGCCCCCTCCATCCAGTATTTCGGAAAACCCCTTGGACAACAACGGGAAAAGGCGTATTTTCAGGTTTATGGACTCATCCATTAACTTCATTGAGGTGCAATCCCCGATCAATTGGGATGAGTACTTCATGTGCCAGGCCATTCTTGCTGCCTACCGGTCCAAAGATCCCTCTACAAAAGTGGGGGCGGTGTTTGTCGACCAGCACCATCACCAGATCAGCATGGGCTACAATGGCTTCGTTGCGGGCATCGACGAATCCCGTCTTCCCTGGGGTAAAGATGGGAGCGTCGGAGTCGAGCACCAAAAATACGGCTACGTGGTTCATGCCGAGGCCAACGCCATCTTGCATGCCAACGGAAACCTGGCCGGATCCCGCCTGTATGTCACTCACTTCCCTTGCCATGAATGCGCCAAACTCGTGGCATCGAAGAAAATCAGCGAAGTGATCTATCTTTCTGACAAGCATCGCGACACTGAAATGAACCGCATTTCACGAAAGATCTTCGAACTCACAGGGATGAAGACGCGCCAACTCCAGATGGATGAACGTTTGGTGGATCGCCTCCGGGAACACTTTCTCCATTCCATTCGGGATCTGTGATGGAACGTGCGGATCTGATCGTCATCGGAGCCGGGATGACCGGATTGGCAGCTGCAAAAATCGCCCTGGAGGGAGCGCCGGAAAGGCGCATCGTGATTCTCGAAAAATCAGCGGGAGTGGGCGGTCGTTTGGCCACCCGACGTTCGCCGCCTGCCATCTTCGATCATGGAGCCCAGACCTACCCCGTGATGGCCTCAGGGATTTGGCACGAATTCTGGAAGCGCTCGGGCCGGATCGATGAGTGGACCGACCCGGAAGGCGTTCGCGTGGGAAGTTCACGGGCCGGCATGACCGATCTGGCCAAGCACCTCTCCCAAGACCTCGAAATCCGCAAGAACACCAAGGTGGTCCGATTGGCGCGATCCACTGACTCTTGGAATGTCATCTCTGAAACCGGTGAGCAATGGGAGTCGACCCGGGTCCTGATCACCGCTCCGGTTCCGCAAAGTTTGGAGCTTCTGAAAAGTTCGAGGATCTCCCATGCTTCAGGACTCTCGCAATTGGTCTATGACCCGGCTCTGGTACTCCTTCTGGGCCTTGAATCGAGTCCATCCGGGAGCTCGCCTTTCATCCCGCCGAAACATCCCCCCATCCTTTCTGTGACAGATCAGGAACAGAAGAAGGTCTCCGGCACAGCAGCCTGGACAGTGGTCTTCGACCCTGAGTTTTCAACCCGGTATTTTGAGAGCGACGAAATCCAAGTCAAAACTCTGGCACTTCGGGAGATCCGAACCCAGTTCCCCGACCTGAATATCCGCGATGCCCAACTGAAGAAGTGGCGTTACTCCCGGCCACAGCAAATCTGGCCTGAATCTGCGCATTCAATCGAAGGGAATCAGGGTCTGGTCCTCGCAGGTGACGCCTTCGGAGGCAATGGAATTGACGGTGCCTTACGCTCTGCAAAAGCCGCAATTGCTTTGCTTTTTTTGAGCTAAAAATCCCTTCTCCGGATTCCGATACGGACTCATGTTTTCTCAACCTGATTCACATCTGACTGATTCCCTCTCGATCCGGCTGCGAAGCAATTACCGGGGCGATCTGACCGGAGTCCGGGTATTCCGGAATGGTGAGCAAACCGATTATGAGCGAACCAACCGTCGCGCTCAGGCCATCTTCGATGCGCCGAATGCTGAACTCGGTGAGTTTTTCAGAAGCTCACGCGATTTTGCAAAAGTGATGGGAAGCGGAGCGGTCCTCGACCTCGGTTGCGGTGGCGGGGGTTTGGTGAAAGATCTCCGGAGCCTGGGAGTCCGTGCCTACGGTTTGGACCTGGTCCTCGATTCATCCTGCGTGCCCGCACAGGGATTCGTCAGGGGGGATGCCTATGAGCCTCCATTCCAGCCGGAATCCTTCCATTGCATCACCAGCGTGTTCAGCGTGTTCCACTATGAACCTGCTCGGGCGATCCCCCACATTCTGGATCGATGCATCGATCTCCTGGTCCCCGGCGGTAGATTGCTTCTGAACGCCATGCACAGAAGAGATGCGCACAGTGAATTAGTGAAAAGGGCTCACCAGCGCGAAGCCACGGTATTCCAAGATCTCACCGACGGCGCGCTCCAGATCATTAAAGTCTGAAGCCGTTCAGTCGAAGTACTTCGACTTCTGATCCGGACCGCCGTAGTTGAATATGAAAGACGGAGCCGACTGCACGCCTTTTGACTTTCCACCGAGAAGCTCAATCAGAAGATCGCGCTGATTCATCTCCCCTTTGAAGGTTCCATCGGGCTGTCGGATTCTCACCGGCTCTTCACTCACTCCCAGGCAACCCTTGGTGGCGTTATTGACCTCAGTAGAAGCGACTTCCGACATCCTTCCACTCATCGAGTTCAACTCGATCAACCCCTTCCCCTCAAGGGACCCCAAGGATGAGATCTCTTTCACCCCTCTTAGGAAATTGTCTTTCGAGTTCCAGCTCATCTGGTTCACTCCCCAACCGTGTAAGACCACCCCTCGGGAAAGCATCTGATCGTTCACGCCTGACTCCAAGCCATGAAGTCGAAGACTTCGCCCCCAAGTACCATTGTATTCGGTTTCAGCCCGGATGAACCCCAGTGAAGACAGGTTCGAATGGTGTTCATTACTGGTTTTGGGATTGGAACCGTAACGGTCCGTTCCTCCCTTTTGCGACGGAAACGGTGTCGGACGTGGATTCATTCGGGCTCGCTTTTCTTGCTCCGCAGGTGACCCGTCGGAAATTCCATCACCATGAGCCACCCAAGTCTGATTCATCACCCGATGAGTCGAAAGGTCCAGAACCATGAGCCTCCGTGAGTTCGAGGGCTTGGTGTAATCCACCACCGTCAGGTACCTTGAATTCGAAGGAACCTTACCGGCCTTTTTCAAATTTTCATAACCTTGTAAGGCTTTGCTGAAGGCATCGAACGATACAAATTCACTGTCACAGTCCGGCTTGCCTTCCGGGGTCAATCGGACCATCTTCAGGCTTTCCATTTTTTTGTAGATGTATGCGGCTCCGAAGGGAGGAAGTCTTTCGGGCACACTCTGGAATTTCTTCAGCAACATTTTGAGGGTGCTCACCTGGAAGCGGGCATAAGCGAGGTAATAAGCTCCCGTGTTCCCGCCATTCGCGGCTCCGGTACAATTCTTGAGCTCCTGCAAAGCTTCGGCTGACTCCGCATCACTCACACCCAGTCCGAGCCTGAGTTCCTCCCAGTAACGGGTGTTGCCCGGCTTCTCCCAGGCACATACAGAAGACAGCTCCGTTCTCACAGCCGATACCAACAGAGCCAAGCGCCGATCCCCTGTATAGTTGAAGGCCGGATCACACATCCCGGTACTCAAGTAATCGTCCTTGAAGGCACGGTAACGCTCTTTCAGCGAGAGGCCCTCAGAGAGGCTGTCCATCACCTGATGGACCCCCATGCCCAATGGATCCTGGCCACAGGTTCCGGAGGCCATCGAGGCTCCCGAAAAAAGACCTTGGAATAATAAAAGCACTCCCCAAACACCCAGTCCCACATTCTCGGATCGGCAAGATCGCCAAAACCTTGACTTCAATCATGCAAAAAAACGAAAATCACACCCAAATTACTGAAATCATGAGGTTTCACAGGTCCTCGCTCAAGAACATGTGGTAGAACTTCCTGAATCCGCCTTTTTTACAAAGTTCTATTTTATTCAATCGGGAGAGCTTCTTGATGCGGGACTCCAGCCGGAGAGCTGTGGAGCGATCGAACTTTCCCGCCTTCATGAGGAAGGATTTGGGTGGCGAGGACCTGAAAAACTTGGCTCCCGAGCCGCTCTGGTGCTGCATCAGACGCCTGGCCAGATCTTTCGTGATCCCTGTATACAGGCGCCCGTTTTCGGCCTCGATGATGTAGACAAACCACTCCGGATCCATTTACGCTCCCCCTACAGAATAGGAGAGCTCTCATGGGTTTTCAATGGATCGGCAAATCACCTGACGGGTCGACCGTCACACTCCATCGGTTCCGAGAGAGCCTGTTCCAGAAAGCATCCTACTATTCGCCCGAATGGGAGGCTGCGAATCCCGGAATTTCACGTGTGGGATCGATCCTGGACGTAGAAACCACCGGGCTTCACCATGAGTCCTCGAAAGTGATCGAGATCGGGATCCGGACCTTCCGATTCAACCGGATCACGGGCGAGTTCCTTGAGCCCCTCGAGAGGTACAGTGCCTTCGAGGATCCGGGTGAACCGCTGGATGAAGAGATCCGGAACCTGACGGGCCTGACAGATGAAATGCTGAAAGGCCAGACGATCGATTGGGGAACCGTCGACCGGCTTCTTTCGGGGTCGGTCATTGTGATCGCCCACAATGCTTCTTTTGATCGGCCTTTTGTCGACAAAAAGAGCCCGGTCTCCCGAGAGAAAATCTGGGGATGTTCGATCAAGCAACTCGATTGGCACTCCAAGGGTTTCACTTCCCAGAAGCTCGACGTCCTTTCGATCTATCACGGATTTTTCACTGACGCGCACCGGGCACTGAACGACGCGGAAGCCCTCCTGCACCTGCTCTCGTTTACCGACCCGGCCAGCCAGAAGCCCTATCTGTGCGAGCTTCTTGAAGCGGCCCGGAAACCGACCGTGCATGTGAGCGCCACCTACTCCCCCTTCGAGTCGAAGGATCACCTCAGAAGACGGTCCTACCGTTGGGATCCTCAAGGCAAGGTGTGGTGGAAGGAAGTCCAGAAAGAAGAACTCGATCAGGAGATCCGCTGGTTGGAAGAAGCAGTTTACGGAGGAGCATTCCGCGGAAAAACCCGCGAGATCACCCCGACAGATCACTTCAAGTCGGAATCGGGCGCATGATTCCGCGCTATCCCCGCATCTCCATGGATGTGAACATCGAATACCTGCTCACCTTCCTGCAAGATGAACTCGCGGATGTCCCCGACTTGAGAATCCACCCGGTTGCTCCAAGCGGAATCATGAAAAGCCCCGACTTGCCTCAGGACTACGATCCCGAAGAAAAACGCGTGCATTTGGACAGGGGCGTGCGCGTCCGGATTGGAAGCAGGGACTACTTCTTCCCGGTGGAATGGGTGCTCAATCACGACTTCGACCGGATCAAAGCCCAGGCCGAAGAGATCCGGGATTTTTCGGAAATTGCTCGTTACTGACGCCCGGCTGGTGCGCGTTGCCCTTTGGGTGCCGGCCTTGGAATTTTACGCCCGATTGCAGCTTCCACCTTACGGAGCACGGGTTCGTCGCGTGGCGTGACCAGACTGGTCGCGCGTCCGCGGCTCTCCGCACGACCGGTACGACCGATCCGGTGGATGTAATCCTCTGCGTCTCTCGGGAAGTCGTAATTGACCACATGAGCGACTGCATCGACGTGAATCCCGCGACCGACGACATCGGTTGCGATGAGCACCCGGTAACGACCATCCTTGAAGTCCTGGAGTGCTTGTTCACGCACGGCCTGATCGAGATCAGAATGCAACTGCGTGACATCCTGGAACCCGCGATTACGGAGATTCCGCCACAGGCGATAGGCGTTGTCCTTGGACCGGGCGAAGATGAACATCGTTCCGGGTTCTTCATCGAGAATCCGTTCGAGTCTACGCATCTTGGCGCTTTCGTCACAAAAAATGAAATGCTGGTCGACCGTGGTCGCAGCTCGGGAGGGTTGCCCCACCTTGATCCGGAACGGATCATAGGTAATGCTGTGCGCGAGTTTTTCCACCGCAGGCGGAAAGGTTGCCGAAAACAAAAGGGTCTGCCGGCTATTCGGCGTCTCACGGAGAATCCGGTTCAACTGCTCGGAGAAACCCATATCGAGCATCCGGTCTGCCTCGTCGAGCACCAGCATTTCGAGGTACTCGAGCCAGATATTCCCGCGCTCGAGGTGATCACAGATCCTTCCCGGAGTGGCCACGATGATCTGGGGGTAAGTGCGAAGCGCGACCTCATCATTTTTGAGAGGAGTCCCACCGATCAAAGAGATGGAATTGACGCCAAGAGGCTTCCCGAATTCTTCGAGAACTTTCTGGGTCTGAAGGGCGATCTCACGGGTCGGTGCGAGCACCAGTGCGTAGGTACCGCCTCGCCCGATCACCCGTTCAAGCACTGGAAACGCGAAGGCCGCAGTCTTTCCGGTACCGGTCTGAGCCGATACGACGAGATCCTGATTGTCGAGGGCATGTGGAATGGATTGTTCTTGGACCGGGGTCGGTTTGCTGAATCCCGCTTTCAGGATCAGGTCAACGAGCTCATCCCGGAGTCCGAGGGTCTTCCAGGGAGAGGGTTCATTCAAAGGTGTTTCGATCATCGGCCTTGATCCTACCCCAGATTCGATCGAATGGGAAACTCTCATTCCCCCGCTTTTTGATTGAGGGTGGTGACACCGGGGGATATGTTCGGGGCATGCCTTCACTCCTGATCGCGCTTTTCCTAGGGTTTTCACCGGCAGTGTCCGCAAGTGCATCCGATCCGCTCGAAACCTGTGCCCCCCTCGATTTCATGAGCACATCCCTTTCGAGGAACCATCAGGAACGGATCCTGGGACAGAATACGGATTTGAAAAAAGCCAATTTCGGCGGGAAATACCTTCTCCTGAATCTGTCCCTGATGATGGAGGATCTCTGGCTCATCGCAGATTGCTCGACAGGGAAATTCCTGAAACCGACCTTGGACGGCAAACTCCGATTCCAGGCCGACAGTCTGACGGTGGAATTGAAAACCAAAGAGGGGATCGAGTGGCACGTCTGGAAAAACGGGGGATGGGCCAGGGTCGAGTCACCCTCCAACGGGCCGCAGAATTCCGCTCCTCCTACCCCGGCGGTCCAAACAGCCATCCCGGCATCGCCCTGCCTTCCACCCGATTTTAGGTCTTACTTCAAGGCCGACGCGGTTCGAGGTAATCTGGCCCAATTGAATCCGGAGCCGGGCCAGGTCAACTACGCCCGACACTACCGGATCCTCAAGAACGAGCTCCTCTTCGATACACGGTGGTTTCTTTTGGATTGCCGCACAGGAAAGTTCGAAAAGGAAGTGCTCTCTGCTTCCCGCGCCGAGTTCACCCTCGACTCGGAAACCCTCACCTTGCGCGATGATGGCAAATTCCCGCGCTATCTGAAGTGGGCCCGGGGCCAGTGGGTGGAGCTACCCGATCCAGCCAGGCCGGACCACTCCGTTCGCAACATTCTAGAAGGCCCGGATGCGAGGAAGGTGTTTGCCCTGCTTCCGAACCCGGCTCACCACGACCGATTGGAATTCGAAGACCTTCACTGCGAGAAAGTCGGATCCAGCACTTCGCTCGTCTGCCGGGTCCGATTGGTTTCCACAGGGGCCTCTCCCGATCCCCATTCTTTCAAGACTGAGGAGAATGCGTGGATTTCCGCGGTGGTCGGAGATTTCGGATTGGCCGAATTGTCGCCACGCTCCGACATCCAGGCCCTCGGAATCCAATCGGGATTCTGCCTGAAAGAGAAATCCCGGTGCGAATTCGAAGCCCGGGCGGTAAAACTGAAGCCATGAATAACAGGATCCAGGATCTCAGGGATGCGCAGGATTTCGGAGAAGAAGGCGGCGTGGTGCCCGTCATCGACGTGGCAGCCACTTCGACCTTCATGAACCCGGCCGACATGGAACGAACCTTCGCCGGTGAACTGCAGGGGTGCTACCTCTACAGCCGTCACTCCAATCCGACTGTGAACGCTTTCAGCAGGAAGTTCGCAGCTCTGGAGGGAACTGAAGCCGCCCTCGGTGTTTCAAGCGGTATGGCCGCGATCGCTGCCACCCTGGAGCAACTCGTTCCGACCGGTGGTCACATCGTGACCTCCCGGACGGTCTATGGAGGGACCTATGCTCTCTTCAAAAACATCCTCCCTCGCCGGGGCATCACAGTGACCTTTGTCGACGGAAGCGATGTGAATGCGGTCGAACGGGCCATCCGCCCTGAGACCCGCGTCCTGTTCACCGAGACACTTTCCAATCCCCTGCTCAGGATATCCGACTTGCGGGCTTATTCCTCCATCGCCAAACGCCACGGTCTCAAGCTCGTGGTCGACAACACGTTCGCCCCTCTTCTGGTCCATCCGGGTGATCATGGTGCGGATGTGATCATTCATTCGTGTACCAAGTATGTGTCCGGT
>CAMCGZ010000036.1 GCA_945874535.1 Bdellovibrio sp. ZAP7
AATGATGTATCCGGTTCGGATTCCGGTGCCATTGGCACAGTTCATTTCAAAAGCCATGACATTGTCATCACCCTTGAAGACACTGACCCGCTTTGCAAATGTGCCTCCCGCACCGGTGTATCCGGTCGGAATCGTCTTGGTCCCTGCACTGAATACCATCCGCATGCTCATCGCGATGCCTTCTTTGGTGATGGTCTCGGTAGCACTACCGCTTGTCGGAATATCCTCGCAAGTTGCATAGCCGGCACGACCAAGGGCCGCGCCGAGCTTATTGGTCATTTGCTTGATCATGCCCACAAAGCCACCATCCGGCCCCGCGAAGGTGTAGCTAGAGCCCTCAGGAGCCCCGTTGACCATGAAGTACAGGAAGCGGATGAAGTCTCCGCGGCCCTCTGATGTTGAGAAATTGAAGGAAACCAGCGCCTTTCTGGCCTCGGCATCCGGAATCATCCAATCGATCGGGTTAGAGGACACTTTTGCCTTTTGCAGGGACTGGAATCCGAGGAACCCGGTTCCGAGAATCATCCCGGTCGCCATCCACTTCATTGCTGTGATCTTGGTTTTATTCATGACTCGGTCCCCGCTCAGTTCACGCAGCTCGAAGAGCCACAATTGAGGTTGAAGTTAGAAAGCGTGGTTTGGCTCGAATCCGTATCCGTGCTGCCCGAGTCGCTTTTAGCGCAAGCTGAGAGCTGGGTGAGCGAGAGGATGAGGGCAAATCCAAATACCAGAAATCCAAAATTCCGGACTGAAACAGGCAATTTCATAGAGGGCTCCTTATCCCTTGATTAGAAACCCAATGGATTTTCCCCACAATCGGCAGGTTTTTCCGCCCACGGATTGCCAAATTCGACGCGGAGTGATACGCCCCACCCCATGAAATCCGCTTTTATTTCCTGCCTGTTGCTCCTGAGCCTGACCTCTGCCCCTGCCCGAGCCAGTGAACACGACGCCCCCACCCTCGACTCGACCGCCACCGCCTTGGCCGAAGACGAGATTCAGGTGATTTACGAGAAGTTTTTAAGGGAAGATCTCCTGAAGTCCAGTCATTGCAGCGACATGAAACTCGCGTGCAAGATCCTGAGACAAACCCTTCTGACCGAACTCAAGCTGAGCCCCCGCAAATGGAAGCGCAAGTTTTACCTCGAGCGCAAAGAACAGGCTTGGGGCATGATGGCTGGGCAGTTCGTCCGCGCACCGAAGATGCGCGCCTATGCACCCCGTGCGTGCAACCTGATTCTGACGGCAGGGTGGTCCATCGAACACCTGTGGCTCGTTGACGGATTTGTCGAGTTTTCTTGCCCATAAAAAAACGCGCCCGAAGGTTTCCCCACGGACGCGTTCAGTTTGCTGATATTTAAGCGCGCCTGAAAGCTTATTGACCGGATCCACCTTCTGCAGGAGCAGAAGGAGTAGAGGCACCGCCCTCAGCACCAGGGGAATCGTCTGACTTCTTGGCATTGCGGATCGCCTCAGAAGAAGCCTTCAGCTTTTTACGCAGAGCCTTCCGCTCCTCTTTGGTGACTTTGCCGTCAGATTCAGAGGCCGCCTTGGCTTCTTCTTTGATGGCATTCACACCTTCTTGGAGCTTGGCCGCATCATCCTGGGTGAGCTTGCCTTTCTCGACACCTTTTTGAATCCGGCGCTCTTGATTCTCAATGCGCGCCTCGACGCCGCGACGGCCTTCTTTCATGCGCTCGCCATGGCCCCTGCCACCCTCTTTAGCAAAAGCAGTAGAGGCCACTACACACAGTCCAACTCCTAAAAACCAATTCGATATTTTCATGTCTGTCCCAACCTTTCACAGCATACCAGTGCAAAAGCAGGGCCAAATGATGCACCCTCGTGATATCAACCACTTGTGCTTTCATCGCCTGGATTCTGTTGCAGATTGCGCCAACTCGCGCACGATCATCCGGCCTTCAGGAACCTCTCTATCAAGAGGCACACGTACTCGGGGTAGTCGAGAGTGGTGCAATGACTCCCCCCGTAGACCCGAACCATCTGTGAATCGGGTAGAAGCTGATGCATCAAGTCTTGGGTCTCGGGCGGAGTCACCAAGTCGCGATCTCCCGAAATCACGAGGCTCGGAATCTTGAGCTCGTGCAACCACGGCGTGGCATCGAAGGCCTGATAATGATTCATGGTCTGGGTCAACACCACCGGCGGCAGCTCTGCAATTTGACGGGTATAGGTTTCGATATCGCCCGGATGGGTCACGTTTCGATTGAAGCCCAGATTTCCAAGGAGCTGTCTCGATGCGCCGATATCGTACTGGATCTTCCAGAGCAGATTGACCCAGTCGGGCTTCATGCGCTCGGTTTTGGAGAGCAGGTCAAACGCGGGGCCGAGGTAGTTTCCGCCCAGCAGGGTTTCCAGCGGCTTCTTGGCAGTGCCGTTCGCCAAGACCATCCGCCTCACCCGGTCGGGGAACTCGCGCGCGAACTGGAGCACCACGCTCGCTCCCATGCTGTGGCCGAGAAACACAGCCGGACCCACATCCAGGTGGTTCAGTACGGTGAGCAGGTCATGGGCGGCATTCTCGATACTCATGCTGTGGATTCGTAGGGGAATGGGCGTCCGACGGTGCCCCCGATAATCGAACCAGATGCAGCGGAAGTGCTTCCTGAAAAATTCTATTTGATAGGTCCAATGGAGGGTGGAACACGCGATGCCGTAACAAAACACCAATGGAGGGCCTGAGCCTTCTTCGCAGTAAAAGATCGGTGTTCCGTCATCCGCCGTGACCGTACCGTAGCGAGAAGAAACCCCCGCATCTTGTGCGGTCTCTAGAAATAAAGGGCGGGCTCCCCGAACCCGGGGATGCCCGCCCTGTGCGTCACCGTTGCCGAGCATGCCTAGTTGCTCAGGCTCTCTTCAGGCTCAACTCGAACCAGGACTGGATCTGAGCCTTGAATTGTGCACGGTCCGCATCACTGAGGTTATTGAAACTCTGAACCACCCACTTGAAGAACTCTTCGTCTTGGCGGGCGATCACGAGTACCGCAGGAGCATCTCCCTGATGTTCGAAATGCTGACCGGCGATCTTGTGCGTGAGCTTGGCGGCGTACTCTTTCTCCATCAACACCATGAGCTCGGGCTCGCTTAGATCGAGCGCCCGAACCAAGGACTGGATGTGAGGAGCCGGGATCGGAGTGATGCCACGCTCGAGGTTCGATACGAATTGTGTGGTGACCGGTGGTACGAATTTCTGCCCCAGTTCCTTCTGAGAAAGCCCCTTGGCTTCGCGCTTTTCGCGGAGAAACGACCCGACCCAGTTCGGAGATTTGTGAGGACTTTTCTTGATGGAGTTTTCCATAAACCCAGTTTAATAAATGGAATTCGAATACACAACAAAAAAAGTTGGGTATTCTGAATTAAGCCATAAGTGCATGAAAATAAATCATTTAATAGCCCAATCCCCCCAAGGGAAGCGCCAATCGTGGTACCGCTCGACCTGGACCCCCGCCTGCTCGGCGAGGCACATCCACGACTTCCGACAGAGGAGTCCATGACACCGCCCCTGCCCCACCCCGATCACCTGGGTGAGGGCTTCGAGGGTCTCGGGCTTCACGGCAGAGATGCGCTCCTGAAAGGCGGGAGTCTCGATCCCCTCACAGGGACAGAGCTCGGAAGACGAGGGGTGATCCCGGGTGAAGCGGATGTTCATGCCCTGATGGATGGTCGATTCGCAAGCGAACTTCTTGATGCCATCGACTTCGATCTGACACAGGCCACAGCTGCCGTCGCCGCACATGAGGATGTCATTCGGGCGGGCCATACCGATCTCGAACAAAGCCACCGAAGTGAGCTGTCCTTCGCGCACGCGCCGGACATCGCCTTGGATTTGAATCTCCACACGAGTCCCGCGTTCTTGATAGAACTCCGAGCTGTCTTGCACAGCCCCCACGTTTTCGAGCGGGAGAATGCCGCGAGCTTCCCAGACGAGGTGCGAGGGCACCTCGACCTTGAAGAGTGGAACCGGCCCATCCAAAAACAGATCGATGATGCGACTTTGCGCCAACACTTCGCCCCGGCGGGAAAGCAGGCTCACTCGGTCGCCTTTTTTTGGAAGGGGCTTTTCGGTGATCGGGAAAATGAGATGGGTGAAGCTCGATGTGGCATCGCCCTCGATCATGACCGGCACCTGGCTCGGGCAGGCCTGGAGGCAAAATCCGCACCCAGTGCAGGCATCTTCCATGAGGAAGGTTTTTTTATCGCGGTCGATGCGGATCGCGTCGGCGGGGCAGGATTTTTCGCAAGCGCGGCACCCGATCGCCTCCACACATTCGATCGACGCCTTGATCTTGCCGGCCTCGAGCCGCTTCGGCACTCCCTCATGCGCATGTAAGGCTAATTTGCTGGCCTGACTCAGCCACTTGCCTTCATAGCTCCAGCGAAACCGCCGGGCGGAGAGCGATTCGAGCTCCTTCAGTTTTTGCTTGCTCGACCAGAGTTGTTTTTCGAGCTGGGATTTGAATTCGGCTGAAGGTTCGGCCAACCCGCGAATGAGGGTGGACGCAAGCACCACCGCGCGATGTTCGTCGAGCAAGACCTGCTCGACATCCTCTTGCAGTTGCGCGGCCTCGGTGTTTTCCCACTCGACCAGCAGGCTGCCGGGCGGGAATTCGCGGTATCCGGCATCTTCTGCAAAGGGCCCCACCGAAATGATCCGGGCGGCGTCGATGATGCGCACTCCTTGAGGATCCTGGATCTTGAGCGACCAAGTGAAGGGAGATTTTTGTTCAAGACCAACGGGCTTACCGAAAGCGATTTTGCCTCCGAGGATTTCGAAGCGGCGCAAGTCGACTTCCCAGCCCTGAACCTGATCGTAAACCGACTCGAGGCACACCACGCGGCTGGAAAGGTTTTTCTCGAGCAGCTCGGACCCGAGGCGGAGCGCCCGATTGCCGGAGCCGAGGATCACCACTACGGATTGCCAATTGAGGCTCCCCTCATTCAACAAGCGGCGGGCGGTGGACTCAGGAATGAGGCCGGGAGAATACCATCCCGGAAACGGGAGCGGGAACTCGAGCTCGGAACTGATTTTGACGACGGCCTTGGCCTGCACACGATGGAGCCGCGACTGGGCATCTTCGACCATGACGACGGCTCCTCCGCTTTCACCGGGAAGCACTCCACGGACTTTGATACCGGCGCCTCCATACCAACCCACGCGAAGTCCCGCATCCGAACAGTAACGCGAAAGCACTCTTACTCCTTGTGTCGGCCAGAGCCTGAGCCGGGGACCGGCAACGATCGCCACATCAATTTGTCCGTCACGGAATTTCATCGTTTCATACTCCGTCGATCGCCTTCCTGACCTGGGTCGCGATCCATTGCAAAGGACCATCGCAGGCGGGGATGATCAGATTCCGCACACCTTCGGCATCGTACTCAATGGGAGTGGTCTGGTTCCAGCGGTAGAAACTGCGAGGGGTCATGTTGCGGACGGTGAAGCGCTCCCACCCCATGAATTCAAAAACCAATCGTCCGATATCGGAGAAGGAAGACTCTCCGGCCAAACGCGTGGAAAGTTCGCGACGCATGACCTTGATGCGACTCCATCCGTCGGGCGGAGGCATGCCTTCTCCATGCGACCAGACCCGGAGACTCTCGAGGTGCGCCACCACAAAGGGATTCACCGGATCGCGCGAGATGAGATCCCACTCTTCCCACAACTGCCGTGTGGCGGATTCGTTGAATCCGCGCAAGGAACGGGGGTGGTAGCGTTCTAGCTGATTCCGGAGACCGCGCTCGAGCCGGGGAGTCCAGAAATGAAGGACGGCACGATTGACCGAGACCCCGGTGGGTTGCCCCTGCTTACCCTGAAAGCGGAAGCCCTTGCCATCGGCTCCGAGACTGTGAACCGAAGTGAGGACGTTTTCGCGACCGAGGCGCTCTCTCACGAATTCGAGGAGCCCAGTACGGTAGCGGGTGACGTCGACATCTCCGAGTTTCGGTCCCATGAATCCGACCCAGCCTTCGAGGTCGCGGGATTCGGCACTGCGGGCAGAAAACCCGGGAAAGCGCCGGGCCATGGCCAGGCCTTCGAGCCACTGAGGCTTCCAGCCAAGATCGAGGGCGCGCAGGTACAGACTCTCGAGTCGCTCGCGGCTCGGCCCCGAGGCGGGCGCCACCCACATCCGGCGACGGGCCCGGATCCAAGGCGCGCTTTCGACCTGGTACTCGGAAGCGAGCTTACCCAAGTCCTCTTCTTTTGCGATTTCGATCGCGCCCGGGAAACCGGGAGAGAGATCGCGGTACATCTGTTCGGGCAGGTTATTGGTGAAGCGGCGATTGAGGTCGGTGTCGGTGGTCTCGAAACTGAGCAGATCGAGCGGGAGTTCCGAATTCTCGAGAAAGAAATCGGAGTCGGGATTCAGGATGGCAACCGTCTCGCCGCGCTGAACCAGTTTTTGTGCCGCGAGGAGCGGTGCGACTCCGGTTCCTACGAGGAGGAAGTCGACCGAGAGCTTCATGCTCCTGCAAGGGCCCCCATCACCCGACGGAGAGCGGCCTGTTGCTGGGCCTTCTTGTATTCGGCATGTGCGCTCCGGCCTTTTTCGTTCTCCAAGTGGCTCGCCTCGTCCATGACTTGGATCTCAAACGGGTAGAAGAAACGGGCCACCCGCTGGATGTAGCGCTGATCGACTTTCTCGATTGCGGCAAGGAGCACGGGATCGATGTTCATTCCTCTCGACACTTGCTTCAGGTCGCGAATGTGATCGGAGAGTGGATTCTTGATCTTGATCAGTTGCCGGCTGGTGAACTGGATGGCGCGGTAATGTTCCGAACTGAATGGATTTTCGCCCGGTCTTGGCTTGGGATACGGGGTCGTCTCCAGAATGTCTCGCAATTCGATTTCCTGGATTTCTCCGTGAAGGAGGTGCGGAAGTTCGCGCGCAAGCGTCTGACGGAAGATCTCTGTGTCAATCAGCGTGTTTCGCGAACGGGAAGGTTTGATGTTGGCACTCACCACCACGTGGGTCCGCTCGAGGTACTGGGTCACGCGAATGGCGTCGACACGGTTCTTGGTGATGAAGCGGACCCCGACACGGTCAAAGAGCTCCTCGGCGACACTCTCGGGCTTGTGGAGGAGCTTCATGAGCGTGCTGTCACGGGTTTTTTGCGGCTTGACCTGGAACTCGACCAGATTCACGCGCAGGTGATCGTCCGGTGTGCGCCCGAGGTACAACTGTCCTTGTTCGTCGCGATGGAGCTGGCGGTAAAAGCGATCGAGGATCTGGGTCTGGATGTCCTTGAAGTAATGGGTCCGCATGTCGCGATCCACGTGCGAAAGCGTGTGCATGATCCGGAGGATGGCGCAGGCCCAATGCCGGAGCTCGACCTGTGAATCGGAGCTCGCAAAGAGAAGGAGGTCGCGGATTTCGGTCATCTCGAGAATCTTCTTTGGAATCTCGATTTCGAGCCCGTCCGGGTTGGCGGGCTTCAGAAAATAAGTCCGGATGAAACGGAGAGCCTCTTGAAGCGTACCCTGGAGCTCGGCCCGTTCGATCGGATCGTGGAGATCGTGGCCGTAGGCGTGGAGGAACTGGTCGGCAGCCTGCTCGTTTTTGAAGCTCCCCCGGAAGCCTTGCTTGGAATCGAGGAACGAACGTCCGCCAATCAGAACGTCGAGAATGCTCTCGCCGATCCTCCATTTGGACTGAAATTGATGGGCTTTCGCCGAGTTGGCCATGGCAGTTTCACGCTACCTTAGGCCCCACAGGGCCTCAATCAAAACTTGTTCGACGGCACGCGCCCGCTCTGCTACGAAGAAAGAGTGCGAAATCTCAAGGGTTTGATGGTCAGTTTGATTGCCACCGGGCTCGGGGCGGGATTCTCTCCGAAGGCTCCCGGTACGGCAGGGACAGTCATCGGGCTCTTGCTCGCCTTTGGAATCCGGGATTGGAGCGCAGCCGCGCAGGTCCTCGTTTTTGCGATCCTCTTTTTTGCCGGATGGTGGGCGACTTGGGAATGGAGCCGGAACACCGGCCAGCCCGACTCCCAGCGCATTGTGATCGATGAGATCCTCGGGTACCTGATTGCCGTGAGCCTGCTCCCGAAGACCACTCTGATGCTCTGGGTGCAGTTCGGGCTCTTCCGCCTCTTTGACGCCGGCAAGCCACCTCCCATCCGGCAGGTGGATCGGTACGGAAAGCGCTTTGAAATCGGCCCCATGCAGTCACTCTTCGTGATCCTGGACGACCTCTTGGCCGGGGTGTTTGCCCTGGGTGTGGGCTGGGCGCTGTGGCGGGTGTTTTTGGTTGACATCCCGCATCCATGAGCTAGACTCCGGCGCACGGATTTCCCGGGGGTTTTTATGATTCGGAGTGCAGTATTTTTGCTTCCTTGGCTCGGTCTGACCGGCCTCGCTCAAGCCTATGAGCTCGAAGACGTTTCCGGATATGTGAGTCCCGAAGCCGCCCCGAGCTTCACCCGCTTGGAGAGCACCCGACTCCCCTTCGATCCGCTCGATCGAGAACGCCGCTTCAAGAAGGTGCTCTCGGCACTCCAGGTTCCCGAAGAGGCGACTCCTCCTGCAAGCTGGTTCCCAAAAAACGAAGAGACCACCCGCCCCGAGTTCGACGCCAATCTCCCCTTCCTTGATCCGGATGGGGGCTTACGCCGCTACTTGTCGGTCGATGAACAGGGTGTTTCGATGTTCCGGGAGTTTTTCTCGCATGTTTTACCGCGCGACTACTTCGAAGCCGGTGCGGACTTTCTGAAAGAAGTGCAGGGCCCGAACAGCCAGGACCTGCTTTCGCGGATCGCTGCGATTGCCCAACAAGTGAAGGGCCGATCTGGTCCGCCGCTCAAAGGGCTCCGAATCCTGATCGATCCGGGGCACATGGGGACTCCGGATTGGGACGAAAAAACCGGAAAGTTCGTGAGCATCAAGGGCAAGCGCGTGAGCGAAGGGCAACTCACTCTTTGGACCTCGCTTTTGGCGGCAAAAGAGCTGGAAGCCCTGGGCGCAACGGTGATGCTCACCCGCTCGGAAGCCGGAGCGGTCGCCACACCGGGGCTCGACGGATTTGATCCGACGCCCTACCTGAACCAGTATTTTTACAACAGCCTCGATGCGTGGATGACTCCGCTCCTGACCGGAAGCGAATCGGAAATGATCGAGCGGGTCTTGAATGCCCCGGAAACCAAAAAGGCTTTCACAACCGTGCAACGCGGGCAGTATTTTATCACCGGTGCGGACCTCGAAGCGCGCGCGAAGATGGTGGACGAGTTCCATCCGGACATCGTGATCGACGTCCACTACGACGCCTTCAAATCGGACCAACTCCAGAATCGCGATAACACGATCGAAGCCTTTGTTCCGGGCGGGTTCCGGGCTGCCGAGACCGGTTCGCGCTCGGTCCGGGCGATGATGTTCAATCATTTGATGGAAACCCGTCGATTCAACGCATCTGTGGAGCTTGCGGACCGGATGATCGGCGGGATGAGTGCGAGCCTCGGACTCAAGCGTTTGAACATCCAGGAGTTCATCACTTCGGTGAAGGTGAAGGACGGCGTGTATGCAAGGAACCTCTACATCAACCGCCGCAACCTGACTTCGCTCATGGTCTACCTTGAGTGCTTGCACTATGACCACACGACGGAGTTCCCGCGGCTGACCAAACTCGACGCCCGGGCACAGTTCCGGGGGCAATCCTTTTCGTACCCATCGCGGATCAACGAGGTGGTTCACGGGATCCGGGAAGGCTTGATGGACTATTTCGAAAACCTACCCGAAAACGAATACCTGGGCAATTGAGTCGGACAATGATTTTGACACTTATTTCTTTACAATTCCAAGGGGAAAGGGCTAACTCTAGATTCATGGGGATCTGGGGAACACTTTTAACTGCGTCGACTCTGTTTGGTTTTTGTTCGGTAGCAGAGCCTATTTTCCCTGCTCCCACACCTGCGCCGCAAAATTCGTGGAGCCAGGTTTCGGGTCCCGCGGCCGGGTCCCCGAACGTGATCGGATTCTACTCGGCCGGATGCATCCGGGGAGCCCAGCAGCTCGCACCCGAAGGTACCGGCTACCAGTCGATGCGCCTTTCGCGCAATCGTCAGTACGGTCACCCGACCCTGGTCGACTTTATCGCCGGACTGGCACAAAGAGCCGACTCCCTTGGTTCCGCTCTTCTGATCAGCGATCTCGGCCAGGCCCGGGGCGGACCGATGCCCTACGGTCACAGCAGCCACCAAGTCGGTCTCGATGCTGATATCTGGTTCTGGACCCATCCCGAACAGCGGACCCGAAGCCTTTCTCTCGAAGAGCGCGACAACCTGCCCATGATCAGCATGCTGAACGCGAACGGCATCGTGGACGCGAAGCGTTTCGGACCGGAACAGATCTTGAAGCTGAAACTCGCCTCCCTGAGTCCGGAAGTCGAACGGATCTTCGTGAATCCGGCCATCAAGACTTATCTGTGCTCGGCCCTCGAAGAGTCCGAACTCTCCTGGCTGAACAAACTCCGGCCCTGGCCCGGACACCACGAGCACTTTCATGTCCGGATCCGTTGCCCAGAAGGATCGGCAGAATGCGTTTCTCAAGAAGCCCCGCCTCCGGGCGACGGCTGCAACGAACTCCTGCCTCCGCGCCGGAAATTCTTCGTGAAATCCGAAGAAAACCCCTGGCTCGAGCGGTTCCATGACCACACCTTTCCGGAAGCCTGTACCAAACTGTTGAAGGAATGAGCCAGGCACGAAAATTGTAAAACCCGTACCCATAACCACACGAAAAAGGAGCAGCAGCAAATGGAAGTCAGCAAGATGAACGATGCAAACAAGGGCAAGGCAATCGACCTCGCCATCCAAACCATCGAAAAGCAATTCGGTAAAGGTTCGATCATGCGCCTCGGCAACGAGGAAACCCTGATCAACTCCGACACCCCAGTATGCCCGACCGGCTCCCTGGGCCTCGACCTGGCGCTCGGAATCGGCGGCTATGCCCGCGGCCGGATCATCGAGATCTACGGACCTGAA
>CAMCGZ010000037.1 GCA_945874535.1 Bdellovibrio sp. ZAP7
TGGGGCGCCAAAAAACATCGGGGTGAAGGTATTTAGTAATCCAATCACCTCCCGTAATGGTTCCGGATTCGTCCATTTCCAGTATGTATTCGGCGATCTGGACGTCAGTGAGCCAGTTTGAAGTGCCTGTGACCGGTTCGAATCGCGGCTGAGTGAGTTCATCCACATAGTGAAGTTTCGAGCGGATGTGAAGGGCCTTCGGAGAGCGGGCGCTCAGCGCACTTCCGAGGACCTCGAACTCATAACCGATCAGCGGCTGATTCCAGATCTCCCGTCCGGGTTCGATGTCTCCCGGGAATGACTGATGCCGGAAGCCGATCTCATTGGCGAGGATCACGTGATAGCTCCCGGGGTTCAGGTCCCGGCAGTTCGGAAATCCCAATCGAATCCCGAAGGGACAGTAGCGTCCGATGACGATCGAATCCAGATTTTGCCGGGCGGCCGTGTAAGACATGAGTCCTTTGATATCGGACGCTCCGAAAGGCACGACAATACCGTCGGGATTCACGCGGGTCACGGCACGGGGTTCACGGTACTCGATGGCGGCCACGGTCCATCCATCACAGATGCCGGCCCAGTCGGGTGCGTTCGGGCGGGCGTCGGTCGAGGCGACGAGGTTCTTCAGCGGGTAGTCGTAGCGTCCGCGGTAGATGTCGTATTTTTCGGTAGCGGAGAGTTGAGCGACTTCTGCTGGCCCCATCTTCTTGAGTTCCTCGAGTGTGGGCGAGCGGAGTCCGAAGCCCGGCCGTCCCGGAGCGTTCCAGCGGATGTTGATGCTGCCCTCGTTGCTGGGCCAGTAGGTCTCGGACCAGGGGATGCGATCCGGGTCGGAGGATCCGGAAAGGGGCAGGGCCTCGAAGCGGGTTTCATAGGGGGCTTCGGGTGGGGTGAAGCGGGAAGGGGCGTTGCTCGAGTCCCAGGGGTCGGCCAGGGCACCGGGCGTGAGGGCGAAGAGGGAAAGGGTGAAGAAGAGATTGAGGGTTGGGGTCATGTGCGGGAGCCTCCGCGCTGTTCCTCTGCAATTCTCAAACTGACCCCGTTCGCTGCGGGTGGAGATCGAAGTTTCTGCTTTAAAATATTGTTATAAATGGATTTTTTGCTCCATGTGTTTGAGTAACTGGGGCTGTTGGGAATCTGAATGGGAGCTTGGCGGGATCCTTTGGAAAGGAGATGGGATTTTCTATCCGTTCTATTTTATATCCACAGCGAACTGGACCAGTAGGTTGCGTGTACGGTTTTTGTTCGGTATGCTGTTCGTATGCCCCGCCCCGAGCTCAAAGCCCTGAAGGCCCTCATTGCAGAACACGCCCCGCCCCGGGCGCGGAAGGTTCTCGGTCATTTACCGGGCCTCTCTCTCCATGCCGGCGAGGGCATCGAGGTCCTGGGGCTCGCGCGGCACGGCTGGATGACTGGCTTCCTCCGCCAGCATCCGGCCCTTCGCACCGCCTGGATCCAGGGCGAGGAGAACCGCCTTTGCCCGACCGCACTCGAGCAGCAGGGGGTGGGGCTCTCGCGCTTGCTTTTCTTCGAGCGCATGAGCGGGAGCGAGGCGATCGAGCTTGCCCTCCAGCTGCTCCGGAGCTCGCTCTTCGGCGCGATCATTTTCGATGGGCTCGCTCTGCCATCCATCGGACGCGAAGCCCACATGAGGAAGCTCCAGCTCAGTGCCGAAGACGGCGGGGCGCTCCTCTTCTTTCTTTCCAAATACGAACAGGCTTCCTTCGGGATCCGGATCCGCATCCGGGCCGAGGGGGCTGATGCCGTCGAATTCATCCGGGTCAAAGGAGGGACCCTCGCATGAAGCAAACCCAAGAATGGTGGTGTCTCGATCTGGGCTTCAGTTCCGAAATCGGTGCAGAGGACTTCGATCGATTGCTCGAGTCCTTGCTCCGCTTCACGCCGGATCTGGTTCCGGGGCGAAAGCGGGTTTTTCTGGAGATGAGCCGCGTCCCGGTGCGCCCGAAGCCCGATTCGTTCTTGAAGCGCGTGCAGGTGCTCGCACGTCGGATCGGGCTCGATGCCTCTTCCTGGCGCTTCGGCATCGCCGATACGATCCCCAAATCCTGGGTTCAGACCCGCTGGCGCGCACGCGAGGCGCGCTTGCTTCCGGTCGAGGCTTACTTCGACTTCATCGATCCGCTGAACCATTTCGAGTGCACCCGGCCCGAGCGCGAACGTCTCACTTGCTTTCGCTCGCTCGGCATGAAGAACCTCGAGTACCTCTTCACCGTACCCAAGGCCGCGTGGCTGGTCCGTTTTGGCGAGGAGTTCGATAGCTTCCTCGAACACTTCGAATTCGGCGAGAGATTTGTTTGGAAAGCTTGGAAGCCCGCCGAGGCGCTCTCCGAAGAAACCCGCTGGAACGCCGAGGAGTGGGTGAGTGATGCCGAGGGGCTGATCTTCCGCCTGAAGCCGCTCGTCGATCGCTTGTGTTCGCGCCTCTATTCCCTCGGGCGCGCAATCCGCAAGCTCGAGATCGTGCTGAAGCTCGATCGCCCCGTACCGGATCGCAAGATCGAGCTCGGGTTTGCCTTTCCGCAAACCTCGCGGACCCTGATTCTGAAGCTCCTTCGCGAAAAGCTCTCACAAGAGATGGATCGAAATCCTCTCACCGATCCCATCGTCGAGGCCCGGATCGGAATCCGTGAAACCGAGCGGCGGAGCCAGGGGAGTGCCCGCTTTGCCTTCAGTAGCGAGGAAGAGCGCTCCGAGGAGGAGCGCGAGAAGTGGGTCGAGCTGATCTCGTATCTCGGCACGAAGTACGGGGAGCCGAGTTTAGAGTCCGGAGCACGCGCTTTTCAGGCCACCCTCACCGAACACCCGCTCCCCGAACGCTCGTGGAAGAAGACCTGGTACGCCGAGACCCCTCCTCCGCCCGTGAAGCGCATCGAACCTGCGCGACCGGTTTTGCTATTTCAAACGCCTGAGACGATCCATCGTACCGGACCCTGGCTCCAGCGTCAGAATGGATCCTTTCAGGAGCGCTACCGCATTCGCTCCTTCCGCCAAGAAGAACGGATCGAGGGCTACGAGTGGGATGTCGAAGACACGGGCGGATTCGAGCGCACTTACTTCAGGGTCGAGGTCGAGAATCCGCAAGGCAAACCCGAAGAATGGTGGGTGTATCGCGACGAGCTCCTCGGGAAGCTCATGCTCCATGGACTATACTGAGCTGAAATCCTGGTCGTACTATTCTTTCCTCCGGGGCGCGAGCCCGCCCGCGGAGCTCATCCGGACAGCCATCCGGCTCGGGCTTCGCGGGCTTGCCCTCACCGATGTGGGCGGAGTGTACGGACTCCCCAAGGCCTATCAGGCCTGGCGCGAGGCCGGAGTGCCGGATTTTCTGCTCATCTCCGGGAGTGAAATTCTACTCAAAGACCAGCCCGGGCTCTCGGTCTCGCTCCTAGCGCCAAACCGTCTAGCATATGGAGCCATGTGCCGGCTTCTGACCCGCTCTCATGCCGGTGAAGCCAAGGGCACAGGGGCTCTCACGCTCGAGCAGTTGGTGGCGGGACTGCAGGAACTCCCGGGCGGGAGCGAGTTGCTGTTGTTTCCGGAGTGGCAGGAGCGGTTTTTGAATGAGCGCAATCCGGATCACTTGCTTGCAGATTGGGAACGACTGGGGACGCTTGTAAATCCGCTTTATCTGCCCCTGCGTAAGAACCTCGATGGACTCGATGCCGAACGGAGTGCTGTCGCGCACAAGCTCTCACAAGCGCTCCGGGCTCCGCTCACAGCCGTGCAGGGGGTGTGCTTTGCTGAGCGGAAGGACCGGATGCTTCAGGATGTGCTCACCTCGGTGCGCGAGGGGCAGCCCCTTCGGGAGCTCGGCTTCAAGCTCGCGCGCAATTCCGAACGGGTGCTGAAGTCCGGAAGCGAGATGGCCCGCTTATTTGCAGATCTCCCGGATGCGATCGGGCGCACGATGGAAGTCCGCGAGCGCTGTGCCTTCTCGCTTTCCGAGCTCCGCTACCGCTATCCAGACGAATGGATCCCCAAACCGCATTCGGCCCAGAGCTGGCTTCGGCACCTGTGTGAAGCGGGGCTTCCTTCGCGTTACCCCGATGGCGTGCCGGATGCGGTCCGAAAGCAACTCGAGCACGAACTGAAACTCATCGAGGAGCTCGCGTATGCTGATTACTTTTTAACCGTGCAAGACATGGTCGATTTCGCGCGGAAGCGCGGGATCCTCTGCCAGGGCCGGGGCTCGGCGGCCAATTCGGTGGTGTGCTTTGTTCTTGGGATCACCGCGATCGATCCGGTACGGATGAATCTCCTCTTTGAGCGATTCATCTCGACTGAGCGGGGAGAGCCACCGGATATTGACGTCGATTTTGAACACGAACGCCGCGAAGAGGTGATTCAGTACCTCTACCAAAAGTACGGCCGCGATCGGGCCGCCATGGTCTCGGCCGTGGTGACCTATCGCTCGCGCTCGGCCCTGCGAGAAGTGGCCAAGGCCTTCTCGCTTCCGGTGGGGACGCTCTCGGCACGGAAGGTTCAAAACGAGCTGATTGAGGCTCCGGAACTCTCGGATTCGAAGCGCAGTAAAATCCTCGAAGTGGTGGAGCGACTCGAGGGGTATCCGCGGCATCTGTCGATTCACTCCGGTGGGTTCACGCTCTCGAGCGAGCCGCTCGATACCCTGGTGCCGATTGAACCTGCCACCATGGAGGGGCGGACCATCATCCAGTGGGATAAGTATGACCTCGATATTTTAGGGCTTCTGAAGATTGACGTGCTGGCACTCGGGATGCTGACCGCGATCCAGAAGTGCCTCGAGTTCACAGGACGCGAGCTCCACCGGATTCCCTCTGAGGATCGCGCCACCTACGACATGATCTGCAAGGCCGACACGATCGGGGTGTTCCAGATCGAATCGCGCGCGCAGATGTCCATGCTTCCGCGCCTCCGCCCTCGGACTTTTTATGATCTGGTGGTCGAGGTGGCACTTGTGCGTCCGGGCCCGATTGTGGGGAACATGGTGCATCCGTATCTGAGGCGTCGGCGAGGGGAGGAGCCGGTGTGGCTTCCGGATCCGCGGCTCGTGCCCATCTTGGGACGTACTTATGGGGTACCGATCTTTCAGGAACAAGTGATGAAGATGGCGGTGACGCTCGCGGGCTTCACCCCGGGCGAGGCCGATCGTCTCCGGAAGGCGATCGGGGCCTGGCGTTCGTCCGGATCGATTGGCGAGATGGGGCTCAAACTTCAGCACGGCTTGAAGCGAGCCGGAATCCCCGACGCCTTCGCAGCCCGCATCTTTGAGCAGATTCAGGGCTTCTCGGAGTACGGGTTCCCGGAGTCGCATGCGGCCTCCTTTGCACTTCTGACCTACGTTTCTTCTTATTTCAAGTGCCACCATCCGGCGGAGTTCTTGTGCGCGCTCTTGAATTCCCAGCCCATGGGTTTTTATTCGCCTCACAGTCTGGTCGACGATGCCAAACGGCACGGAGTCGAGGTCCTGCCCGTCAGTGTCAGCGAATCGGAGTGGGACTCAACGCTCGATGGTGCCCGGATCGTGCGGCTGGGTTTGCGCTTTGTGAAGGGGCTTTCTGAGAAGGGGGCTCGGAACCTGATCGAGGCGCGGCGGAAGCGGGCGTTTCTGAGCTTTCAGGATCTGGTCTCACGTACTGATCTATCGCTCCGGGATTTGCGAGCTCTTGCGCGGAGTGATGCCTTTGCGGGTCTTCGGATTCCGCTTCGGGAGGCGCTATTCCGGGTGCTGACCCTCCATGAGGGACTCTTCAATCAAGAAGGCGTGCAGGTCGAGCTGTTTCCATCCACGGCACTTCCTAGAATGAGCGCCGAAGAAGCGGTGATCCAAGACTACGATGCTACCGGGCTTTCCGCGCGCGGGCACCCGATGAAGTTCCTCCGTGAGCGCTTGAAGCGCCATCCGCGCATGCGACGCTTTGCCGAGCTCACCACTGCTGAAGTCAAAACCTTTCGCCACCGGAGCGAGGTGACGATTCCGGGCCTTTCGGTGGTGCTCCAACGACCTCCGACCGCCAAAGGCACCGCCTTTGCCACCATCGAGGACGAGAGTGGCATTCTGGATCTCATCCTGCACCGGGAGGTCTTCGAGAAGTTTCGCGACGTGATTCGCGATGAAGCCTTTTTGCTTGTCCGGGGCGAACTCCAGCGCGACCGCGAAGCGGTTCAGCTCGTGGTCCGTCGGATCGATCCGATTTTCTCGGACCTGGAGATTCCTGTGGCGCCGGGGGCGCATGCGAGGAGGTGATTTCACGCTTAGAGTCAATATTTTGACTGAGAATCAGCTTCAAGTTCCCCGGGTGGTGGATTGCTTATAGGTTCTTGAACTTTTTGCAATTAATCTTTGCACATTCTTTAAATCTCAAATTAAACTAATCGCGTAACGCATCATTTAACCAAAGTCTGATTCACACTCAGATGAGAAAGGAGTGCTTCTTGGAGCATCTCAAAATTGCTAGTGACAACTATGTGGCCTTTACATTCTTTATCGGCACGATGGCCATGATGGCTTCGTCGGTGTTCTTCTTCTTTGAAGTGGGCAACACCGCGAAGAAGTGGCGGACCTCGGTACTCGTATCCGGTCTGATCACCTTCATCGCCGCAGTCCATTACTACTACATGCGCGGATATAACCTCGCGACCGGTGATTCCCCCACCTTCTTCCGTTATGTGGACTGGATTCTGACCGTACCTCTGATGTGCGTGGAATTCTTCCTGATCACCCGTAAAGCCGGGGCGAAAATCTCCCTCCTTTGGAAGTTGATCGCAGCTTCCGTCATCATGCTCGTCACCGGTTATTTCGGCGAGACGATCGATCGTGGAAACAGCGTGCTCTGGGGCGTGGTCTCCGGTGCTGCTTACTTCTACATCGTGTACCTGATCTGGTTCGGCGAAGTCGCAAAACTGGCTCAGAACGCAGGACCTCAAGTGGCAAAAGCCACCCGCATTCTGGCTTGGTTCGTATTCGCCGGTTGGGCGGTTTATCCACTCGGATACATTCTCGGTACTCCGGGCGGCTTGTTCGGCATGCAACTGGTGGCTGATCCTGCCAAAGCAGCACACGCCATGGACATCGTGTACAACATCGCTGATGCGATCAACAAGATCGGCTTCGGTCTGGTGATCTACAGCTTGTCCCGTTCCGAGGAGTAATCCTCGATTCAGCTGAAGCTGAGAAGGGGAGGTGCCCGACGGCACCTCCCCTTTTTTATTTCAAGATAGAACAGGTACCCGTATCCTAACTGCATGAGGCTCTGGTTCATTCAAATCACCATTACGGCGTTGCTCGGTTTTTTGGCCCACCATGCGGTTCCGGTTTGGAATGATTCAACCGAGCAGTTCGTGCTTCTGTTCGGATTCCTGAGTGTCGGATTGTTTCACGGTTCGGCTGACTTGCTCCTGATTCGAAAGATTCGGAATATCCCGTCAGGTAAGGGTGCATACGGCTGGGGAACTCTCTATTTGATGGTCATCCTGCTTGCAGCCGCATTGTTGTGGAAGGTGCCGCAAATCCTACTTGGCTTGTTTTTGTTCGGATCCGCGTTTCATTTCGGGGAATCCCAGATGTGGAAAATTCCATTCGGTGCTACCCGCCCTCAGGCGTTAGCGCGATTTGTGTGCTACATGCTTTGGGGAACATGGAGTATGGCCACTCCGATTCTTCTTCATCCAGGTGAAAGTCGCGAGATCCTCGCCAGTTTGGGTGCATTTCCATTTGCGGATCGTTTTTTCAACCACCTTCTTGCTTCTCCGGATTCTGTGTTGTGGTTTACGAACATGTTATTCAGCCTGGCCTTGATGAGTCTTTTTTATCTTCACTTCAGAAAGGAAAAAGCGATTTCGAGAGGCCGGTTTTTCCGCGAGTTGGTCAGTCTGTTTGTTTTACAGTGGGTGTTTCAACGCACTTCGGTGTTGATCTCGTTTGGTGCCTATTTCGTGGTTTGGCACTCCTTGTCTTCATTGGTGGATCAAATCCATTGTTTGGAGGGCGAGGTGGGGAGCCGGGTCCTTGCGTATGTCCGTTACGCATTTCCGAATTGGTTGATTTCGGCCGGTCTGGTTTCCATTCTCGTTTTGACCGACTTCAGTCAGGGCTATGGATGGTCTAAATTGACGCTCATATTCGGAGCGGCGATTTTACTGACTCCCCCCCATCTTTTGGTCATCCATTCGCTTCATTCTAAAAAGTTGCGTCCTGTGGCCTATTGATCCGAAAAAATCGATACTGCTCCGGCCAGGAAGTAATTCACTAACATCAGGACGAATGCCGGAAGCATCTGAAGGACGGGGTCCTTAAGACGGATCCGCGTGATCAGGCCTAAGAGCATGAGAGTTCCGAGACCCAGGGTCGAGAAGATGAACAAGGGCATCCAAAAGAGGCCCACCAGAGTACCGGTTGCTCCCAGGATTTCAAGTGCTCCAGTCAGGAGCCTGAAGCGCGCCATTCCGAATCGCTCGAATTCATCACGCATGTGCGAAGTGAAAACGCACAAGAATCCATAAATAAGAAACGCCACCGCCGAGAGGAATGCTGGATAAAGAATGACCGGTTCGATGCTTCGAGCCTCACATCGAAACATTTTCTTGTACAGGGATAATCCTCCGAGTAATCTGAAGCTAACAGCCATTCAGGAGGATGCGATGGAGCTTAGCAACAGTTTGAACCTCATCAAGACTTTGGTTTTTTGCTCGGTGGTGTTTGTTTGGGTGGTTCGTTATTCCAACATCGTTGAGGAGTTCAAGCAATTCGGCTACCCGGCTTGGCTCCGTGACCTGGTGGGGATTGCCAAATTGACTCTGGTCACCCTGATGATGACGGGTGGTGCGGAAGGAGTTCGGATCGGCGCTGCCGGGATCAGTCTCCTGATGCTTGCGGCACTCGGGACTCATGTTCGGATTGGGAATCCATTCCCGAAAATGCTTCCATCCCTGACCTTGCTCGCCTTGAATCTCTTATTGTTTTTCAATCATTGATTCAGGACTCTTTTTTCTATTTTTTGTGCACCTTGCATTTCCCGTGCTTGCAAGTGCCTTTTTTGCATTCGCACTCCTGGCAAGTGCACTGTTCTCCTTTTCCCTCTGCGCAGGCTTTTTGGCACTGCTCATCGCAGGCGCAGTCTCCGGCAAAAGTGGCCACCGGGGCAAAGGCCAAGAGATTCGAGAGGAAGATCGCATTCAAGAGGTTTCGTTTTTTCATGGTTCGGG
>CAMCGZ010000038.1 GCA_945874535.1 Bdellovibrio sp. ZAP7
CAGCACCTCGAGCTCACCCGCGACCTCGCCGAACGCATGAACCACCGCTTCCCCAAATCCTCCTCTGGAGACCCTTCGCCCCTGTTCCGGGTGCCTGAGCCGATGATTGCCAAGACCGGGGCAAGGGTGATGAGCCTTCAGGATCCCGAATCGAAGATGTCCAAATCCGACCCGGCACCGGGAGCTTGCGTGTTTCTGAGCGATTCAGACAAAGAAATCGAAAAGAAATTCAAACGGGCCGTCACCGACTCGGGCTCGGAAGTCGGGGCTGAGGAGCAGTCCGCCGGGGTCCGGAACCTGATTCAAATCCAAGCTTCCTTCCTCAATCAGGACTACAACACAGTGCTTCAACGCTATGTGGGGAAGCAATACGGCTACCTGAAGGTTGACACGGCGAACATCGCCGTTGAACACCTGCGTCCAATCAGGGAGAAGATCGATACAATCCTGAAGGATCGTGGCTACTTGGACGGCATCCTGAAACAAGGACGCATTGCGTCGAGAGCTCGTGCAGAAAAAACACTCTCCGAGGTTTACAAACGGCTCGGATTCGTTCGAGAATAGCGTCATGAGTCTGACAGCCCCAGCACCTTCAACGCGCCCGTTCACCATCCGGCTGGAACAATTCGAGGGTCCGCTCGACCTGATGCTCTACTTGATCCAGAGCCAGGAACTCGATATTTCCGGAGTTTCGATCTCCAAGATCACCGACCAGTACCTGCAAGCATTGAAGCTGATGCAGGAGATGGATTTCGACATCGCTTCGGAATTCCTTCTCATGGCGGCCACGCTGATCCTTTGGAAGTCCAAAGCCCTGATGCCCAAGGAGGACGATGGTCAGGCTGATGCGGCCGATATCGAAATCCCCCTGACCCAGGAGGAGCTGGTCCAGCAACTTCTGATGCGGCAACGCTACCTAGAAATGGCAGGAAGGATCGGTGAGAATCCCCTGCTCGGTCATGATGTTTTCACCCGTCCGAACAAGCGTCCTCCGGTCGAAAAGATCTGGAAAGAAATGAATGTGAGCAGCATTGCCACCACTTACCAGGATCTCTTGATCCGTGAGCAGCGCCGAGCCCGGGTGGTGATGAAGAAAGAAACCGTTTCACTCTCTGAAAAACTGAAAGAGTTCGGAAACCGCCTGACTCCTAAGCAAATCACCGCACTCGAGACCCTAATCGCAGACAAGAAGCTCAAAGGCGAGTGGGTGGTGGGATTCCTCGCCTCACTCGAACTTTCCCGCCTGAAAAAACTCAAAATCTACCAGGAAAAGACTTTTGATCCGATCTATATCGAGCTGCTCGAGAAGATCGACGACATGGACCTGCACCAGGCATCCGGATTTGACTACGTCCGCACAGGAGAAACACCAGCATGAGCGACCACAACCATCAGAACGACACCCAGGCCCCTGAATCCACCGACGAGGTTCTTGCCTTCGTCCCCGGATCGAGCGTGATCGACATCGGCGAACTCCGGAAAGCACAGGCAGGACTGGATGGAGACCTCGACGAAGAAGCCCGCCAAATCCTCGAAGAACTGAGCGAAGATCCTGAACTCAAGAAAGACGTCCTCGACGGGTTCGATGCCCAAGAGAGTAACGAAAATCTGGACCGGATCGCAGCCGCCGTTGAACAGCAGGAAATCGAGCAACTCGAGGTCATGGAAGCCCTTTCTCTTGAGACCGCCGAGGAACTGAAGGTTCTCAATCAGGTGTTTATCGAGGAGGACCGCCTGCTCGAAACCAAGATCGCTGAAGAAGCTGAAGAGGATGAGGCTCCTTCTGAGGAAGAAATGAGCGAAGAAGACGCCGCTCTCCGTGCCGCCCTACCGAGGCCGGACGAATCCGGGAATTATGATCTCGACGACTTGCAAAGCTGCATCGACACCCTTCTTTTCTATTCAGATCGTCCGGTCAGCCTGAAGCGCATGAAGGAAATGCTCGAAATGACCGAGGCTTCGGACGAGCCCCTTCTGGAGGCGATCCGTATCCTGAAAGAAGGCTATCAAACCGCATCCCGCGGTTTCGAGATCGCCGAAATCGCAGGAGGCTATCAATTCCGCACGAAGACCTCGAAGGCCCCTTTGCTCCGCAAGCTGGCCAAGGTCCAGATTCAGCGACTTTCCCGAGGTGCCATGGAAACTCTGACCATTGTCGCTTACAAACAACCTTGCACCAAAGACGACATCGATCAGGTCCGGGGTGTGGACAGCTCCCACTTCATCCGGACATTGCTGGACCGCAAACTCGTCGAAGTCTCGGGACGCTCCGAAGCAGCCGGTCGCCCGATGATCTACTCCACAACCGACACCTTCCTCGAAGTTTTCGGTCTCATGGACCTGAAGGGACTCCCTCCACTCCGTGAAATCGAAGCCATGGTTCCCCAAATGGCCGCCGCAGAAGAAGGGGCCGAAGATCCGCGCGTGCTTCAGATGCGGAAGATGGTGAACCAGATGAAGACCGAGTCGAACCATCTCGACTATGACGCCCGCGAAGATGAGCGCATCCTGCAGGAGATCCGCGAGCGCGTGAAGTCGATCGACATTTCGACTCCCTACCTGACCCGCCAGAAAGAATTGGCCGATCAGGGTATCGTCGGAGAAGAGGCCGAGGCGATTCTCATGGCAGAATTCAAGATGAACATCACCCTTGCCGGAGGTGAGCCGGTTCAAGAGGACCCAGAGACCCTGAGTGCCGACGAATTGGCTCAGATTGCAGGGTTGCATGCTTCCAAAGAAGAGACCTCACCCGGAGAAGAACTCTCAAACGACTAAAGGATTTTTTGGTCGTGCTTGAGCGCGTGGAAGATCTTTTTGAACACGCCAGAATTGAAGTAGGCCTCCCGAGCGTCGAAATACGACGTGAGGTCGACTTCCTTGTTCTTGAAGGTCTGGCTGTACTCGATCAGGTCTTGGGCAATGATGAACAAGGCTGACAGAGGCGGAATGAATTTGGAATTGAGACCCCGCGGAAAGCCGGTGCCATCCGGACGCTCGTGGTGCTGAGCCACGATTTGCTCCACGTCAGACGGCACTTCGCTCATGCTCCGGGCATGATCGGCCGCCCGGTTGGAGTGCAAACGGATATCCTTCAACTCGTCCGGGGTGAAGTTTCCGGACTCTGAGGCCTTATCGAGTGAGAACACCGCTGCGAGACGGTCTTCATTCAAGGGGAGATCATGCAAAAATGCCGCGAGAGTGAGCTTGAAATAAGTGGTATTGGAGGTCCAGCCGATTTTGAAGGCGAGCGCACAGGCCGCCTTCCCGAGCATCAGACTGTGGGCGGTCAGGTAATTGCCTTCCTTGTTTTTCAGGTCGACCAGAATGGTACTGAGCTTCGGCTTCGAGCCCATGAGTTTGATCGTGGCACTCACACTCGTGACAGCCACCTTTTGGGCCTCGGGAGTGAACCCCATGGAATTGACCACATCGCGGACCATCCCATGACTGAGTTCGATGGCCTTCGCGGTCGCCTTTTCATCGATCGGCTCTTTTGAAAGTGCACGCTCGAGTTCATCCTGCCGGCTTCCGAGCATCTTCGAGCAATCTTCGCGCCTGAAATAAAAGTGCGTGAGCTTCTTCGTTTCGAGGAATTTCTCGATTTCTTGCCGCTCGACCAGATCCCCCTTGTTGAATACCGGGACGTAGTGACCGTCGATCAACTGGGCGTAGACAGTGGCTTCCAACGGCCCCATCGAAGGAAGGTAATCCGGCCTGACCAGAATGTACTCGGACTCCTCCCGACGCATCATTGCCATCTTCCCCGTCACCTCGAGGCGGTTGATGGTCTTTGAAAGTTCTTTCAAAACTGAGTCGATCTGGATGAATTCAATCGGGGTATCGGATCCCTCGATCCCGTGAAGAACAGTGGCATCCGGCCCGCAAAGGATGTAAGCGGCATTCCCTCCGACTTCCAAAAAAGCGCGAAGAATGGTCTGAGAGGTCGACTTGTGCTCGAATACAATCAGCCCGTATTGCTTCTTCGCCTTCTCGAGATGGTCGACAGCATCCAGCAAGTTATGAAATCGTGCTGCTTCGATCGGGCGCTTGAAATGGGCTTCCACTTCACGGTGAACCGAATCGAGTAAAGCCATTTCGGTGAAAACCAGCAAGACATCAATGATTTGTTCCGAACTTTCAGCGCTGCTCATCTCGTTCCCATTATCACCAATCGGACGCCATACTGTAAACCGTGGAGTTCACTTGATTTTTTTGACGTAACGGGCTATAACCGTCAAAACAACAGCACTGCCGGGAAGGTAGAGCGGAAAGGTCCCATGTCCACCTCTTCAAAAGGCGCCGAACGCCTTCAAAAAATCATTGCCCAAGCGGGAATCGCTTCACGTCGAACTGCCGAGGAGTGGATCCGTGACGGTCTCGTCACGGTCAATGGCAAGGTGGCCGCTCTCGGAGACAAGGCCGAAATCGGCAAAGACGCCATCAAGGTCAAAGGCAAGCTGATCACCGCCCCCTCTCAACGGGTGTATTACCTCATTTACAAGCCCAAGCATGTCATCGCCATGGTCAATGAGGACGAAGAAGGCCGCACCACCCTCAAGGATCTGATCCCGCGAATCAAAGAGCGCGTCTTCACGGTCGGGCGGATGGATTACGCTGGAGAAGGCGCCATCCTCCTCACCAATGACGGCGAGCTGACTCAACAGATCCTCAAGTCTAAAGACATTGTCCGTCGCTACCACGTCAAGATCGATCGCCAACCTTCTCAGGAAGATTTGGCGCGCCTGGCGCGCGGAAGCCGCATTGAAGGACGCTCCATGCAGCCCTACCACGTTCGGGTGGTGGAGAATTACACCCGGAACTGCCTCATTGAAATCTCCTTCGAAGGAATGGGCGCAATCGACGTTCGGAAGTATTTCGAGCTGAAAGGATTTTTTCCCGAGAAGGTCGCACGCGTGGCCATCGGGCACATCTCGGCTGAATCGCTCCAGCCGGGCGCCTACAAGCGGCTCGAGCCTTCTTCGGTGAAAGCATTGCTTGCCCAGCCGGAACTCGCAAAAAAGAAAATCGAAAAGCTCGTGGGCTCGAAGGAAGCGAAGGTGAAGGCCATCTCGGAATCGGCATTGAAGTCGGACGCCGATCGGAAACGCAAAGGCCGCCCTTCCAAGATCACGTCTAAAACGATCACCCCTCGCGCCACCACGCCACGCAAGGGCGGAGCAAGTCCGATCCGGCCAAGAAAAAAGCCCTGAGGCCGGGGGCCCCAGGGCTTCCATCATTTTGAACTGCTTGCAGGATTAGCGGTATCCGCCGCCACCGGAACGATCGCCACGGTATCCACCGCCGCCGCCACCCGGACGACCGCCACGACCCCCGCCGCCGCCTTCGCGGGGCTGCATTTCGCGAGCTTCGTTCACAGTGATGGTGCGACCTTCATAGTCGGCGCCATTCAGTTTTTCGATAGCTACAAGTGCTTCTGCGTCCGTGGCCATTTCCACGAATCCGAAGCCCTTCGACCGGCCAGTGGCGCGGTCAGTGATCACTTTCGCCGACTCAACCGTTCCGTATTGGGCGAAAGTGTCCATGAGGACTTGATCAGTTGCAGAAAAGGGAAGGTTCCCTACGAAAATACGTTTTCCCATGTTTGGGCTACTCCTTGTTAAATTGGCCCTGATCCATGATCGCCCTATTGCGAGTCCATGAACCGGGGGCACTCGAACCAGGACTCAATTTGACCGGAGAAGCAGAACGCGAACTCGGACTGGAAACTGAATACAGGTACTTTCAAACATTCCCACAAAAACACGGGGTCGACAAGGGGGTTCCCGCTTGCCGACCCAGCTGCAATCAACCGAGGAGGCGCTTCATCAACAGTAAGGCTTCACGCTGTTCATGATCCTTCGCCGCCTTGAGCTCGGTTTCGACCTGGGCCTGAAGAGCGGTAATCATGGCATCCACTCCCGGGCGTCCCTTGAAGCTTTTCAGGGATCGAGCCGCATGGAGGCGTTCGTTGAGGGTGGCACTGAGATCTCCTGCGGTCTGAGAGAGGATCCCGGTGATCTCAGACTCAATGTCGAGAGCCGCACCACCGATTTGACCGAAGTAATAAGGCAGACCCTCGGTGTGACTCAGACGGGCCAGGATCCCGGCGCGCAGGCGGGGCAGCCCCCCGCGACTGTCACGTTCGAAGCGTTTACCGAAGGAGAAAACTCCGAGCTTGATATTCATTGCAATACCCTCGGCAGCGCCCCCCTGAGCTTGCATGAAGGGACTTACCTTCAGGGATTCGGCGGTAGCCTCGGCCAGAGCGATGATTTGCTTTTGAACCACACCCGAGAGCGTCTTGAGCCCGAGAGCATGCTTGAGACCGTTCAGTGCGCGAGTCCTCATGCCGGCTTCGGAGAGATCTCCGATCACACCCGGAAAGAACGGACGGAGTGACTTCAAATTGCTCCGAACAGTCGAAGCCAGCGAGGCTTTTCCGCTGAGGTGATAGAACCGCAGCACGCCGGTCAGATCCTGAACCAGCCGGGTCATCAAGCCATTGAGCTCGTCTTCGGTCTTGACCGCTGCGATCGCATCCGCCGTCAACACCGCCTTTTGCATGTTCTGAAGAGCCTCAGCGAGCGAAACATCACCGCTCAGGTTCTCTTCACCCAGACGCTTGATCGCTGTTTCGACTGAAAGAGTCGGATCCTTCTCGATATCGTAGCGCATGCAGGTCGGATCCACCGCTCCCGCTTCTTCGGTATCGGCTTCGGCGTCGTTACAGACTGCCATCTGCGGGTCGGAACTCTTCACATCTTTCATCCCGTTGTAGAGTGCGCTCAATGCCTGCCGGTCGTACTCGAGAGCCGGACCTTCCGCACTGCCGTCTTCAAAGACCTGGCGTTCGATCTCGTAGTCGTTGTAATCCATGATGGAGCTCGAGAAAAGACTGTCGGGGTTGCTCCGGTCGAACACGAGAGATCCCTTGAAGTTATGAGCCAGCCCGAGTGCGTGTCCGACCTCGTGAAAGAGCGTACCCTTCATGAGCTGAATGGCGAACTTTTCTGCCGCGTCCTGGGTCATGCGGCCTGAGCGGAGGGCTTCGTTCACGGATTTCAGATCGCGCATGCAACGATTCCTGAAAGCACGACCGTGACCCTGATGGGTGCTCTTGGCATCGCCTTCATCGGCTTTATCGGAGTATTTTCCGTTCGCCCAATAATCGGCACCGATCTGGAACCAGGCTACCGGCATGTAGATCAAGCTGTGGCTCTGTTTCCCGGTGAACGGATCGGATGCCTGAGACTCGTAAGCAGCTCCAGCCACCAAACGGCTGTCCCAGTTGATCACGTTGTAGCGAGGATCTCCGAGCTTCACCCCTTCAGGCAAGCGACCCATGAAGCGGACCACTTCACGCTCGATCCCGGCGAAGTTCTTGAAATAACGGTTCCAGCCCAGGAGCGCATCGCGCACCACATGCAGGTGCTCGTCTTTGATGTTCGAAGTCACGTACCAGTCGATGGTTTTCCCGTTGCCGATATCGAAGTGTTGAGCGAAAGCGAGTTTCTCTTCGCCTTTCCGGATGGTTTCGCCTGAAAGCATCCGGAAGCGCGAAAGACGCTGCTCCAATCCGCCCGTCGGATCAGTCGGATCCATCCGGATCGCCTCAAAAGACGAAGAGGGCGCGAGTGCTTCTTTAGGCATGACCGATTCCATCATCTCGACCACGGATCCATCGGCGAGGAGCACGCTGGTCTCCTGGAGGACGAGATTTCCCTCCTTCACGAACTCGAGTGAGCGGGTCCAACGGTCTTTCGGAGACTTCTGGGATCCCACCATGGCACCGGTCAGGAACTCGGAGGAATCGGCATCCGACACCGTGAGGGTCTCTTCGGTCTCAGCGAGGATCTTGTAGCGACTGACCAAGCGATCGGGATGATTCACATCACTTGGATAGGAACGGGTGGCGTCCTCGATCAGCTGGAGCTCTTTGCCATTGATCTTGAAGTAAACCGGAATGTGTCCGATCGCCATGCTCTGGTTGTAGAGATCCATGTCCTCGTCGTACATCGAGGAGTACTGGAGATCGGCTCCGTACAAAAACTCTTTCCCGAGGATCTCGCTTTTCTTCAAGGTGATCTCGGCGGTGATAGCTTTTGCCTTCCCCTCTTCTGGCTTACTTGCAGAAGAAGCATTGGCCGGAGTTTCGCCTGAAGGGGCCACACTCACCCGCAGACCCGCGTCGGCAGTCTTCACATCGGACACCATGGGTGGCCGAGCCTGCTGGGTGCAGGCACTCATGAAGCTCAGGGTAAACAGGGCGAGAAGGATCAGGGGGAGTTTTTTCATGAACGGTTTCCTTTGCGAAGCCAGGATATTACCTGACTGTTTTAATAAAGTAAATAAAAAAGTTCTGATTCCCTCGTAAAAAGGCCGGATTCCGGCAAATGAATTTCAAAGCCGCACCGGGTCCAAGTGGCCTGAATGCCGAGAGTTTTTTGAGTCAATCAGTGAATCCCGTTGACTTCCCCACCCCCCCGGATTAGTCTTCGAGGCACAGGAACACCTGAAGTTTTTGACGCGGGGTGGAGCAGCCTGGTAGCTCGTTGGGCTCATAACCCAAAGGTCG
>CAMCGZ010000039.1 GCA_945874535.1 Bdellovibrio sp. ZAP7
AATCGGATGGATTTCAATGGTGGTGTTCCAGCAGCCGGCGGTGGGTCTTCGAGTTCGACCGGGAACAGCAATAGTTTCCGTTTCGGGATCGGCAACACAGCCACACTCGATGCCTTGTTGGCTTTTTCTGAGACCCAAAATACAGCGAAAGTCGTCTCGTCTCCTCGGGTGATGGTGCTCAGCGGCCGAAGGGCGCAAATCACGCAGGGATCGAACATCGTGAACTCGGTTTCCACGGTGACCCCGACCGGAACCCAGATCACCCAGAACTTCATTCCTTACAATACCAGCCTCGGCGTCACTCCCCGGGTGACCAATGACGGCTCGGTGTTCCTGAACTTGAACCTTACTCGGGATACGGTCGAAACCATCAGCGGAACTTCCGTCACCGCGCCGAGAAGTATCAATACCGAAGTCATCGTCGAAAGCGGAAATACCCTGGTGCTCGGTGGGGTTCACAGTGTGGACGAGACCTCGAACGAGGGGGGCTTCCCGATCCTGAGGAAGATGCCGATCCTCGGCTGGTTGTTCGGAGAGGCCGGCGGGAACACTAAGAAAACCGAACTCGTGTTCTTCGTCACCCCGCGGATTGTGAACCAGGAAAAGAGTATGGGGAAAGACCAGACAGTGGGAGATGCCGGAGGCTCTGTAGAGGGCGGCAAGGAAACCGGCAAACTATGAATGCGATCCGGGGAACGCCGCAGATTTACCATTACCTGAGGAAGTATCAGGAAGATCCGAGGTCGCGGGTCTTCGCGCCCCTGGCTGAGGCCTACCGGAAAGCGGGCTTGCTCGAGGAGGCAATCGAGATTTGCAGGGACGGACTTCGGATCCATCCCCATTTTATCGGAGGGCGGGTGGCGCTGGCTCGCGCGCTATTCGATAAGGGCCAATACGCCGAGACCGTGAAGGAGTTGGAACCGGTTGTGCTGGATGCGCCAGACAATCTGGTTGCGCAGAAGTTGCTCGCGGAGAGCTACCTCATCCTCGGACGGATGGCGGATGCGCTTTCTGCCTACAAGGTGTTGTTGTTTTTCATGCCCCAGGACACAGAGGTGGCGCGATTGGTCGGGGAGATCGAGTCCCAAGCATACGAGGACGGTCTTCTGGTCCTTCAAAAAGACCCGATTCCACTCAAGAGTTATTCGGTCAAGACGGCTGAAACTGCGATTTCCGGGGATCCTGCTGTCAGGAAGAGGGAGTGGATGGCTCGCATTGAGATGCTCCAAGACCTCCTGGTCCGGGTCCAGCGCTTTAGGCTTGCGAAACACGCCTGATTCTTGATACCCCTAGGCAACCGGAGAATCTATGGCATCTGTATACCCTACCAATGAGTTCAAGAAAAACATCAAGCTCGACATCGACAATACCCCCTATCAGATTGTCGAGTTCCAGCATGTGAGTCCCGGAAAAGGGAGTGCGTTCACCCGCACCAAGCTGAAGAATCTTCTGAACGGAAACGTGATCGAGCGTACCTTCAAGTCCGGTGATCGGATCCCAGCCGCTAACGTAGAAGTGAAGGAAATGCAGTACCTTTACAAGGATGGTAGCGGGTTCAATTTCATGAATACCGAAAATTTCGAACAAACCATCATCAGCGAAGAACAAATTGGCGAGCTTGCCCTGTTCATGCAGGACAACATGCAAGTCCAGGTGGTGTTTTACAATGAAAAGCCGATCACTGTGGAATTGCCGACTTTTGTCGAACTGAAGGTGGTCCGAACCGACCCGTCCTTCCGTGGGGACACCGTGACAGGTGGATCGAAACCCGCAACCATGGAAACCGGCGCAGTGGTCCAGGTTCCGTTTCATATTTCCGAAGGTGACGTTCTGAAGATCGACACCCGGGATTCTTCCTATGTCGAAAAAGCGAACAAGTAAGCCATTGCCAGCCATCCGCGCCAAGGCTCCTTCCCGCTCGGTTCTTCCGTTCTCCACATCGGATCTCGCTCCACTTTCCGATTTCATGCGTGAGCGTGGAATTGTCGAATTCGAGTGGTCAGACGGTAAAAACAAGATCGTCCTGAAGACGGGGCATGCGGCCATCCCTCCGGCCCACACAGTACCCCAAGCCATGGCTCAGGTGCCCCAGTCGCAACCTTCAGTTTCGACAGAAGAGCGCGATCCGCCTTCCTACAAAAAGGTGTTGTCTCCTTTTGTGGGTACCTTTTACAGGGCTCCTTCCCCCACTTCCGCACCCTATGTGGAGGTCGGAAAGCGGGTTTCACCCGGTGATTCGCTTTGCATCGTGGAAGCGATGAAACTCATGAATGAAATCGAGGCGGATTTCGCAGGGCGCGTGATCCAAGTGCTGGTCGAAAACGGACAGCCCGTCGAGTTCGGTGAGCCGTTGTTCGTGATCGACACCGCGTGAGACGGGTGGGACCGTGAGTTCTAAAAAACCGCCATTCAAAAAAATCCTGATCGCAAATCGCGGTGAAATCGCGCTCCGGATCATCCGTGCGTGCCGTGAGTTGGACATCAAGACTGTTGCGGTGTACTCGAGCGCTGACGAGAGCTCCCTTCACGTGAAGCTTGCTGATGAGGCCATTTGTATCGGGCCGCCTGCTCCGAAACTCTCTTACCTGAACATGATGAGTATCCTCTCGGCAGCCGAAGTCACGGGTGTCGAGGCGATTCATCCCGGTTACGGGTTTCTCTCCGAGAATGCAGAATTTGCGCGCTTGGTCCGTGAATGCAAGCTCACTTTCATCGGCCCGACACCCGAGAATATCGAGGCTATGGGCGAGAAGACCCGCGCCCGGGCCCGCGCAAGACAGGCGGGAGTGCCGATGCTTCCAGGAACACTGAGCGCTGTGGCCGGAGTCGAAGAGGCTGTCGAAGCCGCACGGGAGATCGGATATCCGGTCATTTTGAAAGCAGCCGCCGGTGGTGGCGGGCGCGGAATTTTCATCATCCGTACTGAGAAGGACCTGGCGGACTCCTTCCAACGTTGTAGCGAGGAAGCCCGCGCCGCATTCGGAGACGGCTCCCTTTATGTCGAGAAGTTTTGTGAGCGACCTAGGCATGTCGAGATCCAGGTGGCCTGTGACCGCTACGGTAACCGGGTATTTCTCGGTGAACGGGATTGCTCAATCCAGCGCAGGCATCAGAAATTGATTGAAGAGGCTCCAAGCCCGATACTCACTCCTGAAATCAGGGGGCGAATGGGGGCTGCCGCATTGGCCTTGTGCGCGGATGTGGGCTACGAGTCCGTTGGCACGGTCGAGTTCCTGGTGGATGAAGACCTTCGCTTTTACTTCATGGAAATGAATACCCGGATCCAGGTCGAGCACCCCGTGACCGAAATGGTGACCGGCATCGATCTCATCCAGGAGCAGATCCGCATCGCTGCGGGCGAGCGGCTTGGATTCACACAGGACGAGGTGCGATTGCGGGGGCATTCGTTCGAAGTGAGGATCAATGCGGAAGATCCGGAGACATTCCATCCTTGCCCCGGAAAGATCACCGCGCTCCATGTGCCCGGAGGCTTCGGAGTTCGAGTCGATTCGTTCATTTACGATGAATACAAGGTGGTTCCGTTTTATGATTCCCTCCTTGCGAAACTGATCGTGCATGGCCGTACTCGCGAGGAGGCGATTGCGAAAATGCGTCAAGCACTGGACGAATTCGTGGTGAAGGGGGTCAAAACGACTCTCCCGATCCACCGTCAGATTTTTGCAAGTCAGGAATTTGTCGAGTCGAAATATACAACACGCTTTATTGAAGAATTCCTCCAAAAAAAGTCCTGAAAGCTTTATCCTGATTCCATGGGGGTTCAGGTCCAAAGTGTCTGGAAATACTGACGAAAGCGCATCACCGACGAAGTCTCTGACGCCCGAGAAACCATCACTCGAGGATGATCTTGCGAGCGCAAAGATCCTTTTCTCGGAAGGTTTGCTCGAAGAAGCGAAGCGTCTCCTTTATCGGATGCTTCTGCATAGCCCTCATTACCGCAAGGGGCGCGAGTTACTCGATCAAATCGGAAAGTTTGAGATCGAGCACTTGTACGATACGACACCCCGGACCCTGGGCAAGATTGTTTTAGAGGATCCAGATGAGGTGGTCCGCAGGCTCGAGAGCGATCTCGGCCTCGACGAAGCTAATGGGATTCCGGAGTCCGGTGCCGAGATCTGGAAACATTCCATAGATCTTGATGCGCGATCATCGCTCGATCTTGGAATCGCTTTTTTCGAGATGGGCTGTTTTCAAGATGCGGGGCGCGAACTGAGGCACGCAATCAAGCAGGTTCTGCAAGAGAAGTCCTCATTGGGAGAGGTGGGATTGTCGGCTACAGCCTTACTGGCCGAGTCTCTGGTTTTATCGTGCGAGGCCTTTGGTGCGAAGATGGTTCTGGAGCCGGTATTGTCGGATTCTGAGTTGCTGCACGAGGATAAAACCTGCCTTTACTACCTGATGGGAAGGGCAGAGGAAAGTCTCGGTCATTCTGCATCGGCAAAAGGCTGGTATGAGAAAGTGGTCCAGACCGATCCCTCATTCAGGGATGCGGAGTTCAGGCTGAGATTCCTTTGAGTACGGCTCGCAAACTCCGTATCGCGTTTTTGACTTTCGCACTGATTGTCGGCTCGGCGACCACCGGAGGCATTCTCTATCTGCAGAGTCAGACATTCGGTGATTTCGTCA